>JAZRQX010000026.1:0-49525 GCA_045650235.1 Alistipes sp. | reverse complement strand
GCCTCCAAAAAGGAGTCGTAAAATACAAATGACCGTTTTTCATTTTTCTTAATCATTTACAAATTGATATTTATAACTTTATTATTAAAACTACGCCAACACCATTGGCGCAGTTGGGGTATCCCTACTAACATTATAAGGTGATAGGGATACAAAGTCAAGACTTTTTTGTAAGAAATGCTGCTTTTTCTGGATAAAAATCTTTTAACCACTCGATAAACTCCACGATTTTCAAATAGTCCTCGATAAAAGTTCGATAGTCTGGCAGGGTGAGGCACGAGCGACTGTCGTTAGACAGTCGCTTTTTTTGTGCGGATAAAGGGACTCGTTCAGCTTGTTGCACATCGGCAGACTTGTCTGCGGTAGGTTGTTGTTTGCTTCGCAAATAATCGTGCTTGCTGAACGATTGTGCCCGAAAATAAATTTTCGACACATCGCCCATCAAGTCCGACAATCTACGATTGCAACAACCTCCCTTCGGTTTGCTCTCAGCTTCTGCCGCCGGTCGAGTCCTTTTATAAATAATAAAGAGCAGACCCATCGGATCTGCTCTTTTTTAGTACGATTTAGTGAAATATTATCGGCCCACCTGCTTCCAGTTTTTCTGGACGTCGGCGTGCTCGAGGAAGTAACGCTGCGCCTTCAGAAGGTTACGCGCCTGAAGCACCATTGCCTTGGTCTCGCTCAGCACGGTGAGGTAGAACATACTTGCCTTGGTGTTACCCTCGCCCGCATTGATACGCACCAGCTCCGACTTGGTCGTCGAGGCGATTCGCTCGAAGAGGTTGTCGCGCATCGTCAGCACCACGTCGATGTCGTGGAAGTCGTTGTCGGTGATCATACGGTTGATGTTGCCGTAGATCTCCGCCACGTCGTCATTGATGTGCATCAGGTCGTTGGTCTGCTCCTCCGACAAGCCCTTATGGTTGTTGTCGATATGCTCGAACGCAGGGCGTGTGATGTGCACCAGCGCCTTGGCCATCTCGTTCAGGTAGTCAACCACCTGGATGTAGTAGAGCGAGAGCTCCAGTCCCGAGCCCTTCATCTTTCTGAGGGCGGGCATAAGGCTATACTTGATCTTGTGGCACTCGTCGTACATCTCGCCCGACTCGCGCACCAGCTCCTTCAGAGCCTTGCGATCCTCCTTCGATACGGCCACCAGCGTGCGGTCGTAGATCTGTGTCGATACCTTCATCATCTGGCACACCTCGCCCAGCACGTTGTCCACCGTGTCGTTCTCGATGGCGCTCTTGGGCATTGAGTCCTTCTTCTTTGAGTCGATGAAGTTACTCTTTATAAGCATATATGCGCACGCGACGGTAACAAAGGCAAAGGCCACCGTGCCTCCCCAGATGAGGATCAGGCCTACGCCGATAGCGATCAGGAACGCGCCGATACCCGTCACGAACCAACCCATCACAACAGTCATAACGCCCGTGATGCGGTGTACGGCCGACTCACGTCCCCACGCTTTATCGGCCAGCGACGAACCCATCGCTACCATAAAGCAGACGTAAGTGGTCGAGAGGGGGAGCTTGAGCGACGTACCCACCGAGATGAGCAGTGCTGCGGTGGTGATGTTCACAACGGCACGAATCTTATCGTAAGGAGCTCCATTCTTCTCCACATCCTCGTACTCGAAACGCTTGCTGACATAATCCTGTACCGACTGCGGTACGACCTTGTCGATGAAGTTCGAGATGTTGAGCGATGCGCGCACAATTGAGCGTGAGAATACGTTCGAGTTCACCTCGCCCTCCACCTCGTCGCCGTGGCCGGCAAGCGAGATCTCGGTCTGCGACACGTTCATTGACTTTGTTGAGGTCCAGAGCGTTGCGATCATAATCAAGCCCGAGATGAGCATAAAGATAAACTGCGCAGGCAGATTCTCGTTCAGCGCCTCCATCAGGATCGAGGTCGATCCTGCCTCCGATGCAATCTTGTAGGCATCGAGGCTGGCGATGGGCACTCCGATGAAGTTTACCAGGTCGTTACCCGCAAAGGCCAGCGCCAGAGCGAACGTACCCAGAAGGATATTGATACGCAGGATGTTGATGCGGAAGAGCTGCATAAATGCCAACAGCACGGTGCATACCACCCAGCAGATTACGAGCGAGATAAGTAGGTTGTCGCTGATCCAGGTGTACATCGCCGTACCCGCCAGGATGCCCTTCAGAGCCTTGAAAACGGCGAAGTAGGCGATAGCGGTAAACGAGAGTCCGCACCAGAATGAACCCAGCTTGCGGAAGATGCCGATGTAGCGGAACGAGAAGAGGAAGCGTGAGAGCCACATAATCAGCGTACCGAAGATGAATGCGATCAGGACCGACAAAAGGATTGCCGAGATCACACCCATTGCGCGTGTGGTGTTGATGAATCCACCCAGCGAGCCGATCGTGAGCGAGGGGTCGCCCGCAATCTTATAGAGCGAAACGGCTATGGCGGCACCCAGCAGCGAGAAGACCAGAGCTACGGTAGTCGATGTAGGCAGACCCAGCGAGTTGTAGATGTCGAGCAGAATCACGTTTGCGAACATCACACTCACGTAGAGGATCATAATCTCGTGGAAGGTGAACAATCCCGGGTTGAACATACCGCTACGCGCCACCTCCATCATACCCGACGAGGTCAGCACTCCGATGATGATACCCACCGACGCAACGGCCAGAATTGTACGCATCTTGGCCACTTTCGAGCCGATAGCTGCGTTAAGAAAGTTTACGGCGTCGTTCGTCACGCCGACGTAGAGTCCCGATACTGCCAAAACAGCCAGCACGGCCAACATAATAGTGTATAACACGCTCATAAATAGATTGTTTCGACCTCGGGAACGCGTCCCGCAAGTCACATTTATTTCCCAAAGTTACAACATATAGGTCAAAGTCATATATATATTGGCCAATCTTAACGATTATTTAACAACTCTTAAATAATAAAAAAGAGCCTGCCACCGAATCGTGCAGGCTCTTTTTATCCTTATCGCAAATCCACTAACGCGATACCTCGTGCAATGCCTTGCGTGCCTCGGCTGTGGTCTCCATCCAAGGCAGCGTGGGGTCGCTGGCGTTCGAGGTGCGGATCTTCTCCAGCACAGCCTCGACAGCCGATGTATCGACACCCTCGCGGCGCAGTGCGCGTACCTTCTCGGCAGTCTCAATACCGTCGATCAGACGCTCGAAGCGGATTGACGAGCGGTTGAAGGGATATACCAAGTAGGTGTCGCCGGCCATCCAGTTGCCGTAGCGCGAATCAACCTGCGGGTCGGCGGGCCAAGAGTTGTATGCCCAGCGCAACATACCGTCGTAGTCGTGTGCCAGATTGTACCAACCGAGCATCTCGGCCTCGTAGGGCTCCGACGAGGTGAAGGTGTTGGGGTAGAGCGGGCCGCAGCATACGTAGAAGGTGGTGTTGAAGTTCTGCTCGCGACGAGCGTGAATATCGCTCAGGTCAGCGGGCTGACGCATCGCTACGCATACGTCGCGCATCATCGTATATTTCTTATATGACTGGTGGTTATCGGCCAGAGCGAAGCCCATCTCGGGGGCGCATTTCTCCAGCACCTTAACCGCCGCATCCATAGCCTCGGGCGAACGCTCGTCCATAGCGATATTGGTGAACGCAAGCCAGCCCTTAGCCTCGAGGTGCTTCTTGAAATCCTTGAGGAAGGGCTCCCAGATCACGGGGAAGATAGGCGTTCCGGGCTCGGCCTTGATGGTCACCATCTCGCCCTTTGCCTCGTCCATATACTCCAGCTCGCAGTTCCAGGGCACCATCGAGTAGCAGTTGATCATCTTGTTGATGCCGATCGAAAGCATCATCTCCACCCAGCGGTCGAATACCTTGTAGTCGTACGACCACGAGCCATCCTTGTGCTTGGTCCAACGGATCATCGCCTCGTAGCCGTCGTAGCACTGGTGGTTCCAGGGGTCTTTGTTGAGCGTCGCGGTGATAACCTTCTGACCAGCCGCCGCCAGGCGCTCCATCAGGGGCTTCAGCGCTGCGAAGTGCTCGTCGCTCCACATCTCGAGGCCCTGTGCGCGTGCCACAGCCGAGGGGTGCTGCCACAAGTCGAGGTGGTAGGCCCACTCCGAAGGCTCGGCCAACGTGTGGTTCTGTACCTCCAGCTCGATGGGGAGTTTGAGCTTGCCACGACCGTTGTGCGAGATGGTGATCGTCGAAGAGTAGAGGCCAGCCGTCGCATCCTGCGGAACGGCGATGCTCACCCATACGGGGCGTGCGGTGCGGGGAGCCATATCGAAGCGCGAGAGCGTGTCGAGCATATCGGGCATCAGCACCGAAGGACCGCCCTTCTTGAAGTCGTAGTTCTGCACGTCGGCGATGGTGTAACGCACGAAACGTGTCTCGGCAATCGATGCGGGCAGCGTTGCGCCATCACCCTTGAAGGGTGCTACCTCGCACTCAACGCCATCGGCACCCTCGGCCGTCCAGAGCAGGATCTGCGCCGATGCGCGCTCGCCACGCCACGCCGTAACGCGGTAGGTGTTGTTGTCGAGTGTTGTGGGTACTTCGCTGCGCGAGTAGCGCAAATCGGGGCATCCCCAACCTCCGTTGAGGCTCTTCGTCACGCCCTCCCACGCTGCCGACTGCTCGGCTGTGAGTGCTACGGGATCATCCGCCTCGGCGAAGGTCTCCACCGGGGTGTAGGGGGCCGAGCACGCCGCCATTGAGCCGACTGCCACAGCCATAATCAGGTTTCTGTAAAGCTTTTTCATTTAGGTTGTAGTTTTATGATTTTGATATATTTTTCGTAATGAATAGACAAATATACGAAAATTATATTTTTCGCCCTTTATTTTCTCTATTTGTTTTGAAATAAATAAAGGATGCTGACCAAAAGTCGGCATCCTTTGTAGTATTTCCTGAAATAGAGCCCTTTTACAACTCGCTCTCCTTCAATCGCTCAGCGTTCTCCGCTACGATCAGGTGGTCGATGCAGTCCTGAATGTCGCCATCCATAAATGCCGAGAGGTTGTAGATCGTGTAGTTGATACGGTGGTCGGTGATTCGGCCCTGCGGGTAGTTGTAGGTACGAATCTTTGCCGAGCGGTCACCCGTCGAAACCATCGTCTTACGCTTCGATGCGATCTCGTCGAGATACTTCGAGTACTCGAGGTTGAAGACGCGCGTACGCAACTCCTCGAAAGCCTTGTCGAAGTTCTTGAGCTGCGACTTCTGGTCCTGACACTGCACCACGATACCCGTGGGGATGTGCGTCAGACGGATTGCCGAGTAGGTGGTGTTCACCGACTGACCTCCGGGGCCCGATGCGCAGAAGATATCCTTGCGGATGTCGTTCATCGAGATCTCCACGTCAAACTCCTCTGCCTCAGGCAATACGGCCACCGAAGCTGCCGAGGTATGCACACGGCCCTGCGTCTCGGTCTGGGGCACGCGCTGCACGCGGTGCACGCCTGACTCATACTTCAGCGTACCATATACGCTCTGGCCCGTAACCTTCAGCACCACCTCCTTGTAGCCGCCTGCGGCACCGTCCGAGAACGAAGTGATCTCGTAACGCCAGCCCTTCGACTCGATGTATTTGGTGTACATTCTGAGCAGGTCGCCCGCGAAGATTGCCGCCTCGTCGCCACCCGTACCGCCACGAATCTCGACGATAGCGTTCTTGTCGTCCTGCGGATCCTTGGGGATGAGCAGCAACTTGATCTCCTCCTCCATCGTCACGAGTGCGGGCTCGAGCTCCGCAATCTCCATACGCGCCATCTCGCGCATCTCCTCGTCCTTGTCGTTGGCGAGGATGTCCTTAGCCTCGGCCAGATTGGCTACGGCCGTGCGATAACGCTCCGAAGTCTCGATGATGGGCTCCAGCTCCTTGTACTCCTTGGTGAGCTGCACGAACTGCTTCACGTCGGCGATCACCTCGGGGTCGGTGGGCTTCTGTCCGATCTCCTCATACTTGAGTTTGAGGCCGTCCAGACGCAGTAGTATTGAATTGTCTGCCATAAAGTTTTGCTATTTTGGCGCAAAGATATAAAAAAATCCGCAAACTCAGCGTCTGCGGAATTTTTTAGTGTTACGGGAGGTTATTTGTTCTCCAATTCTTCAAATACTTTTAGCCACTCTTCAAACGGTACATACGAATAATTGGGGATTTCCCCTTTGTGCAAGACCGTAATCATATATGGATACTTAGTTCCAGATATTGTTAATTGATTATAATTAGTCTCTACCAAAATTTTTGTTTCATCATAATCAAGAATCTTGAAATAATACTCCCCCTCGTATAAGGGATTTCCAAAATACGCATTCGCATTATTGGGCTCAACTACTTCTGGCTTAAATATAATCATATCTTCCTCAATGCGATAAGGTATATCGCGGTAAAAACTTGGAAGAACTCCGACTAAAGCCGTTTCGTGGTGGAACAATCTCAAATCATCTAACATTACAGAAATACCGGGGAGAATTGAGCCGCCAGACGGTGTTGCAGAATAGCCATAACTTTTTCCTTTACCATTAGGTTCTGTATATCTAACCGTTTCCGTGAAATTTGCATACCAAAATTCTGCCGAAGTCAATACGTCCGTAAATGATAGATCGGTTTCGGCAAATTCATATTCTCCGTTTGACCACGGATTATCAACTCCCACATCATCCTTGTCGCAGGCCGCCAAGAGCCCCGCCGAGGCCACAATCACGATAGCGGCCATCGCAAAATTCCAAATCTTTCTCATAACGCAATACCTTTAAGTGATTAATACCCCCCCCAAGATACATATTAATTTGCTAATAACCAAACGGTTTGGCGAAAATTTTATGTTCTGGGGTAGATTTTTGTTGTTATTATAATTTTATGTTTGGTGATATATGTTTTTTCTTTGCAACTTTTTCCGAAAAAGTTGTGCAAAAAAGGCCGCAACCGACGCTGCGTGCGCGGGCAGAGGGAGCTTGCTCACTTTGCCGAGCCGCGAGGAGGAAAACTCCGTTAAGGCACAATTTGCGGGGTCTTCATTTTGAATTTTGAATTCCTCTTTTTCCCCTTAAACGCGCGGCGGGGCAAATACTGCACGCTACGGCGAAAAAATTTTTTTCTTCCCCGATAAAACGTAGTTTTTGGGCATTTTTTGCGTCTAATAAAGTAGATTAATCCCACGAGGGTGAATAACGATAGAAATTTTTTCATAACTTTGTCTTAATCTGCTCGTCGCCGAGGCTCTGCCACCAGAGCACCCCGCGCGAGTGGCATAACAGAAAAACCAAAAAAAGAAAATACAATGGAAGAAACACGCAAAGATGGGGCACTCCCCGCAGAGCATAGCGCCTATCTGCCTGAGGGCGCAGTAGTTGAAAATTCTTCAGTTGAGGCTTCCGCCTCACAGCCCACGCCACAGAGCGAGCAGCCGTCGCCCGCGACCGAGTCCGCGCAGCCAGCCGCTGCCAAGCCAGCAGCACCTGTTGCACAGCCGCGTCGAGCAAAGAAGTGCGGCTTCTCGGCAGGAAAGGTATTCTTGGCATCGCTCGGAGCCGTTGTTGTCGGCTCGTTGTTGACGGTAGGCTTGTGGCTTATCATCTTCTCGGGTATCGGCTCGATGTTCGGCTCGACCGAGAAGAAGGCTATCCCCGCCGAGGCTATCCTCCACATCGACCTCGGAGAGGATATCGTTGATGCCCCCTCGATGGATCCTATGGCGGGCTTCGATCTGATGTCGCTGACCCCCATCTCGCAACTCACGCTCTTCGATGCGTTGCGTGCAGTGGAGACCGCCACGACGGATGATCGCATCAAGGGTATCTACATCAACCTCAATGGCACGGGCACAGCCTCATTGACCAGCCTTGAGGAGTTGCGCGAGGCTATCGAGCGCTTCAAGCAGAGCGGCAAGTGGGTTGTGGCCTACAGCGACACCTACTCGCAGATCGGCTACTACCTGGCATCCGTAGCCGACAAGGTCTATATGCAGCCCGAGGGCTCGTTCGAGTGGGCGGGTTTGGCTATGCAGACAATCTTCTACAAGGGGCTGATCGACAAGCTCGGCATCGATATCGATATTCTGCGTCCGACCGTATGTAAATATAAGAGTGCCGTTGAGCCTTACTTCCTCACCGAGATGTCCGATGCCAACCGCCAGCAGATGCAGGAGTTGGTCAATCAGATGTGGGCCGTTGTCATTGATGGCGTATCGGCTTCGCGCGGCATCAGCGCCGAGGAGCTCAACCGTCTGGCCGACGAGATGGCCATTGTGCTGCCCCAGCAGGCGTTGGAGCATAAGATGATCGACGGCGTGAAGTATGCCGACCAGATGGAGACTCTCTTCGAGGAGGAGTACGACATCGAGGAGCCTGCCTACGTTTCACTCTCGGAGTATGCTTCGGGTCTGGGCGTAGATACCAAGCGCCTTTCATCACCCAAGGTGGCCATCGTCTATGCCAACGGTCAGGTTATGGATGGCGAGGGCACCGACGACAATATCTACGGCTACACCCTCTCGCGCACCCTTAAGGAGGTTGCCGAGGATGACGATGTGAAGGCTGTTGTCGTTCGCGTGAACTCTCCGGGCGGTAGCGCTCTGGCGTCGGATATTATCTGGCGCGAGATGGAGAACCTGAAGGCCGAGAAGCCCGTCATCGTGTCGATGGGTGAGTACGCCGCATCGGGTGGTTACTACATCTCTGCTCCGGCCGATGCTATCGTGGCCAACCGTTCGACGCTCACCGGCTCGATCGGAGTATTCGGCATCGTGCCCAGCTTCGGCGGTGCGCTGAAGGATAAGCTGGGTGTGACCATCGATGGCGTGAAGACCAACCGCAACGCAGGTATGGGCACAGGCTTCGAGGCGATGAACTCGACTCAGTTTGCAGCTATGATGCAGAGCGTCGATAGAGTCTATGAGCGCTTCACCTCGCTCGTGGCCGAGGGCCGTAACCTCACCATCGACCGCGTGCTCGAGATCGCCGAGGGCCGCGTATGGAGCGGATCGGAGGCGCAGAAGATCGGCTTGGTTGACACCTGTGGTGGCCTTACGGCAGCGTTGGCTATCGCCGTTGACAAGGCCGAGTTGGGCGAGGATTACCAGATCGTGGAGGTTACGAACGAGGCCGACGGCCTGATGGCTATCCTCAACTCGCTGAACGTGAAGGTGCGTGAGCAGCTTACCGCTCGCTCGGAGCTCGGCGCGCTCTACCGCGAGTATCAGCAGTTGCAAAGTGTGATCGAGAAGCAGGGCGTATATGCACTCTGCCCCTACTTTCAGTTTTAACGAATAGTCGCGGCCCTTCGGGGCGAACTATTATACCTAAACCTACTAAGCATTAAATCAACTTTGTGAGAAGGGTACAACCGTGATGGTTGTGCCCTTTTTTTCACGCCTAAGGCGTGTTTTGCAACCGCCTGCTAACCCTGCTGTCGAGCGTGGTGGGCGGCGGCCGATGCAATGCAGAATGCAAAATTCAAAATGCAGAATTCAAAATTAAGACCCCTCCGTCGCTACGCGACACCTCCCCTATTTTAGGGGGAGTCCCCGCAGGGGGTGGGGGTTTTATTAACACGTCATTCCCCAACTTGCAGAGCAAGGCGATGGGGAACGCCGCATTTAAGGCGAGAGCAGAGACTGCTTGCAGGCTTTGCCGAACCGAGGCGGTGAAAAGACGCGTATGCGGATTAATCTTCCACTAAAAATCTCCTCATTAACACACACTTATAAACGCGCGCTATCATTAAAAATCGCCCCTCCCAATACCCGCCAATAATAATTAAATCGGGAAAAAATTAGATTTTTATTTGCATATACAAAAAGTAGTAGTATATTTGCACTATACAAGTTGTTTAATATATCAATAATACTACACCTATGGAATATAATCCGATCATTGACGAGCTGTTAAGTGCTTGGGAAGAGACCTACAAAAAAGGGCAACTCACCTTTTGGGTGTTTCTGGCTTTGAAGGAGGGAAACAAATGTATGGAGCAGATAAAGGAGTTTGTCGAGCGGATGTCGCAGGGCACGATGACGTGCGAGGAGCAGAGCCTATATAGAAATCTGCGCAAGTTCCAGCATCTGGAGATCATCGCCTACGATAGCCGCCGAGTAAGCAAAGGGCCCGATAGGAAATATTACTACCTCACCCCGATGGGCAATGAACTATTTAAGCGTTTTGCAAAACGAAATATACTACTATTTACAAACGAATCAATTATTAATCTTCTAAACAAGTAAGTTATGAAAGCATTGACATTCAGATTAGGACAATTTGCCATTGGCGCACTGCTTTTGACGGTTTTATTCCGATATGCTCTAAACTTATGTATCGGAGCGCAGACTCTCGTCGGAACCATAGCGTGTTCGATCGCATATTTCTGTCTTATGTATTTTACGGGTTGGTACTTTGGCCAAAAAGAGGAGAGAGAGTACGATATTTACGACATTGGCTTTAGATACCATCTCACGACCTACGTCATCTGCGTTGCTTTGGGTTTTGCGGCCTATTACGCCGGCTGGCACACCGAGAGTATTGTTGCCTTGGCTGCAACGGCAACCTTCTGGGGCATTGGCGTGTTGATTCACTTTATACTCTTCATCGCCGAGCGCAAAAAGACAATCAAGGGCTACGCCCGTGATGAAATATTCCAGTAAAAGAGAATGTAAAATCCAACCTCTTCAGTGGCGGCTACTCAACGAGTGGTCGCCATTTTTTTAGTAATCCCAAACGTCCCATTATTTTACAAAAAATTCTTATATTTGTAAATTGGAAAGAACCGTTATGACCGACACCGCACGATATATCACCCTGAGCCAACTTCAGCAGCGCATCAAAGCCGCTGTCGAGCAGTCGTTGCCCCTCCCGCAGTGGGTTGTGGCCGAGATCTCGGAGCTGAAGGTCAACTACTCGGGCCACTGCTACCTCGAACTTGTCGAGAAATCGGAGCCCACGCGCGGTGGTGCGCCCATCCCGCGTGCGCAGGTGCGTGCCGTCATCTGGCGACAGCAATACGCTATGCTCAGCTCCTATTTCCACGCCGAGACGGGTTCGAAGCTGGCCTCGGGAATGAAGATTATGGCAAAGGTCATCGTCAGTTACCACGAACTCTACGGTCTCTCGCTACAGATTACCGACCTCGACCCCTCCTACACTCTGGGCGAGGTGGAGCGCCAGCGACAGATGACCATCGCCCAGCTTCAGGCCGATGGCGTGTGGGATCTCAACCGCGAGGAGCCGATGCCTCTGCTCGTTCAGCGTGTGGCCGTTGTTTCGAGCGGTGCTGCCGCAGGTTACCGCGACTTCTGCAACGAACTCTCGGCTGGAGGCTACGCCTTTCGTGTGGAGCTCTTCGATGCCGTGATGCAGGGCCAGGCGGCCGAGGAGTCGTTGTGCCAAGCTCTGGAGCGAGTGGCGCAGCGCGTGGAGGAGTTCGACGCTGTGGTCATCATCCGAGGTGGCGGTTCGGCAAGCGATTTGAGCTGCTTCAACTCCTATCGTCTGTGCAGTTATGTAGCGCAGTTCCCGCTGCCCGTCATTACGGGTATCGGCCACGATAAGGATGTGAGCGTGGCGGATATGGTCGCCCACACCCCGCTCAAAACCCCTACCGCCGTGGCGGCGTGGCTCACCGAGCGTATGGCACGTCAGGATGGCTGGCTGGAGGAGGCTGCTGTCCGACTTATGCAGTTGGCGCAGTCGGCTACCGAGCGCGAGCGGGTGCGTCTGGAGCGTCTGGAGAGCGATCTGAGGGTGGGAGCCGTGCGCCGTTGCGAGCGCGAGACGATGCGCCTCAGGCTCTGTGGCGAGCAGCTGCGTGGAGGTGTCGAACGCCTTATCGAGCGCCAGCGTAGCTTCCTGAGGATGGCCGCCGAGGTGGCGGAGGCCCGGGCCCCCGAACGAATCCTGAATTTGGGTTTCGCCGTGGTGAGATGCGACGGGCGTGCCATAACTTCGGCCGAGGGGCTCTCGGGCCGCGAGGTAGAGATTGAGCTTGCAAAGGGCAGCGTGAAGGCAGAGATTAAGTAGATAAAAAGCATCAAGATATGACTAAGAAAAAACTTTCATACACCGAGGCTGTCGCCCAGATCGAGCAGATCCTCGCGCGCCTTCGCGATGAGCAGATCGACGTTGATACGCTGGCCGCGGAGGTCAAGCGCGCAACGGAGCTTATCGAGCAGTGCAAAGCGCAACTCACCGACGTTGAACGGGCTGTGAAGGCCGAACTGGAGTAGAATGAAACAACTCATAAAACATATCCTCAACCTCTTCCCTCGCCCGTTGCTGCAACGTGTGGCGGGGTGGGCTGTGCCCCTGCTCGGACTCCTCTATGTGGGTCGCGGCAAGGAGTGCCCGCTGTGTGGTTGCCGCCGTCGTAAGTTCCTCCCATATGGCTATGTCAATCAGCGCGAGAATGCCCTCTGCCCCAACTGCCTGGCTCTGGAGCGCCATCGTCTGTTGTGGCTCTGGCTGCTGCGCGAGAGCGACCTCGGTCGTGGAGCTATGGCTCTGCCGCGACTGCTGCACATCGCCCCCGAGGTGGCCCTTATGCGTAAGTTCCGCAAGATGTATGCCCGTGAGCAGGAGCGATATGTAACGGCCGATCTGGAGAGCCCGCTTGCCGACTTGCACTTCGACGTGCAACAGATTCCGCTCGCCGACTCGTCGTTCGATGCCATTATCTGCAACCACATCCTTGAGCACGTCGAGGATGATAGCCGTGCCCTCGGCGAACTCTACCGCATACTCAGCCCCGGCGGATGGGGTGTTATCCTCTCGCCCGTGGAGCGCGAGCGCGAACACACCTTCGAGGATGACTCGATTACCGACCCCAAGGAGCGCACCCGCATCTTCGGCCAGTACGACCACCGTCGCATCTATGGCCGCGACTATATCGACCGCCTTCGCGCGGCTGGCTTCGAGGCCGATGCCATACCCTACGCCAAGGTCTTTACGCCGAAGGAGCGCGAGCTCTACGCCCTCACCGACGAGGAGCTGTATATTGTTTGGAAACCGACTAAACGAGATTGATTATGGACCCATTGAAAAGATATGGCTCACTACGCCGCTACATAGCTTCGACCTACTCGGAGCAGACGCAGCAGACCATCGACGATGCCTTGATCTACGCCTCGGAGCGTATGCAGGGCTATGCCCGCTACGATGGCACCCCGCTTTTGGACCACGACGTTGCCGTTGCCGAGATTGCTACACGCGAGATTGGCCTCGGTCGTAACTCGACGGTGGCCGCCATTCTGCACGATGTGCTTCGCATCGCCAACAAGGAGCAGCCCGAGATGGTTGATCCCATCTCGCGCGAGATACGCGAACGCTTCGGCGAGCCTGTGTTGGGCATCATCGTGGGGCTGTGCAAGATCTCCAACATCAAACTCAAGGTCTCGAAGGAGCAGGCCAACGACTTCCGCGATATGATTGTCAGCTACTCGGAGGATCCGCGCGTGATCCTGATCAAGCTGGCCGACCGTCTGGAGGTTATGCGCGAGCTGCAGATCTTCCCGCCCGAGAAGCGCCGCAAGAAGTCGTGGGAGAGTATGAATCTCTACGCCCAGATTGCCCACAAGCTGGGACTCTATGCGCTGAAGAGCGAACTGGAGGATTTGGCGCTGAAGTGGTTGGAGCCGAAGGATTATGAGTATATCTGCCGCCGTCTGGAGGAGACCGAGAGCGAGCGTCAGACCTTCATCGCCCGTTTCCTTGTCCCCATCGAGGAGAAACTCAAGGCGGTGCCGGGCCTAAGCTACCACATCAAGGGCCGCACCAAGTCGGTCTATTCGATCTGGAACAAGATGCGCAAGCAGGGCGTTCCGTTCGAGGGTGTCTATGATATTTTTGCCCTGCGCGTGATAATCGACTGCGAGCGTGAGCTGGAGAAGCAGCTCTGCTGGACGGTCTATTCTGTGGTGAGCGATTGCTACACGCCCAACCCCAAGCGTATGCGCGATTGGGTTACCATACCCAAGTCCAACGGCTACGAGTCGTTGCACACCACCGTTTCGGCGGGTGAGGGACGCTGGGTTGAGATTCAGATTCGTTCGGAGCGTATGGATGCCGTGGCCGAGCGAGGTATCGCTGCCCATTGGCGTTACAAGGGTGTGAATCAGGGCGGTCAGACCTCGGAGCAGTGGCTCAGCCGTCTAAGGGAGGTGCTGGAGGAGACCACTCAGTCGCTCACGCAGCGTTTCGATGCCACCCCCTCGACCAGCGAGATCTTTGTCTTTACGCCCAATGGCGACATCCGCAAGCTCGCCGAGGGTGCTACCGTGCTGGACTTCGCGTTCGATATCCACACCAACCTCGGCGCAACCTGTACTGGCGCGAGGGTGAATGGCCGCGCCGTGCCGATCCGTGAGGTGTTGCATAATGGCGATATCGTGGAGATTATGACGCAGAAGAACCAGACTCCGAAGGCCGATTGGCTCTCGTTCTGTGTTACGTCGAAGGCTCGCTCCCGCATCAAATCCTACCTCCGTGCCGAGCAGAACCAGAATGCCCGCACGGGCCGCGAGGAGCTCGAGCGTAAGTTGAAGAATTGGAAGATTGCGGTCCCCATCGACGAGGCTGTGGCCTATTTGGGCAAGGTGCTGAAGGTGCGCACGGGCCGTGAGGTCTATTCGCTCATAGCAACGCAGAAGATTGATTTCCTGTCGATTAAGGAGATTCTCCAGCAGTGGCTCTCGGGCCAGGCCGAGGCCGAGCGTCGCGAGGCTGCTGCCGAGGCCGAACGCCGTAAGGAGGAGCTGAAAGCTGCCGCTGAGCAACCCACCACGCATCGCTCCGATGCGCTTGTTATCGACGAGAAGATCAACAATATAGAGTATAAGTTGGCCAAGTGCTGCAACCCCATCAAGGGCGACGACATCTTTGGTTTTGTAACCATCTCGTCGGGCATTACGATCCACCGCTCGGACTGCCCCAACGCCGCACGCCTAAGGGAGAACTACCCCTATCGTGTTATGGAGGCCCGCTGGCGCAGTAATGCCGACGGAGCTTTCCGTGCCACCATTGCCATCGTGGCGAACGATGTGGCGGGCATAGGCAACCAGATTACGGAGGTGGTTACGCGCGAGTTGAAGCTTAACATCCGCACGCTGAATCTCTCGGCACGCGGCGACGGCACGATGCGCGGCACGATCAGTGTCGAGGTGCCCTCGACTTCGATTGTCGATCTGCTCATTCACTCCATCCAGCGCATCCGCGGTGTTCAACGCGCCTACCGAGTGAATAATTAGTCCGGCGGATTGCTATCATCGGCTGCGGTGTGAAAAGCTAATTTTGAATTTTGCATTAATTAAGCTATGCACAAACCACTGAAATTCCTCTACGACCTACTGCTGCCCATCTCGCGCATACCGGGATTGGGCTGGACGGTACGACCGCTCAAGCTGGTGATCTACACCCTTGAGGGCCTTCTGGCGCACGGCACGATGGATATGGGTGCTGCGCTTACGTTCTACGCTCTGATCTCGATTGTACCCGTCTTGGCGCTGGTCTTTGCTGTGGTGAAGGGCTTTGGCCTGGCCGAGCGATTGGTCGATAGCCTCTACTCGCTGCTGCCGCAGATGCCCGAGGTGGTCGATTATGTGGTCGATTTCGCCACCAAGGCGCTCGAGCGCACGCAGGGAGGCGTGGTGGCTACGGTCAGCTTGGTGACTCTGTTCTGGGCCGTCATCCGTATGTTCGAGTCTATCGAGGCCAACTTCAATAAGATATGGGAGGTGAAATCGACGCGCTCGATCGTGCGCAAGTATAGCGACTACATCTCGGTTGTCGTCATCGCACCGCTGCTCTGGATCATCGCCACCTCCATTGGCACCTATGCCCGCCAGATGCTGGGCCTCGAGGAGTCGATGTGGCTGGAGCTTGCCGCCAAGTTTGCTTCGCTGGCGGTGGTGTGGCTGATGTTCACACTCATCTATATGGTGCTGCCCAACTGCAAGGTGCGCCTGCGCTCGGCCCTGATGGCGGGCGTTGTGGCGGGAACGTGCTTCTTCCTGTTCCAGGCGCTCTACGTCTATCTGATTAAGTGGATGACCTCGTATAGCGCCATCTACGGTAGCTTCGCCGCCTTGCCGTTGTTTCTGCTGTGGATGCAGAATTCGTGGAGTATCCTTCTGATTGGCTGCGAGTTGTCGTTCGCCTTGCAGAACGAGAAACGCTTCGACGAGGAGCGCACTCTGCCCGCCCTGAGCTACGATAGCCAGCGCAAACTAATGCTCGCCATAACCATCTTCGTTGCCCGTTCGTTCCGCTCGGGCGAGGGTGCCGTGCCGCTTGTCATAATCCGTGAGGGTTTGGGCCTTCCCGCTCGCATCGTGAGCAAACTCACCTCGGTGCTTGTCGCCTCGGGGGTGCTCAACGAGGTGCGTTGCGACGAGGAGGAGTACGACGTGGCCTACGCCCCTGCGCGGGATCTGGCCTCGCTAAGGGTGTGCGACGTGCTGGAGGCTGTGGATAGCTGTGTCGATGGCCCTGCGGAGAGCCTCTGCCGCACGAAGGACGCGCTTAAGAGCGACGGGAAGATCGAGGAGCTGAAGGCTACCATCGCCGAGAGTGATAGTAACTCACTGATAATTGATTTGATAGATGGAAAATAGAGTGATACATAGTGTCGTTGTCGTAGGTAGCGGCAACGTGGCCGAGTCTGTTGCCATCGCCGTTGGCGAGTGCCCCGCGCTGGAGCTTCGTCAGGTCGTGGCACGCAACGCCGAGCGAGCCGCTCAGGTGGCCCACTTGGCCGGTACGGAGTGGTGCGACGATCTGGGCGAGGCGGCCGATGCCGACCTCTACATCATCGCCGTGAGCGACCGTGCCGTGGGCGAGGTGGCTGCTACGTTGCGCCGAGCCGAGGGCTCTGTTGTGGTGCATACGGCAGGCAGTGTCGAGCGCGGCGTCTTGGGCGAGGAGCTGACGGGCGTGTTGTACCCATTCCAGACCTTTACCGCAGGCCGCAGAGTCGATTTCTCGGCCGTGCCGCTCTTCGTTGAGGGTGCGGATGAGGCGACCACCGTCGCTATCGAGCGCGTGGCTAAGGCCTTGAGCTGCAGAGTCTATCGCGCCTCGTCGGCACAACGCCGTGAGGTGCATCTGACGGGCGTATTGGCTTGCAATTTCGTCAATGCGCTCTACGCTATGGCGGCCGACCGCCTCGGCGAGCACGCCGACCTGCCGTTTGATGTTCTGCGACCGCTCATCGAGGAGTGCGCCCGCAAGGCCACCCAGGCCGAACATCCCCGTAGGGTGCAGACGGGCCCTGCCGTTAGGGGTGATTTCTCGGTTGCCGAGCGTCACGAGGCGATGCTTGGTTCGGAGCGCGAAAAGGAGATTTATAAACTACTAACCGAATATATATGGGAAACTTCAAAGAGGATATAGCAAAGGTCAAGGCCTTTGTTTTCGACGTGGATGGCGTGATGACCGATGGTGGCATTATGCCCATCGGCGATGGGTCGGATTTCATCCGCAAGTACAACGCCAAGGATGGCTACGCCATAGCCTACGCCGTGCGTCGCGGCTATAAGGTCTGCATCATCTCGGGCGGCCACGGCAACCTGCTGCGCTCGCGTATGGAGCGTCTGGGCGTGACGCGAATGTACCTGAGTTGTATGGATAAGATCAAGGCTATGCACGAGTTCTTCGCCGACTACGACATCGACCCCGCCACGACGATATATATGGGCGACGACATCCCCGATCTGGAGTGTATGGAGCTGGTCGGCATCCCTGTATGCCCGGCCGATGCCTGCTCTGAGGTTATCGAGGCGTCGCGTTACGTCTCGGAGTTTGGTGGCGGCAAGGGTGCCGTGCGCGACATCGTGGAGCAGGTGCTGCGCTCGCAGGATGAGTGGGCGAAGGATAGACAAGGTGTCCTGGGAGTAGCGTCGAGATAATGCAAAATTCAAAATGTAGAATCCAAAATGGGTAACGAAAATTTCTTCCGTCGTCAGAGGGTGTTTGACTTTCTGGCGGCACACGATATAGAGTACTCCGTGTACGACCACCCCGAGGCACCCACCATCGAGATTGCGCGTCAGTATTGGCACGCCGACGGCTCGAAGCACTGCAAAAACCTCTTCTTCCGCAACCACAAGGGCAACCGCCACTACTTGGTTGTCTTCGACAGCGAGCGCACGATGGCAATCCACGATCTGGAGCAGCGCCTGCGTCAGGGCAAGCTCTCCTTCGCCTCGGAGCAGCGTATGGAGCGCTGGTTAGGGCTACGCCCCGGCTCGGTGTCGCCCTTCGGGTTGGTCAATGATGAGGAGAATCACGTTCATCTCTTCCTCGATGCCAACCTGCGTGAGCAACCCTCGCTGAGCTTCCATCCCAACGACAACACCGCTACGGTGGTTATCTCGCAACAGATGTTCCAGCGGTATTTGGAGGCGGTGGGAAACTCGTATGAGTACATCGAACTATACTAAAAAAGGGTGCGCGCAGCACCCTTTCCTATTTCAAAAATATCGTGTAGCATCTTCCCTCGACCTTCGTCAGTGCCAGTCGCACCTCGTTGCCGCTGCGCATACCCGTTCGGCGGCGCACCTCGTCAAGCGGGTGGGGGAAGTCGCGCATCGTAATATCTGTGCCCACGCCCTTCAGCTCTCGTTTCAGGGCCTTCATATCAAATGGCTCTATCCTTGCAATCTCCTCCACTCGTCCCAGCACATCGCGCGGCTCCGTTCGGGCAAAACCAAACGAGTTCTCGCTCCACACGTCGGCCACATCGTGTAGTGCGTGTCGCACCAGACGAGCCTTCTGCAACGCCACATCGGGGATGATGAGATGGCTGTACTCCGCCGCCGCAAACTCCTCAGGCATAGGCCAATTTACTATCTCCGAGCGTTTGAACTCGACACGACACTTGCCCACAGCCTCGGCTGCCAGCGCGGGCTCACGGCCATCGGCATAGATCATCACCTCCTTGCACTCGCCCGCAAGCGAGAGGACCTCCACACCGCAGTGCCCGAAGAGTCGGAACGCCTCCTCCACATCGAACAGCGGCGAATTCTTTATCGCCACGCGGCTGCTGATGCGCTTGAGCGCGGGCCACAGCTCCACCACGTTGGGCGAACAATCCTCCAGGCGTACTACACGTCGTCCCTGGTCGGTGCGACGATCGGGATCGACATAAATCCAGTCGAATTGCTCCTTGCAAGCGGCTACATACTCCTCGGCTGAAGCCGTGACAACCTCCACATTCTCAACCCCTTGTCGTCGGAGATTCTCCCTCACAACCTCGGCCAGCACCTCGTCGCGCTCGATGGCCACGACACTCTCAAATCGCTCGGCCATAGCCGTTGAGTCGATTCCCAGACCGCACGTTAAGTCGAGCAGTCGCCCACCACTGAGTCGCTTTGCCGCCGCCGTCTGCTCGCTCGAAGCCTGCTCGAAGGCGCGTTGCGGAAGTATGCAGCGAGCCTCGTACATACGCCTGAGCTTCTGTCGGGCACGTTGCAGATACTTCACCTGCGTAGCCACCTCACGGGCGTGGGGGATACGACTATCGAGTGCCACCCGTAGCGGGTCGCGTTCGATGTTCTCCTCGATGGCCTGCCTCACCTCCTGAAGTCGCAGTATGTCGAGCTCCTCGCCACTCATTACTTCATAAATACGAAATAGACGGCCAATACCAGACAGCCGAATGCTGCCAGGTGGTTCCAGTGGAGAGCCTCGCCTCGGAAGAATACGGTGGTGAATACGGTGAAGATGATGAGCGTGATAACCTCCTGCATCACTTTGAGCTGCATCAGCGTGAAGGGGCCTCCATTATCGATAAAGCCGATTCGGTTGGCGGGAATCTGGCACGAGTACTCGGCCAGCGCAATGCCCCACGAGAAGATGATTACGAGCCACAGAGGCCACGATGAGATTAGCTTCATCTGCTGCAACTTCAGGGGGCCGTACCACGCGAAGGTCATAAAGACGTTTGATACCACCAGCAGCAGGATGGTGTATAGTGCTTTCATTTGCTTAAAGTGTTTCTTTCGGGCGGCAAATTTAATATTTTTTTTCTATTGCCCACGCCGTGAGGGTGATAATTGCAAAAAGAATATACGCCCCAGCACACACCCAGCCCTCGGCCTGCCACTCGAAGCTCATCACCTCGGCCCGAGCACACCACGCCGCGATGTTGTTCATCGTGCCGATCAGACTCCCGATTACTTCGCTCGCCACGCCCTGCAACACCCCGATGGGGAGTAACACCCACACAACGACCGAACCTACGGCCACAGCCGTCAGTGCAACCATCAGCGGCCCTGCCACCACACCCCAGAGCGAGAACCTCCCAAAGAGATATGCCACCAGAGGTGCCGTAGCAATGGATGCCACAAGGCTCACCACAAATGCCGAGCGCAGCCACTCTGCGCCCCACCACGCCGCCTGCCGCAACAATCCGCTGTTGGGGCGCTGAAGGCGTGTGCAGAGCGGCACGGCCCACTCGATGATGGCCGCAACGGAGAGGAAGGAGAGCAGAAATCCCGCATCGTAGATCATCCTCGCATCCCAGCTGAGCATCACAACGGCCGTGAAACAGAGCGTGTTGGCCGATATGGAGCGCGACGAGAGCTGGATTGCGGCCTGCATCACCGTGAACATCACTGCGGCTCTTGTGACCGATGGCGTGAAACCCGCCACCGAGGCGTAGAGCCATATCGCGCAAATCACCACGGCGCTCCTGAGCAGATGCCCCCTGTTGAGCAGCGGCAGCCACCACAGCAACAGGTTTATCACCACGCATACGAAGCCGACGTGCAGGCCCGATACGGCCAGCAGGTGAGCCGCTCCGGCGGCGGTGTAATTCTCTCTTATCGTGGGTGTTATTTCGCTACGCTGACCTATCGCCACAGCCTTTGCCACACGCTGCGCATCATCCGATAGCCGCAGCCGCTCGATATGCTCATCGGCCACCTCG
This sequence comes from Alistipes sp., assembly GCA_045650235.1. Lineage (GTDB taxonomy): Bacteria > Bacteroidota > Bacteroidia > Bacteroidales > Rikenellaceae > Alistipes. The sequence goes on along the minus strand of JAZRQX010000026.1, from coordinate 28,641 downwards.
CGCAGACGATGTGCGAGGGTGGGGGCGGAGTGCTGATGCTGTGTGATGTTGTAGGGATGCAGCGCGATCTGCCCCGCAAAACCACGACGTGACATATATCGCCCGTAATCCTGCTCGTCATCGAATGCCCCGAGCCGTGCTGTGCTGACCACCCGATCGCCCGCCGCGAGTCCCACCATCGAGTCGGCAACAAAACGTATCGGAACTCTTGTCCGCCTTGTGCCCTGCTCGCTCTGATGTGCTACGACGTGAGCCGTGCCCATCACGCGGTCGCCACGACGGGCGGTAATGTCATCTATCACAACCTCAATCTGTTCGTACGGCTCAATTTGCTCGCCGAGGCTGCGCAGCGTTGTGGCCATCATTCCTGCCATCAGCACCACCCCCACAACGTAGAGGCTGACGGCTCGGCTCGACCGAAAGATGTAAGCCCCCGCAGCACAAACAACAAAGCCGAAGGCCACACCCCACACAGGCAGGGCGTAGCCATCGGCTAAAAGAATACCAACCACAAACGGCACCAGCGCTTTGAGCATCGGTCGGCGTTCGAGGTGGCGGAGTATGTTTTCCTTGCTGAAGGTTATCATCGCTGCGGTGTTCCGTTTAGGTCGGTTTTTCGTCTATAAAGATAAGGATTTTTTTAGAATCCCGTAAGCGTGAACCCCTCCTCGACCTCTGTTTTTCGTGCTATGCAACCATTCTCCACGCGCGACATCGCCGCCACGATGGGGACCATCACCCGACGCGAGCGGGTGTCGATCTGCTCGTCGGGCAGCAATCCCGTCAGGTCGCACACCGTCTCGATGTAGAGTGCCGTATGGTTCTCCGTGGGCGGAGCGTAGCGCGAAATCATCTCGCGGATGCTCCTCAAACCATACCTTACGCGATAGGTGTCCAGCAGGATAAACATTGCGCGATAGCCCATCGCCATCGACTCAAACTGCTTGAAATCTGGATCTTGCGACGGATGCTTCTCGCCTCGATAGCGCACCCTCGAGCGGCGTATGTTGCCCGGGTTGCAGTTTCTAATTCCTCGACTCATCTCTCCTCCTCTTTGTGTTTTCGGCGGGTGATTGCTATGCGGAGTCGGCTTCGTTGCAGGCCTCGTCCCGTCCGAAGGTCGCCCTCGGTGTAGTGTTGCACCGCCCAGCTCCCCGTCGTCGAGAGTGCCGAACTAAACCGCTCCACCAGCCACCCCACCACGTTACGAAATTTTCTGCACAACGCCTCCATCGATCGAGCAACGCTTTAGAATGTTCTCTGCCGAGCGGTATTCGGGTATCTCGGCCGCCTGCTGCTCCAGCTGTCGCGAGAGTCGCTTCAGCGCCGTGCGGGCTCTCTTCAGTAAGGCCTGCATAAGCTCCTCCCGGGCCTTCTCGTCGGCCGCCTTGCGGTGCGAACCCGTGGGGACGCTCAGCCCCAACTGCGAGGTCGCGGCGTTCAGGCGCGGCTGCACGATGTAGCGGGTGTAGAGCGCAATGGCGGGCTTTATGTACCCCTCGCTAAGTTCCGAGTACTTGCCCTTGCCGATGGCCTGCAACAGCTCCTCGCCCACAACGGGCCTTACCCAGTGCTCCGTCGCCGCATCAATATCGAGTGGCGAGATGGCCTCCGCAGCCACATACTCGCCATCGCCGAAGGCCAGCGTGATGACCTCCGACGGGGTTATAATCTCTGCCATAGCTATCAGTTGATTTTGGTTACGTTGTACTTCGTGATCTCCGACAGATACATCTGCTGGCGCTCATCCTCCTCGTCATACTCCAATCCGTCGGCCTTGCGTGCCTCCCACACCTTCATATAGATAGGCTTCGAGCGCGTGGGCGGACGATTGACAATCTCGAGCGACGATGCATCCACCGCCAGAATCTCTCGTACGCACTGCTTGATGGGTGCGAGCAGCTCCTCCTGCTCGGCCAGAATCACCGTGTTGAGTGCCACCTCATACTCGTGCAGGATGCGCTCGGCGCTGAAGCCTGCCGAGTAGTCCAAGCCGCTGAGCGAGCGGAACCACGAGTGGGCGATGACGATGTCGCTCGTCGCCTGGTCGTGCAACTTGCTCCAATCCCCCTCGTTGTTCGAGCCGACGGGTATGAAGCGCGAGTTGTCCTGCTCGCCCGCCTCGCGGATGACGAACATCACCTGTCCGGGGTTGCCCGCAAAGTGACGCTCGGCCTGACGCACAATCTCGTCGGCCTCCTGCTCAGAGTCCGTCGCCGCGTCGAGCATCATAATGCCCGAGAGCTGGAACGAGTTGTCCAGACGCGAGATGTTCCAGCAGTCGGTCTTGTAGGCGATGGCCGAGACACCCATTCCTGCGATGTACTTCGGCACGCCGTAGTGCGAGAACATCGGCTCATACTCCTTGTAATGTACCACCGAGCGCAGCGAGCCGTCGGCCTGCTTTTCGAATCGGGGGTAGAGCGGCAGCGTCGAGGCCTCATCGTCGTGGAACGACTGCCAATTGTGGTGCAGTATGACGTGCTCGTTGTCGCGTGCGAGGCGGCAGCGCGAGGCATCCTGATGGTAGAGCGAGAGGAACGAGTGCTCCTGGTCGGTCACCACCTCCAAAAAGGCATTTCCCATCAGTGCCTTGTCGAAGGCCAGTCGGCATACCACCTCGCGCAACGAATCGCCCGCACCGTTGGCTCGGCCGACAAGCTGTCGTAGGAGTGGCTCCTCGTCGTTGAATGAAAAACCCTTGCCGGCGATGTAGTCGGCCTTGTCGTTGATGATTCGGCGGTGGGTGGTCGAGCGGCGCGACATCAGCGAGAGGGCGTAGGGCATCATATTGTCGTCGCCCCAGCGCCAGTAGCGGTCGCTCTGCACCGATTCGGCCGATATGGCAAAGAGCGACGATGGACGCTTGTTCTGAACGGCCACCACGCTCCGTGTTTTCTTCTTTCCCATAGTCTAATGTTTTGATTTTTACTATCGTAGTGCCGATTGAGTGTCGAGCGATCGCAGCACAAGCTGCACCCTGGGCGAGTCGTTCGGGCTCTTGCCCGAGAGGAACTTGAGCGACTGAAGTCGCAATGCCTGCTCGAAGCCAAATCGCTCCGAGTAGCCCAGCACGATCTGCTCCCCCGTGGAGAGCGCCACGCGTGCCGCCACCCCTTCCGAGGCGAGGCGCGCGAGCCACTGCTCGTCAAACCACTCGCGGGCCTGATTGCGATCCGAGCAGAGGGTGAGCGTGTGTTGCACGCTCACGGGTAGCCCCTCGGCCGAGTGCAGCTCCTCGTATGAGGAGCCGTCGTCCATAAGGCTCACCTCTACCCCTGCTCCCGACACCATATCCTCGGCCGAGCTCAAGCCTTCGAGCGCGAAGAGTTCGGCTCGAAGCAGGCCTCCTACGGGCTTATATGCAAGATTCTCGGTCATAGGCTATCGGTTTTACTCGGCATCGATCATTGTACAAACCAGCTCATCGTCCAGGATGTCGCAGCCGATTGCGAATACGGCACGCTGGCGATTCTCCATCTCGTCGGGGTTGTACCACATACGGATCTCCGAGCCGGGGCTGTCGGCCGTATTTACGGCCATCACCAGGTTGCGGCGGTCGGTGAAGATGATGAAATCCTCCGAGAGGTCAGAGTCGCCGATGGCGGGGTTGAGGTTTACCTCGATGATGGGGAAGCCTCGGAACATCAACTGCTTGCGGCCGTTCTGGTAGTCCTGATATGCGGCCGAGCCGAAGGTCGAATCCAAGTGACTCTGATAGAGCGAGTAGATCTTGGGCGATACGAAGAATGCCACCTGACCGTCGTTAAACAGACCCTTGAGTCGGGGGCTGGCGTTGTCGATCAGCTTGGCCAGCACCTCCGAGATCTCGTAGTTGTCGATCTGAGTCGAGAGGTTGGTCGCTGCATACTGGAACTTGCTCTGAGCCGAGCGCTCGTTCACGATCTTGAGCAGACCGTCGAAGCTGGTGTAACCCGTCGAGAGTGTGCCGCCCTTGTCGCCGAGCCAGAGGTTCATACGGATCGACTCGGCAATGGCTCTGCGGAAGAGCTCGGTCTCGGCCGCCTCAAGCTCCGTACCCGAGAGATCCTCCATATTGATGTCGGCACGCGAGGTGATAAGCTCGAAGATTGTCGAGAAGTAGTCGCTCGCCGAGAATGCGTTCTCGGCCTTGACGCGGAACATCGGGATTGTCTTCTGCAGGTGCGAGGTCTTCTCGCTGCCGGTCCAGCCTGTCGATTCGTCGTAGGGGGTGAGCACGTTCGAGCTGCGATCCCACACCTGCACGACGGTAGGCATAGGCATATTGTAGAGAATACGGATTCCGAGCGACTCGGCCGAGGGGCCCGTCAAAAGGGGACGGAAGAAGATGTTGTCCAGATCGTGGCCTGTGTAGTTCTTGGGATTTACGATAATACTTGACATAATTAAAACGGTTTTTTTGTTGGTTTAAGTTTCTGTTTTTTGTTGGTTTTTAATACTTTCCGAATGCTCGCGCATCGTCGGCGTAGGCGCGTGAGTTGGCACTCGCCGTAGGCTGATTCATCGAAGGATCCTCCGTCGGCTTTACGTCGGTTGCCGCATATCGGCGCTGACCCTCGTCGAAGGCTATGGCCGAGCGCGTGGGTGTGGCAAGCGTGGCCTTCGGCAGAGCCTCCTCCGAAGGATCGGGAGCTGTGTCGGGAGCATTGGGTGCCTCCTGCTCGGGATCGAGCGTAGGCTTGTTCTCCGCAGCCTCCTTCTCAGCCTCTTTTTGCGCCTCCTTTTCGGCTCGCTTTGCCTCGCGCTTTGCCTGGTGCTTTTCGTAGAGGCGGTCGATCCACTCCTCGATTCGGTAGGCCAGTCGCGTGAGCAGGTAGCGAACAATATCGCCCGCTGTGGTCGAATCCTTTACCTGCGGCACCAGGTCCGATGTCACGCCCTCCGAGCCCCCGCTCTGGTTGTCGATTATGGTGTCGGCTAATCCCGCCTCCACCGCCTCTGCAGCGGTGAGCCAGCGTCCTTCGCCGCCATTCTCGGCCATCAGCTCGGCAAAGAACTCCGCATCGCGGCCCGAACGCTCGGCGTAGAGTCGTGCCAACTGCTCGTCGGTCTTTCTCAACAACTCGGCCTTGCTCTCGAGCGATGAGGCATTGCCATCGGTGGAGCAGGTGGAGCGGTGAATCAGGTACATAGCATTGTCCGAGATCTCGCGCTGCCCCTGGTCGGCAGCCTGCGCGATGATCGTTGCGGCCGAGGCCGTGTAGCCGTAGCAACGTGTTGTGATGCGGGCATCGAGGCTCTTCAGAGTGTCGTAGATCAGCAGTGCATCGTTCACGTCGCCACCCGTCGAGCGGATGTTCACGACCACGTTTGCGGCCGCCACGCCTGCGATGCGCTCAACCTCACGACGGAAGGCCTCGAAGGTGGCCACACGCTTCTCGCCTTGCTCGAACTGATGCTTCTCGTCGACGCCGATCGTGCCCTCGATGTCGATGTAGCAGGTCTGCGCTTCGTTTCTGATTGTGATTTTGGTTTGCATCTTTACATTTTCAAGTTAAACAAAAAAGTTAATCATCTGTTGTCCGCACCATTCGGCAGACGGCTATCGAGCGTTGTGCGTCGTACCCCTCCACAGAGTGTAAATTATAGGTGGCCCGTTGGCCCGTGAGGTTCAGCACAAAACGCGAACGAATACCCGTCTGAGAGTTGCAGTCGCTAAGGGCGGCTGCCAGGTGCGGTTCTAACCGCAGTCCGAGCCTCAGCGCGCGTCGTCGGCTCTGACCTTGGTATTGGTTGGTGTAGTAGTGGTTCAGTCCTGCCACCGAGTCGCGGTCCTCGAAGCAGAGCGTGAAGTGTTCGGGCGAGTGGAATGCGGCGTAGGGGTATTCGCGCCCGAATGTGGGGTAGCCCCAGCGCTCATCTGCGGGGAGGGTACGCATACCGCCCCAGCGGACTATTCTCGCCGCCACGCCCTCCACCTCGTCCGAATCGCGGTCGCCCACCTGCATCACCTCGGCCGAGGGTGCCGAGGCAAAGATTCCCGTCGTTGAGATGGTGGGGCAGAAAAGTCCGTTGCGAGAGGTTTTTACCCCATCAGCTGCGAGGTAGGAGTCGCTCTCGAAACTCCACTCGCCAAATCGCTCCTGCGCGTGGTCGTTGTATCGCTTGACGGCTCCGTCGCCCTCGGCGCGGTAGCATAGACGCTGCATTAGTCTGCACCCCGAGGCCAGATACTCGGCCCGCATCGGCTCGCTCAGAACCACGCGCGAGCTCCAGTCCACCTCGTCGCCTCGGTAGAAGTCGTCGCAGGGCTCGATGTAGATCTGCCCGGCCTCGGCAGAGGTGGCAATGCGCAGGTTGAACATCTGTTGCAACGCCTCCACCAGATCCATCTGCGTGGCCTCGTGCGCCAAGATGTCAGGCAGCGTCAGCTCCGACCCCTCGGCCGGCGCAGAGCTGAAGAGCGGTCTTAGCGTACACTCCTCGGCAAGGGTTATGCGCTGTCCCTCGCTGGCGCCGTGCAGATACATACGGTTAAAACTCTTTGCCGCCGAGGGCGACAGCAGCTCGGGCGGTGTGGTGAGCGTAACCTCCACGTCGAGCGTTGTCTCTCGCTCCACCCAGCCGTCGTAGAGAGCCCAATCCCCGTCGTACTCCATCAGCGAGTTGCCCACAACCTTATAAAGTTTGCAGCGGGCGTTGGTGGCCGACGTAGGAATCGTAACCGTCTGACTATCGGATGAGAAGGTGGCGAGCGTCTGCTCACCCGCATCCGATTGGCACTTCAGCCTCAGCTGCTGCCCCGCCTCGTAGTCGAATACGAAGCAACGGTAGCTCACCCCCGCTGCTGCACTCTGTCGGCGATCGGGATAGGGGTTTGCCAATGGGAAGTGCAGGTCGCACCCCGCATCGACATAGAGCGAGTCGAAGCCCTCCATCCTCGCGCTTGAGACCATTCGGCAGTCGGTCGTGTACTTGAGGAAGATCTCAAAACCCGTACTCACCTCCACCTTCGGGCGATACTCCACGCCCTGGTCGTCAATGACAAGCACGCCATTGTTGTTGTGCCTGTCGCCGCCCTCGGCTGTCTGCACAAAGCTGCCGAGCGAGTGGGTCAAAACCAGCGGTGTCAGCCACGCACGTCCCTGCTGGTTGGCTGTTGTCGTGGCGCTGCTCTGTCGGCCGGCGAGGAATCCCGACGATAGCATCAGACGCGATAGCGAGCGGTCGGCTCGGGGGTAGGCACCGCTGATGTAGAGGCTGCGGAACTCATCGCTTCGCATAAAGTCGCTCACCACCTCATACCCCTCCTCCTCGAATATGGCTCGCAGCAGCGCCTCCACCGAGATGAAGGGGTGGTAGTCGGCCACCGTCATCGCTCGCTGTGGCGGGAATAGCGACGTGGAGTCGTAGGGCTCGCGGTAGTCGTCGTGGCGCACGGGCAGCCAGCGAACCGTAGCCCCCTCGCCCCAGCTCTCGGTGATGGCCTCTGCCCCGAGCGTGCAGCCCCAGTCCAGAGCGACCTCCGAGAGAGGTTTCTCCTTCAGGTGTGTGGCCCAGTCATCCGCGCCATCGCTGATTGCAATCGTGTAGCTTGCCGCCTTGCCCTCGGCCTCCACCGCCTCGATTAGTGCCTGACCGCTGAGCATCACAACGCCATCGACCACGACCACGCCCTCGTGATACTCCGCATTGAACTCCTCCCCCGCGCAGGGGTCGGTGGCGTGGCCGAATATAGCCTCATTGTGTGGCGAGCAGGGCAGCGATAGACGTACTTTGCGCTCAGCACCTCCCTTTGCGGGTGCGGCGAGCGAGTCGCCATCGAAGCAGAGAATCTTGTCGGGCAGGGTATAGCTTTCGTGCAGGTCGCAACGCTCGGAGTCAATCCTTATCTCAATCATAACTCCTCGCCCTCCCTTGCGGCACGCACATCAACCTCGATGATTCCCATCTCCCCGCAGGGTGCCGACAGCACGCGGTCGGTGTGGAGCGAGAGGTGTTGCATATTATTCCCCTTGACGAGCCACACTCGGGGCGAGTGCAGAATCTCGCTGATGGCCTCGATCTGCGCCCGTGGCTCGTATGCCGAGAGCAGTTTCAGCTCGCCTCGCTGTTCCAGAGCCGCCGCCTCGCGCCCCCACTGACTCTCCATATATTTTCGTGTGGATTCTACCAGCACGCTCTTTCTGAGTGGGAAGGTGTAGAGTTCGGGCGCGTGGTGACGGTTGAGCCACGCCAAGCGGCGTGCGCCGGCGAGATTTTCGCGCAGCTGATAGTCGATCGTGGTTGTCGCCTCGCCATCGACATAGATCGTGACCCTCATCGTATCGACATCACCCATCCCTCGGGCCGAGACGGCCACCGCGCGCTGTCCGCCCGATGGGGGTGTGATTGCAATTTGATGGCTGTCGCTACCTATGTATTCCACCACGACTCTGACAACAATATCGGGCAGCGAGAAGAACGATACGATGTCAAACTCGTCGCGGTCTATGGTGCGCTTCAGTTGCTGCGTCATAAGGGGCGTGTATGGCTCCGTGAGATCGACCTTCGCGGCGATGAAGGTGCGCGAGGGGGAGTTCACGCCCTCGGCTTCGACCGCAACCTTTATCTGTGCCGAGGTCTCCACCACGCTGTTCTCGGCCACAAAGTCGGGTAGTGTGGGCTGTGCCGCACTGCGCAGGTAGGGGGCAATATCCACCTCGCCGTAGGTTACTCCGTAGAGTCGTTTGCGACCTATGGTCTGCCCCGTCTCCTTGTTCTTGATCTTCAGTTCTACGTCGCGTGGCGTCGCGCTCTCGGTGTCGAAGACGTAGATGAGCGGCTCGTTGTATGACGAGTACGCCTTTGGGGTTGAAAGAAATATCATATTTTGTTGGTTTTAATTAAAAGAAAGTAATCACCTTTGCTGTAGCCGTTGTGGCCACCTCGCCGTGCGATGAGAGCGTCATCGACGAGTGTCGAATCTGCAGATCCTCCACCGCCACAACGAACTCTCGCTGGGAGAGTTTGCCGAATATCTCCATCATCTGCTGCTCCATCTGGGCGTGCATCTGGGCGTGCTCCGCAGGAGGCACTTTGGCGGCGGCCTGCATCGCGTGAGCCTGTACGGCGTAGGTTATCTTGCCGTGTGTTCGCCCTTCGATTGAGTGGAACGTGGGCGGCGAGAGCCACAGAGCGGGATACTTGTCGACAATCTGCGGAATGTAACGATCCTCCATCGTGTGGAAATGGTAGCCCTCGGCTGTCGCTATCTGCTCGAAGGCTTGGATAAGGTGTGTGCGATTCATTGTTTTAGGGGTGTTAAGTCTCGGGAGCCGCTCTCGGCAGCCCCTTGATATGGTTGATAAAATTGTTCAGGATTTGTTAATTTATGTTCATAACCTCCGCTATCGCCGACGCATCTTTGCGCCTGTCAGCTCCTTTCAGTACCGACGGCTATTGTTGAAAACTCCGCCTATGCCGATGTTGATATGTTTATAACCCTGCGCTCCAACCTCTCTGCCGAGACGTATTTTGCGAGTGCCAATGTGGGGGTACATAGATCGGTTTTTCATACTTTTGTTAGTTAAATAATTTAATGCATAGAAATCTCCTGCCTCTGCTCCACTCCTTGGAGCGAAAACGAACTAAAATAACGGTTGTATTTCAGTCTGAGCGGGATTTGTTAGTCGCCCAAAGACAGTGCAAATATAATACACGAAACCTCGTTTGTCAAGTATTTTAACAATAAAAATTCAATTATTTATCAAATATTTTAACTCTCTCACTCTAACTCCCTCGCACTCAATACCCTCGCCACCGCCCCGATTTTTGACAAATTTTGAACCTCCACAGATTCTCCCCTGCTGCGCTACTTTTCCACCATTTCGACCGAAAAACCCCGAAACCCATCGAAAATCCAATAAAATTTATATCTTTGCAGGTTATAATGCGCATTATGCGCGTGGGCGTACGTTGCGCTTGCGTGCGATTATGCGTCGCGCGCGTGGAGGGGCCGTCGTGAATGCCCCCTCCCGCGCCCGAACCCAAACCACGAAAAATGCTCGAGAAATTAGCCAAACAGACCGCCATCTACGGCATCAGCACCATCGTCGTGCGCCTGCTGAGTTACCTGCTCACGCCGCTCTATACGCGCGTGTTCGGGCAGGCGGCCTATGGCGTTGTGACCGATGTCTATGCGCTGATTCCCTTTGCGCTGGTGGTCTTGTCGATGGGTATGGAGTCGAGTTACTTCCGCTTCGCTGCCAAGGCCGATGCCGAGGGCGGCACCGAGGCCGAGATAAGCAAGCGCAAGCGCCACCTCTTCGCCACGACGTGGGGTGCTACGCTCGTGGCCGCTTCGATCTTCTTTGTCTGCGTGGTGCTGCTACGCGAGGATATCGCCCGCCTGATGGGCGAGGCCTACGTTGGCAACGAGGAGTATGTGGTGCTGGTGGCCTCGATAATTTTGTTCGATGTGGCCACGATGATCCCCTTCTCGCGCCTTAGGGAGCAGGGTAGGGCGCTGAAGTTCGTCTCGCTGAAGGCCTGCAACGTGGTGATAAACGTCGGTCTGGCCGTAGCATTTCAGGCGACGGGACTCTTTGAGTCGGAGTTCGGCGTAGGATGGGTGTTCGTCACGAATCTTGTGGCGAGTGTGGCTACGTTGCTGCTTATCCTCCCCACCACCGAGCGTACCATCCCCCGCATCGACCCCGCACAGCTGCGCCGCATCTTTGCCTACTCGCTGCCGCTACTTATTGGTGGCATCGCAGGTACGGCCAACGAGTTTATCGACCGCCAGATGATCAAATACCTGCTGCCCGAGGATATCTCGATGGCGCAACTCGGCATCTACGGCGCGATTACTAAGATCGCCGTTGTGATGACACTCTTCACGCAGATGTACCGCCTCGCGGCCGAGCCCTTCTTCCTCTCGAATTTTACCAAGGAGGAGTTCGTCGAGTCCAACGCTGCCGCGCTGAAGTACTATATGATGGCCTCGATGATGATCTTCCTCGGCATTGCACTCTTCCGCGACGTGTTTGCGCTGATCGTGGGCCGCGACTTCCGCGAGGGCATCTACATCCTGCCCGTCATCTTGGGTGCCAACGTGCTGGCGGGCGTGTGGCTCAACCTCTCGTTCTGGTATAAACGCGAGGAGAAGACGCGTTTCGCCATCTATGTTACCTTCGTCGGTCTGGCCGTTACGGTTGTGGCCAACGTGGCGTTGCTCCCTCGCTGGGGCTATTACGGTGCTGCGTGGGCACGCTTTGTGGCCGAGGCTGCGATGGTTGGCGTGAGCTACTACCTCAATCGCCGCTACTTCCCCACGCCCTACGACGTCGGCCGCATCGTGGAGTATGTGGTACTGGGCCTTGCACTCTTCCTGCTGAGCGAGGCGCTGCTGCCGCATCTGTCGAAGACGATGGCCTTTGGCGCGAATGTAGTTATCTTCTCGCTCTTTGTCGCCTATGCCATCTGGCGCGAGAAGATCGATATAAAGGGCCTTGTCGGCTCGGCCCTGCACCGAAAAAGATAAACCATAAAATGAACAGATATGAAGGTAAAAATCGTTAATAAATCGCGCTTTGCGCTTCCCGAGTACCAAACTCCATTGTCTGCGGGCCTCGATATCCGTGCCAACCTCGACGAGCCCGTAACGCTCCAGCCGCTGGAGCGAGCTATGATCCCCACGGGCCTCTTTGTCGAGCTTCCCGAGGGTTGCGAGATGCAGATTCGCCCCCGCAGTGGCCTGGCCGCCAAGCACGGCATAACGGTGCTCAACTCGCCCGGCACTATCGATGCCGACTATCGTGGCGAGATCAAGGTTATTCTGGTCAATCTCAGCAACGAGCCCTTCACCATCGAGGCTGGCGAGCGCATCGCCCAGATGATTGTTGCCCGCTATGAGCAGATTGAGTGGGAAGCTGCGGAGGAGCTCAGCTCAACCGAGCGCGGCGCAGGCGGATTCGGCTCGACTGGAAAATAATTTTAACGAAATAAAGAGTGCAAAACAGGCGTTACGCTTGTGAAAATTCAAAATTAAGAATTCAAAATGAGAAAGATATTTTTGGGACTTGTAGTGGCTGCCGCTATGGTGGCTTGTGGCTCGCAGGCCGAAGTGAGCAAGCCGCGACGTGTTGAGATGCAGACCACGATGGGCAACATCGTTCTGGAGCTCAGCGATCTTACGCCCGGCCACCGCGATAATTTTATGCAACTTGTCGAGGAGCACTACTTTGACTCGCTTCTGTTCCACCGCGTCATCGAGAACTTTATGATTCAGGGTGGTGATCCTCGCACGCGCGACATCTCGGGCAGCGAGTTCAATGCCGAGGGCGAGGAGACGGGTAACCCCCGCTATTGGGAGGATATCCCTGCCGAGATTGTCTTCCCCAAGCTCTACCACCATCGTGGCGCTTTGGCCGCCGCACGCGAGGGCGACGGAGTCAATCCCGAGCGTCGCTCATCACGCACGCAGTTCTACATCGTCTGGGGCCGTACCTTCGACGACAAGCAGCTCGATGCCCAGCAGCAGCGCATCACGATGGCCACCAACGGCACGGTCGTTCTGCCTGACTCGATCCGCGAGGTCTATAAGACTGCGGGCGGCACGCCCCACCTCGATGGTCAATACACGGTCTTCGGACACGTTGTAAGCGGTCTGGATGTTGTGGATAAGATCCAGCTCTCGGCCACCGACTCACTCGACCGCCCCGTCGAGGATGTAAGAATTCTGAGTGTAAAAGAGATTTTTGAGTAATAAAAAATCTAATGCGCGTCAGCCCATCCGCGGCCGATGACTTTTCGGAAGACGGGCGACGTGCAGACGGCGGGTTAAGAAACGGATAACTTTTCACGAAGTAAAAGCGCGAATGCGTCCGTTTTACCGACGGCAAGCGTCGCCCCCGAAAAGTTATCACCGCGCACATTTTGGCTCCACCTTTTGGGTGGCAAAAGGTGGAAAAAGAATAAAAAAACAAAAAAATGAAATTTGCCGACATAATAGGCCACGAGGCACTGAAACGCCATCTGCGCGAGAGCATCTCACGCGGTCGCATCAGCCACGCCCAACTCTTCACGGGCGCGGCAGGCACGGGTGCGCTGCCCTTGGCTATGGCCTATGCGCAGTACCTTAACTGCCCCCACCGCACCGACGAGGATTCGTGTGGCGAGTGCCCCAGCTGCCGTCAGATGGAGCAGCTGGCCCACCCCGACATCCACTTCGTCTTCCCCGTCAATAAGCAGGGCAAGAAGTCGGGCGAGGTGGTGCTGAGTGCCGATTTCCTCCCCCTCTGGCGCGAGGTTATGGCCTCTACGGGCGGCTACTTTACCCCCGAGCAGTGGTACGACCGCTTAGATCTGGGCAAGACACTGCGTGGTGTGATCTCAGCCAAGGAGGCCGACCAGATCATCCGCCGCCTCTCGTTCAAGTCATTCGAGTCCGAGTATAAGGTTATGATCATCTGGCTACCCGAGACGATGAACGATGAGGCCTCGAACAAGATCCTCAAGATCCTCGAGGAGCCCTGGGAGAAGACCGTCTTCCTTCTGGTCAGCGAGCGGCCCGACCTGCTGTTGCCGACCATTCTCTCGCGCACGCAGGAGGTGGCTGTCGATCGTCTCTCGGTCGAGGAGCTGATGCCCTACGGCGTGGGTGATGAGCAGCAGCGCCGCAATATGGCACGTCTTGCAGCAGGCGACCTTATCGAGATGCGCCGTATGGCCGCAGGCGAGGAGGACGACTCGCGCCGCGAGAGCTTCGATCTGTTCTGCCGACTTATGCGCCTCTCATATAACGACAAGCACCTCGAGCTTATCGACTGGGCCGACGAGGTTGCCACCCTCACGCGCGAGCAGCAGCGCTCGATGCTTCGCCACGCGGCTCGCCTTTTGCGTGAGAGCTATATGTTGCACGCAGGCCTCGGCTCAATCAGCTACCTCTGGGGCGAGGAGGCTGCGTTCTGTAATAAGTTCGCACCCTTCATCGGCAACCAGAATATCGAGTACCTGATCTCGGAGATCGAGAGTGCTATGCGTCAAGTGAATCAGAACGGCAACGCAAGAATAATTTTTACTCACTTCGCCCTGGCGGTGAGCAAGCAAATCAACCGCCTTCGATGAGAGTAACTCTGCTTACAGGCAGCAATGCCCCCGATCGTGAGGAGATCCTTTGCCGCACGGCCACGCTTTTGGCTGAGCGCATCGGATGCTTGGTGGCCCACTCGGCCATCTACACCACCTCGGCGTGGGGTTTTCATAGCGAGCGCGATTTTGCCAATCAGGCCCTCGTGCTGGAGACGGAGCTTGAACCTGAGCAGGTACTCGACGAGGCCCTTGCCGTTGAGCAGATCGTTGGCCGCGACCGCGAGGCTGAGAGCCGCGAGCGGGAGCTCACGGGCGAGCGCTACGCCTCGCGCGTGGTGGATGTCGATATTATCCTGTGCGAGGATCGCGTCATCTCTACGCCGCGCCTTCGGGTGCCGCACCCGCTGATGCACGAGCGCGAGTTTGTCTTGCAGCCGCTCTGCGAGATTATGGCCACGGAGCGCCATCCGCTGCTGGGCCGAACCATTGAAGAGTTGTATAACGCATTGAAGACCAATGCGCAAAAAATATGATTATGAAACTGAAGATCAAACATATCGCCATCGTGCTGCTGTTGGGAGCTGCTCTGCAGAGCTGCTTTAAGGATGTTATCACCTATACCGACTACCGCATCGCCATCCTGAACCAAACCACTTCGGGCGGCCAGACCACACCAGCCACTCTTATCGATTCCTACGCCTACTATGTCGATACCACCGATTGGGCGGTTCTCTCGTACGATGATGCCCTCGCGGGCCGCATCACCAACAAAACAACGGGCGAGGTCCGCACCGAGCCCGACGTGTGGGGCACGTTCGACTCGGCAGCCGAGTTCCAGACGACGATCCATCTGGAGCAGCCCATCTCGATGCTCGTCGTGGTCGATCCCGATCTTCGGCTCTATGCCTACCGCAAGTACGAACTGCCAGAGAATCTCGATCAGGTGCTCACACGCCTCACGCTCTCGTCGTGGCGAGCGTCGCACGCCGTTTCGGGCTGGCAGGTAGAGAACGACTTTTACACCGAGGAGGATGAAGCCTCGACCGATGATATAACCCAAAACTAAAGAAAAACATCTCGACGATGAGAATTAATTTCACCCCCATATTCCGCCTTCAGCGTCTGGCCACCTTTGCCGTGTTGCTCTTCTTTGGCGGGGCTTTTCTCTCACAGTGTGCCTCTATCGGTACTCCTACGGGCGGTCCGCGCGACACGCTGCCCCCCGCTGTTGTGGCCGTTACGCCCGAGCTTAACGCAACCAACTTCCGAGGCGACCGCATCTACCTCGCCTTCAATGAGTATGTCCAGCTCAAGGATCAGCAGAAGGAGATCTACACCTCGCCCGCAATGCGCAAGAAGCCGACCGTCTCGCTCCGAGGCCGAGGCGTATCGGTAGAGCTTGAGCCCGACTCGCTCGACGAAAATACCACCTACGCCATCGAGTTCGGCTCGGCCGTAGCCGACAATAACGAGGGTAACCCCCTGAGTGGCTTGCGCTACGTCTTCTCGACAGGCCCCACGATCGACTCGCTCGTGATGTCGGGCTACACGGAGGATAGCGAGAAGGCCGACTCGCTGGGCCGCACGTTTGTCTATTTCTTCGAGGCCGACTCGATCGAGACACCCCGCGACTACGACTCGACGATGTTCAAGTATAAGCCCTCGAAGATCGCCCGCTCGCAGCGCAACGGTATCTTTATCGCGCAGAACCTGAAGCCCGTGCGTTACCGCATCTATGCCTACTACGACAGCAACGACAACCAATCCTACGAGCCCTCGATCGACAAGATCGGCTTCCTCGATAGTGTCTATAACCCCACCCAGATGCCCGACTTCGCCATCTGGTACGATTCGGTCCGCCGCTACCCCTCGGCCGATCCGCAGCTCTACCTGCGTATGTTCACCGACGTGAGCTTCTCGCGTCAGAACCTGCAGCAGGCTACGCGCCCCGAGCAGCATAAGGTTATGCTCCACTTCGGCGCTGCCCGTCCGCAGATCGACTCTATCGTAATCGACGGCATCCCCTCGGATCGCATCATTCAGGAGCCTACGACCGTCGGCCGCGACACCATCGCGCTGTGGCTCAACGTGCCCTCGGCCGATCTTCCCGATACCCTCCGAGGCAGCATCACATACCTTCAGCACGACTCTCTGCGAGTACTTCGCCCCGTAACCGAGCCCCTTAATGTGTCGTGGCGTCTGGTCGAGACGCGCGAGCAGGAGCGCGAGCGCGAGCGTCAGGAGCGTGAGCGCGAGAAGGCCGAGGCCGAAGGCCGCGAGTGGACTCCGCCCGCACAGAGCACCAAGTTCAAGATCGTAGCTCCTACGGGCAAGACCGAGGTCAATCCCGAGCAGGATCTCGAGCTGGAGTTCCAGACACCTTTGTCGCACTTCGACTCTACAGCTGTTCAGCTGCTCTCGTGGAGCGATAAGAAGGATACGCTGCGCGAGCGCCTGCACTTCATCCCCGACTCTATCTCGCCGCGTAAGTGGCGTGTACGCTCACGCTGGCTTGCCGAGCGCGAGTATAAACTCTTCTTCCCGCAGGGCTCTTTGGCCGACATCGCTGGCGAGAAGAACGACTCTACGACCATCAACCTCTCCGTTGCCGATATTGCCAAGTTCGCTACGCTGAAGCTGAAGGTTATCCCGCGCGTGCCGACTGCCGAGTATATCATCCAGTTCCTCAATAGCTCGAATAAGGTCGAGCGCGAGCTGCTGCATATCGGCGAGGGCGAGCACACAATCAACTACATCCCCGCCGGCGATATGCGTATGCGCATTGTCGAGGATCTCAACGCCAACGGCAAGTGGGATTCGGGTAATCTGGTCGAGCGTCGCCAGAGCGAGCGTGCCGAGTTCTATAAGAACGAGAACGAGGAGGAGACCTTCACCACCAAGACGGGCTGGGAGTTCGAGTTCACGCTCGATATGGCTCGCCTGTTTGCTCCCGTGACGATGGAGCAGCTCATCGAGCGCCTGGATAAGCGCGAGGCTGCACGTCTTCAGAAGGAGGAGGAGCGTCGCCGCGAGGAGGCGCTGAAGAAGAGTCAGGAGGGCCACAACCACTCCTCATCGTCGGGCGGTATGGGCCTCGGCGGCGGAATGAGCGGTATGGGAGGCCTCGGCGGAATGATGGGCGGAGGCTCGGCTGGCGGCCGTCAGACAATCTCGAGCAGTGGAATGCGTTAAAATCGTAGAATTATGAAGATCAGAAACTCAATACTTAAACTCTCTTTCGCGGTGCTGTTTGCCCTTGGGGCCCTCTCGACCTCGGCGCAGCATACGTTTGGTGTGTCGGGTGGTATGGGCGCTTCGACAATCCGCCTCTACCCCAAGTACGAAACCAAGATGGTGATGGGTGGCACCAACTTCGGCCTCTCGTGGCGATACTACTCGCTGCCCCGATTTGTGGGAGCCGTTGGCCTCGATCTGGAGTATATGCAGCGCGGCTTCTCCTACGGCTACGCCTACTCCTCGTCGATGGACGAGAATGGTATGGAGGTGCGCGACTACGCCTTCTATACCCGCCGCCTGAACTCGATTATGTTGCCAATGGTGTGGCAGCCGCACGTCTATCTTGCCAACAACCACATCCGCCTCTACCTCGAGGCCGCCTTCACTATCTCCTATAACTTCGGAGGCGACTACGAGTACGAGAATACGGGCCAGACGGGCCCCTACGAGTGGCGCTTGGAGCGCGACAACCGCTGGAACTACGGCCTTGCTGGTGGCGGAGGCTTCGCGTTGCTGTTTGGCCGCTATGAGTTAGGCGTGCGTGCGCGTTACTACTTCGGCTACGCCGATGTGTTGCGCAACCTGAATAAATACTACGACAACGCCACCGATGGTCCCGAGAACCCCTTCATCTCTACGCCGTTGCGCTCGCCGCTGGATAATATCAACCTCAGCGTGACGCTTGCCTACCGCTTCAATAAGGAGGGCTTCGACGAGTGGTTCTACAAACCTCGCCGCCGCGACCGCCGCACCAAGGAGTTTAAGTTCTCGCAGTCGGGAGATATGCAATAGAAGAAGTTTTCGTAAGAATTATTATACGCCATTACCGCAAATAAAGTAAAAGCAAAAGAATATGGAAGCAGTACAGACTACACGTCAGCAGAAGATCGCGCGTCAGATTCAGCGCGACATCGCCGAGATCCTCCAGAAGGAGTGTCGTGGCATAGGTGCGGGAGCGATGATCACGGTTACGACCGTTCGCGTCTCGCCCGATTTTGCCTACGCCAAGATCTACTTCAGCATCTTCCCCTTCGACCGCAACGCGGCAGTTATGGAGGAGCTGGAGAAGAATAATTGGCTCATCCGCCGCGAGCTGGGCAAGCGCATCCGCAACCAGCTCAAGATTGTCCCCGAGCTGCAGTTCTTCCTCGATGACTCGCTGGAGTATATCGAGAATATCGACTCGCTGCTCAAGGAGGAGTAAGACCGTAAAACGCAACTCGCCACGATGAATCTCCGCTATTTCATAGCCGCCCGATATATCCTATCGCCGAAATCCCACTCGGTGATAAACCTCATTTCGGGTGTGAGCGTCGTGGCTATGGCTGTCCCCGTGGCGGCTATCATCCTGCTGCTCTCGATTTTCAATGGTCTGGAGCAGATGGTGGGCGATATGTATCTCGATGTCGATGCCGACCTCTCGATCTCGCCTGCCGAGGGCACAACCTTCGATGTTGCGACGGTCGATGCCGCCGCCCTGCGTGAGGTCGATGGCGTTGAGGCCCTCTCGTTCGTGCTTCGTCAGACTGCTATGGTCGAGTCGGGCG
Source organism: Alistipes sp. (assembly GCA_045650235.1). Taxonomy (GTDB): domain Bacteria; phylum Bacteroidota; class Bacteroidia; order Bacteroidales; family Rikenellaceae; genus Alistipes. Next base: position 9,841 of record JAZRQX010000026.1, on the reverse strand, counting down.
AAGGACGCACCTTTGCCGAGGTGGTGGGTGTCGATGAAGCCTATAAGGATGTTGTGGCTGTCGCCAAATATGTTCTCTCGGGCGACTACGCGCTTCAGAGCGACGATGGCCCCTCGGCCGTAGCTGCTCACGGCGTTATGCGCGATCTGGGTATGCTGCGCCAGACGGCCATTGGCGAGAGCGTGCGATTGTATTCGATCAACCGTGCCCGCTTCTCGTCGCTGCTGCCTGTCGGAGGCTATACCCGCCGCGAGCTACCCATCGCAGGAATCTACGGTCCGCCCGAGGATCACGGCTCGATGCTGCTGATCCCGCTCGCCTCGGCCCAGAGCCTCTTTGCCTACCCCGACCGAGCCTCGTCGGTTGAGGTGCGCCTCTCGCCCTCGGCCGATATGGATGCTGTGGCCGAGAGGGTGGCTAAGCTGGTGGGCAACAGTTTCGAGGTGCGCACACGCTTCGAGAGCAACTCGCTCTACCGCCTTATGGCGCTCGAGAAGTGGGGAGTGTTTTTTATCGCGGCGCTGGTTATGCTCGTCGCCTCGCTCTCGGTCGTGGGCACGCTGGTGATGATTGTAATCGACAAGCAGCACGATATCCAAACCCTCCGCACGATGGGAGCAAGTGAGAGCCTTGTTCGCGGCATCTTCCTCGGCGAGGGCCGACTGATGGCTCTGCTGAGCCTTGTGATAGGTGTGGTGTTGGGCCTGCTGCTCACGCTACTGCAACAACATTTTGGTATGGTGCGTATCGACGCGCCGTCGCTTGCCGTCAATAGTTTCCCCGTAGAGCTGCAGTGGCAGGATATGGTGCTGACGGTGGTGAGCTACCTTGTGATCTCCTATTTAGTTATCAATCTGACGGTTCGCTCCGTTATGAGTTATAAATCAAACCGATGATGAAACGATTTTTTTCACTCTCGCTACTTCTGGCCGTCATAGCCTCGGTAGGTTGCAACAGACCTCGCGTCATCCCCGACCAGGTGCTGGGCGATATCTTCCACGATGCGATGCTCATCAACGCCTACTACAATGTCAAGACCGACCAGAGCCCCGATTCGCTCAATATCTACGAGCCGGTCTTCGCCCGCTATGGCTATACGGCTGAGGATGTGCAATATACGGTCGATAATATCTCGCGCCGCAAGAATGCCCGTCTGGGCGACGTGGCCGAGCGAATGATCTCGTCGCTTGACGAGCGTATGCAGTATCTTAACCACGAATCGGCCAAGCTCGACACCATCGAGAATGTCGCCTTCCGCCGCTATACACGTTCGCTTTTGAGCGACACCACAATCGTGGCCAAGTCGGCAGCCGACTCTGTTAAGTTGCGCCTCTACCTCTACAACATCCAGCCGGGTTACTACAAATTCACGAGCCTCTACTCCCTCGATTCGCTCGACAAGAGTACGGGCCGCCGCTACCGCATCTACTTCGAGCGCGAGGATAGCACCCGCCGCGAGGTGTCGGAGGGTAGTCTTATGCGCCGTGCCGAGACCGAGATAAGGCAGAACCACCAGATACTCGACTCGGCTGACGACGACATCCGTCGTCTGGTGATCGACTTCTACCACTTCGACGACGATGTCGAGAAGAAGAAGCGCACCGTGCCGAAGATCACGATCCACGACGTGAGGGTAGAGTACACCCCGCCGCAGGAGTATTGTATGAAGCGCCTGCTGGACGAGCAGACCCATCTGCGCATCTTCTCCGATACACTCATCCACTCTATCGAGGCTTTGGCCCGCAAGAACGAATAATCCGTAGGTTTATGCGCTGCATTGCATCCCATTACCTCCTCGACCGAGGCCAGATCCTCGCTCGCCCCCTTCTAAAGCTTGACGATGGGGGCCGCATCCTCGCTGTCGAGCAGTGGGAGAGCCTCGATAGGCTCCACTCAACTGAGTTCTATGCCGGGGCACTCTGCGCAGGCTTTGTCAATGCCCATTGCCACATAGAGCTGAGCTACCTACGTGATGCTATTCCACGCGGTACGGGTTTCGGAGGCTTCGCCCGCGCTATCGGGCAGGTGCGAGGCGGCTTCAGCGCCGAGGAGCGCACGCGAGCACTCGTTGCTGCCGATGCCCAGATGTGGCAGGAGGGTGTGGCAGCCGTGGCCGATATTGTCAATGGCTCGACCTCGTTCGAGATGAAGCTTAGCAGCCCCATCCGCTACCGCTCCTTTGCCGAACTCTTTGGCCTATGCTCCGATGTTGATAGTGTCGAGGAGCTCCTGCAGCATCCCTATACCACTATCACTCCCCACTCTACCTACTCGCTTCAGGATGGCCCCTTCCGCCGTTCGGCCGCTATGGCCGACGGAGCGCCCCTCTCGATCCATTTTATGGAGTCGGAGGATGAGCAGGCGCTATTTCGTGGCTCGGGCTCGCTCGCTGCGTGGTACGAGCGTATGGGCTGGCAGTGCGATTTTCTGCACTATGGCTCTCCCGCCCGCCGACTGACCGAATCGCTCGCTCGCGAGCAGCGACTTTTGCTCATTCACGCCTGCTGTGTGGGTGAGGAGGAGTTGCAACTGCTTAACGATCACTTTATTAACCCGATAGCGTGGGTACTGTGTCCCCGCTCCAACGACTATATCTCCTCGTTGCGACCCCCCGTTGCACTGCTTCGCTCTTCGGGCGCAATGATCTGCGTCGGTACCGACTCGTTGGCCTCTAACGAGAGCCTCTCGATAATTGAGGAGCTGAAGTGCTTTGCGGGCGTACCCCTGAAGGAGTGCCTCGCGTGGGCCACAATCAATGGCGCTCGCGCCCTCGGTCTTGAGTCTGAGTTGGGTTCTGTGGAGGTGGGTAAGTGTCCTGGCATTGTGCTGTTGGAGGGACTCGATTTTAGCGGCTCGGAACCACTTTTGACGGCCTCGACTACCGTTCGCCGACTGATATAAACCGATGAATATGAAACGATTAATTATATTTCTGCTTCTCTTCCCGCTCTTTGTGGCGTGCAACAAGGACGAGGTCATCACGGCCGATCCCCTGCCCACCATCACGCTCGATTCGCCGACGGGAGTCTATTCCGTCAAGTGCGGCCAGAGCCTCACGCTCCGTCCCACGATCAACTATGCCGACCGAGTGAGCTGGATTATGGATGGCACAACGCTCTCGACCTCACCCACATACACGTTTAGCTCCGATCGTGAGGGCACCTTCTACCTGCTCCTGCGCGCCGAGAACGCAACGGGTACGGCCGAGGAGGAGATGCGTATCGAGGTCTTGGCACTCGCGCCGCCTCGCATATCGTTTGCTGTCGATTCAAGCGGTGAGATGACGTTGCTTGTAGGGCAGGAATACACCTTTGAGCCTGTAATTGAGGGCGTTGAGACCGCTGCGCTCGAGTGGCGGCTCGATGGCACGGTGGTCGGCAATGAGCCTACCTACACCTGCTCGTTCGACTCCGCAGGCGACCATACGCTCTCGCTGCGTGCCGAGAATGAGGATGGCAGTGACGAGCAGTCGCTCGTGCTCCACGTTGTTGAGAGCGCTGAGGCCGTAATCCACATCGCCACCACGCGAAACGTCGCCCTTGGCCGCACGCTCTGGCTTGAGCCCATAGTTGAGGGCTTTGCCGATGCCACCTACTCGTGGCAGTTGGATGGCGCTGAGATCTCGACCAGCCCCCTCTTTGCCTTCCGCCCCACGGCTGAGGGTGAATACGATATTCTGCTGATAGTCAGCGACTCCGATGGTCAAGCGGCCAGCGCGACCATCCACGTCGAGTGCTGTGCTGCCGAAGGCCATTATAAGCGATCTCTCGCCTCATCGAGCCAGCGCGAGTGGAGCGAGGTCTATGAGTACCTGCCCGCCCCCGGCCAATTCATCAATGAGCCGCAGTCGGGCTTTGTCGATGTCAGCACCCCCTCTGCTGCCCTCGCCTATGCCGAGGAGCGCCTCGCCGCAGGTAAATATCTCTCGCTGGGAGGCTACGGAGGCTACGTCGTTGTCGGCTTCGACCATAGTATCGAGAGCAGCGGCGACTACGACTTCAGTATCGCAGGAAATATGTACGAAGGCTCGTCCGAGGCTGGTATTGTGTGGGTTATGCAGGACACCAACGGCAACGGTCTGCCCGACGACGAGTGGTACGAGCTTCGCGGCTCGGAGTGGGGTAGCGACCACCACCGCCGCAACATCTCTGTAACCTACTTCCGTCCCACCTCTCCCGACTCGGCTGTTCAGTGGCGTGCATCGGACGGAACGAGTGGCACCATCGCCCACAACAGCAGCCACACACAGCCCTATTACTACCCGCTGTGGATCGCCGAGCAGAGCTATACGCTCTATGGCTCGCGTCTTGCGCCCAAGACCTCGGTAAATCCCTCGACGGGCAATCAGGTCAATGAGGCCTATGCGTGGGGTTATGCCGACAATATGGGCAGCGACGCGGCGAAGGTGGACTCTGCCGATGACCAGACCGCTATTAAGAGTTACTTCAAAATCGCCAATGCCGTCAATGTCGATGGCTCGGCTGCCGAGCTGCAGTATATCGACTTTGTGAAGGTGCAGACCTCGATCAACCACGTCGCAGGGGCTCTGGGCGAGATCTCGACCGAGGTGCTTGGTTTTGAAGATGAAAATATGTAAACAATTAAACGATAGTGAATTATGGAACTTAAAGAGATTATTTCGCGTCGTCGCAGTACGCGCAAATTCCTCCCTACGCCCGTTGAGCGTGAGCGCCTCGAGCGTGTTGTTGAGATGGCTCTGCAGGCCCCCTCGTCGCGCAATAGCCGCTCGACACGATTTATGATTGTGCAGAATCCCGATCTGCTGGAGAAGATGTCGCGTATGCGCGATTACGGCTCTGCCTTTATGAAGGATGCCGCCGCCGCAATTCTTGTTATGGGCGATAAGCGTGTAACCGACCTTTGGATCGACAACTGCGCCATCTCGGCCACTACATTGCAGCTTGCCGTTGTCGATGAGGGCCTCGCTTCGTGCTGGGTACACGTCAATGATCGTCCCTGCCTGCAGGCCGAGCCCGATGGCCGCAAGGCCGACGACTACCTGCGCGAGTTGCTCGACCTGCCCGAGCATTACGGTATTCTCTGTGCCGTAGCGCTTGGTTATTCCGACTTCGAGCCCAAGCCACTGCCTCCTTATGAGGGCGAGGAGCGTGTCTTTTGGAAGTAAAATAGCTCTTGTTATACAATTTTAAGACAAGGTAAGAAAAAGGGTGTCCATACGGACACCCTTTCTTTATCTGATTCTAATCACTCTCTCCCTCGGCATTCGGCTTCCGACGGGGACCGTCACCCTCAGAACGTGCTGCGTCTCAATGCCTTTGCCATCCTTCTTGGCTGCCACCCAGCGTGGGGCCTCCTCAATGGCGTTGCGTACTCGGTTGAGTAGTTTTCTGTCGCTCGACTCCAGCACTTCGCGTTCGCTCACCACACCCTCGGGGCTCACCCTGATCGACATCACCACCTGCGCCACGGGGTCCATCTCGCCCCACTTAATCTGTTGCTCGATGTAGTCGCTGAAGTTCGCCTCCTCGCCCTCGACCTCAAATCGCGCGGGGGTGTCGTAACGGAGCGAGATCACAATCACGCCGTTAGATGCATCTGTGCCGTACTTTGCGATGGTCTCCTCGTCGGCGGGCAGCATCGTGTTGCTTATAATATCCTCCGGTTCAATCTCGCGCACCTGCTCCTCGCTCATCCGCTGGCCATTGACGATATAGATCGGCAGTCGCGGTGTGAAGACCTGCGCCGAAAGGCTTTGTGCGGAGAGCACAAAGAGCAGACAGAGCCCAATGTAAATTATAGATCTAAAATCTCTTATCATAACGAAAACGTGTAATCAACCCCGATGACGTGACCTCTCATTCGTCCCAGCGTCCACTGCTTCAAATCGCCCGACGGATAGTCGTAGGTCGCCTTCAGCGATCGATCGAGATTAACCATATAATAAAAATTCATTCTGTTCTTGCTGTTGATCTTCATCTCCGATCCGGCCACCAACCTGACGCAGCTGACGTAGCTGTGTCGCCCAACCACCTCGCTCAGGCAGTTGCCGACTCTATCCTTCGCGTTGCAGAGTATGAACAACTCGGCGTAGGCGTATGGGGTCCAGCGCGAAGAGTTACGGTATGCGCCTCGCAGTTGTGTTCTCATCGTGAGCGATGGCTTTGGCGTGGTGTTGCGGTCGATCTCAAAGTCGTTCCATATCAACATCATAAGCTCCCTCAAGGAGAGATCAAATTGCCCTACGGAGAGCTTTCCCACGATGCTTGTCTCCGAGCGGTGTTTATTGCGCCAGCTCTTGCCCGTGCGCTCGGTAAGGAGCGTATATTCGGTCGTTGCATCGAGGAACTTCAGCGGGCTGTAGCGCACCCTTACGCCCGACAGTATCATATCCATCTTCCCCATATTCTGCTTCACGCGCCCCTCTTCGTTCCACGTCAGCATCCACTTATGTCCGAGCGGAATCTCGAGCGATAGCTTCAGTCGGCCTTGCAGGTCGTTGTCGGTAGTGCGGCTGAGCGGAATCTCAATCGCGTCACTCTGTGCCGAGGCTACCGCTATGCAGCAGATAAGTAATATGGTCGTAAGGACTCTTTTCATATCCGATGATTTTTGTATAGCATTAGTTCGGAGGGTGAGTCCACAAATGTAACACTTTTTTGTTACTTAACGTCTAATACCTCCGTTTTTGTATCTACTTCGCATAAAAAGTTAAGGCCACTCCTCGGAGCAGCCCTAATTCTCAAACCTTATATATAATATATATATGTTTTATTATTTTCTCTTGCTAACGATATCCAGCTCGCTCATAATGTGCTTGCAGCCTGCAAACTTATCGATAACGAAAAGAACGTAACGTACATCCACTGCGATGCAACGCTGCAACTCGGGCTCGAATGCCACATCGCCCGACATAGCCTCCCAGTTGCCGTCGAACGCCAGACCGATCAGTCGGCCGTTGCCGTCGAGCACGGGCGAACCAGAGTTACCTCCCGTAATATCGAGGTTGGTAAGGAAGCCAACGTGCAGCTTGCCATCAGCGTCAGCATAGCGGCCGTAATCCTTCTTGCGGTAGAGCTCCTTGAGTTTCTCCTCGACGGTGAACTCCAGCGGGTTCGAGGTATCCTCCTTCGCGATCACACCCTCGAGTGTGGTGAAGTAGTTGTAGGTGATGGCGTCGGCGGGGTTGTAGGGCAGCACCTGACCGTAGGTCAATCGGATCGTGAAGTTCGCATCCGAGTACCACGCCTTCTTGGGATCCATCTTCATACGACCATCGACGTAGAGACGGTGAGCCTCGTTGTACTTGGGCGAGAGTGCCTGATAAGCGGGCACGAGTGAGTTGTAGCTCTTGATTACCGACTGCGCCAGCGCGTATGCGGGATCCTCCTTGCGAGCCTCGTCGCTCAGGTTCTTAGCCTTCTCCAATGAGTAGAATGCCGAGTTGCTGTACAACCAATCAACATAGCGGTCGATGTCGCCGCCGAAATCCTTGTCGATAACCTCCGCGTAGATCGAGGGCAGATACTTGGGATCCATATTCTCGCGTGCGATGGTCATCATACGCTTTGCCACCTTGCGGTCGAGCTCCACCTCGTAATCCTTGTAGAATGCCTCCAGACGGGGCGTAGCGGTGCGAGCGGCGGTGATAATCTCAATGCCGCGCAGGAATGCCTCCTGCAGGTACTGCATCGAGCCCTCGATGGGGGTAATCTCGGCAATCACCTTCTCCATATTGGGCAGCGCATCCATATAGCGCTCCTCGGGCAGGGTGTTGGCGTTAGCCCACTTCTGGAACGCCTGCTCCTCGCTCTGCTTCAGACCCTTCACATTGAGCTTTGTGATGCCGTTCGACATACCGATCGAGTTCTTCCAGTAGTTCGATGAGCTGGCATACTTCGATGCGTACTTGATGCGTACTGCGTCGCTTGCCTCCATCGCCTCCCACAGAATCTCCTGACGCTCACCGCGGATGAAGATACGCTGCGGATTGTCAACCTCCAGCATCTGGTCGATCTCGTACGAGGTCATATAACGTGTGGTCGAGCCGGGGAAGCCCATCACCATCGAGAAGTCACCCTCCTTGTAGCCGTCGATCGAGATCTCGAGATGACGCTTGGGCTTGTAGGGTACGTTATCCTTCGAGTATGCTGCGGGCTTGTTATCCTTCGATGCATATACGCGGAAGATTGAGAAGTCGCCCGTGTGGCGGGGCCACATCCAGTTGTCGGTATCGCCACCGAACTTACCGATCGACGAGGGGGGAGTTCCCACCAGACGAATATCGGTGAAGGTCTCATATACGAACGCAAAATACTGATTGCCACCGAAGAAAGCTACAACCTGCGACGACTGTCCCTCGGGCAGACCCTCGTTCATCTTCTTCACCAATGCCTCGGTATTCTCGGCTACGATCTTCGAGCGCTCCTCCTCGCCAGCGATTGAGGGAACATTGCCCAATATGGTTGCCGTAACGTCCTCGATCGACACTACGAAGCGTACCGACAATCCCGGTACGGGCAGCTCCTCGCCGTGTGACGATGCCCAGAAACCATACTTCAGGTAGTCGTGCTCAACCGACGAGAGTGCCTGAATCGAGCTGTAACCGCAGTGGTGGTTGGTGAAGATAAGTCCCTTGTCCGAAACGATTTCGCCCGTACAGCCGCTACCGAAGATTACGATAGCATCCTTGAGCGAAGACTTGTTCACCGAGTAGATATCCTCAGCCGAGAGCTTCAAGCCCTTGGCCTTCATATCCTTAATGTTCATCTTCTGAAGGTAGGGCAGAAGCCACATACCCTCATCAGCCATAGCCGTGAGCGAAATCATCGCAGCGGCCAGCGTAAATAGTACTTTTTTCATCTTTTTTATTCTATTAAATTGTAATATACCTTATTATGATATCTTTTGGCCAAAGATACACATAAAAAATGAAACACTCCCCCTCTTGCCCCTTTTTTAATCGAAAAACCTCTCTGCCGGTGGTCGAAAATTCCCCGTTTCGGCCTCTCCGATGGCTTCGTTTTTGCTCCATTTTGCCCTCCTTTTTTGCCTTTTTTCGGCCTCTTTTTTGCACTCGCCATTTGCCCGTTTTTTGCATCGAAATCGACCTCTCCCTCTGCTTCGGCTAACCCCCTCCAAACCGCCTTCAAAGGGCGAAAATAATACTTATAGACCAGCGTTTGGCTTGTTTTGACACTCCAATGTTAATTAATTGTAAAGTGCTGAAAAATACGCCTATAAAGCCGTGTGTATAAATGAAACATTATAGTTTCCCCAAATCGATAAGTAAAAAGAATTGCAAAACGGCTAAATCGCTGAAAAATGCCGAAAAAAGATACACTTATATAGTGTTTTTAAAAATTTTTGATTACCTTTGCACTCCGAATTGGACGTTTTAGAAGACGAAATTTTTTAAATTAACCATTAAAAGGACAAGTTTTTAACAATGCCAACTATTCAACAGTTAGTAAGAAACGGTCGAGTAAGCCAGGTAGACAAGAGTAAGTCACCTGCACTCGCAGCGTGTCCCCAGCGTCGTGGTGTTTGTACCCGTGTGTACACTACCACCCCCAAGAAGCCGAACTCGGCTATGCGTAAGGTGGCACGTGTTCGCTTGACCAACGGTAAGGAGGTCAATGCCTACATCCCCGGAGAGGGTCACAACTTGCAGGAGCACTCAATCGTGCTCGTACGCGGCGGTCGTGTAAAGGACCTGCCGGGTGTACGTTATCACCTCGTGCGCGGTGCGCTCGACTCAGCAGGCGTGGACGGTCGTCGTCAGCGTCGCTCAAAGTACGGTGCTAAGCGACCCAAGGCCGGTAAGAAGTAAAATTGATCTACAAAATTAAATTCAGGAAAA
>JAZRQX010000025.1:0-7596 GCA_045650235.1 Alistipes sp. | reverse complement strand
TAATCATAGAATAGCATTCTTATTCGTTGGACTTTTTATTGGCAAAATTTAGTCCAACGATTAGTCCAACGGATACCATCCACATTTTGCCATATTTAGCAGTATATAGACCTAAAAGAAAAAGTCCTAAAGTGTTAAACTCTAGGACTTTACTGTAAAATTGCTTATTTTTCTAAGCCTTTCCGTGATCCCGCCGGGGCTCGAACCCGGGACCCCAACATTAAAAGTGTTGTGCTCTACCGACTGAGCTACAGGATCAACGCTCACCAATGGGCACGCGGCCCGATTTTGGTGGTGCAAATGTAGGGATAATTTTTTGTTTGCGCAAATTTTTGCCTAACATACTATAAAATAACGACTCTTTTGGCAAACAGCCCCAAGACCCGTGCCTACTTCAGCAGATGGAAGCTAAGGCGTGAGGGGTGCGAGGTATCGTGGTAGAGGCGGATGTCGCAGGGGATGAAATCCTGCGGCGAGGCGTTATAGATGTCGATGAATTGCTGCGGGTTGCGGTCGAACAGAGGAAACCACGAGCTCTGCACCTGCACCTTGATGCGGTGGCCTGCCATAAAGGTATGGGCCACATCAGGAAGCTCAAAGCTCACACGCTCGACCTTGCCTGGGGTGAATGGTTCGGGGGCAGAGGGATCATTGCGGTAACGGCCGCGCATAATGTTGGCACGAACCATCATCTCCTGCTCCCCATTAGGACCAACGTCGATGAGTTTTACGACAAAATCGGCATCGGTCGTTGAGAGCGACACGAACAACTCAGCCTCCAGCTTACCCACAAGGCTCACATCCTCAGTCAAAACAGGCGAAGTGAAGGTAAGCACATCGTCGCGTTCCCCGACAAACTCCTGACCGATGATAAGATAGTCGCTCTGACGGCGTTTCTCGATGTCGGGATAGTAGGGGACGGGAGCGGCGGGATCGGAGGTATATGAGCTATATGAGTTCTTCAGCGTGGGGCACTGAACAGAGAGACTACCGTCCTCATTAAAATATAGGTGCGAGAGTTCGCCCTGCTCGGGATTCCAGCCATCCATTTCGCGCCAGCAATTCTCACCCGTAAAGAATATCGTAGCGGCGGCAGGCGTTGATGACTCCACACCACGCAGGTGTTGCTCAAAGAAGGGAAACTCAACCTCATCACGATAGAACTGCGAGAGCGACTCCTCGGCGAACTCCACTCCGCCCAGCGTGTTAGCATCGCCATTGCTGCGCCACGCTCCGTGAGTCCACGGACCGACAACGATACGGCAATCGAGCGAGGGGTTATTCTCCCTAAGGCTACGGTAGGCTTCCCACACACCGTAGGGATCTTCAGCATCATACAGGCCACCGACCATCAGAACAGCAGATTTTACGCCTTTCGTTGCACGTCGGGCATCACGGGCCTGCCACCACTCATCATAGTCGGGATGGGCCACAACATCGGCCCAGAAGGGCACGCGGCCATCGACGCGGCGAGTGATATCAGCAAGAGTATTATTCATAAAGAACTCCCCCATCGCGCCCTCGATAATTGGCGGATCGAAGGGTGTCTGCTCCATCGACGGGCCCGTGCGGGCCGTATTGCCGAGAACGGGGAGGAATGGTACAAGGTCGAGCATAGCCAGCACTCCATTGTGGTGGACATCGTCACCCTTCCACCAATCTACGAGCGGTGCTTGGGGCGATACGGCCACAACGGCAGGATGGTGGCTCGCGGCAGCCATCAGAGCGTAATAGCCGCAATAGGAGTTGCCATAGACTCCGACACGGCCGTTGTCGTGCTTGAGCTTGCGAAGGAGCCACTCGACGGTATCGTAGGTGTCGCTCGCCTCGTCGATGTCGTTTGCGCTCTGCTTATTCTCGATGTAGGGTGGCACGTTGATAAACTCGCCCTCGCTCATCCAGCGGCCTCGCACATCCTGAAAGACAAGGATATACTCCAAGCGAAGGTAGTTCTCGTAGATTTTATTCTGCCAAAATCGTGAGTTTTTCTTGCCGTAGGGGGCGCAGCTATAGGGCGTACGCATCATCAGGATGGGATGCGCCGCACGCTTGTTCTTGGGGGTATATACTGCCGTATAGAGTTTGACGCCATCGCGCATAGGGATCATATACTCCGCCTTGGTGTAATGAGCCTTAAACCATTTGGCATTGATGGTATCTGTAGCTGTCTGCGCCAACGCCACAGCGGCGAAGAGCAGAGTAGCAAAAAGTGTAATAATCTTCTTCATCGTAGCTTATCGGCGATAGTACGCTCGATAGCTACAAAGTTAGAAAAAATTAATAAAACCCGATCATTTGCCTCGCTTCTCGCGTCGAGAATCATAGAGATTAGTTACATAAATGGTGAAGATCGGGAAGAACATCATACCCAATGCGGGGAGCAGAACGGCCAGCACCTTACCAACAGCCGTTACGGGAAAAATGGCCGCGCCCACAGTGGTCACCCCCATCCACGCCCACCACAAGGCGTTGCCGAAGCCGTGCAGGTGGGGATTGAGGCCCACCTCATAGTCGTAGAACATAAGTGCGGCCAGATAGGTGAAGCAGACAACCGTAAAGATATAGGCGCAGAAGATGCGGCTCACCTTCGAGCCGATAAACCACTGCACCACGACTCCCATCGCCACAAACGCACGCACGAGCGGCAACGCTCCGACAACGATAGCAATACCACGATGGGGCATAATGTCGAGCCAATAGAGGATGTTAAGGTAGGGAATAGATAGGATGAGCAACAGCAGATTGAACATATAGTAACGCCCCTCAGCATTGCGCACAGCCAGCGCCGATGCGAAATCTACCATAAAAACTACACACACGGCAAGTTGCAACCAGAGGTACCAATCCGAGTAGCTCTGGTGGTTGCCAGTAAGCACCTCAATAGAAATGCCGACCAGCAGAGCCACTCCGGCAACTAAATTTATCATCCGAGCAAAAGAGTTATCAGCTTTCATAGAATCAATGTTTTAGGAGTGCCTTTGCAAAGGATGTGCCGAAAGATTTTTGTTTTTTGGAACATTTTTTTTGCAAAATATTTTGCACGAATAAAAAATTAGTCTATCTTTGCACTCGCATTTAAGTAATGGCGAGATAGCTCAGCTGGTTAGAGCGCATGATTCATAATCATGAGGTCGAGAGTTCAAGTCTCTCTCTCGCTACTACCAAAAGGGGAGGAGTTAGATGCAGAAAGACCCAATCTGTAATCGAAACCTCAAAAAACCTAATGCAACTCTCGGGATGTAGCTCAGCCCGGTTAGAGTACACGTCTGGGGGGCGTGGTGTCGCTGGTTCGAATCCAGTCATCCCGACTAACCGTAGAGGTATGATAATCAATATCATACCTCTTTTTTTTGCATCTACAGAATCCCTGCATATTATGGCAAACTAATATCAATGGCAAACAAAAAGGCTACCCACAAAGGTAGCCTTTTTGCATAATATCACATTATTTTATTTGCGGAATTTCAGGTTTTCGCCCTCGCCGGCCATTACTGTGGCGATTTCGTGGGGGTTGACCTGCACCTCACCGCTAATCAGCTCAGGAATGTTATATGCGTGCAGGATGTCGCGGTAGTGAGTGAGCGGATCACGCTGCGGCAGCAGGAAGGGCTTATGGAAGGTGCCATCCTCGCTGACGTAAGTAAAGTACGGGCGCGTGTAGAGGCGGTCGTCGCGGCGTGAGCTGAAGACCATCCAGCGACTATTGGTACTCCACGAGTGATAGCTCTCAACCTCCTCGGTATTAAGCATATCTATAGGCTCCAACTCACCTGTCTCAAGGTCGAGCGTGTAGAGATCCGAGTCCTTATGATTGATCGACCAGTTACCATAGCGCACCAGCACAACGACCATACGCTTGCCATCGGGCGAGATACGCGGGAAGCTGATGCTTCGGCCATCGGTCTTGGCGTTGAATACCGTATCGACCTTCTCGCCGATAGTACCCGTCTCGGCATCGAAATCGACGCGGCAGAGGCTATACTTGAGTTTGTCGATATTATGCGCCAAGCGCTCGACATTCTCGGCTGTGCAGAAGTAGAGGCTCTTGCCATCAGGAGAGAACGTCGGCAACGTCTCCATAGCATCGGGTGATGAGAGCTTATCGTTGGTGAAAATCTCACCCTTCTCCACATCGTAGACCACTACGTCAGATTTCTCATCATAGACCTCCATACGATCCTCGCTATGATAATAGTAGCTCTGGTAGATGATGTTGGTCGAAACAACGATATAGCGCTCCGAAGGGTGCCAATAGGGATAGACAAGGCTCGAGATGGTCTCGGGAGTCTTGGTATTAAGCTTCGTAACCTCGCCATTCTCGATGTAGGCCGTACCGTTGGCATCCTTCGCACGAAGATGGAAAATCATCTTGTCGGGATTGCGGTTGGGGAAGCTGTGGCAGTTGATGCAGTTATAGTCGGTGAGCTTGTTCTCGAAGATGGTCTTCTGCTCGAAGGTCTCCAGATTACGCTGGAAGATGCCGATCTTGAGCCACTGCTCGGCAGGGGGCAACAGACGATAGGCCAGATGGCTATCGATAGGATCGGGCGAGACCTCCATCGTGAAGGGCTCGTAAGAGAGCCACTCGCCATTCTCCTCGCGGGCAACGGTAAACTCCAACTTACCGCCCACGTTGGCATCCATCACACGGCGCCACTCCTTGATCGGAATGTCGAAAAGGCCATTCTCAGCTCGCACCTGCAGCTGCTCGCCCGAGCCACTGATAATAAGGTGGTAGTTACCCTCGCCCGTGACATTGAAGTTCATCGGCGCGATATTGCAAGGGATAATGATATCCTTATAATCGGGGAAGATCTCGACCTGCTCGCCTGTCGAGCGGCTTATGGTAATCTCGGGCGTAGAGCAGGCCACAAACTGAAGCGTAAGCGCCACGAGAATTAGTTTTAGTAATGTTTTCATAGTCGAAAAAGTTAGTAGTTAGCGACTTATCCGCTACAGCATATAGTACCAGAAAGTGTCACGGAACTCGGGAAGTTGCGACTTGGGGTTGGTCGTCTGGCGCTGATGACGCAGCGTGAGAACCTTCTGACGGAACTGAGCAAAACGCGAGATGGTCTGCTCGCTCACTCCATAACGACGACAGTAGTCCATATCTTTCTCCGAGTATGTTACAACAGCCTCCTGCAGACGCACGGGAAGCGTGGGCAGGATGGGTGTACCGTAATACTCCTCGACGAAGTAGCGAATATCATCAAAATTTTTGTCCAGTAGCAGCGCCGCAATGGCATAATCGCGGGCAACCTGATTTTCGGGGTTAGCCGTCAAGACCTTCATAAGATCATAGAGAAAACCATTGAGTGACACGAACTCACTACTCAGCTCGGGCAACGTACGGCGCTTAAGGCCATACTCCGCATCAGCCTCTACGGCCTCATCGTTATGCAGGAATCCCTGCTGACGCAGTGCCCAATCACGGTAACCATAGGTCTTCGAGAGTCGATAGACGAACTTACCCGCCAAATCGTAATCTCCCATCACAATACGGCTACGCACAAACTGTTGCAACAGAAGTGGCGTACCGGGATACGAACCTGCCATAGCAGCCAGCGAAAGTTCAAGCGTCTGCGAAACAATTCCCAAGTGGTAGAAGATCTCGCTATAGATAGAGTGCTCCTCGACGAAAGTACCGGGGTTCTCATTAAAGAGCGAGGTCAAACCATTCTGCGGGTAGAGGAATAGCTTATCGAGCAATTGTCCCTGCTTTGAGAGTGCGAAATTGACGCAGTTGCTATGCAACGGAATCTGGTAGCTGATGTTGCGGTTGGAGGTGATCTCCTCCCACTGCTCGTTTACGATATTGTGATAGAGCTGCATATAGGTATATATCTCCTCCTTCTTCTCCACATCGTGACGCTGGAGATATAATCCAACGACAATGCACGCCACAACGACATACCCTACTGCACTACCCCACGCCGAAATCTTCTTCACGAAGCTTAGAGCGAAGAACGCTGCCACGATAGCCACGACGATCCACCACCACGCATTAAGGAAGGGGATGAGCTCGACGTAGAACTCGTAATAGAACTTGGTGCCGTAGGCCGTCTCGTAGTCGGCAACCTTACCGTTTGAGACCAGATACGAACCCGCAACGAGCAAGAGTGCGACGTAGATAAGATCCATATACCACTTTTCGCTTCGTTTGGCCACATCAAAAAGAAGGGCACACACCGCAAAGAGCAGTCCCACAGGGCCAAAGAGCAGGTATAACGACACCGAAAGCAACGCGCCCATCGCAAGGCGGAGCTTATATCCAGCCCCAACAAAGAGCGTATAAACCCACAGCACGAGAGCCATCGCGGTCAGCGCAACCAGACCGTCATAATGGTAATAGGCCGTTGCCAGATAGAGTGCCCACATAAGAGCAGGGGCAAAGAGCAGAGGCAGCAGAGCCTTGCAGTTGCACATCTTACGCAGCGTAAGCCACAGCAGAGCCGCCGAAGCGCCAGCCAGCAGAGCCGTCACGGTAGCGCCCACACCCGGGTGGATGAAGAATTGCACGAGCGACTGCGCGATAGTGATACCCACGCCGCCAAACTGCGTCATAAGATCCCAGATGTAGTCCCACTCCAGAAACAGAAGCTGCTGAGCCTCGCGGTAGAAGAACATATATGCCTGCTCGGCTTGCAGATGAAGGCCGAGCAAAAGGGCTCCCGCAATGATGGTCAGGGGAGCTATGATTTTCGCAATAATGCTGGTTATTTTCTCCATTTAAGTCGTTAATTTTCACGTTCTGTGGCATAGCTATTGCCACGCAAAACGCACAAGTACATTTTCCTACGAAACAAATATACTATATTTTTCACAAAAAACAGCATCACAACTATTTATCCGCCATAAAAAATAGTTATGCAGCAATAAGTTTTTCTGTACCTCTCTCTCGGAGTGATGGCCAACGACGGTTACAACACTCTCGGTGCTTGGGATTATATGAAGGCTGAGGAGTTCTCACAGTGGAACCAGGTTAACTACCGTGGTGCTAACATCAACACCGTAGGTCACGACCAGTTCGGTTCTATCAAGGACGGTGAGCTGCAGATGCCTTACACCATCGTTCCCGCAGGTCTCTCTAAGGAGGAGGCTATGGCACGTTGGGGCTCTTACGAGGGTATGGTTGCTGACTATGATGGCAACGGTGCTAAGTCTTGGGCATTGTCTTCTTACTACTACATCAAGGAGATCCTTGGTGGTACTGAGGAGGAGGCACGCGCTGGTACTCAGTGGTTCGATATGGTAACTCAGACCGCTGTAACTCACAACCACGAGCTTTCAGTTAACGGTGGTGGCCAGAACGGTATGTACTCTATCTCATTCGGTTATCTGGATCGTGAGGGTACTATCAAGGAGTCAGGTTTCGAGCGCTACTCACTCCGCGCTAACTCTACTTTCAACGCTGGTAAGCACGTTACCTTCGGTTTGAATATGAACACCTCAGTTCAGAAGCGAGTAGGTGAGATGGGTGGTCAGGGTGATGACTCTACTTTCGGTCGTACCTATACTATGAATATGTGGGTTCCCGCTTACAACGTAGGTGGTGAGAAGGCAGGTTCACGTGGTAATGGTGGTCGTGCTCAG
>JAZRQX010000024.1:0-2985 GCA_045650235.1 Alistipes sp. | reverse complement strand
CTCAACAACGGGGCGCGCCAACGACACTGAGCATCTGCAGTCACTCATCCGACGCATCCGCGAGACACTCCCCGACGAGGCTATCGAGAGCGTGGCTCTGCAGGAGGATATTCTCTATGTGGCCAAGCCCGAACTTATGGCACTCTATGGTGTGTCGTATGGCTCGCTGCTATCGACTTTGAAAAATGCGCTGAACGAGAATGTACTCTTTACAATCAGCAGTGGCGATGAGTCGTTGCCTGTTGTGGTGGGCGATAATGTCCCCGATTTGGAGCATCTGTTAAGCAATACATTTGTGAGGGCATCGGGTACGGAGCTTCCTGTAAGCCAATTTATGCAGCAGACTCGCACCCGCGACTTGAAGAGCATCGTGGCAGGAGCCGAGGGTGATTATTATCCTCTAAATCTAAGCCCCGCCTCGCGAGATGTGCAGTCGGTGATGCGTCGAATCAAGGAGGTTGTGGCCGAGGACGACGGTTTTGATGTGTCGTTTAGCGGTAGCTACTTCTCAAACCGCGATATGGTGATGGAGCTTGTGGGTGTGCTTGTGGTGGCACTGCTTCTGTTGTTCTTTATCTTGGCAGCGCAGTTTGAGTCGATGATTCAGCCGTGGATTATCCTCTCGGAGATTGTAATTGACCTCTTCTTCTCGATACTTGTGTTGTGGGTATTTGGTCAGACTCTCAATATTATGTCGATGATTGGACTTATCGTTGTGTGCGGTATTGTGATTAACGACTCAATCCTGAAAATCGACACCATCAACACCCTGCGTCGTGGCGGTATGGAGCTAAAACGTTCTATTATGATCGCAGGTCGTCGCCGTTTGAAGGCTATTATTATGACCTCGCTCACTACGATTTTGGCCGTAGTGCCGTTCTTGGCGCGTGGAGATATGGGTTCTGATTTGCAGTACCCGATGTCGCTGGTAATTATTGGAGGAATGGTAGTGGGTACACTTATCAGTGTGCTGTTTATTCCTTTGGCCTATTACGAGATATATAAACCCCGCCGATGATGACCCCAAAGGAACATAAGTCGAGAAGGGGCATACCCGCCTTTTCTGTATTGCTTATTATGGCCGCATTGTCGGTCATAGGCATAGCACTATTGCCCAGACTCAACATTCAATACTCGCCCTCGAAGGTTGAGCATCGAATTACGGTGAGTTTCTCGTGGCCCGGAACTGCTACCCGCGTAGTGGAGATGGACGCCACTTCGCGTTTGGAGGGTGCATTATCGACTGTGAAGGGTTGCCAAAATGTATCATCTCGCTCTCGGCGTGGAAGTGGTAGCGTGACGCTCAACTTCTCAAAGGAGACCGATATGGCTGCTGCTCGTTTCGAGGTGGCCTCAATCATTCGTAACATATATGCAAAACTACCCGAGGGGGTATCCTATCCTTCGGTGTCGCTCAATGCAAGTGGAGGTCGTGACCGTAGTTCGCTCACGTATATAATTAAGGCAGGAATTCCCGCCGAGCAGATTTACGACTTTGTGACGGAGAACGTATCGACCCCGATTTCACGCATCGAGGGGGTGGATAAGGTCAACATTTCGGGCGTTACGCCTTTCGAGTGGCTCATTACGTTCGACCCCGAAGCATTGGAGGCTGTGGGACTTACGGCCAACGACCTCAGCTCGGCCTTTTCGGCCTACTTCCGCAACGATATTGTGGGTCTTACCTCGGCGAAGGATAGCGAGGGCGTGGAGCGTAGCATCGTGCTGAAACTCCGCAACGTCGGGTCGCTGGATTTCGACAATATCCCCATTGTCAAGCGTAACGATAGGCTCTACTATTTCCGTGACTTTGCTCGTGCGCAGTGGCGTGAGTCGTTGCCAACGAGTTATCGCCGAATCAACGGCCTTAATACGGTGAATCTCTCGATTACATTCGAGAGCCATACCAATATGCTCCGCGTAACGGAGCAGGTGCGTGAGCGAATGGAGGAGCTTATCGCCACATTCCCTGCCGAGATTTCGGCTGAGCTCTCGTATGACTCGTCGGAGTATATCCGCACTGAGTTGGACAAGATATATATGCGTACGCTGATGTGCGTGGCGATTCTGTTGCTGTTTGTGCTGCTTGTTAGTCGCGATGTGAGGTGTCTGCTGATGATTAGCCTTACGCTTGCGGTGAATATATTGATTGCCGTTGTCTTTTATGTTGTGTTCGATGTGGGAGTGCATATCTACTCGCTGGCGGGTATCACCGTATCGCTCGGAATCATTATCGATACGGCAATCATTATGGTTGACCATTATAGCTACTATCGCAATCGCCGAGTCTTTCTCTCGATTTTGGGAGCGTTGCTCACCACCATCGGTGCGTTGGGTGTGATATGGCTCCTGCCCGAATCGCAACGAGAGAATTTGATGGATTTTGCGGTGGTGATTGTGATTAATTTGGTGGTGTCGCTGCTGGTGGCCCTGCTTTTTGTGCCTGCCCTGCTCGACAAGGTGCCACTCAAGAGAAGTATGACCACCTCGACAATCAAGGCCCGCCGTCGGATTTCGCGTATTACCAATCTCTATGGTCGTTTTATCCTTTGGGGCAGGGCGCATCGCTGGGTGTTCCTTGTGCTGCTTATTTGGGGCTTTGGAGTGCCTACATTCCTACTTCCAAATAAGATAGAGAAGAAAAAGGGGCAGGAGGAGCTGCCATTCTACTCGGAGTGGTACAACAAGGTGATGGAGAGCAAATTTATCTCTGAGAATCGCGCCACGATAGATATGATTTTCGGCACATCGCTCAACCTCTTTAATAAGGAGATTGGCAAGTATAACTACTATCGTGAGCCAGCTCGCCCTGAGCTTTCGATTAGTGCAGGTATGCCCGAAGGTTGCACCGTGCAGCAGCTCAACGAGGTGGTGCGCCATATGGAGAACTATCTGAGCCAATACGACCAGATTGAGACCTTCGAGACCAATGTGTCGTCGTATAGCAGTGCCAGCATCAGCGTCTCGTTCAAGCCTGAGTGGGAG
>JAZRQX010000023.1:0-76365 GCA_045650235.1 Alistipes sp. | reverse complement strand
TGGCTGACAATACATCTATAATATCTCTTAAGTTATCAACTTTGGATTCAGTTAAGAAGGCAAAGAACAAGATTTGCAGATAGTATGTTTGCAGCTTTTTAGCCAACTCTTTTGCTTCATCTTGTGAAGGTTGAGGTTGAGTTTCTGTGCCATCTCCACCTTGTGAATCGTCAGAACCACCTGAGTTATCTCCTTCACTAGAGTCCGTGTTACCACCATTGTCAGCATCTATATCATCTCCCTCTTCCTCAGTTGGTTTGAATGTAATGCCTTTCTTCGAGTCAATAGGGATAAGATCTCTGATAATAGAGAGTATTTCGGTATCAGTCAATATGTTATCATCCACAGGAATATCAGTTGCTTCATCTATTACACTCCTGTTCTGCGAATATTCACGCACAGCATCCATAATGTTAGCACTTGTTACCTGATGGAGTTTGTCTTTATTCAAACATATAATTGGTGATACTTCCAACTCTCTATTAAGACGCGCTTCTAACTTCTCATTTCCATCAGCATCTGTATTTGCATTATAGAATTGAGATTTTAACTCCTGTAAACGGAACATTCTATCTACATCAAAATCTACTAATAGAGTTTGAGGTTTCTTGTTATATTTAATAGTTCTACCTTCAGCATCCTCGTATGTGACAATATATTGATTCTGCAATCGGAAAATAGCTTGGTCATATTCCTGAGGAGATGCAGTATCTTTCAGGAATATCATAGTATCCCACTCCTCGACAGTATTTCCTGTTAGCATACGATTGACTGTAAGAGTAATAGTTTTTTTACCCTCACTTTCAGATCGTTTAATTTTAGATTTAATGGTCTCTACTGATGGATATGATGTATTACCATCAACTCCTGCTATGTTGATAATCTCATATTGAGATAGATTGTCAAACTTATCAGGATTATTTGTTATCAACTCTTGCATTGCATCACAAGAAGCACGATATGGTAATACAAATACCATATGATGGCACATCTCACCATCCTTAATCTTATCGTAATTCAAGAATGAGAATATATTTTCATCTTCTTGAGAACCATCAATAGCTCTTAATAAATCACAAACCTCTGATTCATTCTCAAATTTCTTGTAGTTACCAGCAGCGTCCTTCTCTATTGATTGAGGTCTAAGCAAAGCTGAAAGAGTAGCTGTTTTACCCAACTCTTTAAGTTGCTTTATCTTTTGTAGGGATGACTCATTTGGCGTAAAGGCAAAACGAATCATTTGAGGGAATCCATAATATGGATTCTCCCACTCATCTTCGGGTTCCTCTTTTTTATTGTTGTCATCTATCCACTTGTCAGACTCATCAATAATATCTGTAAATTGACAGAATGAGACAATATCATCTTCTGAAAACTCGCTACTCATCAAAATACGATATGGAGTACCTGACAAATGAAGCGTAATTCTTGCATTAAGGCACTTTTGAACCTCTTTGTCAATATCTTCTACAGATTCTATATCATTTTGTTTTAACTCATTTTTGATTTGAGCCTTAGTCAATCCTGCATTTTGTAGCACTTTGCCATATTCTGCTGCTCTTGCACCATAATGTGTCTCATCAACAATGAGTAGGTCTATTTGACTATCAAATACTTCTTTATGCTTTTCCTTGATTTCGTCTCCCTGTAGGTCTTGCAGTGTCAAGAAGATTGCAATCTTTTTACCACTCTCAATATTAGACTTGATTATATTCTCATCTCTTGACAGCTGTTCTCCATCAAGAAATACAAAACCATCAAAGTTGGCAATCTTCTCAACTGTCTTTTTCCACTCCTCTTTTACATCAGCCTTTCCTGATACAATTACCACTATTTTGGCATCCATTGCATTGGCACAACACATTGAAGTAAAAGATTTACCAAATCGCATTACTGCATACATAAGCAATTTTGTACGACCCTTATCTTTTGCCTCCATAAAGGCTTCAACCGCTTTTTTCTGATTGGGACGTAGATTATATGGTTCAATGTCTCGCTCGTAATGTGATATTTCAGGTAGATGTTGCTCATTATATAGTTGATATATACCTCCTCCTTGTTCTATATCTTGTTCTATATGCCTAAAAGCATCTTCAAGATTCCCAACATTTATATCTTTGAAAAATTCATTGGAGTAGTATAAGCCTTCTGGCATATCTTCCTTTTGTAAACGCTCCTTACCTAATTCATATTCCAAATAACGATGAATAGCATAGTCTCTAAAAAAACTATTACCTATTCTTGCAGCACGACAATACTCCTGCCTAAGGTCTGTATAATGTTTACTCCACTCTGCCAAACGTTTATTAACAGGACGAACTGTATCTCCAACTTTCCAATATTTAGGTACAGTATCAGTCGAAAAAGCATATATATGAGGATATACTCTTCCTGTTATTATCGTCTCCAATATAGAGGTGTCTATTATTTTTTGTTTAGGAGCTTCCATATCAACTACTTTTGAATCAATGAAACATATTTCACAACTCCACCTGTTGTCCAATCCTTAATTTTGCAATAAATACCATTGTGTCGGTGGATGTTTCCTTTAGCGCATCCTTCACACATCTGCTCTTGTGATGAAGCTTCTCCAAATAATTCTTGAGAAACAGTTTGCACAACTCGACAACTATTCGGTATAACCCCTTTTAGTCCATCCATTTGCCACAGATTCCAAGATATAATCTTTGCTATCTCTCTAATATTTTCTTTGGGAGGATTCCCATTGAATTTATCATTAAAATAGTCCACAAATGTATATAGAACATTCTCCCTTGCGAGCAACAAACTATCTCCTTGCCATTCAAATCCATATACACTTTGAACGGCAACCTTAGCCCACTGTAACCAATCTTCCTTTGTTGATGTGTTTTCTGATACTACACGAAGTTTTCTATCTAATAATCCTATCCTATTTTTAATATCAATAGGTTCTCCTGTAATTGTGTCATATCTACTTACAAGGTAAGGAGCTTCACCACAGGTTATTTCCAATCTTACATCTTGCACATA
Source organism: Alistipes sp. (assembly GCA_045650235.1). Taxonomy (GTDB): domain Bacteria; phylum Bacteroidota; class Bacteroidia; order Bacteroidales; family Rikenellaceae; genus Alistipes. The sequence continues at coordinate 73,353 of JAZRQX010000023.1, read as the reverse complement.
ATCTTGCCAACTCTTACCTTGAGAAGTTGGAAATACTATTTGATGAGGTGTTGATGTCCATTCTTTGTCTCCTTCAACATTAAAAACTTCTTTTTCTCCAAACCAAATATCATCTACAAGGTTGTTTTGCGCATTACAAACCCAAGATGGAGTAAATACCTCTGCCTTTTCTCTTACTCTCGATAATTGCTCTTCTTTAGTCTTTGAAACACGAGGACGGATTACCATTCCATTATCACCCGTAATCAAAGACTCCTTAATTTGTTGTTGCGACTGATAACCTTCCCCTAAATGAGCATAGTTATCCGTAGCCCAAATTATATTCTCTTTTGAGCTATTGTCTTTTAATAACAAAGGCAATAAAGCTTTGTCAAGTTCAAGAATATCGTTTTCCTTTATATCAACTTTATTAGTCATTGCTATCTGACTTTTACTTTTTAGCCAAAACCAATGGCAAAGTGTATTTAATTCTACTTATGGTTTGGTTTTCTGTTTTACTTTCGGCGCTACTACTTGCATTGAAGAATCCAGCAACTTTTAATCCTCCTCCACCATTAACACCCTCTGTTTCGATGGCTGTTATAGCAACGTCAAAATCAATATTGATAACAAGCCTAGGTGTTCCATTATTATCACGTGCGAATGTTGCAGTAGTATTCCCAAAATTTGTAATAGGGACAAATGAACCTACTTCGGATAATTGCGAATCAGCTTCGGCCACACCTTCTACAATTTGCACCAATGTTTGTTTGGTAAATTCTTTTAGGTCCATATCTATCTAATATTTTAATTCGTCATTCTCTACAAAGGATTTAATATCCACATTGGTATTCCCTTGCGGTTGGTAAACACAATAATTAGCAATACCCCTTTTTAGTATAAGCGCAGCGATTGGGACGGCAATTCCCATCCCGATATCAAATTTTGCTGTTATAGCAGACACAATACCTACAATTGTATTGCGTATTTCTCCTGATATCAGTTCTTCAACCCAAGGACGAGGTGAACCATTACAACATATAAAATGATGAATAGTCGCTTCTATTTCGGCCCAAAAGCCAGGACCAATCTTTTCATATGGCATTCTGAAATGAATGCCATCAGGCGTAAATTCATATACATAACCAACACCTAATTTAAAATACCAATAATCTATTGGCAGTTTATCATTCAGCACTTGGTTTATATCATATTCTGTTATTTCAAATCTCTGCATACATTTTTATAATTACTTCAGTTCTCAAATAGTTCCAACTTCTTGCGAGGTTGTTTCTCGGTATGAGCCTTGCGTTCCAACTGCTCAATCTGTTTCATCAGTTTGGCGTGTACATCCCTTTATTATGAGTTATTCCATCTTCTTCGGACTCGTTAATAATATGCCCTTCCTGATAATACAATGCTTGTTGCGAAATGGGTTATCTTCTGAAATACCATAGTTCTTCAGATATGCGTGTCCTACTCCGATTATCTCTTTGTCAAAATTATCACACAGAGCCTTCAGATTACCAAAATAATAGTGGCGACCTCCCTCTAATTCGAGATGTACAACAGTTCTTTGTTGCTTAATTTTATCCATAGTATATACAATTTCTTTCAAAGTTATAAAAAAGTGGCTATTTTTTCAAAAAAGCAATAAAAATATTTTCAAAAACTTGCTTATGTTAAAATAAAGTCATATATTTGTATCAAGAAAAGGAGATAACAATGAAGGCAGAAGTTGGAAAATATAAGTTTGGTCGCCACAGAAACAATTGGGGAATATGGCAGTATGACTATGTAAGTGAAACAGGCTCATCTGCACGATTTATCAAAGATGTGTTTTCTTACGAGGAGGCAGTAAGAGAGGTTTACCGACTCAACGGTTGGGGAGAGCCAAAACAGATTAGAAGAAGTTATTAAAAAGTAACGGTGTAATAAAAAATCTTACAGATATGGCACAGATGATTATGACAGCAACAAACGATGCACTTGTAGCAGCACACATCGCAAGCATCACTCACACAACAGGTTCAGCATTGAAGGGTGTTTCAATCGCAATGCTTATTGAGGAGGCAAAACGACAGATGAGAGAGGGGTGTTGCTCCTTTATCTACAAAAAGGCTGATGGTTCTATACGCCACGCAGTAGGAACTTTGGATAAGGTGGTGAGAGCAGCCACATTGAAGGGTACAGGCAGAAGCCCTGAGGAGTGGGGATGCTGCTATTACCACGATGTGCTCAAAGGTGCACCACGCAGTTTCAGATGGGCTAATTTGATAGCAGTTTTATCTTAAAGTCTAACAGGGAGGGGCAACCCTCCCACAAACACCCTCAGTTATGGAAATGGCGAAATATATACTCAGTATCTTTAGAACTCAGCCGATTGTGGTCTTTTCGTGGGGATTTCACGGGGCTTATTCTATCGGTGACGGAATCCGATTCAAGGTGAATGGCTATCTGCATCAGGGCGATGTCGAGGTACTATACGATGAGGGTGCAGACCTGTTTGTTGTGAACACCCTGAATGAGGATGGAAGCATCAAGCAGCAGGAGAGTGATGTATATCTCGACTGCTTGGTGAATGTTATAGACGGAATGGTCGAAACTAAATAATATATATGTATATGGAAGGTATTGTTAAGGTTGAGGGTTGTGTTCCCGTAGTGAATAAGAATGTATCAATCGTTGAGGCGGTTGAGGCATTTTTATCAGAGTGCGACATCCGAGCAAATTCTAAAAATGTGTACCGAAGAGGGTTGCTATACTTTTTCGGGTGGGTGGAGCAAACGGGAAGGGGGATTAGTGAACTGACCCGTGCCGACATCATTGCATTTAAGGATTCTTTATTGGCAACCCATAGCAATCTATCCGTAGCGGGATATTTGGTAGCGTTGCGTAGATTCTACGAGTGGTGCGAGGGGAATAAACTCTATCCAAACATTGCTAAGGGTATTAAATCTCCGAAGCGCAAGAACGCCTATCTCAAAGAGCACCTACGGGAGAATCAGATTCACCAACTGCTCCAACACTTTGAGGGTAATCCACGAGACTATGCCATCGTAAACTTGCTACTCCGTACAGGTCTCCGTTGTATCGAGGTTGTCAGGGCTAATGTGGAGGATATTACATTCAAGGGAGGTCAAAGAATCCTAAAAATATGGGGTAAGGGTCGTGACGAGAAGGATGCCTTTGTGGTGCTCACTGATAAGGCTTATGCTCCAATCAAGGCTTACCTTGACACACGAGGTACCACAACACTCAAAGAGCCATTGTTTATCTCAACCTCAAATCGCAACTTGAAAGGTAGGCTAACCACACGCTCCATCAGCAAGATATGCAAGGAGGGATTCCGTGCAATCGGTATTGACGGCAAGGAGTACACGGCTCATAGCCTTCGTCACACGACAGCCGTGTTACTACTCAAGAATGGCTCCTTAGCCGATGTTCAGAGTGTACTCCGACATAGTAGCCCTGCCACAAGCCAAATATACACCAAGAGTATAGAGGAGGAGTTGAGATTAAATAACCCCTCAGAAATGAAATTGGACGGCATCTTTTAGCCGTCCATTTCCTATAACATCGAATTGCGGAATTAGAAATATACCTATATAATATATATTATTTCACCTCTTCCAATGGGATTAAAGTTTGTTGTTCAAGAGTATCAAATTTTGCCATCGCATCAGCCTTCGCTTGGTCAGTGATACGAATATATGGTTTCATATCCTCATAACTCTCGTGTCCACTCCAAGCCATAACCGTAGTTGGGGGTATTCCCATCGACAGAGCGAGACAGATAAAAGTCTTACGACCTGTATGGCTTGTGATAAACTCATACTTAGGTTTACTCTCTTCTATGCGCTTTGTTCCCTCGTAGTGTGTTTTGGTAATTATGGTATTAACTTCACATATCTCTCCGATGTCTTTTAGGTATTTATTCAAGACTGCATTGTGCACGGGAGGTAGTACCTTCTTCTTTGCAAATGGACTCTTTCTATACCTATTTATAATAGCCCTGCTGTATTTATTAAGTTCAATCTTTACAGGGTCGCAATCCTTTTTGGTCGTGATTTCAAAGTAGTCATCACGCACATCCTTTTTCTCCAAACGCCCAATATCACTGAATCGCAAAGATGTGAAAGCTCCAAAACACAACCAATCCCTATATAAAGCAAGATGTGAATTCTCATTCGAGAAATTGTGGTTGTATATTCTGAGCAACTCATCCGCTTCCAAGTAAACAATAAACTTCTTGGCTGTTTTCTGCTTGATTTGAAAACGCTTCCAATCATTGTGAATCGGATAGTTGTTATCATCACACCATCTAAAGAACGCTCTTATATCTTGCCATCTCTTTATAAATGTAGAGTTGTTCTTCCAATACTTTTGAAAGAACTTAGCAATCTTAACAAGGTTTGATTCGTTCAGGTCTTCTATTTGTAAGGATTCGTTATACTCTTTGAACTTGTTTCTAACTGCAAGGAACTTCTTTTTATTGTTTTCACTCCAAGAGTTGAGGATGGAACGGTTATCCATAAATTCATCGAAGTATTCCAATAGGGTCTTTTCTACCTTCTCTTTTCGGTTTGTTGCAATACGGAATTCCTCTTTTACCTGTTCTTTTGTAGGATACCCTTCTTCCGATTGCTCATATTTCTTAAAGATACTATTTATTATATATATAGCATTAGCTATGCCATCATTTATCTCAGTAAATGTAAGATTCTGACTATTGCTGGCATTTCTCTTAACTTTCTCTGTTGTCTCATCCCATTTATCAGGAGAGATAGTGTAGCCTGTTCCTAAATTAACCCTCTGCTTGTTGAAAGATAAACGAATAATAATAAAGGCTTCTCCCTTAGAATTAAGTTCTTTGGTAAGCCTTACATTAGGTCTAAAAGTTAAATTTGCTTTCATAGTGCGAATTTAATAATTTTGTTTATCTTTGCAAGTGATAAAAGATGATAAAGTTTGTTTCTTAGCCATTTTCTTAGCCACTTTTTGGCGTATCAAAACGGACTGAAACAAACTAATTGGAATAAGCGCTCCTCTAAAGTAGTTGATATACAAGGCGTTACAAATAAAAATGGGACGATAGCAAACTAAGGCAAACTCCCAAAAATAATGCCCTATCCACTACAAAAGAAAGCATCACACAACGTGATGCTTTTTTATTTTGTGTCAAAAACATCGGGGCGGTTGTGACCGCCTTTTGCTTTAGAGGTGACTGTTGAAAATTTATTTTCATAGGCCACCTCTTCAGCAAAAAAAGCGACAGAGAATCTGTCGCCCGATGTTGTTGTCAATGAGAACGCGAGATTGCTCACTTAAAAAAGGGGTTGCGTGGCAAAATATATTTATATTCATAAGGTGCCCCGCTACGGCTTCGCCGTTCGAATACTCCTTTGTAGTAAAACTTCAGCTGCAATTACGGTCTTAGGCCGCTGCCGCCCTGCAGGGTGATGGTCTCGCCCGTGACGTACGATGCATCGTCCGATGCGAGGAAGACGCATACGCGGCCGATATCCTGACGGGGGTCGGCGAAGCGTCCGAGCGGAATACCCTGAATAGTCTTCTGGAACAGCTCGGGGTAGTTCTCCTTCCACTGCTGGAGGCTCTCGGTCATAGCCAGCGGGCATACGACATTCACCCTCACGCCATCGGGGCCCCACTCGGCGGCTGCCACGCGCGACATACCGCGAATACCCTCCTTGGCGGCGGCGTAAGATGACTGTCCGAGCTTACCGAACAGACCCGCACCCGATGCGAAGTTGATGACCGAGCCTCGGCTCTCTTTCAAATAGGGGAAGCACTCGCGCATATAGAAGAATGCGGCGTAGAGGCCCGAGTAGATGGCCAGATCGAAATCCTCCTTCGTGTGCTCCACGAGGGGTGTTCCCGACTTCGACACCTGTGCGTTATTTACCAGTGTATTGATCTTGCCAAAGCGCTCGATGGTCTTTGCCACAACGTTCTTGATAGCCTCCTCGTCGGCACCATCGGCCACGATGGGCAGCACCTCGATGCCATAGGCCTGCTCCAGCTTCTCCTTAGCAGCCACGAGGCGCGACTCGGTGCGACCCGTGATTACGAGGTTTGAACCCTCGGCGGCGAAAGCCTCCGCCAGACCATATCCGATGCCCTTGCCTCCGCCTGTGATGATTGTTACATTTCCTGAAAGTCGATTCATAGCAATTCTATTTTAGTCGATTTAAATTCCTTTGTCTTGCTCCTTATTATATATAAAAAGTGCACCTATTCACTCCCAAAGTTACGAAAATAATCGCAGAATGTACTATTTGCCGAAAAAAATGCCCTCGCGCGCCACATAACCGATAAAATTAGTAACTTTGAGTGAACGATTAACCCAACAACCTCCCGCCTATGGAACTTACGCTGTTAGATTATATCATTTTCTTCCTCTTCATCGGAGGCGTTACGCTCTTCGGTTGCAGCTTCTTCCGCCGCAGCCGCCGCAGCGCCGAGGCCTTCACCGCCGCCGAGGGACAGCTCCCTGCGTGGGTTGTCGGAATGTCGATCTTCGCCACGTTCGTCAGCAGCATCTCGTTTCTCGGACTCCCGGGAGGATCCTATGCGGGCAATTGGAATCAGCTGGTCTTCAGCCTCTCCATACCATTCGCGACGTGGCTTGCCGCCAAGGTCTTCATTCCGCTCTACCGCAGCCTTAATAGCGTCTCGGCATACCACTACCTCGAACTCAAGTTCGGCTACTGGGCGCGCGCCTATGTTGCCACCTGCTATCTGCTGACGCAGCTTGCCCGCGTGGGCTCGATACTGCTCCTGCTCGCCATCCCCATCAATACGATGTTCGGCTGGGACATCGGCACGATCATCGTGGCTACGGGCCTGCTGACGCTCATCTACTCGCTTGTGGGCGGAATCTCGGCCGTGATGTGGACCGATGCCGTGCAGGGCATAATCCTTATCGTCGGAGCTGTGGTCTGCGCCGTACTGCTTACGGTAGGTATGCCCGAGGGCCCCGCCCAGCTCTTCGAGATCGCGGCCGCGCACGACAAATTCTCGCTCGGCAGCCTCTCGCTCTCGCTGCGTGAGCCGACGCTGTGGGTGGTCTTCGTGTATGGACTTCTCACGAATATGCAGAACTACGGCATCGACCAGAACTACGTCCAGCGCTATATGACGGCCAAGACTACGGCCGAGGCAGTGCGCTCGACACTCTTCGGCAGTCTGCTCTATATTCCCGTGTCGCTGGTGTTTGTCTATATCGGAACTGCGCTGTTTGCCTACTATACGGCCCAGCCCGAGCTGCTGCCCGAGGGCGTTCAGGGCGATAAGGTCTTCCCCTACTATATCGTTCACGGACTGCCGACAGGCCTTACGGGATTGGTCATCGCCTCGCTCTTTGCGGCGGGTATGAGCACCATCTCGACGAGCATCAACTCGGCGGCCACCATCGTGCTGACCGACTTCTATAAGAAATTCCATCGCGGGGAGTCGTCGCCTCGACGCGAGATGGCAGTTCTCTATGGCGCTTCGGCCGCGGTCGGAGTTGTGGGCGTTGTGGTCGGACTTATGATGATGCAGATCGACGGGGTGCTCGATGCGTGGTGGAAGCTGGCCTCAATCTTCAGCGGCGGTATGCTGGGCCTCTTCCTGCTGGGCCTTGTCTGCCATAAGGTGAAGCGCACAAATGGTGTTGTCGCCGTCGCCGCAGGCCTTGCCGTCATCGCGTGGATGAGCTTCTGGGCCCCGCTCCACACCTACCTTACGATCGTCCTCGGCACCGCTGCCATCTTCCTCACGGGCTTTGTCCTGACAAAGGTGGGCCGCAAGTAAGGCTTTATGATTGAAATAAATGTAGAGTACTGACCTTCGGGGTCGGTACTCTTTTTTTGCAATTTTCCTCCAAATCGCGCCTTTATGTTGGATTGCAATGCCAGATTAAGGCTCAAAATTAAGAATTACAGCAAAATGTTGTAATTTATTTCAAGATTATCTTGTAATCGGTGATTTTCTCCATACTTTTGCTAAGGTAATCAAGACCAAAACTCACTAATTTTACACATTATGCTACAAAATCAGAATGATAGTCAGCCGACTATCGTGAAGTACGTCGAGGCCAATTATGCGGGCATTCAGCTACTCAGGCTCACCCGTTGTGCCATCGGCTATCTCGTCCGAGGAACAAAATTCATCTACTATGGCGATGCGCGCCACACCATCAACAAGGGCGAGATCTTCTATATGGGCGTAGGTAACCACTACGTCGAGGAGATTCTCGACGATGGACGCCCATTCGAGCAGATCGTTGTCTATTATTCGCCCGAGCAGTTGCAGCGCATCCTGCTCAATCTGAATATGAACTTCTCGATCAACATCACCAACTCCCACCAGTGCGACTCGTGCCGTCGTCTGAACCACGTTGCCCAAGCGGCTCCCATATCGCTACGCAGTTTCTTCACCCACGCTGCGACCTACCTTCAGGAGGAGAATTTTATGCACGACCAGACGGCCGAGAACATCAAGATGACGGAGCTGATCTACCTCCTGATCTCGCAACGCGACTCTTGCCTGAAGAGCAAAGTGCTGAGCAACGTCGATGCCTCGCGCGATAACTTCGAGCAGATTGTCTATTCGCACATCTTCAACGACATCTCCATCGAGCGGCTGGCCGAGAAGAGCAATCGCTCGCTCACCTCGTTCAAGAAGGAGTTCAAACGCCACTTCTTTATGCCGCCCCACCGCTGGTTTATCCGCCAGCGACTGATGCAGTCGCGTCTGCTGTTGATCTCCACATCGAAGTCGATTTCGGAAATCGGCATCGAGTGCACCTTTCCCAATACATCACATTTTATAAAACTTTTCAAAAAGCAATATGGCACAACACCCGCTATCTATCGCAGCCGCCACTGTAACGGACTAATCGAGGCGGCGCAAAAGCCTAAGGATGATAAATATAGCGTTCCGCAAGCGGCAGTTGGGCAATAGGAAAGCGGAAAAAAACGAAAATAAAAATAAAATTTTTTAATATATAAAAGTGGAAATTTTTCTAAAAAAAAGAAAAAAAGTCGCATAAGTTTTGCAAATCGAAAAAAATCGCTTACTTTTGTATTAGCAAAGTGAGGGCCAACCTGTGAAGGCGCCCCACGATTCTCATTAACCTAACTAACCTAACACGGTGGTGGATGTTGCCAGACATCGCACCACTTTTTTTGTGCTTATCGGCGTACTCTCGCTTTCTGGAAGCACACCTCTCTCCCGCCGGTCCACCTTGCGGCCCTTGGCCGCATTAATAGTTTCTGCCCCCCCCAACCTCCGCTTTAGGCAGGGGCTTCGGTCACCGCCGAGCGGCTCCATTGGCGCAGCCCGTAAGATGATATAAAAAGTGGTAGCCTCTCTCGGGACTACCACTCTTTTTATTCCTTCTAATGTGCCTCAAGCCAATTGTTGCCTACTCCTGCCTCCGATATGAGTGGCACGGCAAGGTCGGCAACACTCTCCATCGCCTCGCGCACGATGCGCTCCACAACCTCGCGCTCCTGCTTCAGCACATCGACAATCACCTCATCGTGCACCTGAAGAATCATCTGCGAGCGGATACCCTCTGCGCGGAATCGGCGCTGAATCTCCACCATTGCCAGCTTCATAATATCGGCTGCGCTGCCCTGGATCGGGGCGTTGATGGCGTTGCGCTCGGCCACACCGCGTGCCACAGCGTTGCGTGACGAGATATCGCTTAGGAAACGGCGGCGGCCGAAAATCGTGGTTACATATCCGAGCTGACGGGCCTCACCCACCACGCGCTCCATATACTCCTTGACCTTGGGGTAGGTGGCGAAGTAGCCCTCGATGAGCTCCCTCGCCTCACCGCGGGGGATGTCGAGTCGCTGGGCCAGGCCGAAGGCCGAGATGCCGTAGATGATGCCGAAGTTGGCGGTTTTGGCACGGCGGCGCTCCTCCGAGGTAACCTCTGCGATCGACTTGTGGTAGAGCTTGGCGGCTGTTGCGGCGTGGATATCCTCGCCCTGACGGAAGGCCTCGACAAGCGACGGGTCGCCGCTCAGGTGGGCCATCAGTCGTAGCTCGACCTGGCTATAGTCGGCCGAGAGCAGCAGGTGCTCCTCGTCCGAGGGTATGAAGGCCTCGCGGATGCGACGTCCCATCTGGTCGCGCACGGGGATATTTTGCAGGTTGGGGTTGGTCGACGAGAGTCGGCCTGTAGCCGTAACTGCCTGATTGAACGAGGTGTGTATGCGGCCCGATATGGGATTCACCAGCAGCGGCAGAGCCTCGACATAGGTCGAGATGAGCTTCTTCACGCCTCGGTAGCGCAGCACCAGATCGACAATTCGGTGCTTGCCGGCGAAGCTCTGCAGATACTCCTCGTCGGTCGAGTATTGGCGCGTCTTGGTCATCTTGGGCTTCTCCGTGAGGCGCAACTTCCCGAACAGCACCTCGCCCAGCTGACGCGCCGAGTTGATGTTGAGCGCAGGCTCGTCGGCCAGCGTGCGAATCTCGCTCTCAAGTTCTGCGAGTTCGCGGTTGAGCTCGACGGCGTAGTCGGCCAGCTGTGCCGAATCGATCTTCACGCCCGCGAGCTCCATCTCGGCCAGGACCTCAATCATCGGCTCCTCGATGGTGTGGTAGAGCTGCTCCAGGCCCTGCTCTACGATCTGCGGCCATAGTGCCGCCTTGAGCTGGAGCGTGATGTCGGCATCCTCGGCGGCGTACTCCTTGACCTGCTCGACGCTCACCTGATCCATTGTGAGTTGGCGTGCGCCCTTGCCGATGAGCGACTCGATGGCGATAGGCGTGTAGCGCAAATATCTCTCTGCCAGATAGTTCATATTGTGGCGCGACTCGGGATCGAGCAGATAGTGCAGAATCATCGTGTCGATTTTCTTGCCCCTAACGGCTATGCCCAGCCGTGCGAGAACCATCATATCGAATTTTAGGTTCTGGGCGATTTTAGCGATGCGATCATCCTCGAAAATCGGCCTTACAGCCTCGGCAAAGGCGGCCGTATTCTCGGGCGTGAAGCTGACGTACCACGCCTTGTGCGGCTCGATGGCGAGCGAGAGGCCAACGATGCGGTCGCTGTATAGGTCGAACCCCGTGGTCTCGGTGTCAAAGCAGAACTCTTCGCAGCGGCTGATGCGCTCGACAACCTGCTGAAGATCAGTAATATTATCTACTAACGTATATTCGTGCGGCGTAGTCGCGGCCGTGGCGTAAGGTAGTGAGGAGTCCTCCTCGGCGGGGTTATCGGCAGCCACCGACGGTGTTGCAGGTGCTTGCTCGGCCGTGGGGGCCACACTCTGATTGGCTGGCGCCGCCATCATCGCAAACAGATCACCCTGACCATCCATCGCCACCTTGCGCTTGGCGGGGCGTTGTGCCGCTTCGGGCGCAACCGCCACGACGGGCGCAGCCGTTTGACTCGGAATCTCGCGCAAGAACGAGGTGAAGTCGAGCTCGGCATACAGTGCGCGAAGTTCGTCGTAGTTGGGCTCGCAAATCTCCAAATCCTCGGCCGAGAACTCGACGGGCACATCGGTGCAGATGGCCGCAAGGCGCTTTGAGAGGAGGAGCTTGTCGCCCCACGCCTGAATCTTCTCGCCCTGCTTACCCTTGATGCTCTGTGCGTTAGCGAGAATATTCTCAACCTCGCCCCACTCGCCCACTATCTTGCAGGCGCCCTTCTCGCCGATGCCCGGCACGCCCGGAATGTTGTCCGACGCATCGCCCCAGATGGCCAAAATGTCGCGCACCAGCTTCGGGTCTGTGATGCCATACTTAGAGCAGATGTCCTCCTCGCGGACGATCTCGATGCCGTCGCCCTTCTGCTTATAAATGTGGCGGTGAGGGCCTACCAATTGGCCGTAATCCTTGTCGGGCGTAACCATATAGACGTCATACCCCTCCTCCGAGGCGCGGTAGGCGAGCGTGCCGATCACGTCGTCGGCCTCGTAGCCCGGAATCTCATATACGGGGATGCGCATCGCCTGCAGCAGACGGCGCAAGTAGGGCACCGAGGCGATGATGTCCTCGGGTGTCGCGGGGCGGTTGGCCTTGTACTCGGGGTAGAGCTCGCAACGGAAACAGCCCCCCTTCGGGTCGAGCGCCACGCCCAGCAGGTCGGGATTCTCGCGCTTCTGAATGTCGCGCAGGAACTTCGTGAAGCCGAAGAGTATGGATGTGTTCATACCCGCACGGTTGCGCATCGGGCGACCGAAGAAGGCGTAGTAATATTTGAATACGAGCGCGTAGGCGTCGATAAGGAATAGTCGTTTCATATAAATTGTATTACCTTGATTTCTCCACTTCTGGAGCTTTAGCGACCAAAGCCCCTGCCTGAGGCGGGGGTTGGGGGTAATCCGCTATCGCGGCTTTTCACCGCCTCGGCTCGGCAAAGTCAGCAAGCTGCCTCTGCTCTCGCCTTAATGGCGGCGTTGGGTCAGAAACTGCATATGCGGCCAACGGCCGCAAGGTAGGCATTGAGAAGAGATTACAGGGTAAATCTCTCTCTCTCTTTGCTACCATCTTATTACAAATTATCCTCGGCAAACCACTCCGCGTACGACGATGCCGTCTCGTGCAGGCGCAGCGAGTAGAGCTCCACCTCGTCGGGCAGCGACTCGAGCAGTCGCTCGGCAAAGTCGGAGAGCATATTCTCGCACGTTGGCTGGTAATCGACCATCACGATATTGCTGTATCGGCCCGCCAGCAACTCGCGCAGCTCGCATCCCTGCTCCGAGCGTCGCACCACAAAGGCGTGGTCGAACTGCGAGATGATCTGCTCGCCGACGATGCGCTTGAGCAGCCCGAAGTCCATCACCATACCCTGCTTGGGGTCGTACGGATCGGTCGAAGGCTCGCCCTTGATGGTGACGAAGAGGCGGTATGAGTGTCCGTGAATCTCGCGGCAGGCGCCGTCGTAGCCCTCGAGCGAGTGCGCCGCCTCGAACGAAAACTCCTTAGTCAGACGAATTGTAGCCATAGTTTGCTCAAAATTATGTGGTTTTCTACGGTGTGGTTATTTGACAAAGTTACACTTTTTTCGCAAAAAAATTTGCACGTTCGGTTTTTTATACATATTTTTGTCGCAGGGTTAATGATAAACGTTAAAGATTATGCACTAAACGATAAGTTTTTTACTATATTTGTTTAATCATAAAAGTCGAAAAACTATGGCAAAAATTTATATCCCCACATTCGGCGAGGAGGTTGGTAATGCCATCTCGCACGGCGTGATGAGCATCCTGATGCTGCTGGCCATTCCCTTTGCGGCTGTGTATAGCTTCGTGCAGAGCGGCTCGGCACTGATGTGTTTCGGCGTGAGCGTCTTTTGCGTTAGTCTGTTCCTGATGTTCCTCATCTCGACGCTTTACCACTCGATGCTGCACGACACGCGCCACAAGGAGATATTCCACATCCTCGACCACATCTTCATCTACGTCGCCATCGCGGGCAGCTACACCCCCGTAGCGCTCTCTGTGATAGGCGGTTGGCAAGGATGGCTAATCTTCATCCTGCAGTGGGTGATGGTGATCTTCGGCATCTTCTACAAGTCGCTCAGCCGTCGCTCGATTCCCGCCATCAGCCTGACCATATATCTGGTGATGGGATGGACCGTGGTCTTCTTCTTCCCGCTCTTCGTGCGCCACGCATCGTGGCAGTTCATCACGCTCATCGCGCTGGGTGGCGTGTTCTACACCGTCGGAGCAATTTTCTATGCCAAGAAGGCGTTTAAGCACCATCATCTGGTGTGGCACCTGCTGATTAATCTGGCGGCCGCGTCGCACTTCGTAGCAATTGTATTTTATATATAATATGACACCAGCCTCAAAATAGCTTTTCTTATATTTTTATTAACTCAACTTAAAACAATTATCTTATGAAAATCTCAAAAACCACCCAGCGCCGCACCATCGTCTTTGCGGCGGTGCTCGCACTGATCGCCCTGTTTCACGTGGCTCACATCGCAGTGCAGTTGTACAATTCGACCAACCCCTATGTGGGCAGCAAGAACCACACCTTCATCGGTTCGATCGACACCTCCTTTCAGGCTCTGAATATCGAGCCCGGCTACGAGGAGTATTCCATCGTTCTGGAGCGCGCAGGCGACGGTCAGCCTATGGTTGAGGCCCTGCCCTCGGCGATGACCATCTTCTCCACGCACCCCGACTACGTGCGCCCCGACCACTACGGCTGGCGATGGAATACCGCCATCACCTATGTCGCTCTGGCGCTCTTCGTTATGATCGTGGTGCTTGTGGCGTGGATATTCCTCGGTGCCATACGCGGCTTCCGTACGGGCAACATATTCCGCAGGGAGCACCCCTGCCTGCTGCGCTGGCTCTCGCTGGCGGTGTTCCTTTACTACGCGCTCATCGACAACCGTGAGGTGTTCCGTCAGCTGGCCGTCAAGGATCTCTATGGCGCGATGTCGCCCATCGAACTCTTCGGCTCGGTGACTGTTGGCGTGGAGTGTTTGGTTGCGCCGCTACTTTTGCTTATCTTTGCTGAGTTGATGGCCGTAGCGGCCCGCATCAACGAGGAGGAATCAATGACAATCTAAAACCCGACAACGATGGCTATAATAGTAAATTTGGATGTGATGCTTGCCCGCCGCAAGATGTCGCTCTCGGAGCTTTCGGAGCGAGTGGATATTTCGATTGTCAATCTGTCGGTTCTCAAGACCGGCCGTGCCCGTGCCGTGCGTTTCACGACGCTCGAGGCTATCTGCCGAGCGCTCGACTGCCAGCCGGGGGATATACTTGAGTATCGAGCGGATGAGGAGTAAATGAATTAAAAAATAAAAGGTTGCCCCACGGGACAACCTTTTTTTTTACGATAACTCCTCGACTATGCGGCGCATCTCGGGATACTGGCGCTCCATCGATTGCAGCAACTTGTACTGCGCGTGCGTGCGCACCAGCGTGTGGCCCTCGTAGGCGGTCTTCCAATACTTCTCGCCATCCATATAGTCCATAAGAAAACGCAACACCTGCTCGAATGTGATGTAGATGGCCGAGAATGCCAGCCACTCCTTCTCGCTTGCACTCATCGCCTCGCGCTGCTCGGAGAGGTAACCCTCGGTGTAGGCGCGGAACATATCGAGGCTCATCTCTACATTATCCAGCACGGGATCATCCTCCGCACCAGTATTGGCGTAGGAGCGGATGGCATCGCCGAAGTCGTTGAGCGACGTTGAGCTCATCACCGTGTCCAGATCGATGGCACAGAGCACATCGCCCGTGGCGGCATCGAAGAGGATGTTGCTGATCTTGGTGTCGTTGTGGGTAACGTGGGTGGGAATCTCGCCCGTCTCGACCTTCGACCAGAAGGCCATCATCTCTTCGCGGCGCGACTCGATCCACTCAATCTCCGTCGAGAGATCCTTCACGCGGTTCATCGGGTCTACTTTAAGCATCTGGTCCCACTGCTCGAAGCGGTGGCGGATGTTGTGGAAGCCCTTGATGGTCTCGCTCAGCGGCTGATCGAAATCCGAGAGCAGACGCTGGAACTGACCTATGCCCTTGCCACCCTGATAGGCCAGCGCGGGTGAGTCAGCGCGATCGTAGGTCGTCGTGCCGGGGATGAAGATGCAGACAGCCCAGAAGTTCTCGCCATCCTTGTGGTAGAGTGCGCCGTCGTGGGTCTCGATGACGGTGAGTGTCTGGCGCATAGGGTATGCCACCTTGCGCTTGATATGCTCCGTTACGGCCTTGATGTTGTCCATCATCGCGGGCACGTCGGGAAAGACGTTGTGATTCTTGCGCTGGAGGATGTAATCGGGCGCCGAGCCTACGGTGTGCACCACGAAGGTGTCGTTGATAAAACCCTCGCCCAAGGGGGCGATGCTCTCCACCTCGCCTTCGAGCGCGAAGTGCGAAGCTATCTCTCTAAGTTTTTCCTGTGTCATATCTGTTTTATCTAAATTTTTCTATACTAAATCGACCACACCAAAGAACTCTGGCTTGTGGAAGTTGGGCTCCTCGCAATCAATCGGCGACCACGATAGGAAGTGGGGGCGCGAGCACCTGTCGCCACACTTGTAGAAGTTGCAGTTGATGCTCTGCGGGGGCTCCTCGAGGCCGAGCAGCGAGAAGGGGATTATCTCCACCATCCACCACTGCTGTCCCTCGCCGCGCGAGTCGATCGGGGCCTTGGGTAGCGAACCGAAGCGGTGTAGCTGAGCGATACGCTCCTCGTCGAAGTGGTCGGCATCGGTGCGCGAGCGGCGCAGGGCGGCAAGGGCCGTTGAGATGCAGTTCACCTCGAAGTTGAAGTAACCCTCGCCCGCAGGATTCGCAACAAAGAACTCGACACAGCTATCCTCCCACACCGCACCGTTCGATTCGGTGTTCAGGCCGCGGATGTGCTCCTCCTCCACCTCGAACATTATGGCCAGCACCTCGTCCGAATGGGCGATGCGGAACGTAACGCGCGGAGCGTAGGGGTACGCGGGCCAATTTACGCAGTCGATGGGGTGGCTCTCCAGCCTGTCGCGCATCACAAGACGTATCTCGCTTTGGCGCAGACGCTCGATGTTGCGGATGAAGGGGGCTTCGATGTGGCGCTGAGCGCCCGATGGGGTGCTGTTTTTCATAATTAGGGAAGGTGTGAGTTCTTCGGATTTCAAATTTAGTAAATTCCCCCAACAAAAACAAAAAAATTGAGGGCTTATACTCACCCTCAATTTTTTTACCATTTATACACATCCTCCTTCGTGTGCCTTATCCGCCACGCCACTGCCTTAAATATGGCGAGTCCTATGCCGCCCGTCACAAGGCCCGTCGTGGCGCCCAGTGCTATATCTACGGGGAAGTGGTAGCCCAGGTAGATGCGTGAGTAGCAGACCACCACAACCGCCGCCACCATCAGCCACGCAAACCATCGTCGTCCTATGGCCGCAATGGCAATCACCGCCAGCGAGACCATCGTAGCGGCGTGAGCCGATACGGTGCCGTACTCTCCGCCCACGCGCAGGATGTTGTTCACCTGCCCCTCTAATGCGGGGGTGTGCATCGGGCGAAAACGGACGGGGAACGATGGCCAAAGATCCTTCAGCAGGCCCGTATGTTTGAATATGCCCGCAATCATATCAGCCAAGCCAACGGCCGCACCTGCCGCCACGAGTAGCAGCAGCGCACCGCGCCAGCCATAGCGTCGCCACACCAAAAAGATTATGAGCAGATAGAGCCACGCCCACACGGCAGGCGTCGAGGCCCAGAGCATAGCCTTGTCCATAGCGGGCCCACCGTCGAAGTTGAGCCAGAGGAAGAGAGGATAGTCAAACGTATAACCCATTGTTATTCAATTTTCTTTGCTGTAAAACCGAGGTCGATAATCTCCGCCTCGCCCTTGTCGTTGACCTCCACCAAGAGCGACTCGTTGGGCTTGAAATTCAGCTTCAGCGGCTGTGCACCCGCCTTGGTGTTGATCACAATATCGCGTGTCGAGCCCTCATCCTCGAAGGCCTGACCATAGCGCAACGGATAGGTAAGATGCTGTGCTGCGGGGTTGGCAAAGAAGATATACATCCGCTCGCCATCCCGACGACACCAGAACTCGGGCAGGTTATCGCCCTCGACAAGCGGCTTCTGCTCAATCACCTCAGCCGTTGCCGATACATTCTTCAGCGCCATCAGCTCCTTCAGGAGCGCAGCAAACTCGTCCGTCTTATTTTTGCCCGGCTGTCGGGGCTGCTGTGCCATCACTACGGGAAGGCCCGCCTTTGCCAGACGTACCACCTCGCGCAGTGACTTCAGATCGAGCCACTCCACATCGAGGGCCAGCGCCGAGAACTCCACATCGCCGTAGCGCAGCACGCCATCGCGGTACTCGCCCTCGGAGAGGACTTTGTAATTCACCCACAGCGGCTGATAACCCTTCAAAAAGTCGGGTGCCCACTCGTATCGAAGCTCATACTCGCCCCACACCCACGGCATCTGCAACTCTTCGGGCAACTCAATACCCATCCACGAATCCTCGAGCGGCAGGTACAGCGCCACATCGGAGTAGGTCTGGCCCTTGCGCATATAGCGCGACACGCGAGCCATATAGTCGTTGAAATCCTTCAGCTGGTCGATGAAGTACGAGTCGCGTCCGACATATACCGAGGCGTAGAAGTAGTTCTCGTCCTTAGTCTGGTTCTTGCCGATGAAGGGCATACCGTGCCAGATGATCTGGTTGGTGCCGTTGGCGAACAGAGCATCGGCCACCAAGCGCATATCGGCCACCTGCTCCTGCTCCTGATAAGGGCCCTTGCCGCCCCACTTCTTCCAACCATAGATGCAGGTGAAGGTCTCCGACGTAACCACGTCGCCACCCGTCAGCGCCGCTGCCGAGGCGGGGATGCGGCCGTAGTTGGGCTCGTAGAGGATGGCCTCGGTTTCGGGCACATCGACCGCCATAAATGCCGCCAGCAGGTCGGCCGGAGCGCCACCGCACTGCGAACGCGAGAAGCCGCCCTGCGAGCGGGCGTTCTCGGTGAAGGGGCGGTAGAACTCGTCGATGACGTAGTCCGACATCAGCGACATATAGTCGTAGAAAACATCCTCATTGCCAGTCTTATACAGATCGTCCATATAGGGCTCGATCTTATATCCGAATCTCTCAAAAAACTTCTCGCCGAAGCCCTCGGTCCAGAGCTGGCGTGTCTCCACCTCCCACGAATCGACAAACACTCCCGACGGCGAGCCCTTGAAGGCATCCTTCAGTCCGGCGTTCATCTCCTCGGCGTAGAGGCGGAAGGCCTCGCGGTCGAGGTGGTTGATGATGTGAGCCATACGGGGGTGCTCCCACGTTATGGTGCGGTCGGCCTCGCCCTCGCGGTTGTAGTAGGAGCGCGTCCAATACTTCTCGGGCAGGGTGTATGAGCTGAAGGGCCACAATGTGCCGTAGGTAAAGTCGCAACCGAGTCCCAACTCGTCGGCCACCTGCTTGGCGTAGTTCACAGGCTCGGCCCACTCCTCGCTTAGCCACGCCGGACGGGGTGTGTCGGGGTTGCCCTCCATAGGATATACCCACGCAATCTCCACGCCACCGAAGCCCTGCTCCTTGAGCCACTCCAGCTGATAGCGCACATCCTCCTTTGAGATGTCGGCTGCGAACCACCACCAGCGCGTGTAGGGCTTTCCCTCGGCATAGGGTTTGTGGGTTGATGGGGCGCTTTCGGTCGGGGCGCACGAGAATGCTGCGGCGAAGAGTATCACCGACGAGCAGAGGAGTAAAAGTCGTTTCATAGTTATTTTCGTTTTGGGTTTGCCTTATGGCGGGAATCTTCACAAAATTAAGAATTATTTCGTGGAAAAAACGTGTGGTATAATATTTTTTTGGCTCTTTGGGAGTCTCCGGCGGTGTAAATGAGCAAAAAAGTGCGACAATTATGCTACGTTAAATAAAAAATGGCTACTTTTGTACTTTAGTACAAGTGCAATAGCTTCATCGTTTTGGCGATTATGTATTTTGCATTTTGAATTTTGCATTTTGAATTTTGAAAAGATATGGCAGTAGAACTTAAAGATCTTACCAAAGTCGAGGATAACTACTCGAAGTGGTACAACGAGCTGGTCGTGAAGGCTGGTTTGGCCGAGAATTCGGCCGTGCGTGGCTGTATGGTCATCAAGCCCTATGGTTACGCCATCTGGGAGAAGATGCAGCGCGTCTTGGACGATATGTTCAAGGCTACGGGACACGAGAACGCCTATTTCCCCTTGTTTATCCCCAAATCATTCTTCTCGCGCGAGGCCTCTCACGTCGAGGGTTTTGCCAAGGAGTGCGCCGTTGTTACGCACTATCGTCTGATGAACAGCCCTCGCGGCGAGGGCATCGTTGTTGACCCCTCGGCACGTCTGGAGGAGGAGCTCATCGTTCGCCCCACTTCGGAGACCATCATCTGGAACACATACAAGAATTGGATTACATCATACCGCGACCTTCCCATCCTCTGCAACCAGTGGGCCAACGTAGTTCGCTGGGAGATGCGTACGCGTCTGTTCCTGCGCACGGCCGAGTTCCTCTGGCAGGAGGGCCACACCGCTCACGCTACACGCGAGGAGGCTATCGAGGAGGCCGAGCGTATGGTACACGTCTATGAGACCTTCGCACAGGACTATATGGGCGTGCCCGTAATCGTGGGCCACAAGTCGCCCAACGAGCGTTTTGCAGGCGCGGAGGATACCCTCACCATCGAGGCTCTGATGCAGGACGGCAAGGCTCTGCAGAGCGGAACGTCGCACTTCCTGGGCCAGAACTTCGCCAAGGCCTTCGACGTAACCTACACCACCAAGGAGGGTAAGCAGGAGTACGTATGGGCAACCTCGTGGGGCGTATCGACCCGTCTGATGGGTGCGCTGATTATGGCTCACTCGGACAACAACGGTCTGGTTCTTCCCCCGAAGCTCGCACCTATTCAGGTCGCTATGGTACCCATCTACAAGGGCGAGGAGCAGCTCAAGGAGATGGCCGAGAAGATGGAGACTATCGCCAAGGAGCTTCGCTCGAAGGGCGTATCGGTTAAGTTCGATGTGCGCGACAACGTGCGTTCGGGCTTTAAGTTCGCCGAGTACGAGCTCAAGGGTGTTCCCGTGCGTCTGGCACTCGGTCCTCGCGATATGCAGAACGGCACGATCGAGCTTGCTCGCCGCGATACGCTGACCAAGGAGACCGTTTCGCAGGAGGGCATCGCCGACCGCATCGTGGCTCTGCTCGACGAGATCCAGGCCAACATCTACAAGAAGGCGCTCGACTACCGCAACTCGATGATCACGGAGGTCAATTCGTGGGACGAGTTTGTGGATGTTCTTGAGAACAAGGGCGGTTTCATCTCTGCTCACTGGGACGGTACTCCCGAGACCGAGGTTGCCATCAAGGAGGCTACCAAGGCTACCATCCGCTGTATCCCCCTGGATGCAAAGCAGGAGGAGGGTAAGTGTATCTTCACGGGTAAGCCCTCGAAGTGCCGCGTACTCTTTGCTCGCAGCTACTAATACGTCGTAAGATAGAATGAAAATAGGTGTTATAGGTCGCCCGCGCGTACTTATAGCACCTATAAACTTATAAACCCAACCCAATGAAACGCTTCTTTATAGCTCTTGCGGCGCTCTGTGCCGTAGCGTGCGACAGCACCCCGCAGCGCGAGGTGATCGATT
The DNA here is from genome assembly GCA_045650235.1 of Alistipes sp. GTDB lineage: Bacteria > Bacteroidota > Bacteroidia > Bacteroidales > Rikenellaceae > Alistipes. The sequence continues at coordinate 52,231 of JAZRQX010000023.1, read as the reverse complement.
ATGTGAACAACCGCATCGGTAATATCTCGCATCTGCTGGTGCCGACCTATCCCACCACGCAGCTCCCCAACGCGATGGTGAGAATGAATCCCGACCACAACGAGTTTACCACCGACCGTATGGGTGGCCTGCCGCTCAATGTGCCGTCGCATCGTCAGGGCTCGGTCCTGATGATGATGCCCTTCGTGGGCGATGAGGTGCCTCAGCGCTACGCCTACCGCTACGACCACGAGCAGACTGCGCCCTATCGCTACTCGGTCTATCTGGACGACTTCGGCATCGTTGTCGATTACGCCCCTGCCGAGAGCTCGGCTATCTTCGGCTGCACGTTCGAGAAGACGGGCAAACGCCACATCCAGCTCCGCTCGTCGGGCGAGATCTTTGCGGCAGATAATGCCCTTTGGGGATGGGATAACTACAACGGCACGAAGCATTACTTCTTCCTTGAGTTCGACACCGTGCCCACGGCCTTCAGCGGCAAGGATGGCGATGGCGTTCGTTACGCCTCCTTCGATGAGGGCGTAGCGGCGGTTAAGGCTCGCTATGGCGTGTCGTACATCTCCTCGGAGCAGGCCAAGAAGAACCTGCAGGGTGAGATCTCAGATTTCGATATCGAGCGTGTTACGCTCAATGCCCGCACGGCGTGGAACGACGCTCTGGGCAAGATTCGTGTCGAGGGAGGCACGGAGGATGAGCGCGTGACCTTCTATACGGCACTTTACCGCTGCCACGAGCGAATGATCAATGTCTCGGAGGATGGCCACTATTACAGCCCGTGGGATGGCAATGTCCACTCCGACGAGGGTACGCCCTTCTGGACCGACGACTGGGCGTGGGATACCTACCACGCGCTGCACCCCCTGCAGACCATTCTCGACCCGCAGGCCGAAAGCGAGAAACTCAACTCCTACATCCGTATGTATCGCCAGTCGGGATGGATGCCTACCTTCCCCACGGTCTTCGGCGATGCCCACTGTATGAACGGCAACCACGCCGCAGCAATCTTTGCCGATGCGTTGGCTAAGGGCATTGAGTTCGATGTGGCCGGAGCCTTCGAGGGTATGCACCATACGGTTCTCACCGAGAGTATGATTCCCTGGTATCGTGGCGCCAAGACCTCGCTCGACGACTTCTATCACGCCAACGGCTGGTTCCCCGCACTTCACGAGGGCGAGAAGGAGAGCGTTGCGGAGGTCAATTCGTTCGAGAATCGTCAGTCGGTAGCCGTTACTCTGGCAGCGGCCTACGATGATTGGTGCATCGCACAGCTGGCCAAGGAGTTGGGTCGCACGGAGGATTATCAGTTCCACCTCGAGCGCAGCTTCAACTACCGCCATCTGTTCAACCGCGAGACGGGCTTCTTCCATCCGAAGGATGCCGCGGGCGAGTTCATCCAGCCCTTCGACTACATCTTCTCGGGCGGTACGGGTGCGCGCGCATACTACGACGAGAATAATGCGTGGACCTACATCTGGGACGTGCATCACAATATCTCGGACCTGATTGCCCTCTTCGGCTCGAAGGAGCGCTTCGTCGAGAAACTCGACGAGCTCTTCACGCAGGGACTCACCACATCGAAGTGGAAGTACTACGCCGTTCATCCCGACTCATCGGGCAACGTCGGCCAGTACGTTATGGGCAACGAGCCGAGCTTCCACATCCCCTACCTCTACTGCTACGCAGGCGAGCCGTGGAAGACGCAGAAGCGTGTGCGTATGCTTATGGAGGCTTGGTTCCGTAACGATTTGATGGGTATCTGCGGCGACGAGGATGGCGGCGGAATGTCGGCCTTCTACGTCTTCTCGGCTATGGGATTCTACCCCGTGACGGCGGGCCTTCCGTACTACGTCATCGGTTCGCCCCTGTTCGACAAGGTGGAGATTGCGCTCGATAATGGCAATACATTCAAGGTCGTTGCGGAGAACAACTCGAAGGAGAATAAATATATCCAGTCGGCAACGCTCAACGGCAAGCCCTACACAAAAACCTACTTCTCGCACGAGGATATCCTCTCGGGAGGTGAGTTGCGCCTTGTGATGGGCAACCGTCCCTGCCACACTTGGGGCGTTGGCGAGGGTGATGTTCCCCCTTCGCAGGGTAGTGAGATTAAATAGAGAAAGTATTAAAATAAGGAGAAAGACAATGCAGCATTTCGATTCAGACTATATGGAGGGCACACACCCTCTGATTTTGGAGGCCTTCGTGCGCACCAATATGGAGAAGACGGCGGGTTACGGCACCGACGAGTATTGCGCCTCGGCGCGTGAGAAGATTCTCGCAGCCTGCGGCTTGACCTCGGGCGAGGTACACTTTCTGGTTGGTGGCACGCAGACCAACGCAACGGTGATCAAGGCGCTGCTGCGCCCATACGAGGGTGTCATCGCAGCCACTACGGGCCACATCGCCCTGCACGAGGCGGGGGCTATTGAGGCTTCGGGCCATAAGGTGCTGACCATCCCTGCCCTCGATGGCAAAATCTCGGCCGAGGCGGTCGATGAGTATATCAAGGCCTTCCGCGCCGACGAGGCGTGGGACCATATGGTGTGGCCGGGAATGGTCTATATCTCGCAGCCCACGGAGTATGGTACGCTCTACACGCTCGCAGAGCTGGAGGCTCTATCGGAGGTGTGCCGCAAGTGGGAGATTCCTCTGTTTGTGGATGGTGCGCGATTGGGTTATGCTCTGGCTTCGCCCGCTACGGACGTAACGCTCAAGGATTTGGCTCGTCTGTGCGATGTATTCTACATCGGTGGCACCAAGTGCGGCGCGATGTTTGGCGAGGCGGTTGTTATCCCCCGCAAGGGTTTGATTCCCCACTTCTTCACCACCATCAAGCAGCAGGGCGCTCTGCTGGCTAAGGGACGTATGCTCGGTGTGCAGTTCGATACGCTCTTCACCGATGACCTATATATAAATATAGCGCGCCAGGCCGTCAGCGAGGCCTCACGTCTGCGCGAAGCCTTCCGCGCGAAGGGTTACGAGATCTACGCCGAGTCGCCCACAAATCAGGTCTTCGTGGCTCTCTCGGCTGAGCAGGAGGCGCACTTGCGCACCCTCACGACCTTCTCGGAGTGGGAGCGCACGGCCGATGGGCGATTGGTTGTTCGACTTGCCACGTCGTGGGCTACACGCACCGAGGATATAGATGAGTTAATAAGCAAACTATAATAAAAAATCGTCTAACAAGGCTCTTTTGGCGTCTGGCTCGTCCTCGAAATCCTCATTTGCGCCCAGCAAACTGCGGTTTCTCGGCCTTCGATCAGCCTCAAAATAGCTCTTGTTATACAATTTTTAAGGTGAAGTTTATAGAAAAAAGCCTGTCTTTCGGACAGGCTTTTTTGTTATTTCTTTATGCTCTTGAGCCACTGCAGCAGCGACTCCTGCCACTGCGACTTGTAGGGGAGCGAGTCGCGGAATCCCCAGCCGTGACCACCCGTGGGGTAGATGCTGATCGATGCCTCCTTGCCAAGCTCCTTGAGCTTATTATAGAAGAAGGTACTGTTCTGCGACGGTACGGTCTTATCATCATCCGAGAGGAACATCACCGCAGGGGGAGCATCCTCGCCCGCAACATACAGAGGACACCACTTGCGCGAAAGCTCTTCGGTGCGATCCGTGCCCAGCAGGTTGTTGTAGGTTCCCTTGTGGGTAAAGAGCTCATCCGAGGTGATTACGGGGTAGAACAAAACGGCAAAATCGGGGCGGATAGCGGCGCGAGGCGACTCGTCGCCATTGGCCTTCAGCACGCCCACAGCCGTCGAAGCGGCCAGATGGCCTCCCGCCGAGAAGCCCATAATACCGAGCTGGGTGATGGGTGTCTTCGACTTGAAATCCTCCTTCATATATCGCAACGCCTCGGCAGCATCCTCCATCGGTACCTGCGGAGTGTTGTTGGGCATACGGTACTTCAGTACGGCCGCCGTGATACCCTGCTCGGCCAACCACTCTCCGTACTCCAAACCCTCGTGGCCCATAGCCACCAGAGCATATCCGCCACCCGGGCAGATCACTACGGCCTGGCCCGTGGCCACCTTCTTCTTCGCCTCGAAGATGTAGAGTACGGCCTCGGTGGTGTTCGAGTAGCGCACCTGTCCCTCATCCTTCTCCGGACCGGTGAGGTTGTTTGAGTGGGGAGCCGATTGGTTATCCCACAACTTTACGACTTTGGTCTGCGCGCCGGCAGCGAGTGTCATAAGCGTTAAGGCTAATGCCATAATGGTCTTTTTCATTACATTACGATGTTAATAATCTTACCCTTTACTACGATAATCTTCTTCGGAGCCTTGCCCTCCAGCCACTTCTGCGCGCCCTCGGTGGTGACGATGTCGGCCTGAATCTCTGCGGGGTTCATATCCAGAGCATAGGTCTGCTTGAAGCGCAGCTTGCCGTTCACCATTACGGGGTACTCGAATGAGCTCTCGACCAGATACTTCTCGTCGTAGGTGGGGTAAGCGGCATCGAAGATGGTCTCCGTGTGGCCCATAGCCTCCCACAACTCCTCGGCAATGTGCGGTGCGAAGGGGGCGATAAGGATTGTCAGCGGCTCCAGAATCTCGCGCTTGTGGCAAGCGCCCAGCTCGTTCAGACAGATCATAAAGGCCGAAACCGAGGTGTTGAACGAGAAGTTCTCGATATCCTCGCGAATCTTCTTGATGGTCTTGTGCAGCGACTTGAGCTCGGCGGGAGTTGCCGCCTCGTCGGTCAGGGCAAAAGCACCCTCGCGGTCGAAGAACAGACGCCAGAACTTGCGCAGGAACTTATGTACGCCGTCAATACCGTTCGTATCCCACGGCTTCGACTGCTCGAGCGGGCCGAGGAACATCTCGTACATACGCAGCGTGTCGGCACCATAGTTCTCGACGATGTGGTCGGGATTTACGACGTTGAACATCGACTTCGACATCTTCTCAATAGCCCAGCCGCAGACATACTTGCCATCCTCGAGGATGAACTCTGCATCCTTAAACTCGGGACGCCAAGCGCGGAAGGCGTCAAGGTCGAGCTGGTCGTTCTTGACGATATTTACATCAACGTGAATCTCCTGTGTCTCGTAGTCGCCCTTCAGACCCAATGATACGAACTTGTTTGTACCTACAACGCGGTAAACAAAGTTCGAGCGGCCCTGAATCATACCCTGATTAACGAGCTTCTTGAAGGGCTCCGACTCGCACACATAACCCAAATCGTAGAGGAACATATTCCAGAAACGTGAGTACATCAGGTGGCCCGTAGCGTGCTCAATACCGCCGATGTAGAGATCGACGTTGCGCCAGTAGTCGTTGGCCTCCTTCGATACCAGGCCCTTCGAGTTGTGGGGATCCATATAGCGGAGGTAGTATGCCGACGAGCCTGCGAAGCCGGGCATCGTCGAGAGCTCCAGCTGATAACCCTCGTAGGTCCAATCCTCGACACGAGCCAATGGCGGCTCACCCTGCTCGGTGGGGCCGAAGTTCTCGATCGGTGGCAGCTCCAGCGGCAACTCGCTCTCGGGCAGGGGATATGCCGTGTCGCCCTTGTAATATACGGGGAAGGGCTCGCCCCAGTAGCGCTGACGCGAGAAGATAGCGTCGCGCAGACGGTAGTTGATGAGCTTCTTACCCAAGCCGCGCTTCTCCACCTCGGCAAACATTGCGGGGATAGCCTCCTTGACGTCCATACCTGTGAGGAAGTCCGAGTTGATCATCTTGCCCGACTTTGCGTCATACGACTCCACCTCGATGTTGCCGCCCTCGACAACGGGAACGATATCCAGACCGAAGTGGCGTGCGAAGGCGTAGTCGCGCGAGTCGTGCGCCGGAACGGCCATAATTGCGCCCGTACCGTAGCCTGCCAATACATAGTCGGAGATATAGATGGGAATAGCCTTGCCGGTGAAGGGGTTGATGGCGAATGATCCCGTAGCCACACCGCTCACGCGGCGAGTCTCGGCGATACGCTCACGCTCCGAACGCTTCTTGGTCTGCTCGATGTAAGCCTCCACGGCAGCCTTGTTCTCCTCTGTTGTCAGCTCCTCCACCCACTCGTGCTCGGGGGCGATAACCATAAACGTAACACCGAAGATGGTGTCGGGGCGTGTGGTGAAGATCTCGAGCTTACGCTCCGAGTCCTTCACGTCGAAGAACATCTGCGCACCCTCCGAGCGGCCGATCCAGTTGCGCTGGATCTCCTTCAGCGAGTCGCTCCACTCGAGCTGCTCCAAGCCGTCCAGCATACGCTGTGCGTAGGCCGTAACGCGCAGCGACCACTGCTTCATACGCTTCTGCTCGACGGGGAAACCGCCACGCACCGACAATCCGTCCTTAACCTCGTCGTTGGCCAGAACGGTACCCAGCTGCGGGCACCAGTTCACCATCGTGTCGGCGCGGTAGGCCAGACGGTAATTCTGCAACACCTGCTCCTGCTCGCGCTCCGAGTATGAGTTCCACTCCTCGGCGGTGAAGGTCATAGGCGTAGTGCAGGCGGCGTTGAGGCCCTCGGTACCGCTGTGGCAGAATGCCTCCTTCAGTTCGGCAATGGGGCGGGCCTTCTGCTCGGTGAAAGAGTAGTAGTGGTCGTACATCTTCAGGAACGCCCACTGAGTCCAATGGTAGTACTCGGGCTCGCAAGTGCGTACCTCACGATCCCAGTCGTAGCAGAAACCGATCTTATCCATCTGCTCGCGGTAGCGGTTGATGTTCTGCTCGGTCGTCACAGCAGGGTGCTGACCTGTCTGGATAGCATACTGCTCGGCGGGAAGGCCGAAGGCATCGTAACCCATCGGGTGCAGCACGTTGAAGCCGCACAGACGCTTGTAGCGCGAGTAGATGTCCGATGCGATGTAACCCAGCGGGTGTCCGACGTGCAGACCTGCGCCCGAGGGGTAGGGGAACATATCCAGAACATAGAATTTGGGACGTGAGGGGTCAACCTCGACGTGATAGGTCTTGCGATCCTGCCAGAGCTTTTGCCACTTGCTCTCGATCGACTTGAAATTGTACTCCATAGTTGTATTTTGTTTTTGTTTTCGATTTCGTTTTGGCTCCGTCGCGCGCGGGGGCGAGGGCCTCGCGCGTGCGATTCAAAAGACAAAGATAATGAATTTTTTTTCGATTGTCTGAAAATCGTATTATCTTTGTGTGAATTTGCCGCCCGCACGGGTAGTACAGAGCCAACCTTAAGATGAAAATGAACAGAAAACTCATAAACACCTTCTCGCTTGCCACCCTTGCCGGCATTATGATCGGCTTCGGAGGCGTGATCTACCTGATGTGCGCCAATAAGATGGTCGGAGCATTGCTCTTCTCGTTCGGCCTGCTGACAATCATCTGTCAGGGCTTTGCCCTCTATACGGGCCGCGTCGGCTACTTCCGCGAGTGGGGCTGGGCGAGCATCCTGACCACCATCGCAGGTAACTTCGTGGGAACGTGGCTCGTGGCTCGCGGCTTTGCCCTGACGCGCCACACGGTGGATATCGCCGCCGTCGTTGCGCCCAAGCTTGAGGACTCGTCGCTGAGCGTACTGATGCTCTCGATTGGTTGCGGTGCGATGATGTATCTGGCGGTCGATTCCTACCGCAAGTCCAAGTCGTGGCTCTTCGTTGTAATGCCCATCGTGATCTTCATCCTCTCGGGCTTCGAGCACTCCATCGCCAATATGTTCTACCTCTCGCTTGCGGGCGAGTGGGGCGCTGATGCTCTGCGAATTACGGCTATCGCGCTGGTGGGTAACGCCATCGGCAGCTGGATGATAAATGCAAAGAACTTCACACTTAAAGAAAAAGAATAATGAAACGCCTTTTTACTCTTCTGTTCCTGCTCTGCGCACTGCCCGCTTTGGCGCAGGATTATGGTCAGGATATGACCATCAAGATCTGGGACAACACTACGGCTCCCCACTCAAACGAGATCACCGCAGCCGAGACCTCGACAAATAACGTCATTGTCAATACCACCGAGACCGTTCTCTACATCTTCAAGGCCGACCCCGCAAAGGCTACCGGCCACGCGATGCTGGTCTGCCCGGGTGGCGGCTACTCGTCGGTCTGCATCGAGTGGGAGGGATATAAGGTTGCCAAGTGGCTGGCATCGCAGGGTGTGACGTGTGGCGTGCTGAAGTACCGCCTGCCCAACGGCCACAAGGAGATTCCGCTGGAGGATACCACCGAGGCGCTGCGCACGATGCGTAAGATGGCGCAGGAGCTTAAGTTCGACCCCGCGAAGGTGGGTATGATGGGCTCATCGGCCGGTGGTCACCTGACGGCCTACACCTCGAACTTTGCTCCCATAGCCGATCGTCCCGCCTTCGCGGTGATGTTCTACCCCGTCATCACGGGCCAGGAGGGACTCTGCCATAAGGGTTCGTTCGACCATCTGCTCGGCAAGGAGGCAACGGCTTACGAGCGTGCCGAGTACTCGATGGAGACACGCGTGAATAAGCTCACACCCCCGACGTTGATTCTTACCTCGGACAACGATACGCTCGTTCCCACCATAAGCAGCACGCGCTACTACAACGCCCTGCGCAAGCACGGCGTCAGAGCCTCGCTGCACATCTTCCCCGGAGGCTATCACGGCTTCTGTATGCACGACGATGTGGCATTCAAGCCGCTGTGGCAGCAGGCTATGATCGAGTGGATTCGTTCATTCTAACACCCCTGAGGGGTGATTTGCAACCGCCCGCTGTTCCTGCTCTCGGATGCTATGGGCGGCAGTCGAAGCGAGCACCTTCTCCCCACGATGATTGTTGGAGAGATTTTTTTACAGAATTTTGCATTTTGCATTTTGCATTTTGAATTCTATTGCGTAACTTTGTGCGCAACAAAACCCCAAGATATATGTCGTTCATAGATGAAAGGGTACAATCGATGGGCCTCACCTTCGACGATGTGTTGCTCGTACCCGCCTACTCAGAAGTGTTGCCGCGTACAGTCTCTACCGAGACCCGTTTTTCGCGTAATATCAAGTTGAACATACCCATTGTTTCGGCCGCTATGGATACCGTAACGGAGGCCAAACTCGCTATCGCTCTGGCGCGCGAGGGTGGTATCGGTGTTATCCATAAGAATATGTCGATTGCCGAGCAGGCTGCTCACGTTCGTCGTGTGAAGCGTGCCGAGAGCGGTATGATCTACGATCCTATCACCATCTCGAAGGATCAGACCGTGGGCGATGCCCTGCAGCTGATGCACGACAATAAGATCGGCGGTATTCCCGTTGTGGATCCCGATAATATGCTCATCGGTATTGTCACCAACCGCGACCTGCGCTTCCAGCGCGATATGGATCGTCGCATCGAGGAGGTGATGACCAAGGATAATATCGTAACCACCCACTCAACCGAGCTGGAGAAGGCTTCGGAGATTCTTCTCTCGAACAAGATTGAGAAGTTGCCCGTGGTTGACGACAACGGCCGTCTTATCGGACTTATCACCTATAAAGATATCACCAAGGTTCAGGATCACCCCAACGCCTGCAAGGACTCGAAGGGTCGTCTGCGTGTAGCAGCCGGCGTGGGCGTAACTCCCGACTCGCTCGATCGCGTGAAGGCTTTGGTGGCTGAGGGCGTTGATGCCGTTGTGCTGGATTCGGCTCACGGTCACTCAAAGAATATCGTAAATATGTTGCGCACCATCAAGAGCCACTTCCCCGAGCTGGACGTAGTGGTGGGTAACATCGCAACGGCTGAGGCGGCTAAGTATCTTGTGGAGAATGGTGCCGACGGAGTGAAGGTCGGTATCGGCCCCGGCTCGATCTGTACCACGCGTATCATCGCTGGTGTGGGTGTGCCGCAGCTCTCGGCTATTTACGATTGTGCATCGGCTATCAAGGGTAGCGGCGTGCCTATCATTGCCGACGGTGGCTTGCGCTACTCGGGCGACTGCGTGAAGGCTCTGGCTGCTGGTGGCGACTGCGTGATGGTTGGTTCAATGTTTGCAGGTACGGAGGAGTCTCCCGGCGAGACTATCATCTATAACGGTCGTAAGTTTAAGACCTACCGCGGTATGGGCTCTATCGACGCTATGAAGGCTGGCTCATCAGACCGCTACTTCCAGGGTGGCGAGAAGAACGATATGAAGCTCGTTCCCGAGGGTATCGTAGGTCGCGTACCGTTCAAGGGTTCACTCAGCGAGACGGTTTATCAGCTCGTTGGTGGTATCCGCTCGGGTATGGGTTACTGCGGCGCGCAGACCATCCCCGCATTGCAGAAGGCTAAGTTCGTACGCATCACCTCAAACGGTGTTGTTGAGAACCATCCGCACGACATCACGATTACACGCGAGACTCCTAACTACACTCGCGGAGAGTAACAATATGAAGCTCGCCACGCACTATAGCGGGCGAGCTTCTTTGATTAAAAATTAAGAATTCAAAATTATATAAGACAATGAAACAGGATATGATTGTTATTTTGGACTTGGGTAGCCACGAGAATACCGTGCTGGCCCGAGCCATCCGTGCGTTGGGCGTATATAGCGAGATCTACCCCCACGACATCACTGCCGCCGAGCTTAAGGCGTTGCCGGGCGTGAAGGGCGTAATCATCAACGGTGGCCCCAACAACGTAATCGACGGCGTTGAGATTGACGTTATGCCCGAGATCTACGAGGCAGGTCTGCCCGTAATCGCAGCTGGCCACGACAAGGCACAGTGCGAGGTTAAGATGGCACAGTTCACCGACGACGAGGAGGCTATCAAGACAGCCGTTCGCTCGTTCGTATTCGATACTTGCAAGGCCGAGGCCAACTGGAATATGAAGAACTTCGTTGCCGACCAGGTGGAGCTTATCCGCCAGCAGGTGGGCGACAAGAAGGTTTTGCTGGCGCTCTCGGGTGGTGTTGACTCATCGGTTGTTGCAGCGTTGCTGTTGAAGGCTATCGGCGAGAACTTGGTTTGCGTACACGTTAACCACGGCCTGATGCGTAAGGGTGAGTCGGAGAATGTTGTCGAGGTATTCCGCAACCAGCTCTGCGCTAACCTTGTATATGTTGATGCTACGGACCGCTTCCTCTCGAAGTTGGAGGGCGTTGAGGATCCCGAGCAGAAGCGTAAGATCATCGGCTCGGAGTTCATCCGCGTATTCGAGGAGGAGGCCCGCAAGCTCGATGGCATCGACTTCCTTGGTCAGGGTACGATCTATCCCGATATCGTCGAGAGCGGCACCAAGACTGCCAAGATGGTTAAGTCGCACCACAACGTGGGTGGTCTTCCAGAGGATATGAAGTTCGGTTTGGTTGAGCCTTTGAAGCAGCTCTTCAAGGACGAGGTTCGCGCTTGCGGTGTTGAGCTTGGCTTGCCCTACGAGATGGTTTACCGCCAGCCGTTCCCCGGTCCGGGCTTGGGTGTACGTTGCCTCGGCGCTATCACACGCGACCGTCTGGAGGCAGTGCGCGAGAGCGACGCTATCCTTCGCGAGGAGTTCGCAAAGGCTGGTCTGGATAAGAAGGTATGGCAGTACTTCACCGTTGTGCCCGACTTCAAGTCAGTAGGTGTGCGCAACAATGCTCGTTCGTACGACTGGCCCGTAATCATCCGCGCCGTGAATACCATCGACGCAATGACGGCTACTATCGAGCACATCGACTGGGAGATTTTGGATCGCATCACCAAGCGCATCCTCGACGAGGTTCCCACCGTCAATCGCGTCTGCTACGATATGTCACCCAAACCCTCAGCGACAATCGAATGGGAATAAAATACAACCCTTTTTAAGGGGTTTTGAGATAGCCTTCACTTCGAGTAAGTGGAGGCTATTTTATTTATAATCAATAACTAATGTTGATTCCCAGCCGATTGCAAGGTTTTACGTGAGCGTATGTTATTTTGGGGAATTGACACCAGTTTTTGACACCAGTGCAAAAGGCAAAAGGTGGAAGACCGATAAAGCAGAGATATTTGGTAGATATTTTAATTTTAGTCGTACCTATATTATAATATTAAAATATTTACAAAATAATTCTATATTTATTTGGTTTTTAAAAATAAAGTTTATATCTTTGCACTGAATCGGAAAAATAGTCCGTTCTGGCTATTTTAGGGTTCATTCACTAACACACAATTAAAACTATGATTATGGATTACGCTCACGAGATGTGGGCATACTGCTTTGTGCGTATATGCGTATGCGTAGATGATAATAATTTAGTTATAAATTTTAAAGTTTTAATTGTATGGTGGAAAATCAGATTAACATCGACAACAAGTTCGCAATGCGTGTGAACTTCAACTTAAAGAGCCTCGCAAATGTAGGCAGCAAGAAGAGTCAGATTTGGCTGACGACAACTATCAATGGAAAGCGCGTGAGAGTCTACACGGGGCTACTTATCGAGCAAGAGTATTGGAAACGCACTACCCGTTCCGAGGTCGGTGAGTGTGCCATCACGGGCACGCATCTTAGCCGTGTAGTCAATGAGCAAAATGAGCGCATCAACGCCGAACTCCGAAATATTCTAAAGTATTGCAAAGAGTATGGTGAGATTGTTTCCCGTCAAGATTTGATGAGCGAGCCCGTAGAACATTCGGCCGAGAATTTCAAGCGTATAATCGAGTGTAAGATTCGTGGTGTAGAGGCACAAATCCGCAAGAATCCCAAAGACTTCATTGAGGATTATATCAAGCGCAAGGCTAGAATGACAAATCGAGACACTCAACGAAGAATTGTTTCAGGCACAGTGTATAACCACAAAAACGCCCTTCACCGATTGTCGCTCTTTTGTGAGGAGGAGCGATTGGGGTTGGCGTGGGAACTCTTTAACGCCCGTTTTGAGGAAAGATTTACGGCGTGGATGCAGGATAAGGAGTATAGTGCCAATACCATTGCCAGCCAAAACTCAATAATGAAGGTGTGGCTTTCGGAGGCCGAGATGGAGGGGCTTATAACTGATAAGCATTTCCACCGATGGACAACAAAGGTTCACGATGTTGAGAACATCTATTTGACTGAGGAGGAGATTGAGCGAATCTACCGCCTCGACTTCAATAGCGAAGAGTTGAGGTCGCAGATTGACCCTCGACAGCGAATTGAGGAGACGAGAGATATGTTTGTTGTTGCTTGTTGGACGGGGCTGCGCTTCGGAGATTGGAAAGACCTATCAAAGATTCAAATCGTTGGCGACACGATGACCGTCCACACCCGCAAAACCAACAAGACGGTTGTAATCCCTTTGCACCCCTTCGTAAAAGAGATTTACGAGAAGTACGGACGAAAATTCCCTAAAGTCGTGGATAAAACTCACACACTGTTCCAAATCCGTCAGTGTGCAAGATGGGCGGGATTGGATGAACATACCACACTCTCACGTGTGCAGGGAGGCAAGAGCGTTGTTAAGAGCGGAACTAAAGCGGATTTTTTGATGAATCACACCGCCCGTAGGTCATTCGCCACGAATATGTATCTGAAGGGCATACCGCCAATCTCGATTATGGCGATTACGGGTCATACTACCGAGGCGAATTTTATGAAGTATATCAAGATTGATAAGCACCAGCACGCTCAGGTGGTGGCTCGTGCCTTTGCATCATAACCGTAACTCGTGTGGTAAAGCACGAAGTACAACCTACTTACTACCCAAACTGTTTGCCTTAAAATTTTTTCGGGAAATTTCTGCATTTTTTCAACTTACCTACTATTTATATATATAAACAGTTAGGTAACGATGAATGAACAAATCAGACGAAAAATCTCTTACAAACTACGAGGCAGACGAAAGTCTGCCACCACACGAAAGTTGATTAGTCAAGCCCTACGTGGTAGAGCAAAGACTGGTCAGCATAGAGCCGCCATCTCTGAAGCGATGGTGAAATATTGGAAAAATAAACTAATTAAAAAATAAAATTTAATGTGATATGAATATATCAATTGATAAATTGAAGATTTGCTACACACTGAGTGTGCAATCTTATCTCCACGATTTGATGGAGAATCCAACTGATGAATATGAGCATCCCGAATGGGGCTTTAAGTTGGAACGAGAAGAAGGAAAACACTTCGATAACATTTACCGAATTATCTATTTGGAGAAGGTTAGCAACAGCCCAACAGCCGAGTTTGATTTACAATGTTTTGGTAAGTTGAAATGGGGCCTCCGAAGCGATAAAGAGGGTGATATGGCAAAGTACATCTGGATGGAGATTGACAACCGTCAATTCTATCTTTTGTATGACTACAACACTAAATCGAGACTTGTTTACCTATCGTATATCGAATCAATGTTGGGGCTTTGCTTCCACAACTTAACCCAACTTGACCTCGCTTTTGACGACGGTAGAAACCTCTCAAAACGCCTTATCAGAGCCATTCGAGATGAGTCGCTCGTGCCCATCTTGAACGGCAAGAGGGTTGAGGATAGGGGAAAACTCATCGAAGAGATTATGTATATCGGCACGGGCGATTGTCGGCGGATAAGAGAAACCTCGCTTGTAGTTAAACAGAAGAATGGCGACATTAGATTGTGCGCCTACAACAAGAAACGGGAGATTGAGAACGCTAGCCATAAGGATTACATCCTCGATGCCAACGGCAATCCTCCCCACCTTCACCGTATGGAGGTACGGATAAACTCTGACTCATTGAGGGAGTATTTCGAACGAGAGAGGATTGAGTATGACCCGATGATGTTCATTGATGAAGGTTGGCTATGGCGCACATTCCTACACTTCTCCAATAGAGTGTTACGATTCCAGTCAGCAGACTCCCGTAAGACCTACAATGTTTTGGAGATGGTGGCATAGTCCACACCGTAGGGTATTAGTAAACCACCCTATCAGAACAAAGTTTATCAATCTAAAATATTGATATTATGGCAAGTAAATCAATTTAGCCTATTGTTTGATTTTAATATTAAATAATAGGCTATTTTAATTAAATTTTATAGTATGACTTGCAAGGTTAGTATGATAAAATAATCAATATTTCATCTAACTAATTGATAATTATATCAACATATCTGTTCATCGTGTAACGTGTCAAAATCTCCTACAATGTTTGTAGTAGTTTTTGATGCAGTTTCATAAAATCATCTACGGTCTTGATGGCGTAAACCTCTCCTCCAAATTCAATGTAGCCATTGATTGAGGGTTGTGCTTTGGTCTCATCGTGCCATAGGTCGGTGAGTTGTACTCCGAGAACATCGGCTATCTCCTCCAACTTGCGGATGTTGTTTGTTTCGAGCAGAACATTTACATTCTGCTTCTTGATACCCATACGCTCGGCAAACTCAGTCTTTGAAATACCCTTCTCTTGGAGTATTTCGGCAATTCGTAATTTAATCATATTACTCTATTTTGGATTTTTCTGCAAATATATTACTTAATTGCCTAATTCAAGGTGTAAGTAATAAAAAAATATGCTTATAGTAATGAAATAATATGAAAAATATTTGCGGGAATAATAATTTTATATTACTTTTGTAATAGCAAAACAGATGATGATATGGCAAACACAAGAAAATACAAGGTTGGATGCAGTGGCTCGGGTTGGGGCATTTGGGAGATTGCAACGGGTAACAAGATCGCGGGATTTGGACAGAACAGAATAGCGGCACTCGAAGCGTGGTATGACTTGGAGGGATGGCGAAAGCCCTCACGATGGTATTAGAATTTTCGTTAATGTGTAATAAATAATTTTACAGTTATGGTTAATATGATGGTTATTTCGGATATGACGGCAACACGAATGGCGGTAATCGCCGACCGTACGCAAAACCTCCTTGTGGCGGGAGCAAAGGCAATGATGATTGAGAATTTGAAGAGTAAACTTCGCTCGGGTGTGGCTCATTTCATCTTCCAAAAGAAGAATGGCGAGTTGCGAGAGATGTTCGCTACAACTTGTCCCGCATTGGTCGGTCGCCACATCAACGGGCGAGGCGTAAGCCGTGAGTGCTATGCCACCACAGCGGTATTTGATTGTGAGTTGGGCGAGTGGCGCAGTTTCAGATGGGAGTCAATCGTTAAGGTCTTTTAGTTATGAGTTTGAAGGGTAGCATAACACGGGCCGACTATATCGAGTGGAACACAGCGGTGAATCTTGTTCACCGTCTGTTCCGCGACGACGATTACCGTATGAGCCTACTTATCGGGTGCGGGATCTTTTTCGGGCTAAGGATTTCCGACCTCCTTCAACTATCGTGGGGAATGTTGCTTGATGGGGATTCATTTACCATCACCGAGCGAAAGACGGGCAAGCGTCGTACAGTAAGAATCAACCGAGGTTTTCAGAAACACATTCGCGCCTGCCACAAGGCTATGAGGGTTACGGACAATGCCTCTAAATGCTTCGCAAATGCTGCAGGAGAGCCTCTTTCGGTGCAACGAGTAAATGTACTACTGAAGCAAATAAAGGCGAAATACAGCCTAAAAACGGTCAGAAATATAAGTTCTCACAGCCTCCGCAAGACCTTCGGCCGAAAGGTATTTGAGTCAGCGGGAGAGAATGCAAATATGGCTCTTGTGAGGCTCTCCGAACTCTTCAACCACTCCAATGTAGCCATTACAAAAATCTATCTCGGCATCCGTCAAGAGGAACTTTTGGAGACATACGACCTGCTTGATTTTTAGCAATAAGAAGCAAAATATTTAGCCCTTTATAGGCATCTTTCCAGAAAAAAGTGCTAAATTTGTGATGCACATTGCGTCATAGCGTGTGCAGACATATTAGAAAGCGCATTTTCGCTCTATTCTGACCGTGTGAACTTGGACACTTCACAGAAGTTATATCAGAATGGTGGGAAGGATGCCTTCTTTGGTATGTATTCGTATTTGAACGAAATACAGCCGAAGTGGGGCTATCCCTTCTCCTTATCTGTATAACAAGGGAGTCCAAGCCCTACACGGAGGATAAGGTGGGGATGAAGGCTCCACTTTCTATTTATGCCATAATCAAGTTTAACATTTAACCACTCCGCTGAGCCAAGGAGTAAATGTACACTATGAGAGTAAAACATTTCTGGCTGTTGTTGCTGATGTTAATGACAGTCGCTTGCTCCGACGACAGCGCTAGTGAGCAGATTACACCTCCAGATGAGGGTGAATATTACGAAGTATCGTTAAGTTTAGGAGGAGAGTTTAGTGTTGATGATGAACCTTTGACGCGCGGTACTGCAACCAACGACATCTATGGTATTAATGTTTATGTGGACAAGGATGGTAATGGAAAGATTACAGACCATTATGCCTATGGCTTGTTTGACAACAAGGAGGATATGACTATCAAATTGCTGTCTGGATATAAATATAAGTTTGAATGTTCGTTGGTGAAGAATGCTAAAAATACATTGTACTATGGACAAGCGTTTAATAACGCTTATTCAGGATTTGCTGCCCCATTCTTAAACAACTCGACAACATCTACGATGATAAGTAACGAGTTCATTTTGGGAACAGTTTATCTCAACGGACTAACGGGCAGTAATGCACATATTGCAGGAACAACTCCGTCAACTTCAAATGCGGCAACTCAGTCTCCTAATATCAATCGCTTTTACGGAGTACTTGAAGAGTATATACCGACAAAGGGAGGAGTTGCTAATATCTATCTCAAACGTATGGTATTTGGTGCGAAACTTATAATCAAAGGAGTAAAAGAGGGTTCTGTTAATGTTTCTGGATTATGGGGAGACCTAAACAAAACTGTTACCAAGGATTATGAGGGTAATGCCATTATTTATACAGTTCCTTCAATTACCAGTTGTTATGCAAGCCCCGATGATTACTCTTTTACAAAAACTTTGTCGTTAAAATATGATAGCGAAAGAGGAGAAGATTGGGATTTGACTAATTCTCTTGACGTAACATTTAAGAGAAATATACTTACGATTATCACTATTAATGTTTCACCTGATTTGGCTTCTGGTTCTATATCTTTTACTGAGGAAGAAATGGGAGAGGATAACGTGATAGATTTGGATATTAATACTAATGGAGAGATTGATACTCCAGTAAACCCCACTGAGTAAATTGACGATTATGAAAACAAAATATATTTTACAGATATTGCCCCTACTATTTATATTTAGTATAGTAGGTTGCTCGAAGGATGATATAATCTCCACCGATGATACTAAGGAATATAATGTGTCGCTAAAATTCAATGGAGAGATAACGACTACTGATACCCCTCTTACAAGAGGAACTGCGACCGATGATTTGATTGGAGTGCAGGTTTATCAAGATGGTGAAGAGTTCGCTCACGGATTATTTGACAATATTGAAGATATAAATATAAACTTACACTCAGACCATAAATATAAGTTTGTAGTAACAGTTGTTAAGGATGGAAAGAATAAAATTTCTTATGGTGATAATTCATCCTATAAAAACGGTGGATATGGAAAGCCCTTTATATCCTATGGAAGTTACAGAAGTTCACCATCTTCACACGTTTATACTAATGGTTATAGATCGACACCTCTAATGAATTATTTTGAATACTCTAGTACTGGCTATGAGAATGGAACATTGCAGTCTGGACAAACAAGTACGGCATACCCCCGCGTAGATCGTTTCTACGGAGAAGTTGAAAATTATACACCGACTGAAAATGGGGAGGTGGCTATTGACTTAAAGCGAACAGCGTTTGGCCTGAAATATGAGGTTAGTGGTATAACAGATGGTACGGTAAGTGTCAAAATAAGTAACTCATCTTGTACATTTTTCGAGAATACTGCAATTACCGCCGATTACCAGAGCGAGGGTGAGATATTCACCTTCTCGGATGTGTATTCTGCTTGGAAATATGCTGATAACTATACTGAGAGCGTAACCATTTCTGCAAGTTGGCTACGAGGCGTTGGTATAAACGAAAACTTAGGTAGCAAGACTGTGCAGATTAAACGAAATGCAATGAATATCATTCGTCTCAAATTGAGTTCTGTCAGCCACGATGGAAGTATTGGCATCGAGGTAGAAGAGGAGACGGGTATGGAAGAGGAAAATGTTACGGGAACATTGGAGTAAAAAAAAGAATTATGGAGTACAAGGAAGCAAAAGCCATTATGATGGAGAGATTTGGCATAAGTAACTTCTTTTCTCAAGAAGAATTAGATTTTATTAATGCCTCTATTATTGAAAATAAAAAGACGGGGGCCTGCATACTTAAGTTAGGAACTCTTAATAAAATGGAGGAGATGGGAATCCTTAAAAATTTTCATTCTGTTTGTAAGGCAAATTACTATTTCCCCGACTGGTTAAATAATGTGGCGAATGGGGTTGATTGTATAGAATAATAAATTGTCAACAATCAATACTAATGAGAGTGGCAGTATCGGTATGATACTACCACTTTTTTCACTTCTATATAAAAGTGAATGCGATAGAATATAGTTATTGTGCTGTTTCTTAGCGTGTTATCAGATAATTAGTAGTCGGGATTAGTGTAAGTCGTTTCACTTATATATCATATATAGTATAAGTGTATGTAAGGCAGGAGGGGAAGCATATATTTGACACCAGACTTTGACACCAGCGGGAAATAGGAAAGGGATAAAGCACCTTGTAATTATTTGATAATCAGGAAATAATAACTATATTTGCATCGTAAAACTTAAATCGAGTGGGAATAATCGCAACACGTTGGATATAAGACAATTAAAGCGGCTTTGGCGAATGGCTGAGGTCGCTTTTTTTTGTGGGATAAGAACGGCGGCGGGGGAACGTTAAGAATAATTCTAAATTTTGAATTCTGCATTTTGAATTATAATACTTATATTTGTAATAAGTATCTAACAAATCCACAAACAAACTATCTCTATGAAACATCTATTATCGTACCTATTTGTATTTATCGCACTCGTTGCTTGCTCGGATGCGGCTGAAGAAATTGTCCCCGAAGAGCCTAAAACGCAGGCTGAAATTAAAGTGGAGACATCGTCTCTAAGTTTCTCTTCTGATGGCGGTAAGGGTATAATTTCGTTCACTTCAACAGAATCTTGGACGGCAGAGGTTAGTGTGGCGGCAAAAGATTGGTGTTCGATTGATATTGAGAAAGGAAATGGCGGTAGCGTAAAGGTAGAAGTATCGGTTACGTCAAATGAAAACGTGATAGAAGAGCGTACAGCTTTTGTAGTTATTAAGTCTGGATCTATATCAAAATCTGTGAAGATAGCACAAGATGCCCTTTTTGAAGATGTGTACGAAGCTGATAGAGCAGGTTTGATAGCTCTTTATGAGGCTTTAGATGGTGATAATTGGACAAATAATGAGAATTGGTGTAGCGACCGACCTCTTGAGGAGTGGGAGGGTGTTATTGTTGATTATTATGAAGGATATGTAACGGAACTCCTGCTGAGAGGCAACAACGTTAAAGGAGAAATTCCTGACGAAGTGCGCTATTTGACAAACTTGGAGTATTTACAGATGGGTGATAATGAAGTATCATATTTCAATATAGGTAATATGCCTAATCTTAGAATATTGGAATGTTCTAACAATCCAATATCATCATTGGATTTAAGTCAAAATCCCAAGCTTGAAACGTTATATATTGCTTGGACGGAGGTTTCGTCGTTGGATTTTAGTAATAATCCAGATCTTGTGGCTGTTAATTGTGCTGGAACAAAAATTAAGAATCTTGATTTTAGTCACAATCCCAAATTATACTCATTACAATGTCATAACTGCAATATTGAATCTTTGAACTTAAGTAAGAATCAAGAAATGCAGTACATTAACTTTAGTAGTTGCGGATTTACCTCTCTTGATGTGAGTAATTTCCCAAAACTTCGTGATTTGCAGTGCGGTTGGAATAACTTTGAGACTATTGATTTAAGCAATAATCCAGAATTGACATCATTGTCTTGTGGAAATAGCGATCTGAGTTCTCTCGATGTGAGCAACAATCCATTGCTTGAATCTCTTTATTGTGCTTCAACAAAACTTACGACACTTGATCTGACAAATAATAGTGCATTAACTATGCTTGATTGTTTGGATTGTCCTGATCTTGTAGAGATATATGTGAAAAAAGATCACAAATTTCAAGTGTACAATGCTGATCCTCATACTGAGTTAGTCTATGTAGAATAGTTTCTTGAAAGAATGTAATCCCTGCCTATTAGTTAGGTGGGGATTCTTATTTATTATATTCTACATTCTGCATTTTGAATTATAAGATGTATCTTTGTCGTATGGAATCGAAGATACTTCAGGGGCTCAATCCGCAGCAGCGCGAGGCGGTGGTGAATTACTCCTCGCCATCGCTTATCATAGCGGGTGCGGGATCGGGCAAGACGCGCGTACTGACCTCGCGCATAGCATATATGTTGGAGCAGGGCGTGCAGCCGCATAACATTCTGGCTCTGACCTTTACGAACAAAGCGGCAGAGCAGATGCGCACCCGCATCGAGCAGATGGTGGGCCCGCGTGCGCGCCACATCCGTATGGGTACGTTCCACTCGGTCTTTTCGCGCATCCTGCGCGAGAATGCCTCGCGCATCGGCTACACCGACAGCTACACGATCTACGAGCCGTCGGATTGCAAGAACCTTATCAAGACCATCTGCAAGGAGCAGGGCTTGGCCGACGACAAGTACAAGCCGCAGCGCATCCTTTCGCGTATCTCCTTTGCCAAGAACTGCCTCGTGACGCCCGGCGCCTACGTCGCCAACTCGGTCTATGCGGCCGAGGATCGTCAGGCGCAGATACCCCGTTTCGGTGAGATTTATGTCGAGTACTGCCGCCGCTGCAAGCAGAACGGAGCGATGGACTTCGACGATCTGCTGCTGCAGACCAACGTCCTGCTACGCGACTGCCCCGATGTGCTGGCGCGCTATCAGGAGCTTTTTCAATATATCTTGGTCGATGAGTATCAGGATACTAACTTCGCGCAGTACATCATCATCCGCCGCCTCTCGCAGCTCCACGGCCGCGTCTGCGTGGTGGGCGACGATGCGCAGAGTATCTATTCGTTCCGAGGCGCAAAGATTGAGAATATCCTCTCCTTCCGCAACGACTATCCCGCCGCCGAGACCTACAAACTCGAGCAGAACTACCGCTCGACACGCACCATTGTCGATGCCGCCAACTCGGTCATCGAGCACAACTCGCGCCGTATGGAGAAGAAGTGCTTCTCGGAGGGCGACGCGGGCGAGAAGATCCGCATCCTGCGTGGCTACACCGACCGTGAGGAGGCCGATATGATTGCACAGGCCATCCGCGACCGTCTGCGTGAAACGGGCGATGGCTGGGGCGAGGTGGCGATCCTCTACCGCACGAACAATCAGTCGGCCGTGGTGGAGCAGGCGTTGCGTCGCCGTGGCATACCGTACAGAATCTATAAGGGCAGCTCGTTCTACGACCACAAGGAGATTAAGGATACTCTGGCCTACATCCGTCTTGTCATCAACCCCAAGGACGACGAGGCCTTCAAGCGCGTGGTGAACTACCCGATGCGTGGCATTGGCGACACGACCGTCGGCCGCATCGCCGAGCTTGCCAAGGAGCGTGGGCAGTCGATGTGGGAGGCTGTCGATGCACTGGTGGCCGAGGCGGCTACGTTGGGCGATTCGGTACAGCGCACCATTGCCCGCAAGGTTACGGAGTTTGTCAATCTGATACGTTCGTTCCAGGTGGCGCGTCAGGAGAAGTCGCTCTACGACTTCGGTCTGGAGATCGCTTCGCGTTCGGGCATCTTGGCGCAGTATCGCGTGGAGAACACCCCCGAGGCTACGTCGGCCATCGACAATATCGAGGAGCTTCTGAACTCGATGCAGCTCTTCACGGAGCAGTGCGAGGCCGAGATTCGCGCTGGCGAAAGGGAGGAGGAGCGCCAGCCCACGGTGGAGGAGTGGCTACAGAACATTATGCTGCTGACCGATATGGACAACAAAGAGGAGGAGGGCGACGAGCGACTGACGCTGATGACCGTCCACTCGGCCAAGGGTCTTGAGTATAAATATATATATATAGTAGGCTGTGAAGAGAATCTCTTCCCCTCGCAGCGAGCTCTGGAGTCCGCCGACGGAGTGGAGGAGGAGCGCCGATTGTTCTACGTTGCGCTCACGCGCGCCAAGGCCGAGGCTACGCTCTCGTACTGCGATATGCGCTTTAAGTGGGGTAATATGGAGTTCTCGTCACCGAGCCGTTTCCTGCGCGAGATCGACGAGCGCTATGTCGAGTGCGACGAGGATCTCTCGGCAGGAGCGCAGCGCTCATCGAGCGACTCGGAGGGCTTTGGCGGTCGTATGGGATCGTTCTCACGCGGTGGTTATGGCGGCCCGCAACCCGCAGCTCTGAAGAAGGATGAGCGCCGCGATGGCCGCACCGCTATCGAGGAGCTGCGCCGCCGTTTCGATGTTCGTTTCCAGCAGAAGCGAGCCGACGAGCCTAAGCGTCAGCCCGACCCGAAGCTGGTTGCACCCGTACGTTCGACCGAAGGCCTAAAGCGCGTGCCCACGACGCCCGTGCGCGACAGTGCCCCGATTGGCGACTGCGCATACGCCGTTGGCGATAGGGTGGAGCATCCGAAGTTCGGCGTGGGCGAGGTGCGAAGAGTCGAGGCTATGGCTACGGATCATAAGGTGGTGGTCGATTTCGGAACATATGGCGAGAAGACGCTGTTGGCCAAGTTTGCCAAGCTGAGAAAGTTGTAACGGGCGAGAGCTGCAAATTGTGGCTTTTGGCATAAAAATGTGCATTTTGCTATTGCAATGCACATTTTTTTTCGTAGATTTGTGAAGAAGAGAACCTACTAACTTAAAAAATAGAGACCTATGAAAAGATTACTACTTTTTGCAGCGGCATTGATGCTCTCGCTGAGCCTCGGTGCACAGGAGTTGGCCAACTTTGTTGGTACGGCTAACACCGCATCTCCCGAAATCAAGGATGGCAAGATCACCTTCCGTCTCTCTGCTTCGTACGCTACACGCGTGCAGATCACAGGTGGTTTTATGCCCACACAGAAGGTAACTTACAACGGCCGTGAGAGCGAGGTGCCCATCACTGCCGATATGACTCGCAATGCGCAGGGCGTATGGGAGTACACCATTGATATGCCCGCACCGGAGCTCTACACCTACAACTTCATCGTTGATGGCGTTGCGGTGAACGACCCGAGCAACGTAATGCAGCAGCGCGATGGTACTCGCTACCTGAGCATCCTGATCGTTCCGGGCGAGTTCACCGAGAACTACTTCGAGGCTAACCAGCGCGGTAACCTGACGAAGGTTTGGTACGACAGCCCCTCGCTGGGCCTGAACCGCCGTATGTATGTTTATACCCCCTACGGCTATGACGATCCCAAGAATGCAAAGACCAAGTATCCCGTTCTCTACCTGTTGCACGGTGGTGGTGGCGACGAGGATGCGTGGAGCAATATGGGTCGCGCTTGCCAGATTATGGACAACCTCATTGAGAAGGGTTTGGCTGTTCCTATGATCGTGGTTATGCCCAACGGTAACCCCACACAGCAGGCTGCTTCGCCTCTGAAGCTCCCCGTAAAGGAGGGTCGTGCCGAGGCTAATGCCTACGTTCACTCTTTGGCGAAGGATATCGTTCCCTACGTTGAGAAGCACTTCCGCGTGAAGGCTAACAAGGCTTCGCGTGCCGTTGCAGGTTTGTCAATGGGTGGTGGTCACACCACAGCCGTTACGGGCCTCTATCCCGATATGTTCGACTACATCTGCCCGATGAGCTGCGGTATGCGCGACACGGAGGAGGCTGTAGCTGCTCTGCAGGGTATCAAGAAGGCTGGCTATAAGCTCTACTGGGTAGGTTGCGGCGACGCCGACTTCGCTTATCCCGGCACGAAGGTTATGGACGAGATGCTCACACGTCTGGATATGCCCCATACGATGTATATCAATGGCGGTGGCCACACTTGGAGCAACTGGCGTCATTATCTGAATACTTTTGGTCAATTACTTTTCAAGTAGAAAAGGCTGAGAATTGATTTTTTTGAAATATCTTTGAGGGTACCTTCACGAGGTACCCTCTTAATTTTTATAGTGTATGACAATAAAACAACGATACGATGCCATCATCGCCTATTTCCAGCAGGCGATGCCCGTTGCCGAGAGCGAGCTCAACTACAACTCGCCCTTCGAGCTACTTGTGGCCGTAATCCTCTCGGCCCAATGTACCGACAAACGTGTCAACCTCACCACGCCCGCCCTGTTCGAGGCCTACCCCTCGGCCGAGGCTATGGCCGAGGCGACAGCCGAGGAGATCTTCCCCTATATCCGCAGTATCTCCTACCCCAATAACAAGGCCCGCCATCTGGCCGCTATGGCGCGAATGTTAGTCGAGGAGTTCGGTGGCGAGGTGCCCTCCGATCTGAAGGAGCTGCAACGTCTGCCGGGCGTGGGACGCAAGACGGCCAATGTCATCGGAGCCGTTATCTGGCAGCAGGAGGTGATGCCCGTCGATACCCACGTCTTCCGCGTCTCGGCCCGCATCGGCCTCACGCGCGGAGCGAAAACCCCGCTCCAGACCGAGCTTCAGCTGGAGCGCCACATCCCCTCGGCGCTGCTCCCGATTGCCCACCATTGGCTCATCCTGCACGGCCGTTATGTCTGCACGGCACGTTCACCCAAGTGTGCCGAGTGCGGAATTCAGGCGTGGTGTGCGTACTTTTCCAAGCAAAAGGCGGAGAAATAAATAAAAATCATTACCTTTGGAAATTACTATAATTCTTAAAGATATGAGAAGTCTATATTCAACGGTAGCAAAACGCTTGGCACAGTGTTTTTCTATGTTTGTAATTGTGATGGCAATGGCGTTTATGAGCAGCTGCTCGGACGATGGCGGCACCACGACAGGTGGCGGAGGTAGCAGCTCTATTCATAACTTCACGGAGGGCGTTGTCGTTCCCTCGCAGAGCCAGCTCTCGCGCAACGCTATGGCGGCAAATATAACCCTCACGATCACCACCGAGGGTGGCTATAAGGTCGATGTCGATAACCAGTCGATGGCCTCAATCACCGCTGGCGCAAGCGCCACAAAGGGTGGCACGCACAAGGTGTCGCTGGCCCTTACGGCCAACGATGGCGATACGCCCCGCACGTGCAACGTGTTTATTCAAGTCGATGGCTATAAGCGCATTAAGCTCTATGAGATTACCCAGGAGGCCAAGAATCTGAGCGACGTTGTCGAGTGGATGGATGGTCGTTTGCAGGACGAGTACTATTGGCTCGACGAGTACGTTGAGAAACGTGGTACGTTCGACTTCTCGCTCGAGTACGAAGAGTTTCTTTCGTCGTCGCTGCTGAGTATGACCACTAATATGGACGATGGTGGCATTGACGAGTATGGCGATCGCTATATCTTCTCTTATATCGAGCAAGAACCCACGGGCGAGACCCGCTCAATTATGAGCGATGAGAAGGAGGTTAATAACTTCGGTATCGGTCTGGCTTCGACAGTCCTTCTTATGGATGATAAGTCCACCGAGGCGGGTTTTGCTGTGTGGAACGTCTATCCCGAGTCGCCTGCGGCCGAGATCGGTCTGAAGCGTGGCGATGTAATCTACGAGATTGAAGGTAAGCCTATTGACGCAACCAATTGGGATCATATCAATAATCATTGGCTTGATCTGCAGTATGGCTCTGGTACAAAGAAACTCGCTTACCTAACCTACGACGAGGAGGGTCATTCGGTTAAGAAGGAGTGCACCATCACCTCGGCCTACTACGAGGCTAACCCCGTAGCCTACTCGGGCGTTCTGCCTATCGAGGAGCAGGACAATCCCAACGGTCGCAAGGTGGGTTATCTGTCGTACCTCTCCTTCGAGCAGCCCTTTATTGGAGAATTGGTTGATGCTGTGAAGGATCTCTCGGAGCAGGGTATTACGGATATGATTCTCGACCTGCGCGGCAACCCGGGTGGTCACGCCGTTATGAGCGTCTATCTCTCGGCTATGATGATTGACGAGAGCTACGGAGGCAAGCTCTTCGCTACCTATATCTACAACCCCAAGAACAAGCGTATGGCCCAGACTGAGGAGAAGATCCCCCTCGACAAGACCTACTACGACCCCGCAACGGGCTCTATGAAGGATCTGCCTCACCTCAATATGCAGAAGGTGTGGATTATCGCCGATGGCAACTCGGCTTCGTGCAGTGAGTCGGTGATTGTGGGCTTGCAGGGATTGGATATCCCCATCGAGATTATTGGAACTACGACACGCGGTAAGAACTGCGGTATGCTCGTTACGGAGAAGACCTTCGGCTCGTACAACTACATCTTCGCCCCCATCACCTTTATGCACGCCAACGCAAAGGGATTCTCTGACTATGGCGAGGGTATCAGTCCCGATGTAGATATCGAGGAGTACTTCTACGATACTTCGCTCTCGGAGAGTATGCGTAGCCATTGTGAGTATTTTATGTATGGTATTCCTCGCACCGATTGGGGTAGCTATCGCTACGATCTGGCTCTGGCCGAGGCAGTTAATCGCATCTGCAAGGGCAAGTCGATACTCGACAAGTCGTACGGTCAGAGCGAGTCGGTATTCAACGACCGTCTGACAACGCGCGGCGCTTCAGCATTGCGCATCGATGGTCGCAAGCTCCGCAATCCTCGTCCTACGATTTCGCAGACGGGTATGTACATCACCGAGAAGGCTGAGGTGGAGTAGTATGAACGGAGTGAAAAGATATCTTTTGTCAGTGGCGGTCCTTGTGGCCGCCTTGCTGGCTACTATGCCCCTCGTAGCTCAGCCTGCGGCCGACGCTGTGGCGGCTACGGAGAGTTATACATTCAACCACGGCCCCTATCTGCAGGCACTATCGTACGACGGCGTTACGATCTGCTTCTCGACTTCGCACCGAGGATTCTCGGGCGTAGAGCTTCGTGTGAAGGGCAGTGACGAGGCGCAGTTATACCGCACCTCGAAGGATGGCCTTTTTGAGGCCGACAACACCTTCAACGCCATCCGCATCGAGGGCCTCAGCGCCGCCACCGAGTATGAGTACCGCCTCACATCGAAGCGTATGCTCAGCTTCGAGCCCTATAAGGTTGTCTTTGGCGAGCAGATCACCTCACCGTGGTACTCGTTCTGCACCTTCGATCCTGCGGCCGACGAGGTTACGTTCGTGGTGGCTAACGACATTCACGACGATGCACAGAAGTGCGCCGCGCTGCTCGATCTGATGCCTATGCAGGAGGTGGATATGGTATTCTACAATGGCGATATTATGAGCCACTTCTCGCGTGAGGGACAGCCATTTACGAGTTTTATTGACGTCTCGGTCGAGCGCTTTGCCAGCCATAAGCCCTTTGCCGTTGTGCGTGGCAACCACGAGACACGCGGCCATCTGGCCCGCGAGTATGGCGACTACATCCACAACACCCGCGAGGGCCGCTACTACGGCGTCTATTACTTCGGCTCGACGGCCGTTGTGATGCTCGACTGTGGCGAGGATAAGGACGACGAGCACCCCGTATATGCCGGTTTGGTCGATTTCGACAACTACCGCCGCGAGCAGGCCGAGTGGCTGAAGGAGGTGGTCAAGAGCAAGGCCTTCCGCCGTGCCAAGCACCGCATCGCCATCGTTCATATCCCCCCGACCGTAGAGCGTATGGCCGAGGTCGAGGAGAATGAGAAGCGCGTTGCGGACCTTATGACGTGGCGCGGCAATGCCCACTTGGGCGAGTTGATGTTGCCCATACTGAACGATGCCGACATCAACGTGATGTTCTCGGCCCACCTGCACGACTTCGCCATCTTCCCCCGACAGGAGGGCGTGGTGGAGTTCCCGATTATCGCTAACGACAACGTGAGCGCGATGCTCGTAAAGGTGAACGGGGAGGGCGTACACGTCAAAATCGTCAATCGCGACGGTCGCACAACCCACGAAAAGACCTATTAAAACAATTTTGGGTACTTCGTGGAGTGTCCAAAACGACCAATTATTATTACATTTGCCGAACTTTTACCCCCGTTGCCACTTTTGGCGCGGAGGGCAACCAAACAAGATTACGATATGAATTTATCGCAACCCGACATAGAGCGTCTGCGCGAGCTTATCGCAACTCCTGCGCAACGTATGGTCATTCTCTCTCACACCAATCCCGATGGCGATGCCGTCGGCTCCTCTATTGCGTGGGCCGAGGCGCTGCGTCGCGAGGGACACGATGTAGTCTGCATCGTGCCGAACAAGTACCCCTACTATCTGGATTGGATGACGGGCATCGGCGATGTGGTTATCCACCGCACCGAGTCAGACCGTGCCGCCGCAGCTGTGGCCGAGGCCGATGTTATCTTCTGCCTCGACTTCCATTCGCTCTCGCGTCTGGACCAGCTCAGCGAGGTCATTGCCGCCAATACGTCGGCCAAGCGTGTGCTGATTGACCACCACCTGAATCCCACCGAGCAGTTCGACATTATGTTCTCGCATCCCGAGTCGTCGAGCACCTGCTTCCTTGTATATAAGGTTATCGAGGCTTTGTGGGGCGCACAGAGCGTTACCCCGTCGCAGGCCGAGGTGCTCTACGTCGGTATGATGACCGACACGGGTAACTTCTCCTTCTCGCAGCTCACGCCCGAATTATATCAGGCGCTGGCCGTGCTGTCGGCTACGGGAATCAACATTCCGCAGATCTATAACAACGTCTATAACTCCTTCACCGAGGGCCGTGCCCGCCTGTTTGGCTACGCCATCAACCGCAAGATGAAGATGTTGCGCAAGGGTACGGTTGCCTATATGTCGCTCACGGAGGAGGAGATGCGCCGCTTCTGGTTCCAGCAGGGCGACAGCGAGGGATTTGTGAACTACCCCCTCTCGATCAAGAAGATGCGTATGTCGGCAATCTTCATCGAGCATAAGGATTTCATCCGCGTGTCATTGCGCTCGCGCGGTGCGGTGGATGTGAATCTCTTTGCGTCGCGTTATTTCGAGGGTGGCGGCCACCACAATGCCGCCGGCGGCAAGTCCTTCGTTTCGATGGAGGAGACCATCGCCCGCTTCGAGGCCGCTGTCGAGGAGTTTGCCCGCGAGGGATTGGTATAAATGAAAATTTGAAGAACCGTTATGATGAAAACCTATCTGCGACTGCTGGGCTTCGCTTCGCCCCTTGGTCGCTACGCTATACCTTACTTCTTCTACTCGGTGTTGCACGCCGTGTTCAACACCTTCACCTACACGATGATCATCCCCATCATCGGCACACTCTTCGACGAGGGCTACGTCTTCGAGCCCGTCTATGAGTTCCCGGCCGTTGAGTTCAATATCGAGTGTCTGAACAGCGTTCTCAACTTCGTCTATACGCAGGTCTTCGGTCCGGAGTACAGCGTGACGCATCTGCTGGGACTGCTGGCCGCTATTCTGATTCTGTCGAACGTGTTGAGCAACCTGTTCCGCTATCTGGGCTCGATGACCGTCGAGGTGATGCGTACGCGCACACTGCAGCGTATGCGTAACGAGATGTTCGAGCGCACGATGGGTATGAACGTCGGCTATTTCAGCGACCAGCGCAAGGGCGATCTGATGTCGAAGATTACCTCGGACGTGATGATCGTGCAGTTCTGCATTACCAACACCCTTCAGGTGGCCTTCCGCGAGCCCTTCCTGATCTTTGGTTATGTGGCACTTATGGTGGGCATCTCGTGGCAGCTTACGGTCTTTTCGATTCTCTACCTGCCCGTAGTGGGTCTGTTGATCGGATCTATCGTCAAGCGTCTGCGCCACCCCGCACAGCGCGGTCAGGAGCGTATGGGCGATATGGTGAGCGTTATGGAGGAGTCGCTTTCGGGTGTTAAGACAATGAAGAGCTACAACGCCTTCGACTACATCTGCTCGAAGTTCCGCTCGATCAACGCCGAGATGTCGCAGATACTTATTTCGATGGCCCGCAAGCAGCAGTTGGCCTCGCCGATGAGCGAGTTCCTCGGCATTACGGCCATCTCGGTGGTGCTGGTGTTCGGAGGTTCGCTGGTGCAGAGTGGCGAGTTGCTGGCATCGGGCTTTGTGGCCTATATCGCAGCCTTCTCGCAGCTTACACGCCCGTTGCGTTCGTTCATCGACCAGTTCGCAAATATCAATCAGGGTATTGCGGCGGGTGAGCGCGTATTCTCGATTATCGATGCCGAGAGCGCTATCAAGGATAAGGCCGATGCCGTTGAGCTTAAGGAGTTTAAGGATAAGATAGAGTTCCGCTCGGTGGGTTTCCGCTATGACGATACGCGCGAGATTCTGCACGACATCTCGTTCGAGGTGCGCAAGGGCGAGACCGTTGCTCTGGTTGGTCCGTCGGGTGGTGGAAAATCGACCTTGAGTGAGCTTATCCCGCGCTTCTACGATGCCGAGCGTGGCGGAATCTACATCGATGGCCGTCCCATCGGCGATTATCAGCAGGAGAGCCTGCGCGAACATATGGGTATCGTCTCGCAGGAGACTGTGCTGTTCAACGACACGATCCGCAATAACATAGCTATGGGCCGCGAGGATGCGACCGACGAGCAGATCATCGCCGCCGCGAAGGTGGCCAACGCCCACGACTTCATTATGCAGAGCGAGAAGGGCTACCAGACCAATATCGGTGACCGAGGCACAAAGCTCTCGGGCGGTCAGCGCCAGCGACTGAGCATCGCCCGCGCCGTGTTGCGCAACCCCGAGATTCTGATTCTCGACGAGGCTACCTCGGCACTCGACACCGAGAGCGAGAAGCTGGTGCAGGAGGCATTGACGACGCTTCTGGAGGGCCGAACATCGGTGGTTATCGCCCATCGTCTCTCGACCATCCACAATGCCGACCGCATCATCGTCATCGACGAGGGCCGCATCGCCGAGCAGGGCACGCACGCCGAGCTGATGGCCAAGGGCGGAATTTATGCTCACTTGATAGAGATGCAGTCGCTGGCGTAGAAATTGCCTAACAAGGCTCTTTCGGCGTCTGGCCTGGCCTCGAAATAACTAAATAAAAAAGCCTGTTCTTTTCGGAACAGGCTTTTTTATTAAGGCGAGGGAAGCCCACCACGCTCAAAAGCGGGGGTAGCAGGCGGTTGGAAAACAGGCGTTACGCCTGTTACCAGATGATGATGCGCTCCTCCTCGGGCAGGAACATTGCGCCATCGGTGATGCCGAATGCCTTGTGGAAGGTCTCGATGTTGCGCAGCGTCACGTTCACACGGTTCTTGCCAAGCGAGTGCTCGTCAGTCTTGGTGCGGCGGATAACCTCCTCGTCGCGCATCGTCTGTGCCCAGATCGTAGCATAAGAGAGGTAGAAACGCTGATCAGCCGTGAAACCGTCGATGGCCTCGGGCTCCTGACCGCCGAATGAGTTGTGCATAGCGGTGTAAGATACGCGCAGACCACCCTGATCGGCAATGTTCTCACCCAGCGAGAACTCTCCGTTGGCGTACAGCGCGGGCTGATCGCCCTTGGCGGGCATTACCAATACCTTATTAAACTGATCAACCAGCACGTCGGTGCGCTCCTTGAATGCTGCAGCGTCGGCTTCGGTCCACCAGTTGCTCATATTACCATCCTTGTCGAACTGACGGCCCTGATCGTCGAAGCCGTGAGTCATCTCGTGGCCGATAACCACGCCGATAGCACCATAGTTCACCGCATCGTCGGCTGCCGAGTTGTAGAACGGCGGCTGCAGGATAGCTGCGGGGAAGCAGATCTCGTTGGTGGTGGGGTTGTAGTAGGCGTTCACGGTCTGGGGAGTCATATGCCACTCCTCGCGGTCAACCTCCTTGCCCAGGTCGGCGATGTTATCCTCGGTGTACCAGATGTTTGCACGCTTGATGTTCTCCCAGTACGAGAGCTTGGGATCGATGCGGAGTGACGAGTAGTCCTTCCACTTGTCGGGGTAGCCGATCTTCACGGTGAAGGTGTTCAATTTCTCGTGAGCCTTTGCCTTGGTCTCAGCCGACATCCACTCCAGGTTGTCGATGTGCTGGCCGAGTGCCACCTGAAGGTTCTTCACGATCTGCTGCATACGCTGCTTGTCGCTCTCGGGGAAGTACTTCTTGACGTAGAGCTCGCCCACAGCCTCGCCCAGGATGCGGTTGGGCACAGCCATAGCGCGCTTCCAGCGGGGGCGCATCTCCTCCTGACCCGACATCTGACGGCCGAAGAAGTCGAAGTATGCGGCGTAGAGCTCATCGCCCGAGTAACCTGCCGCGCTCGACATAACGCTTGCTACGAGGTAGGCCTTCACGGTCTCGACATCCTCCTTCTGGAAGAGCGAGAATACGCGATCCAAAACCTCGGGCTGACCTACGGCGATCTTGTCGAACGAGCCGATGCCCATCTCCGCGAAGTAGGCTGCCCAGTCGAAAGCCGAGTAACGCTTTGTGAACTCCTCGCGGGTCATAGGGTTGTAGTTTGCCGTAACGTCGCGCAGTTCCACATTCGAGCGGAACGCCTCGGCCATACGGGTCTCCATCTGCAGTACGGCCTGAGCCTTATCGGCAGCATCGTTCCAGCCCAGAAGCGTGAATGCCTTCGTAAGCCACTTGGTGTAACCCTCGCGCTTGTCGGCGTTCTCCTTGTCGAGGTAGTAGTCGCGGTTACCCAAGCCGAGGCCCGACTGGTCGATGTTGAGGATG
Organism: Alistipes sp.; assembly: GCA_045650235.1. GTDB lineage: Bacteria > Bacteroidota > Bacteroidia > Bacteroidales > Rikenellaceae > Alistipes. Next base: position 18,769 of record JAZRQX010000023.1, on the reverse strand, counting down.
TTGATGTTAGAGTTCATCAAATCGGCACCAACATACAATCCGAACAGGGGGCTGCCGGCCGCCTCGTGGATGCGAGCCACAGCGATCGAGAGCTCCTGCGGAGTCGTGAGAGCCATAATCTGCTCCACGTCGCGCTTGACGGGTGCTACGCCCTCGTTGTTAAGACGTACTGAGTCGAGGCCCATCGTGTAGAGATCGGCAATCTTCTGCTCGACGGTACCCACCTCGGCCTTGCTCTCGAGCATAGCCGAGAAGAGCTCGTTGATCTGCAATTCGTTGTTCTTCGCCAGCACCTCAAACACGCCGTAGCGTGAGTACTCGGGTGTGAGGGGGTTGGCCTTCTGCCAGCCACCTGTGGCGTACTGATAAAAATCTTCGTTCAGAGCCACCGTCTCATCGAAGTTTGCACGGTCGATGGCGGGCACTGTCTCTGCCTTTTTCTGGTTACAACTTGCCATAAGGGCAACGGTTGAAAGGGTTAATAAAAACTTTTTCATATTCATCTATTTGTTATTGAGTCCTATTTCTGACGTGATAACTCGCGGTCGGGGCACGACTTGAACCCATCGACCGAGATATCGCCGCTGGGACGCACCTCGACGATGGCATACGAGTTCGTGGGCGCAGCCTGCTCGATCATTCCGTTGAGCGTCAGGTAATGAACACCTCGGCGGAAGCTGTAGTGTCCCGGATGGTGGTGTCCTTGAATGACGGCCAGCACCTGCTCGTGACGCTCGATAATCTCCACGGCCTTGTCGGCATTCTTGACGCAGAGGTCCTTGTTGATGTCGGAGAAGCTGTCGAGCATCTGGTGCAGGAAGATGATGGTCGGCTGGCGGCGATGTCTTGTCAGCTCCCCATCGAGCCAGTCGAGCTGCTCTGTGGGGATGTTGGCCACGCGCCAGTCGAAGTTGCCACGCGAGTAGGGTGTCATGTCGGCGTTGAAGTTGGCATCGAGGACTATGCAATGCACTCCCTGCGCCTCGAATGAGTAGTAGGCGCGGCCATTGGCTCGGCCCGCGTTCGAGGTGTGGGCGAGGAACTCCTCCTTGGTGATGCAATCCATATCGTGGTTACCCAGAACGTGATACAGAGGCCCATCGAAGCGTCGCAGACGCTGCTCGATAGAGTCCAGGTAACGGAGCGTAAGCTCCGGCGTACCCTTCGCATCCATATCCTTCAGGTCGCCAAGCTCGATGACGAAATCTACCTTTGCACGATTGAAAGCCTCGATAGCCTCATCCACCTTTTGCAGCGAGTCGGCATAGTGGCGCGTGCCCGCTGTCGGGCGGTCGGCATAGTGGGTGTCGGTCAGAACGCCAAAGCGCAGCGTTCGACGAGGTGCAGCCTGCGCCTGGGGCAGACGTCCCACGGCCAAGAGCAGTATTCCGCTCGAGAGATATTGTATGAACTCCTTGCGACGCATCTTCATTTACTTAGTCAAAATCAAAATAAGGGCCGAGAGGACTCGACCCTTAAAATTCAAAATTAAGAATTCAAAATTCAAAATTTCGTTTATGTTTCAGGTTAGTCGGTTTGAAAATTTCCAAACCTCCTTCACCTCTTGAAAATTCATTTGTCGTGAGTCTTTTCAAGGCTTGCGCAGCGGCATAATGCGGAGCATACCCGACGTATGTGAGCAACCCGAGGCCGAGCCAGACGCCAAAAGAGCCAAATTAAACACTTTTACTTGCGGATAGCAGCTACGCCCGGCAATACCTTACCCTCCATATACTCCAGAAGTGCACCACCACCGGTTGATACGTAAGATACCTTGTCGGCCAAACCGAACTTGTTGATACAAGCTACTGAGTCGCCACCACCGATCAGTGAGAAAGCACCCTCAGCCGTTGCCTCAGCGATAGCCTCAGCTACAGCGCGTGAACCGGTTGCGAACTTATCCATCTCGAATACGCCAACGGGACCGTTCCAGAGGATAGTCTTGCACTCGAGAATCTCCTTGCGGAAGAGCTCCTTACCGCCAGCAGCGATGTCCAGACCCTCCCAACCGTCGGGGATTGCGTTTGCGGGGCACTCCTGAGTGTTAGCAGTCTCAGCGAAGTCGTCAGCTACCAAAGCGTCGGGAGTGGTAACGATCTTGATACCCTTCTCCTCAGCCTTCTTCAGGATCTCCAATGCTACGGGGAACATATCGGGCTCGCAGATTGACTGACCAACCTTACCACCCTGAGCAGCAGCGAAGGTGTAGGTCATACCACCACCGATGATGATCTTGTCGCACTTCTCCATCAGCTTCTCGATGATAGAGATCTTGGTCGATACCTTCGAACCACCTACGATAGCTACGAAGGGACGCTGGGGATTCTCCATCACGCCGTCGATAGCCTTCAGCTCGTTCTCCATAACGTAGCCGAACATCTTATCCTCGGGGAAGTAGTCAGCGATCAGCGCGGTTGATGAGTGAGCGCGGTGAGCAGTACCGAATGCGTCGTTGATGTAGCAGTCAGCGTACGAAGCGAGCTTCTTCACGAACTCCTTCTGGGGACCCTCCTTCAGAGCCTTCTTTGCTGCCTTCTTCTCCTCGTCGGTAGCATCCTCTGCCAAACCACGGGGCTTGCCCTCCTCCTCAGCATAGAAACGGAGGTTCTCAAGCAACATAACCTCACCGGGCTTCAGCGCGGCAGCCATCTCAGCAGCCTTCTCGCCCATACAGTCGCCAGCGAACTTAACCTCTACGCCCAGACGTGCCTCGATAGCGGGGATGATCTGCTCGAGTGAGAACTTCGGATCGGGATTCTTCTTGGGACGACCAAGGTGAGACATCAAAACTACCGAACCGCCCTTCTCCAGCACCTTCTTGATGGTGGGGATTGCAGCACGAATACGAGTGTCATCAGTTACCTGACCCTCGCCGTTGAGGGGTACGTTGAAGTCAACGCGGATGATTGCACGCTTACCGGTGAAATCGTAATTGTCAATTGCGAACATAATTCTTTTGTTTATTTAAATTGTTATTGAGATTTTCTCTTGTTTCGGGTCGGTTTTAAGGGCCGGAGCTTGTTTCGTGTAAGGAGAGCCTCACCCTTGGGTGCGACCGCCTTTTGTCGAAAAGCCTTCTTCAAGGCCCTATACCCTGCAAATATAGCTAAAAAAATAATACGATATTCTTCGGTGGCGGCTTTTATTTTAAAAATAGGTGTGCGAGCCGAAAAAAAGCGTCCCGAAACAGCCCTTGCAGGCTACAGATCGAACATTTGATTTCCTTGAAAGAACATTTCAAGTGGGAATTTCGCCACAAAATGCGGATTTTCGTCCCCAAACTCTGTTGTTTCATACCAAGAGAGGGGCCTTAACCACATAAATTTTGCCATTCAAAAAAAATATTTGACTTTTGCATCCGACGAGCTACACTTTTTTGCTCGGCAGTGGTCCGATTAGGGCTGCGCCCGAATTGAGCATTTATTCAAAAAACCAATATTAACAAGTATCATCGTCGGCCACATCAGCAATCGGCTGCGATGATGAAAAAGAAGACAGCAATGAAGATTTTTTACAAAATGACAATGGCCCTCGCGGCCACAATGATTATCGCCACCTCGGCATTTGCAGGTGGTCCGATGACTAACTCAAATCAGAGTGCATCGTTCTTGCGTAGCATCGCTCGCGGTACGTCGCTTGATCCCGATGCAGTATATAACAACCCCGCGGGTGTTGTATTTATGGAGAACGGCTTCCACATTGGTCTTAACGATCAGATGGCGAAGCAGACCCGTACCATCTCTTCAACCTACGCTGCATTTGCAATGGGTGCCGAGAACCACGGTATGGCTACGAAGGACTTCAAGGGCGAGGTATTCTCTCCCGTTATCCCCAGCGTTCACCTGACTTGGAAGCACAACCGTTGGGCAATTATGGCAGGTCTGGGCGTGAACGGCGGTGGCGGTTCACTCGAGTTTGACGAGGGTCTGGGCTCATTCGAGCGTCAGTTCTCAGTTCTGCCCGGTGCAATCAATCAGCTTGGTGCTGCAATGGGTCTGTCGGCTTCGGCTTACGATATGGATATGGAGCTTACGGGTAAGTCGATGACTCTGGCGTTCAACGTAGGTGCTGCATTCCGTGTCACCGATTGGTTGTCAATCGCTGCTCAGGTTCGTGTAGGCGTTACCAACAACTCTTACGTTGGCGAGATCGACGATATTCAGATCAACCCCACGATGGCAGCTATGGGCCTTAATGGTCAGATGATGGGTGCATCACAGTTCTTCACCGCTGCCGGTCAGGCTTTGGGTGCTATCAACCCCGCATTGGCTCAGCAGGCAGCTCAGTACGCAGCTCTTACCTCAGACCACATCCTCGACGTTAAGCAGAAGGGTACCTCGGTAAGCCCCGTTCTGGCGTTGGCTATCCACAAGGGTAAGTGGGATGCTTCAATCAAGTATGAGTTCAAGATGGGCACCGAGCTCGAGATCGAGTCGGCTCCCGTATCGGCTAAGGATCCCGTTATCAACTCAATCTTCGCTGACGGCACCACCGTTAAGTCGGAGACTCCCGCTCTGTTGTCTGCAGCTGTTAGCCGTCACTTCGGTCCCGTTAAGGTTACTGCCGAGTGGCACCACTACTTCGATAAGGACGCTGAGAACTCATTCTCTAATGTAATCGATGGTAACACCAACGAGTATCTGTTGGGAGCCGAGTGGACCATCTCGGAGAAGTGGTTGGTATCGGCAGGTGCACAGCGTACTCAGCTCAATATGATTGAGAACAACTACTCAGATATGAACTACTCAATCTCATCTTGGTCAGTAGGCTTCGGTGCAGCATATAAGTTCTCTGAGAAGGTTCGTTTGAACTTGGGTGTTATGCCTACTTTCTACGAGACTGCAACAGCTCGTGGTGTAGCATCGGGCATCGACTTCACCGATGTTTACAATCGTACCTCTTGGGCTTGGGGTGTAGGTTTGGATCTCAAGTTGGGTAAGTAATAACATTTACGACATACTCTCGCGGCCAGTTGTACGGCCGCGAAGACCACCTCGACCTCGGCGGCGGGAGCAACGACCCGACCGCAAATAACGAGGCTCGCAGGTCGGCGAGCCCTCAGGCTCGTTCATCGCGGAGGCAGGCGCAGGCACGGCGCCAACGCGGAGGGACGAGGGGCCAATCCGGATAAACGCGACGATTCGGATTGACACTGACTCTCGAAACGTTTTAAGTGTCGAGCGCTCTGCTCACCCGCGTGGGTTTGCCCACAGCCGATATGATTCGGCCCAGGCTTAACCTACAAACAAACTTAAATTCGAAGAAAATACTCTTTTTGTAGAATATGGTTTTTTGATTGCTGGTCGGCTGCGCCCTTAGTGACGCAGCCGTTTTTTTATGCAAAATTCAAAATGAGGCTGACGCGCGGAAATAGCCTCCATTGCTGCTATCATATTATTTAGCAGGAATAGCAGGCGGATGCAAAACAGCCGTAACGGCTGGCTGATGCGCGTAGAAAAAGAGGGGACTCAAAACCGAGTCCCCTCCGCTCGTTTAAACAGTTGAAAAAAATTTATAATACCTCACCCTGGGTCGAGATCCTCAGCGTGCTTTCTCCGACCGAGCTTTCGACCTCGATGAGATAGTATTCGCCATTGGGGCTGTCGATAAGCGCCGCATCGTCGATGGTGTACTCAAGGTAGAGATTGTCGATGGCGAGCGTGATAAGCTGTGGTAACTCGCTTTGCTGCAACTCTGTGCGTGTGAGCCCCCAACGATTCATAGCGTCAAAATATATCTGCCTCACCTGATCTCCGTCCAGAACGTCCACCTCGGTAGCACCCTTGCGCCGCTCAAACGTGAGTACGATTGCCGTGGGGTAGTTGCGCGAGATGTAGGTGGCAATCTGCGTTGGTAGAGTCGTGGGCAGGTAGCGGCGGAAGTCGTCGTAGCCGTCGTCTGGCAACTCCTCGATCAGCACGCCCTCGGCCGTGTAGAAGAGGCTGATGTCGGGCAGTCGCGTGCGATCGACCGTGATGGTGTAAATCGTCATTGCATCGAGGCGGTCGATGCGCACTACATCCTCCACCGCGGCAGCTCCGTAGGCACTCAGCTCGAAGGCCTGCGTAACGGCCTCGGGCAGCGACGAGTAGGTTACGTCGCGCGATGTCATCTGCCATACGGCCATCGGCGTAAACCACGCCTCGGCCTCGGCATAAAGAAGGTCGGTTGCGGGCAGCACAAAGTCGGCCACCAAGTACCCCACCGTGGATCCCCACTCAACATCCTGCGCCTCGGGGTAGAGGTCGTACAATGCCTGCTGGAGCTGCTGCGTTACGGGGTAATATACCTCATCGTTGTCGCTGCACGATGTAAGCGCTGCGGCGAGGGAAATAGAGAGAAATAGTCGTTTCATAGAGCCTGTAATTTATTGTTAGTCATCAATTTCGGTCAGCCTGAAGGAGCTATCGAAGCGCAGCTCCACGCCGCTGTCGAGCGCCACCTCGTAGCTTCGGCGGTCGCGCTCGATGCCTACGATCCGTTCGTGCTGAAAACGCTCTGCGACGTAGCTCTCGATCTGGCGCGGCACGATGCCCTGCGGCAGAGGCTCGCGGCTATCGACCTGCTGCCACTCGCCGTTGCCCCGAAACTCGATGCGCGTGGCGTCGCTCAGCACCACTTCGTACTCCCGATGCATTATGCTCACACCCTCCACACGCGCCAGTGTTAAGACCGTATTGGGGAAATACTTTTCGATGAACTGCCGTGCCGGTGCGGGCAGCTCTCGCTGCTCTATGGGCCGCCCGATGTGGGCCGATGCCGAGACCGATGCCGATAGCAGTAGGAGCAGTGAGTAGATAAATAACTTTTTCATAGCATTTCGTTTTCCCTCCCCGTTGCAAAAACCATACAACAAACAGTCGGGAATGTGTAAAAAATGATGTTGCCGTATCGGCGCGACACTCTCTTTCGCCCGAAGCGGCCGTTGCCTATCGGCGCAACGAGGCCAAAGTCAGCTATTTTTCCGCGAGCCGAGGCCCGCCGCTCGAAAAAGGGCGAAATATTTGCTCCTTACACCAAAAAAAACGTATCTTTGTGTGATGCCCACAAACAGGTAAGGGTGGAAAGAAGAAATTTACGGAATTACACATCCGATGATTGCTCCTTTTTAGGAGCCGCTTTATGCGGCGACCGAAGCCCCTGCCTAAGGCGGGGGTGTGGGGGTGGGTCAAAAACTGTTAATGCGGCCAAGGGCCGCAAGGTTGGCCACCGAGAGCAAGATAACTTAACAATTGCATCAAAAACTTTAATAAATTGGATATAGCTATAATCGGTACGGGTTATGTGGGCCTTGTTTCGGGAGCCTGCTTTGCGGAGATGGGAGCGACGGTGAGTTGCATCGACATCGACCGCCAGAAGATCGACCGCCTATGCCGCGGCGAGGTGCCCATCTATGAGCCCGGTCTGCAGGAGATTATCGAGCGCAACGTGGCCGCAGGCCGACTCCGCTTCTCCACTTCTCTGGAGGAGTGCATCTCGCAGGTGCAGATTATCTTCGCCGCCGTAGGTACGCCGCCCGACGAGGATGGCTCGGCCGATATGAGTCAGGTGATGGCCGTAGCCCGCCAGGTGGGACGACTCATCGAGCGCTATACGCTCTTCGTCATCAAATCGACTGTTCCCGTCGGTACGGCTGCTCGAGCCGAGCAGGCCATCCGTGAGGAGCTGGAGCGTAGGGGCGTAGATGTGGAGTTCGACGTTGCGTCGAATCCCGAATTCCTGAAGGAGGGCGCTGCTGTTAAGGATTTTATGTCGCCCGACCGAGTTGTGGTGGGCGTAAGGAGCGAGCGCGCCCGAAAGCTTCTCTCGAAGCTCTACCGCCCGTTCCTGATAAATAACTTCCGCGTGCTTTTTATGGACGTCCCCTCGGCCGAGATGACCAAGTATGCCGCCAATGCTATGCTGGCAACGCGCATCTCGTTTATGAACGACGTGGCGAACCTCTGCGAGAGGGTAGGTGCCGACGTGAATATGGTGCGCAAGGGCATTGGTGCCGATACGCGCATCGGCAAGAAGTTCCTCTACCCGGGTTGCGGCTACGGAGGCTCGTGCTTCCCGAAGGATGTGCGCGCGCTGATCCGCACCGCCGAGCAGAGCGGCTATCGGATGCGAGTTCTGGAGGCCGTCGAGCAGGTCAATGAGCAGCAGAAGGGGGTTTTGTTTGAGAAGCTCTCGCGCCACTACGGGGGTGATTTAAGTTCGCTGACCATTACCATTTGGGGGCTTGCCTTCAAGCCCGAAACGGACGATGTGCGCGAAGCTCCCGCACTGCGATTGATCGAGCAGCTCGCCGAGGCTGGTTGCCGCATCAAGGTCTATGATCCTGTGGCTATGGAGGAGTGCCGTCGTCGCATCGGCGATAAGGTGATTTACTGCAAGGATATGTACGAGGCGGCCATCGACTCCGATGCGCTGATGATGCTCACCGAGTGGAAGGAGTTCCGTCTGCCGAGCTTCGCTGTTCTGGCCCGCACGATGCGACAGCGAGTGGTTTTCGATGGACGAAATATCTACGAAAAGGAAGAGTTAGAAGAGTATGGATTTACCTACTATAAAATCGGTTAATAAAAAAGCCTGTCAGAAACGAACTGACAGGCTTTCTTATTACTGCTTAATCCACGATAGCAACTCCTTCAGCGACGGTTTCTTGCCGTGCATAAAGATTCCCACGCGGTATATCTTTCCTGCGGCCCACGCCATTGCCACAACCGAGGCGTAGAGCAACACCAGCGAGAGTACAATCTCCCACGTCGGTATGCCGAAAGGTATGCGCGCCATCATCACAATGGGTGAGGTGAAGGGGATAACTGAGCCCCAGAATGCGAGCGATGAGTTGGGGTCGTTGAAGACCGACATCGCCAAAATCAGCGCCAGGATAATAGGCATCGTGATGGGTGTCTGCAGCTGGTTGGCATCCTGTATCGAATCCACAGCCGAGCCTACGGCGGCGAACATCGCCGAGTAGAAGAGGAATCCACCCAGAAGGAAGAGCAGTAGCCACACGAACATCATAACGAGTCCTCCCACATCGGTAGCAATCGACAGAGCCGAGAGCATATCGGCATCGAGCTCGGCATCGAGTGCGGTCATCTGACCCGCCTGGACAGCCTCGACGGCCTGCATCACATCGGCGGGCATTAGTGCGGGCAGCACCGTAGCGCCCAATCCGCAAATCAGTACGCCCCAGATGGCGATCTGTGTTACAGCCACCGACGCCACGCCCAGGATCTTACCCAGCATCAGCTGGAAGGGGTTGACGCTCGACACCAGCACGTCCAGCACGCGCGAGCCCTTCTCCTCGATCACGGAGGTCATCACCATCGAGCCATATATAATAAGGAACATATATAGCATCATACCCAGCACCAGACCGAGCAGGTAGGCTACCATCGACGACGTGGCCTCCTCGGCCTCTCCCTCCGAGGCGAGGTCGTTGCGGTAGGTCGTCATCGAGACCGATGCCTGCAGGTTGTCCATAATATCCTTCAATCCCTCGATGTTGTACATATCCAGACGCTTGGCCTCCACCACATCCTCGATCTGTGCGGCGATAGCCTCCTCGAGCGACATCGACGATGAGGAGTTGGTATAAAGTCTTACCGATGAGGGCTTCTCGACAACGTCCTTTCCGATCCAGAGCGTTCCGAAGACCTCCTCATTCTGGCGAGCCTCATCGAGCGTACCTGTGAAGTTCTCGAACACCACCTCGTCGTTACCCTCCAGCTCGGGCGCTACAACGCCACTCTCGTCAATCACCAGCAGCGTCTTCTGCTCGCCCTTGGCGAAGACCATCATCAGCGTGGGTGCCGCCATCAGACCCAGCATCAGCAGCGGCATAAGGATGGTGGTGATGATAAACGACTTTTTGCGAACTCGCTCGTTGAACTCACGAGCGATTATGATTCCTATCTTATTCATACTCCTAATTCTACATTATGAATTTTGAATTCTACAACGTCCCTTCTACGGCGCGAATGAAAATATCGTTCATACTCGGTATCACCTCACGGAACGAACGCAGCTCGACAGCCTCGTTCGCCACGGCGATACTCTCCCTCACCGACGGGCTCTTCAGCTTGAGACGCGTGCAGTGGTAGGGTGTGTCGGCCACTTCGGTCGTTGAGAGCATATCGGCCAAAGGCGACATTGCACTCTCGAAAGCGGCCACCTCGCCGCCATACATCACCTCGAAGACATTCTCGCCGAAGCGCATACGCACCTCATCGACCGAGCCTGAGAGGATGTTGCGCGACTTGTTGATCAGCGTGATGTGGTCGCAAATCTCCTCTACGCTCGACATATTGTGTGTCGAGAAAATCACCGTCGCACCCTGATCGCGCAGACGCAGAATCTCCTGCTTGAGGATGTTGGCGTTGATGGGGTCGAAGCCTGAGAAGGGCTCGTCGAAGATCAGCAGCTTGGGCTCGTGCAGAACGGTAGTGATGAACTGCACCTTCTGCGCCATACCCTTCGACAGATCCTCCACCTTGCGGTTCCACCAGCTCTCGATACCCAGGCGGACGAACCACTCCTTGAGGCGCACGATAGCCTCGCGTCGCGAGAGACCCTTCAGACGGGCGAAGAAGATGGCCTGCTCGCCAACCTTCATCTTCTTATATAGACCGCGCTCCTCGGGCAGGTAGCCGATCTGGTAGATATCTTGGTCGGTGATCTCGTGCCCGTCGAAGATGACGCGACCACCGTCGGGCAGCGTCATACGGTTGATCACACGGATGAGCGTTGTTTTACCCGCACCGTTGGGGCCGAGCAGTCCGTATATCGAGCCGCGCGGAACCGTGAGCGAGACATCGCTCAGGGCCGTGTGGCCAGAGTAACGCTTGGTTACGTTTTCAATCTTGAGAAGTTCCATTGCGATGAAAATTTATTTTCTATCTTTATAGTCGTGTTTTATGGCTATAAAACTACAAAAAAAGCGAAAAATATCGTCGCACGCGGGTAACTTTTTTTGAAAGCCGCGGAAAATAGACTACCTTTACGTTATAAAACTTACCAACGATGAAACATTTCTTCCCTTCGATACTCTGTTTTGCGCTCTTTGCGCTTGCCTCGTGCTCGGATAAGGACGACAGCCGCCCCCGCTATGTGATCGATTTCGAGGGCCCGGAGTGGTCGGCACTCTCGGCCTCGACCTATGGCGAGCCCTACTCGTCAATCGTGGCGGCCGAGGGTTATGCGTGGCGCGATGAGAAGAGTTCGCTCTCGTCGCGTGCTCTTATCGATTACACCTACGGTGCCTACATCCAGAGCGGCATACTCGTCTCCTCGTACAATTCAGGCGACATTACTACCTATGGCGACTACTCGAAGGATCTCTACGTCTATAACTCTGCATCCACATCCCCAACGCAGGGTGGCGGAGCCGATGGCTCGGATAACTTCCTGATCGTCTTGGACAACTACAACGATAACTCGAATGGCGACAAACGTGCCGAGATGTTCTTTGCCGACGGCCGAGAGCGCAAGGTGCTGGGCTGCGAGGTAAATTCCACGACCTACTTCCTGAATATCGTCCAGAACGGAAACACCTTCTCGGCGCCGCTGGCCGATGGTGATGTGATGGAGATCTTCGCCACGGGTTATGACTCGGCAGGCGCAGAGACCGCTACCGTGTCGATGGTGCTGGCCCGCAAGGGTAGCTACCTCACCGAGTGGACCGCGTGGGATATGAGTGCGTTGGGCCGAGTGGCCAAGGTGCGATTCAACATCAAGGGTGGCCCTGAGACGGAGTGGGGTATGACCACGCCCAAGTACTTTGCCATCGACAACATCGCAATCGAAGAGTAAAACCTTAAAACCTAAACAATATGAAAAAACTTCTTTTCTTCGCTGCTCTGCTTATGGCATCTGCAGCATCTGCCCAGAGTCATTATCAGGACAATGCTAATGTTGATATGTTGCGTCACCACAGCCAACAGTCGCGTCAGCGTCGTGAGATTATCCTCCCCGAGGTGAATGGATACACGGTCTATAAGGCCGACCTGCACACCCACTCGATCTTCTCGGACGGTAGCGTTACGCCCGAGTTCCGTGTTGAGGAGGCTTGGTTGGAGGGTCTGGATGTGCTGGCTATCACCGAGCACCTGGAGTATCGCCCCTACGAGCAGAAGATGGTTAATTTCTTGAATGATCTTCTTCCCGAAGGTACAAAGGCTACCAACACCAATATCATCGGTACGGGTAAGACCGACAAGGAGGGTATCAAGTCTGATTTGAACTATCCCGTACGTCTGGCTGAGGCTGCTGCCAAGGGTTACGGACTCACCATCATCCCCGGTATTGAGATTACCCGTACGCCCGAGACCATTGGTCACTTCAATGCTCTCTTTACCAAGGATAACAACACGATCCACGATAGCGATCCTATGCAGGCGTTCCGCAACGCTCGCGCGCAGGGCGCTCTGGTGATGAACAACCACCCGGGTTGGCGTCGTAAGAATCTCGATATGTCGGAGCCCGAGCGAAAGGCTTATGCCGAGAAGCTCATCGACGGTGTTGAGGTTATGAACGGTGGCGAGTTCTATCCCCGTGTTATCGACTATGCACTCGAGCAGGGTGTATTTATCGCATCGAACACCGATATTCACGGCTCTTCGGCTGAGGAGTATTTCGTTACAACCGAGGGCGCAGTGATGCGCAATATGACCTTCATCTTGGCGAAGGATAAATCTTTGGAGTCGTTGAAGGAGGCTCTCAAGGCTCGCCGCACGTTGGCCTACTCGTTCGGCACAATCGCTGGCGAGGAGTCGTTGCTCAAGGCCTTCTTCAAGGCCTCTATTGCTACGAAGGTTGTCTATACCAACCCCTCGAACGGCTCCCGCACCGTCAGCCTTACCAACGTCAGCTCAATCCCTTACACCTTCCGTATCGGTGGTGGTAACATCACCTCACTCAAACCCTTCAGCTCGGTTCGTACCACCGTGGCGAAGGACGGCAAGATAGTCGTGAAGGTTGAGAATATGTGGTCGGGTAAGGATTCACATCCCGAGGTTGAACTTACGTTCTAAAGACTAAGGGTGCTAACTCGAAAGGTTAGTGCCCTTTTTTATTTTTCTTTCGGTTTTTATGCGTATATTTGCACGATTAAAACACTCTTGATATGAAACAGATGGTATTGGTTTCGGGTGGTGCCGGATATATCGGCTGCCACACTACCGTTGAGTTGATCGCTGCGGGCTACGATGTAGTCATTGCCGACAACCTCTCTAACGCCGATATGAGCGGTGTGGAGGGCGTGCGCCAGATTACGGGCGTCGATGTCCCCTTCGTTGAGGTCGATTGCTGCGACAAGGAGGCTTTTGCGCGCCTGTTCGAGCAGTACAACTTCGACTCGGTGATTCACTTTGCCGCCTACAAGGCTGTGGGCGAGTCGGTCATTGACCCTATGAAGTACTACCGCAACAACCTCACCTCGTTTATGAACGTCGTGGAGCTGATGCGCGAGTATGGCCGCCACAATATCGTCTTTTCATCATCGGCAACCGTCTATGGCGAGGCCGACGAGCTGCCCGTGACGGAGCTCACGCCCCGCAAGCCCGCCACCTCATCGTACGGCAACACCAAGCAGATATGTGAGGATATCCTGCGCGACGTGGCTACGGCATACGAGGGACTGCGTGGTATCTCGCTGCGCTACTTCAACCCCATCGGAGCCCACCCCTCGGCCCTCATCGGTGAGCTGCCGCGTGGTGTGCCGCAGAACCTTGTCCCCTTCATCACGCAGACTGCGGCTGGCGTTCGTGAGTGCCTGAGCGTCTTTGGCGACGACTATCCCACACCCGATGGCTCGTGTCTGCGCGACTATATCGACGTGGTGGATCTTGCGAAGGCTCACGTTGTGGCCATCACCCGTATGGTCGAGGGCAAGAACAAGCAGTCGTACGAGGTGTTCAACGTCGGCACGGGTAATGGCGTGTCGGTGCTGGAGCTGTTGCACGGATTTGAGCGAGTGAATGGCGTTAAGGTAAACCATAAGATTGCACCCCGTCGTGCTGGTGATGTTGTTGCCATCTGGGCCGACACCAAGCTCGCCAACGAGGAGCTGGGCTGGCGTGCCGAGCGCTCGCTCGATGAGACGTTGCGTTCGGCGTGGGAGTGGGAGAAGCACGTTCGCGGCATAAAGTAGTCGCAAGAGCAATAAAATCCCACAGAAGCCGTTATTGATTATAGTCCCGTGGCGCGTGTGCCGCGGAGAAAGAATATGGACCGACGGAGTCGGAGAATAAAAACAATGCAGATGAAAAAGTATTTGATCCTCTTGGTGTTGGCCGTAGTGTGCTGCTCGACGGTGCAGGCCCAGCGCTACTACATCCCCCGATACAAGAAGCAGAAGGAGGCGCGTGAGTATGAGCACTTCCGCTCGGAGCGTAAGTTCACCGTAACGCTCGGAGCGTCGTTCGATATGAATCTGGGTGTGCAGAACTACATCAACCTGGATAACGACGATGCCTCAGTTACCTACGATCAGAAGCCCAAGTTGCCTGCCGCAACCACCACGCTTGGCGTAGGCTATCGCGTGAGCAACAACTTCGTAGCGGGCATCGAGGCTGGTTACAGCTTCTCCAATGGCAACCATATCATCCCTGCCTACGGTGCCTTCAAGTGGTACTACGGCAAGGAGAAGCACCCCCACCGTGTGCGTTGGTTCAACTATCTGAACTTAGGTCCGCAGTTCAACACCAGCGGTAAGTACCACACCATTGGCGCATTGGCCGCAGCGGGTGGCGGTATCCGTCTGTTGATGGCCGGCTCGTTGCGTATGGATCTCTATGCTGGTTATCGTATGAGCCTAAATCGCCCCAAGGTGAATGCTTCGGGAACTTACGATGTGCCTGCCTCGGCTGTGACCTACCACCAGTATATGCACGGTATTCAGGTCGGCCTTAATATTATGATGTTCTAAAAATCGTCTAACAAGGCTCTTTTGGCGTCTGGCGCCTACTCGAAATCCTCATTTGCGCTCAGCAAACTGCGGTTTCTCGGACGGCGACCAGCCTTAAAATAGCTCTTGTTATACAATTTTTATAGTGTATAAGTAGGTGGAATCATCGGCCGTGGGGCTGAAAATAAAATTCCCGTCGCGTCGGCGACCGAAACAAATAAAAAGTAGAAAAGTCTATTTGCCATTGGCGGATAGGCTTTTTTCTCTCTATCTTGCTCAAAAACAGCGCAGAAAATTTTGTTTTTATTCTCCGATCAGCTATCTTTGTCCCCCGATTTCAGGCATAATGGGATCCGCCGCCTTATAATAAGGCAGATGAGCGGGTTGAGTAATGCCGTAGGTAATAACTTTTAACACACAACAAACAATGAAAACACTTGAGATTAAGGCAACTAAGCGTGCCGATTTCGGTAAGAAGGCTGCTAAGGCTTTCCGTCGTGAGGGTCAGATCCCTTGCATTATGTATGGTGGTGGCGAGGAGGTTGCTTTCACCGTTGACACCAAGGCTGTAAAGCCCTTGATTTACACCCCCAACTCTTACATCGTTGAGATTGAGATCGACGGTAAGGTAGAGAAGGCTGTTATGCGCGAGGTACAGTTCCACCCCGTACGCGAGCAGATCCTCCACATCGACTTCTACCGCATCCAGGAGGGTAAGCCCGTAGCTATCGCTATCCCCGTACGTTTGACCGGTAACGCTGAGGGTGTTAAGGTCGGCGGTAAGTTGGCTCTCTCAGCTCGTAAGCTCACCGTTAAGGCTATGGTTGATCAGTTGCCCGACGAGATCGTTGTTGACGTAACTCCTTTGAAGGTTGGTCAGACCATCTTCGTAGGCGATCTTCAGTTCGAGGGTCTTCAGTTCGTTACTCCTGCAACCACCGCAGTTTGTGCTGTTCGTGTAACTCGTGCATCACGCGCTGCAAGCCAGCAGTAGTAATTCGCTTAGGAGATGAAATATCTCGTTGTTGGATTGGGTAACATCGGCGCAGAGTATGCCGATACCCGACACAACATTGGATTCAGAGTGTTGGATGCCTTAGCCGAGGCATCCAATATCTCTTTTATGGCGGGCCGTTACGGCTCCACCACCACGTTGCGCCACAAGGGCCGACAGATCCTGTTGCTAAAGCCCTCGACCTATATGAATCTCTCGGGTAAGGCCGTGCGCTACTGGATGGAGCAGGAGAAGATTCCAATCGAGAATCTGCTCGTCATCTCGGACGACATCTCGCTGCCGTTTGGTCAGTTGCGTCTGCGCAAGAAGGGTAGTGCAGGAGGTCACAACGGTCTGAAGAATATCTCGGAGCTGCTGGGACGCGAGGATTACGCCCGTATGCGCTTTGGCGTTGGTGGTGACTTTGCGCGAGGCCATCAGGTCGATTACGTCCTGGGCGAGTGGACCGATGAGGAGCGTAAGGCGATGCCCGAGCGGTTGAAGATCTTCGGCGATGCCATTCTATCGTTTGCCTGCGTCGGAGCGGACCTTACGATGAATACGTTTAATAAAAAATAGGTTGTCCCGTAGGGCAACCTATTTTTTTTATTAGAAATTCAAAATTCAAAATTCAAAATTGAATTAATATCTACGTCATTAGATACAGGTATATCCTCCATCAACGGCGATATTCTGTCCATTGACATAGGTGCTGCAGGGCGAAGCGAGGAACAACGCGCAGGTGTCGAGCTCTCCCGCCTTGCCGTAGCGCTGCAGAGGAATGTTACTCTTGGCGATAGCCTGGAAGTAGTCGCTGTCGAGCGTAGCGGTCGTAAGATCGGTGTAGAAGTAACCCGGGCAGATCGCATTAACCGTCACGCCATACTTGCCCCACTCGGCAGCCAGCGCGCGCGTGAGGTTCACCACGCCACCCTTAGCTGCGTGGTAGGGAGCGCTACCCACAATCATATTACCCACAAGACCGTACATCGAAGCGATGTTGATCACGCGGCCGTAGTTAGCCTTAATCATCTCCTTGCCGAACTCGCGTGCGCAGACGAACGTGCCGAACAGGTCGATCTGCATCTCGTGCTTGAACTGATCGTCGGTGATCTCCTCAGCGGGGCCTACGGCACCCGTGCCGGCGTTGTTCATCAGAATATCGACGCGGCCGAAGCGCTCCATCGTAGCGGCAACAGCAGCCTTAACCTTCTCCGTATCAGTAATATCGCAAGCAAAGGGGAGTACCTCCACGCCAAACTCCTCCTCGATAGCCTTGGCGTTCTCCTCAAGCAGATTCATTCTTCGTGCGAGCAAAACCAGATTAGCACCCTGATTTGCGAAAGCCTTGGCCATCTGAAGGCCCAGACCCGTAGATGCGCCCAATCATTTCCATCTTGAAACCTGTCTTCGGCAAGTCGGTGTCATCAACAATCAGACATTGCAGGGATGTCTTCGAATCCTTTCTTGATGAAATCCGCTTCAACAGACGGAGACTCAACATATAGACAAGCCTTCGCCAGTCAATGTTATCCTATTCCATGAAACGATAGAACATATCCTTTTGGCAGGAGAATAATTTCGAAAGTCCCGAATGATGATATTGGAAAGAGTTCTTGACCATGAAGAACGGGAATATCAGTAGCAGTTCCAATACTTGAAGACAAGTCAGCTTGCAGTTAGGGCGTTTTTCGATACCGATGTAGGAAGAACGGAGATTGAGGTGGCGGATGGTAGTCATGATGCTATTTATCGCCTTGTTACAATCATTTTTATGGAAGAATCCATTGATCCCTGAAATAATATGTTTATCTTTGACCATAGCTTTTAGGATTGAGTTCTTTGAAGGTGGCACTTAAAGATACTCATTTTCTGTGACATACAGAAAAAGCTATACTTTTTTTTACTTGCGAAACTTAAATAGACTATAACCTAAAAGCCGTATTATGAAAAAACTATTTTTTCTACCGCTACTGACTTTGCTTGCGGTGGAGGCCGACGCACAGAGCCTGCTCAAAAAGTTGGGTAAGGAGATTGGCAATGCCGTTAAGAAGGAGATTGTAAATCAGTTGACAAATAAGGACGACAACAACCAAGGAAGCCAGAGCCAAAGGAGTACCCAGAACCGCGACCTCAACACCGATGCGTTGCCTAAACTCTCGCCCGAGCAGCAGCGTGAGCAGGAGCTTCATTTCAAGAAACTTGAGGCTGAGCGAGCAGCCGAGGAGGCGAGGGAGAATCGTCAGAAGGCCCTGCAGGCAGTGCCCGACAATGGCGAGAACATCGTGCGCGATAACTCGGTAGAGTATATCGACGAGTACGGCATCAACCACGGCGGAGGTATTATAATCGACTCCATCGTATGGGCACCCGTCAACTGCGGTTACCACGCCACGGACTACCCCTACGGCAAACTCTACCAATGGGGCAGACTCCACGGTCAGGGTTATGGCCCGCCCTATGAGGAGGGTGTCGACACTACCTATCGTGATAAGACCAATGCGAGGTTCAAGCCCGGTGGCGAGAAGCTCACCGTTTCAGAGGCCCGCAAGCCCGAAAATAAGGATGTACACTTCGTCGATTCCGAGTGGACTAAGTTCAACTGGACGACAAATGATATGTACCTGTGGCTGGTTGAGCCTACCGCGGCGCAGTATAACGACCCAAATTTTGTTTTCGTTCCGCTCAAGAACAAGGCAAATGACCCCTGTCCAAAGGGGTGGCGCGTGCCCGACTGGAATGAGATGAGGACACTGATTAAGAACTTCTCGTTAGAGACTCACGACAAGGACGGCAGAGCGGGAGTATGGGTTTCGGGAAGCAACGAGTACAACCATCAGGTGCAGCGTATCTTCCTGCCGAAGGGTGGTGCCCGA
>JAZRQX010000022.1:0-25676 GCA_045650235.1 Alistipes sp. | reverse complement strand
AGTTCAGGTGATCCTTGAGTGCACCGAGCAGAAGGAGTCAGGCGTTGCAGGTATGTCACGCTACATCACCACCAAGAACAAGAAGAACACACCCGATCGTTTGGAGCGTAAGAAGTACAATCCTTACTTGAAGAAGGTAACCGTACATCGTGAAATTAAGTAATCAAGAGTAAGTTATGGCAAAGAAAGTAGTTGCAACCCTTAAGACGGGTACCAACAAGAAGTACACCAAGTGCATCAAGATGGTGAAATCAGAGAAGACCGGTGCTTACATCTTCAAGACTCAGAACATTCTTGAGGAGGAGGATATCAAGGCATACTTCGCTGAGAAATAATTTTTATTTTGCATTGGGCCCAAGCGAGGGGGAGAGATCGACAGCGATTCCCACAAAAAACCTTCGCGAACAAATTTTAAGCCCAATACAAAAAGGCGCTTCCATTTGGAGGCGCCTTTTTGTGTCAGTGCAAATAGAATAAATATATAAAGGCAATTATATATTTCGTTTTTTGTTCGTCGTGCGCCCATTCATTCTCTCGGCCTCAGTCTCGGCAACCCTCTGTACGGAAACTTCGCACTCCGCGCTCTGTTTATATGCCGAGTAGCTCTTCTTCTGTTCTCCTGGCCCAATAACAAACACCCCCGCAGGGTAATTGGCCACCATATACGAAATCTTCACAGAGTAGTTGTTGGTATTCGTAAATGTCCAATATACATAATTAGTGCTTGTAGTGGCCACTTTCTCGACTCTCACTCCACTCACCACCTTAACCTTTTCGCTCTGATCGGTTGCATCGGCCACAGCTACTGCCGTCAGGGTGATCAGCGAAAAGAAAAAGAGCGTTATAATTTTTCCCATTTCCCGAAACACTACCTCACCAACTCCCAAATTCGGTATGATTTGTATAAAACAAAGAAAGTGTGGAGTTGATTTCGTTCATCTGTTAGAAGGTTGTGGAAAGACCTTAGTTGGAATAAACGATGCAATGCCCCACACCTGAATAGATATGGGGACAGAGTACAAGAATCGCACCCTCCGCATAGTCTAAACAAGAAGTGAGTGTTGTTCGTTCGACCTCCAACTAATGAAAACTTCCACATTTTCTAACAAGGAGTGCGCGAAAACACTTTCTAATAAAATATGTATGCCACCCAAGATGGCTTCACAAAGATAAGAAATTATTTCCCAAACAAACAACACCCTCTGGGGCATTTGCATATAAAATGTAAAATTTGGTATTATCCTTAAAATTCTGTAACTTTGTATGATAATTTGTCTGCGCAGAGTGTGCAGACCGTAAAATATTTAGAATTATGGGATTTTTTGATCTTTTCAAGAAGAAAAAAGATAACACCGCGCCCGCTGCCACCGAGCAGCAGGAGGTAGCGCAGGAGGAGGCACAGAAGGTGCAGGAGCAGCAGGAGGAGCTCTCTGAGGGACTTCAGAAGACCAAGACGGGATTCTTCTCGAAGCTGGCGCGTGCCGTTGCGGGCCGCTCGACCGTCGATGCCGACGTGCTGGATGATCTGGAGGAGGTACTCATCACCTCGGACGTTGGCGTGGAGACCACGGTCAAGATCATCAACCGTATCGAAGAGCGCATCGCACGCGACAAGTATATGAACACCTCGGAGCTGAACGCCATCCTGCGCGACGAGATTGCGCAGCTGTTGGAGGAGTCACACTCTTCGCGCGAGGATTTCGGCCTGGAGGTGAAGCCGGGAATGCCCTACGTTATGATGGTCGTGGGCGTGAATGGCGTGGGTAAGACCACCACCATCGGCAAGCTCGCCGCCAAGCTCACCGCCGCAGGTCGCAAGGTCTATATCGGTGCTGCCGACACGTTCCGTGCCGCCGCCATCGACCAGCTGGCCGTATGGGCCAACCGCGCAGGCGCTACGATGATTCGTCAGGAGATGGGATCGGACCCAGCATCGGTGGCCTTCGATACGCTGAAGTCGGCCGTAGCGAACGGTGCCGACGTGGTGCTGATTGATACGGCGGGCCGTCTGCACAACAAGATCGGATTGATGAACGAGCTGACGAAGATTCGCAACGTGATGGCGAAGGTTATTCCCGACGCTCCGCACGAGGTTATGCTTGTGCTGGATGGCTCGACGGGCCAGAACGCCTTTGAGCAGGCGCGTCAATTCACGCAGGCAACGCAGGTAACATCACTAACGATCACCAAGTTGGACGGTACGGCCAAGGGAGGCGTTGTGATCGGCATCAGCGATCAGTTCCACATTCCCGTACGATATATCGGCATCGGCGAGGGCATCGACCAGCTCAGGATGTTCGACCGCCGCGAGTTTGTAAATGCGCTCTTTGCCGAGCAGAAATAGCAGAATATGAAGAAGATAAACGTCATTACGCTGGGCTGCTCGAAGAATACGGTCGACAGTGAGCACCTAATGGCTCAGCTCGCTGCGGCGGGATATAAGCTCTCGTTCGACAGCGACCGCACCGACGCCAAGGTGGTGGTAATCAACACCTGCGGCTTTATCGGCGATGCCAAGCAGGAGAGCATCGACACCATCCTCTCGGCCGTAGCGGCCAAGGAGGCGGGCCTCATAGAGCGATTGTTCGTAATCGGCTGCCTGAGCGAGCGTTATGCCGACGAGCTGAGGGAGGAGATTCCCGAGGTTGACGAATATTTCGGCGTGAAGAATTGGGCCGAAATTGCTGCGGCACTCGGGGCCGAGCATAAGACCGAGCTTGAGACCGAGCGCGTGCTGACAACACCCTCGCACTACGCCTATCTGAAGATTGCCGAGGGCTGCAACTGGTTCTGCGGCTACTGCGCTATACCGCTGATTCGCGGCAAGCACGAGTCGGTGCCGATGGAGCAGATCCAGAAGGAGGCGCGCACACTTGCCGAGCGTGGCGTGAAGGAGCTGATGGTCATCGCGCAGGATACGACCTACTACGGCATCGACCTCTACGGTCGTCGTCGCCTGGGCGAGCTTCTGACCGAGCTCTGCCGCATCGAGGGCATCGAGTGGATCCGACTCCACTACGCCTACCCCGCTGCCTTCCCCGAGGATGTGATCGAGGTGATGGCCACGGAGCCCAAGATCTGCAAATATCTCGATATTCCCTTCCAGCACATATCGGACAATATGCTCACAGCGATGAAGCGTCGCCATACCAAAGCCGAGGCGATGGAGCTGATCC
Source organism: Alistipes sp. (assembly GCA_045650235.1). Lineage (GTDB taxonomy): Bacteria > Bacteroidota > Bacteroidia > Bacteroidales > Rikenellaceae > Alistipes. Next base: position 22,500 of record JAZRQX010000022.1, on the reverse strand, counting down.
GCCGTCTGCGCGAGCGAGTGCCCGACATTGCCCTGCGCACCACGCTGATGGTGGGCTATCCGGGCGAGACCGAGGCCGATGTGGATGAGTTGGAGGCATTTGTTCGCGAGGTTCGTTTCGAGCGATTGGGCGTCTTCACCTACTCCGAGGAGGAGGGCACATACTCGGCCCTGCATCTGAAAGACGACATCTCGGAGGAGGAAAAGCAGCGCCGTGCCGACCGCATTATGTTGGCGCAGGCCGACATCGCCGAGGAGGGCAACAGTCGCTACGAGGGCCGCACGCTGCGCGTGATTGTCGATGCGCGCGAGGGCGACTACTACATCGCCCGCTCGGAGTACGATTCGCCCGAGGTGGATCAGGTGATTATGATTCCCGCCGAGTTGCGCCAGCTTCGTCGTGGCCGATTCTACGACGTTCGCATCACCGACAGCGAGGGTTATGATCTTTATGGCGAGGTGATTGCACCATCGCGCAAAAGAGGTTAATCGTAGAAGTTTCTCGATTTTGCCACGCACGCAGAGCGAAAATTTGCGAAAAATATATTTTTATATTATCTTTGAAGAGATAATTACCGTATTTCCGACTTTCCTATGGCTTGCAAAACCATAATTACGCACATTCAGGCTCAGGCTGAGATGATCATTGCCCGAGGCGAGAAGCTCGAGCAGGAGCTCTCACAGGTGTGCAAGGAGCGCGACGAGTTGCTCCTGAAGGTGCGCGAGCAGCAGGAGCAGTTGCGCGAGATGAAGGCCGAGGTGCAGCGTCTGCAGCTGGCCGTGAGTCTGGGCGGAGATACAGCGAACAAGAATAAGTCGCGGGCACGAATCAACCTGTTATTGCGGGAGGTTGACAAGTGCATCGCACTGCTCACCAAGGCAGAGTAACTATGGCGTCACAGAAACAGAGAATAAACCTCAAGGTTGCCGGCAAGGCTTACGAGATGTCGATCGCTCCCGACAAGGAGGAGGTATATCGTATGGCCGAAAGAGAGGTGAACGCCAGCGTAACGAAACTCCGCAAGGCCTTCGGCGACAAGATTTCGACGGAAGATTGTCTGGCCATAACGGCCCTGCAACTATGTATAAACGGCATATCGATCGCGCGACAGAGCGAGGTCAATGACGAAGATATGGCCGCCCTGGATGCGCTGTCGCAGATGCTCGACAAGCACATCAACTCCCTGGGGCCCAACAAGTAGCCAGAGGACAGCAAAAGGGACGACACAGATATGTAACCCAAGGGGTGGGAGAGGAAGGAGAAATTGCATCCCGAAAACCCCGAAAACGTTCTTTACATAGAAAATCTACCCGCATAGATTTCCTTATAGCTTTGCGAAACTGAACACTTATTACATTGGGTCAACTCTCGCTTACTCAAAATCAGGCCTTAACCTCCTCGGAGGTGTGCCGCGCGCACCGTTGGACGATTGCGATATTCGGAGCCCCACACCTTGACTTATCGGCAGATTCGTCAAACAAGAAAAGGAAACACTATGCGGTTTTTTTATTGACAACACAACTTAAAATTATATTAACTAAATTAACACACAAATGCTTACAATACTATTAACGGCCGTGCTGTCGGCGGTGGTGGCGATTGCGGTGTACCATCTGGTTACGACCCACATCACCAAGAACACCATCAAGCGTCAGCGCGAAGTAGCCCTCAAAGAGGCTGAGGCCGAAGGCGAGATGATAAAGAAGGAGAAGATTCTCCAAGCAAAGGAGAAGTTTATCCAGCTCAAGAGCGAGCACGACCGCGCCGTAAACAAGCGCAATCAGGAGATCGCGCAGATCGAGCAGCGCACAAAGCAGGCCGAGGCTCACGTTCAGAACCAGCAGCGCGAGCTGGAGGGTAAGATCAAGGAGAACGACCGTCTGAAGAGTCAGATGGAGAGCCAGATGCAGGGCCTCAACGCCAAGAAGGAGGAGCTGGCCGGCATCATCCGCGAGCAGAACGTACGTCTGGAGCAGATCTCCGGAATGAGCGCCGAGGAGGCGAAGAACATTCTGGTTGAGAATATGAAGGCTGACGCCAAGGCCGAGGCCGACTCTTACATCAACGAGACCATCGAGGAGGCCAAGCTCACCGCTACGAAGGAGGCCAAGCGTATCATCGTAACCTCGATCCAGCGCGTAGCAACCGAGACCGCCATCGAGAATGCCGTGACGGTGTTCAACATCGACAGCGACGAGGTTAAGGGCCGCATCATCGGCCGCGAGGGCCGCAACATCCGCGCTCTGGAGGCCGCTACGGGCATCGAGATCATCGTCGATGACACCCCCGAGGCTATCATCCTCAGCGGCTTCGATCCCGTACGCCGCGAGATTGCACGATTGGCTCTGCACCAGCTCGTAACCGACGGCCGCATCCACCCCGCACGCATCGAGGAGGTCGTGGCGAAGGTTAAGAAGCAGATCGAGGAGGAGATCGTCGAGGTGGGTAAGCGCACAGCCATCGATCTGGGTATCCACGGCTTGCACCCCGAACTCATTCGCTTGATCGGTAAGATGAAGTACCGCTCATCATACGGTCAGAACCTGTTGCAGCACGCCCGCGAGACGGCTAACCTCGCAGGCATTATGGCATCGGAGCTGGGACTCCCCGTCAAGGCTGCACGCCGTGCAGGTCTGTTGCATGATATTGGTAAGGTGCCCGACGACGAGCCCGAATTGCCGCACGCAATTATCGGTATGAAGTTGGCCGAGAAGTACAAGGAGAAGGCCGACGTTTGCAACGCCATCGGTGCGCACCACGACGAGGTTGAGATGTCGTCAATCATCGCCCCCATCATTCAGGTCTGCGACGCTATCTCTGGCGCACGTCCGGGCGCTCGCCGCGAGGTTGTCGAGTCGTACATCAAGCGTCTGAAGGAGATGGAGGATATCGCGCTGTCATACCCCGGCGTTGTGAAGACCTACGCTATTCAGGCGGGCCGCGAGCTGCGCGTGATCGTGGGTGCGGACAAGCTCTCGGATCAGGAGTCGGAGCTGCTCTCTCACGATATTGCAAAGAAGATTCAGGACGAGATGACCTACCCCGGACAGGTGAAGATCACCGTAATCCGCGAGACTCGTTCGGTAAGCTACGCGAAGTAGTCGCGCCACATAATAAGAAACGCCTGCTCCAATGGGGCAGGCGTTTTTTGTATATTCCATACTATACCACTTATATAAATTGCATAACAAGAGGAATTTATGGGACAGGATCATAGCCACTTCCGCCCCACGGATGACACCGCGAAAGACGCTTCAGCGTAAGCCAACACCCCTTGATCGGGCCATACTTGCGCAGGGCCTCGACAGCATACTGCGAGCAGGTGGGAACGTAGCGGCACGAGGGCGGCGTAAGGGGCGAGATGCAATACTGATAGAACTTCACCAATGCCAGCAGCGGCAAGGTGAAGAGCCACTTACATCGTTTTAGCGACTTGCTCCAGAATTCGTTGTACGGCATTGCTGATGGTTTTATAGGAGTGACTCTCCTTGGTAGAGTATATAAATGCTATCTGAAGATGCTTTCCGCTCTGACGCAGAGGCTCGCACACACGATCGCGCCCCAGACGATAAGCTTCGCGCATACGACGCTTATGCAGGTTGCGGCGGTTAGCCCGCTTGTGGAACTTCTTGGGAACGGAGAACATCGCCTGCACGGCTCTTTCGCTCGCCGGAGTATTAACACCTTCTGCCGACAACAGCTCCGCCAGCTCCTGCTGCGGTCGATCCTCTATGAGATAGACGTAGCGCACGGGATAGACAAAGCCACTATGCCCCTCGCCAAAAAGACGACGGATAGCTTTGAGCGAGCGCAGTCGCTCACTTCGTGGCAGGGTGTGGTCGGACATAGCGTCTATTTTTTCTCGGCTGTCGAGGTGCGCGTACGGCCCTTCTTGGCCAGTTTGCTCTGCTGGGTGCGGATGAACTCCTCCTTGGCCTCGTCCTGATGAATCTCAACCTCGGCTACGGTCTCTCCGCTCTTCACCTTCGAGATGTAGAGGTCGAGTGCCTTGGCCATCGAGGGTGCCTCGGGCGAGGGTGCTGATGCGCGTACCTTCATACCCGCGTCGAGTGCCGCACGGAGCGTCGCCTCGCCGAAGGTGGCGATGACGGGCAGCTCCTCGAGCTTGAAATTCTCCATCACGCTTTTCACGTCCGAGGGCGAGTAGAGCGCCATAACATCATACTCCGAAGGCTTCACGTCACTCATATCGGCCGCAACGGTGAGAGCCAGGATGACGGGATCGTAGTTGATCTTGAGCTTGGTGAGAGTCTCGGGAAGCTCGGGCTTGTGGGGCTCGCTCAGTGCCAAAAGGAAACGCTCACTCTTATGCTTGATGATAAGCTCCAGAAGATTGGTGAACGTGCCATCGGCAAACGAGATCTTACGCTTGCGATAAACGATATATTTCTGCAAGTAGAGCGCTACGGCCTCGGTGTTGCAGATGTACTTCATCGTTTCGGGAACGGTGATACGTGCCTCCTCGCAAATCTTGAAAAAGCTATCCACCGTAGTGCGAGAGGTGAATATGACTGCTGTATGGTCGAGTATTTCGATACGCTGTGCGCGGAACTCCTTCAGCTTTACGCCGACGACTCGAATTAGGGGTTTATAATCTACTTCAACGCTATGCTTTGTTGACAACTCAAAGAAGGGAGATTTTTCAATTACCGCCGGACGCGGCTGCGAAATCAAAACTTTATTAACCATCACTTTTTGTTATATTACTACCTCAATCGAACTACCACCTGCCATAACAAACTAAGCGGCAAAATTTCGACGGTGCAAAGGTACAAAATCCAATGCAAAATCGAAACTTTTTTATGAATAAAGAATTTTATACTCTCACGAATGAACAATACTGCCACCACACCGGCCACTACGCACGCCACCTTGAACCACACATCGTACTCGACACTACTGCCCATCATCGATATGAGCAGCACGGGAGCCACCACAAGTGTCGCCAACACGAAATAGACCAGGCGGATACGCATAAGCGAGGCCACGCCATCGAACGACGAGGTCACAAGTCCCACCACGCCGAGCATAACATACTGAAGCGCGATGACCATAAGAAAAGCGGCCACGGCCGTCAGGGGCATATAGAAAGTTACGCTGTCGGGCAGTGCCAACCCCGTGCGAAGGCAAACAACGCCCGCGATGAGTCCCACGAAGCCTACGCCCAGCATAAAGAGTTTGCCGAGCGAGCCGTAAAAAATATCACTTCGCAAACGCTCACCCTTGCGGCCCGAATGGAGGATGCGCTCGCCAAAGACCGACGAGAAGAGCGCTACGATATCGTCGTAGTAGCGGTAGAGGCAGAAGCCGTAGAAGAAGACGGCGGCCACAATCAAAATACCATACATCGGCTCTATCATCTGGGGCAAGTCCCACCACGAGGTCGAGAGTGCCACCTCCGAGAGCTTATCGCCCACCGCGTCCGTCTGCTCGCCAGCCAGTCTTACGCCATCGGCGAGTGAGGAGCCTTCGCCCAACACCTGCTCCAATGGGGCATCGTGATACTGCTCGCGTGCCTCGCGCCAGCGCCCCACAATCACATCGAAGTTCTCATCCGAGATAACCCCCTCGCCCGATGTGGGAAGTGAGTCGGCAGGGTACAATTCACCCGTCCAGCGATCGGTCAGACGTCGCAGGGCACGCTCGGAGAGGGTGTCAAGGCCCAGATAACGAAGGGAATCGGTGGCAGGCATTATTCGAATATACGTTTAAGAGTTATGCGGAAGGTGGTGCCGCGACCAACCTCCGAACGAGCCACGACGATGCGGCCGTGGTGGTAATCCTCGACAATGCGGCGCGCGAGCGAGAGGCCCAAGCCCCAGCCACGAGTCTTGGTGGTGTAGCCCGGCTCGAAGATGCGTTTCCAATTGCTCTTCGGAATACCCTTACCTGTGTCGCTAACCTCGATGATGACCGACTTCTCGCTCGACGAGAGCACTACGTCAAGCTCTCCCTTGCCCTGCATTGCATCGAGGGCATTTTTCATCAGATTCTCGACAACCCACTCAAACAGAGCAACATTAAGGTTTGCCTTGACGGGGGCCATCGCCAATCCGTTGTACGAGAGCGTCACGTTGCGCGGCACGCGCTTGCGGAAGTACATCACCGTCTCGCCCACGACCTCATTCACGCTATGGGGCGTGAGGTCGGTCTCCGATCCGATCTTCGAGAAGCGATCGACAATTTTGGTCAGGTGAGCCAGATCCTTGTTCATCTCATCGACTGCCGTAGGATCAACCTCCATCGAGCGCAGGTACTCCGTCCATCCCATAAGCGACGAGATGGGCGTTCCGAGCTGGTGGGCGGTCTCCTTCGCAAGACCAATCCAGACGCGGTTCTGCTCGTCCTGCTTGGTCGATTGGAGGGCTATATAGGTGAAAATCAAAAATATCAGAATTATCAACCACTGCACATAGGGGAAGTAATAGAGCGCCCTCAACAAATCAGAGTGGCCGTAAAAGATGATATGGCTGCGGCCCGTGGTCCACATCAGTCGCACCGTGCGGGGGGTGTTCTCCTCCGTCAGCTCATCCAGCTTGCGGCGGTAGCGCTCGGGATCGGCCAGCACATCCTCGTCGATGCGGTTGCTCATAATGAGCGAGAGATTCTCGTCGGTGATGATGAATGGAATGTTGTTGTGCGTGCTGACGATATGCGATATGAGCGGATCGACCAAATAGTTGCCGAAGGCCTCGCGGCTGACACGCTCCATCGCCGCTACCCAGAGGTTCACGTCGTTCTGCTCCTTCTGGCGCAGGATGTCGGCCAGCTTATAGGTGTAAGCCAGCGACACAGAGGCCAGAACCACACCGATGACAATGACCACGATGCGGCTACGGAACGACACATTCTTTAGCGACGGAAATCTCATTCTCTCTACTTCTTTTCGGTATCTTGCTCTTGCAGAATCTTGCGATAGCGCTCGCCATCGCGCAGCAGCTCGACGGCCTTAATCACGGTACTGTCGCCCACGATCGAGTGCTCCACAACGCCCTCGTAGTAGTTGTGGCGCAGGACAATATCGTTGTTCAGCAGCTCCTCAACCTCGGCACGGTAGGTGCGAAGGTTATCCAGCTTCTCGTCCTTGAGCTTCTGCGAGATCAGCTCCAGCTCTTCGGCGAAGGCCTCCTCGTAGCGCTCCTGCTTGGCGGTGCGCTTGAGCATATCGAGCGCCAGACGCGTCTGCGACTGGTAGGGAACATCCTTGTCGGCTATAAACTCAACGAAGCGGTCGTACTCCTCGTTCGAGATTGCGAAAGACTTGTTATCGACCTTGAGAGAGGGGTTGCGACGAACATACTCGTCGAGGAAATCCTCAACGTAACCCATATTGTATAGCATCACGGCGAAGGTCGAGATGTAGTCAGGTTCAACTTTCACATCGGGAGCCAGACCGTTGCCATCATAGACCTTGCGGCCGTTGCTGGTCTTGAACTCTGAGATGAGCGAATCGGGCACATTCTCGTCGCGGGCTGTGCTGTGCTGGTAGTTGATACGCTGAACGCAACGTCCCGAGGGGATATAGTATTTTGCCGTCGTGAGTTTCAGGTAAGAGTTGTAGGCCAGCGGCGTTACCGACTGCACAAGGCCCTTGCCGTAGGAGCGCTGTCCCATAAGCACGCCTCGATCCAGATCCTGCAACGCTCCACAGACGATCTCCGAAGCCGAAGCCGAATTGCCATTGATCAGCGCCACGATGGGCACATCGCCCAAGACGGGGTTCGACTCGGTGGCATAGGCTCGCTTCGAGCGGTCGGTACGGCCCTTCATCGTAACCACCTCGGTGCCCTTCGGCACGAACATCGAGAGGATCTTCACAGCCTCATTGACACTGCCGCCGCCATTGTCGCGGTAGTCGAGAATCAAGCCGCGTAGCTCGCCCGACTGACGCAGGCGCTCGATATGGGCACGCATCTCGTCGTAGCAGCCATCCGAGAAGTCGTCGTGGCGAATATATGCGATACCATCCTCAACGTATCCTGCATACGGAACGCCCGGTACGGCAATGCGCGCACGCTCGATCTCGAACTCCTCCACCTGGCCCGTCATAACACGCTTAACGGCGAGTCGAACCTTCGTGCCGGGTGTACCCTTGAGCTTCGACGACACCTGATCGGAGGTCCACTTGGTGGCATCCTCGCCATCGATCGAGACGAAACGATCGCCAATCTTCAATCCCGCCTTGTCGGAGGGGGTACCCTTATATGGCTGGGCGATGACAACACCACTTGAGTCGCGCTTCATACGGATCGTGGCGCCGATACCGCCATACTTACCCGTGGCTTGAAACTCGAAGTCGGTCATCTCGCTCTCCGACATATATTCGGTGTAGGGGTCGAGGTTGCGCACCATACCCGCCGCGCCGTCGCGCATAAGGTCGTCGGCCGAGAGTTCATCGACATACTGCACCGAGAGCTCGCGCATCATATTGACCATAATCTCAATGTTGCGGCCCAGACCGAAATCGTCCCTTACTGCCCACAGGCCCGAAGCGACAACCGCAGCCACGACTGCCACAAGGGCATATTTTCTTCCTCTGTTCATACTCGTTTTTTTACTTCCACTTCTGGAAAACTACCTTCGCTACGCCTCGGCGGATACCCGTGATGTTGATCCACTGCGCATACTGCTCGACCACGATCTCATCCTCGAAGAGCATAACGATACGATCCAACACATTGGTAGCGCGGAATATCATACGGCCATCGCTCTCGCCCTTGAGGCTAAAGCCCGCACGGGCAAAGGCGGCGATGATCACATCTTTCTCCTCCTCCATATCGCACTCCACACGGCGAGTCATAAAGCCGAATCGGGGATAGAATGCCGCAAGCACGACAACAGCCACACCGAGCAGCTGGCCCTTGGTGCTCTGGAAGGTGGCGAGGATGTAATCCCAGATGCCTACGTCCATACCGCGTGTGGTCTTAAGGCTCAACCACACAACTACCAAATACAAAACGCAAAAGGCGATAAAATATTTCGCCGAACGAACTAAATATCTCATAATCAAATTCCTTTTATCTCTTATCACAAAATCGCTGCTCGATGGCCTCCTTGACGCGCTGCATAAGCCACGCGGGCGTAGATGTAGCACCGCAAATGCCTACGCTCCGACACCCGTCGAACCACTCCGGCCGAAGCTCTCTCTCCTCCTCGATATTGTAGCAACGCTCGTTGGCCGCGCGGCAGACATTGAAGAGCACCTTGCCGTTGCTCGACTTCTTGCCGCAGACAAAGACAACAACATCGAAACGTGTGGAGAACTCGCTGAGCGCCTTCTCGCGGTTTGAGACGCGGCGGCAGATGGTATCATCCACCGTCAGCATCTGCTCGTCGCTCAACTGCTCCTTCATACGCTCGGCCAAGTGCCAGAACAGCGCCACGCTCTGCGTAGTCTGCGAGAGGAAGAATATCGGACGCGAGAAATCGATCTGCTGCAGATCCTCCTCGCGCTCCACCACGATGGTCGGCTGCTCTACCTGTCCCGTGAGGCCCACAACCTCGGCGTGGCCTCGCTTGCCCAAGATCACGACCTGACCTCCGATGGCCTGCATCCGCTCGTGTGCCGCCACAACCTTGCGCTGCAGCTGCGCCACAACGGGGCACGTCGCATCGATAAGGCGGATGCCCAACTCCTCGGCACGACGGTAGGTCGTGGGGGGCTCGCCGTGGGCGCGGATGAAGAGGTCGCGGCCACCCAGCTGCTCCATATCGCTGTGGGTGATGGTACGCAGGCCCAACGCCTCAAGACGCTGCACCTCCATACGGTTATGCACAATATCGCCCAGCGAATAGACTTCGCCACCAAGCTCCTTCAGCGCAGCCTCGGCTCGCGAAATGGCTCGTACCACACCAAAGCAGAAACCCGAATTCTCGTCAATCTCGATATACATCACTACCCTACGATTTGGCTATAACGCTCCATAAACCACTCCATCTGCTCCTCAACCGTCATACGGCTATTGTCCAGCACCACGGCATCCACGGCCTGACGCAGGGGCGAGATCTCGCGCTCCATATCGGCCTTGTCGCGGGCGATGACATTCTCGAGGATCTCCTCCAACGTAACTTTGTCGCCTTTGGCCGTAAGCTCTTCGTAGCGACGACGGGCACGCACCTCGGCATCGGCCGTCATAAAGATCTTCAGCTCGGCATCGGGAAAGACAACCGTACCGATGTCGCGGCCATCCATCACAACGCCTCGATCGCGGCCCATTTGTTGCTGCATTGCGACCAGCTTCTCCCTAACGGCAGGGATTGAGCTGATGCTGCTCACCGCACTCGACACCTCGATCGAGCGGATGCGGGGCTCGACACACTCGCCATTGACATACACATCGCTGGCGCCACGCTCGGCATTAAAGCGGAACGAGATATTGATCTGGGGCAACAACCCTACCACGCGCTGCTCATCGACCTTGCCGTCGCTGATTGCCCCAGCCTCCAGGGCGCAGAGCGTAACGGCACGGTACATAGCGCCCGTGTCGATGAAGATGTAGCCCAGACGGGCGGCGATGGCCTTGGCGAAGGTACTCTTGCCACACGACGAGTGGCCGTCGATGGCGATAACTATCTTTTGTTTTGCTGATTCCATTACTTGGGAAGAATATCAAAAAAGGTTGAAATAATCGTATATACGCCCAGCACGCCGATGATCGTGCCGGCAACGTGGTTGATCGTGAGCATATGGCGCGGGCGGAAACGACGGCGGAAGTAGTCGATCGTGAGCGTCAGCACCAGCCACCACGCAACAGCTCCGGCCAAAAAGCCGAGGATAGTCATTGCACTACGCAACAGCGAGGCTATATCGCCCTCGGACTGAAGGCCCACGTTAAACATAGCGAAGAAGGCCAGAAGGTAGGGAATGACAACCACGAAGTTAGCCAGCGTGAAGACAAACATCGACGAATAATCCTGCCATAGATTCGACTTGCCTGCGCGGTTCTTGCGGATCTGCGGCACGGGGTTCTGGAAGAATATATAGACTCCGACAATCACCACGAAGATGCCGCCGATGACCTGCAGGATGGCACTGTACTCCTCGATCTGCGCCTGCAACATCGAGTAGAAGAAGAAGGCGATGATGGCCATAATCATATCGGCCGACGCCACGCCTAATCCCGAGGCGAGTCCCGAGCGGAAGTTCTTGCTCAGCGTACGCTGGATGCACAACACCGCAACGGGGCCTACGGTAATCGACGAGGCCAACCCCACGCCCATACCTCGCAGGAAGATATCTATTGCACTAACGAACATACAAACCGTTTTAGAGTGCAAAGTTATGAATTTAATATGGAATATTAAAGAGTCGGGACATATTAACTCTCCGTTCGTGGTGTGATTATTGTTCCGTTGGAGCCATCGGCGCCAATTGTTAATAAATTGGCGAAAACTTTAACTCCCGCAACCTAATTGCAGGCACAATAAACACTATTTTTGTACAAACATTTTAACACCTATGGCAGAATCACCAAAGCAGGGGTTGGAGATACACCTCTCAGATCAGGTGGCCGAGGGCCACTACTCGAATCTGGCTATTATTTCGCACTCGACATCGGAGTTCATCATCGACTTCGCAACGGCCCTGCCCGGGCTGAAGCGTGCCAACGTGAAGAGCCGCGTGATACTTACGCCCGAACACGCCAAGCGTCTGCTGCTTTCGTTGCAGGACAACATCACCCGTTACGAGAGCAACATCGCCAAGATTGAGATTCCCAAACAGCACGGCGCCGAGGATCCGTTGCTGAAAATGGGCCCCATAGGTAACGCATAACTACGCTTCCGTGCCTCCCGCCGCTTGCCAAGTGAGGGGCGAAACTCACGGAGAGTGTTTTTGATAAATCGTTTTTGTTGTTGTGAGTAACTACAAGTGGAAGACCGTCTGACTTAATGTCGGACGGTCTTGTTTTTGAGGCAGGGAGAGGCTTTTCGGGGCAAAAACAGAATCTTTTTACATTTTATATTATTATTTTGATCTAAAACAACGCTGGATAAAATATTTTTTATACCTTTGCTTTACGGATTAGGCGTTTTTCCATAGCTTGCGACAGCCTTAAAAATGGCTTACGCTCAAAGGATAAAGCCCCGAAACGCAAAAAACTAACAGAAAACAACTAAACCAAACCAATTTAATAACAAAATCTATGAAGTTTTCTAACATTTTTGGCAAGGCCGTAATGGTTATGGCTGTTGCTATCTTTGCTCTGGGCGTAAACGCTGAGGCAAAGGGTAAGAAGATCGGTATTCAGCTCTACTCTGTAATGAGCGCTATGAACGCAGATCCTAAGGGTTCAATCGACAAGTTGGCTGATATGGGCTACAACGTATTCGAGCTCGTACAGTGGGGTGGCAATCCCAAGGTATTCGGTATGGAGGCTGCTGAGTTCAAGGCTTACTGCGACTCTAAGGGTATCAGCGTAGTTTCTACTCACTCTTCACTCCAGGAGGATCCCGCTAAGGAGGCTGAGGTTATGGAGAACTGGCGTAAGCTCTTCGCAGTGCAGAAGGCTGTTGGTGGTAAGTACTTCGTTATCCCCTCATACCGTGTAAACTACACTGAGGCTGAGGTTAAGAAGATGGCTGACTACTTCAACCGCGTTGGTAAGATCGCTAAGGAGGAGTTCGGTTTGATGCTCGGTTACCACAACCACTCACAGGAGTACAAGACTCTGGAGGGTACCGATAAGGTTATGTGGGAGTACCTGGTTGAGAACACCGACCCCAACTACGTATTCTTCGAGTTGGACGTTTACTGGTGCACTATGGGTGAGAAGGATCCCGTTGAGTACTTGAAGAAGTATGCTGACCGCATCAAGATGCTCCACATCAAGGACGAGTTCGTTATCGGCGAGAGCGGTAAGATCAACTTTGAGGGTATCTTCAAGCAGTTCTACAAGAACGGTTACAAGGATTTCGTAGTTGAGATCGAGACTCCTCGTGAGTTGCGCGCACAGCGTGGTGACGCTGCTGCTCAGCAGAAGACCAACGACGCTATGTTCGAGGCTGCTAAGAAGAGCGCTCAGTACTTGCAGAACGCTAAGTTCGTTAAGTAATTTTAGCTTACGCGAAAAATTTAAGGGTGTCCCGAAGGGCACCCTTTTTTTTAATTCAAAATGCAGGCGTAACGCCTGTCTTGCAACCGCCTGCTGTTCCTGCTCTCAGGCGCGGTGGGCGGCAGATGGGGGAAATTCAAAATGCAAAATGCAAAATTGAGAATTACGTCATTCCACATTTTTCGCAACCGAGTCGCTGACTGATACAAGATTCCAGTCTTTGCGGAAATGGTTGGAATCTACCTTTGTGAAAAATAGCTTGCTGATACAAATTATTTTACTTGCGGGGACTCGCCATTGTTGCCCACAACTTTCCGAAACAGGAATAGCAGGCGAATGCAAAACACCCCTTAGGGGTGTTAGCCAACGCTTACGACAGCATTGCAGAGCTTGGCCGTTGCACCGTGATGCGTGACGATGATGAGCGTGCGATGACGTGAGTACTCGCCCAGACGCTCCAGCAGCAGCTGCTCTGTCACAACGTCGAGTGCTGCCGTCGGCTCATCCATCAGCACGATGCTACGCTCGCGCAACAGTCCGCGCGCAATGGCAATGCGCTGCGCCTGTCCCTCGCTGAAGGCCGTTCCGCCCTCGCCGCATACGGTATCCAAACCATCGGGCAGCTCCAGCACGAAATCTGCTACGGCCGTATGCAGAGCCTTAAGCATCTGCTCCTCCGAGGCCGAGGGATTACCCAGCAGCAGGTTGCTGCGAACCGTTCCGCTCACAAGCGAGTTGCCCTGCGGAACATACGCCACGTTGCAGCGCGTGAGGGGCGAGATGGGTTCAATGCGATTGTCGTTATACATCTCTACGCTACCGCGCTGGGGTATGAGCAGGCCGAGGATGATCCTCACCAGCGTACTCTTTCCCGCACCCGTGCGGCCAAGTACGGCCGTCAGGCTACCCGGACGGAAATCACACGAAAAGTCGTGTAGCACCTCGTCGCGGTTACCCTCGTAGCCGAAGGTTACGCCCTGAAGACGAACACCCACCTTGCCATCGAGCGAGATGGCCTCGCCCTGCTGCTCGAGCGGCATATTGGTAAGCTCGGCCAGACGATCGACCGAGGTGGTGATGTGGATGAAGGTGGGAAGCTGATGGCTAAGTTCCAATACGGGGCGCTGAATCTGGCCAACCAGCTGCAGAAAGGCGGTCATCATACCGAACGTGATCACGCCCTCCCTCAATCCAAAGATTCCCCACAGGAAGGCGACCATATATCCGCCCATAAATCCCGCCTGAATCATACGACGCGAGAAGAGCGTATAGTCGGTGCGACGCATAACCTTCTCGCGCAGATCGACGTGCATAGCGTCCAAGTCCTCCTTGACGTGGGGCGTATATTCCATCGCCGAGACCAGCACGCGGTGGCGCATATACTCCTGCATATGTGTCTGCACGCGGCCGTCCATCGTGCGGATATCGCTCGTATAGAGGCGGATGCGGCGCATATATCGCTTGCTGAAGAGCAGGAACAGAGGCATAATCAACACCAGCACACCCGCCAATCGCACGTTCAGCAGCGAGAGAAACGTAAATGCCGCAACGAACTGCACGCCCGTAGTTAGGAACGAAGGTAGCACCACGCACAGAGCATTGGCAATCGAGGTGATGTCCTCCACCAGACGGTTTATCACATCGCCCGAGTGCAGGCGGCCCTCCACCCAGCGACTATCCATAATGTGCGAGAAGTGCTTCTGGCGCAGGCTGTTCTTCATCACAACCTCGGCATCGGTCTCCATCTTAATGCCGAGCGTCGAGAAGAAGATCTGTCCCACAACGCAGCACACCATTGCCACGATGGTCCACCAAAGCGAACTCTCATTGTCGCCCGTAGCGATGTCGATAAGTCTCTTGCTGAGCCACACGAACAGCAACGACAGCATCACATTCACCATACCCACAATAGCGCGCAGAACGATGCGCGTGCGCACGGCCGACGCCTCGGCCCACAACCAACGAAGGTAGTAGCCGATCCTTATATCCTTGATATCTTCGATGTTTCTTCTCTGCATACTCTTAATCCTTATACCTCGACCAAGCCCTGACGGATGGCATAGACCACCAGACTTGCCGTATTCTTACAGCCGCTCTTCTCCAGGATGTTGGCACGATGCTTATCCACCGTACGCTTCGATATGAAGCATCGGTCGGCAATCTCCTGCGTCGAGAGCCCCTGACATATTCCTACCAGAATCTCCACCTCGCGCTCCGAGAGCAGATCCGTCTCGGCAACAGCGGGCACAGGATTCTGCGCCGAGCGAATCGACTGCGAGAGCGACCTCATCAGCGACTCACTCATATAGGTTCCTCCGGCACAGAGCGTCTCGACAGCCTCGACAACCTCATCGAACTCGGAGTCCTTGAGCAGGAAGCCACGCGCACCGCTCGAGGCCATCGACGAGTAGTAGGCATTGTCGCCAAACATCGAGAGCGAGATCACCTTCAGCTCGGGCCTGAGGGCCAATGCACGCTCGGTGGTAGCGGCTCCGTTCAGCCCCGGCATCGCGTAGTCCATAAAGACCACATCGGGACGCAGACGCTCCACCTCAGCGAGGAACTCCTCGCCGCTGGCTGCATCGGCCACAACCTCGAAGTCGGGATGCGACTCCAGAAGCAGGCGCAGCCCACGACGAAACAGGGCGTGATCATCGACCAGTGCTATACGTATCATCGCTGACGGCGGTTTTTACGTTTGGGGCGCTCCACGTCGATTGCCGCAGGGCGGGCATTCAGGCGTGCCGCTCCGCGAACATTGATCTTGACCGTGGCGGTCATCCCCTTACCCTTCGATGAGCGTATGTCGAACTCGCCATTGAGGGAGTTGATGCGCGAATTGATATTCGAGAGGCCCATACCGCAATCCATCATCGCCTGCGGATTAAAGCCGCGACCATTGTCCGTATATTGCAACTCCAGCAGATCGCCCGATGAGGTGAGCGAGAGGCGGATCTCGCTGCAGCCAGAGTGCTTGAGCGAGTTGGTGACAAGCTCGCACACAACGCGGTACATAATAACCTCAATATCGGTATTGTAACGCTCGCCACGCAGGTTGGTGGCAAACGATAGTTTCACACTGTGCAGCGCCTGCGAGCGGTCGATAAAGTTACGGATGCCTCGCGCAAGGCCGAAGTCGGTCAGAACGTGAGGCGAGAGGTTGTTAGAGATCTCACGCAGCGAACGCAGCGCCTCATCCACGACGTAGAGCGTATTGTTGAAGATCTCGCGTCGCTCGTCGCTCATCTCGTCGCGCGAGAGGGCCGAGAGCGAAATCTTGGCCGACGAGAGCAGAGGGCCCAGACCGTCGTGCAACTCCTTCGAGAAGTTGGCGCGGCTCTTCTCCTCGGCACGCAGTACGGCCGTGAGGATGCGTTTGTCGGTCATCTGACGACTGCGATTGAGGCGGTCGATATAGTCGAAGAGGCGATCCAGAAGCACCATACCCACCGAGATGCAGACCGAAACCACAATGTCGAACCACACCATCATCTCCACAGGTACGGGGTGGCCGTAGTCGGTCCAGAGCTGCAACAATCGCTCGGCGGCAAGCACCATAAAGCCAATGATAAAGAGTATCCAGATCGAGTTGTACTTCGTGGCACGCACCAATCGTACGGCGTAGTACATAGCGATGAACTGGATGATGATTGCAAGGTAAAGCAAAATTCTGATCATCATAAGCATTATCATTTTTTGAGCGCGACGCGACCGCGCTCGGGTTTATTTCAAAATCCGCTCCAAATAGGGCATATAGGCGTAGGCCGTCATATCGATCTGCACGGGAACAACGGCGACGTAACCGTTGCGAAGGGCCCACTCATCGGTCTGCTCCGCTCCAGGCTCGTAGTTGTTAAAAGCACCAGTGAGCCAGAAGTAGCGGCGGCCATTGGGTGTCTGATGGGGGAAGAACTCCTCGCGCCAGATGCCACGACATTGGCGACAGATGCGGATGCCCTTAATATCCTTTGGATCAATGTCGGGAACATTCACATTCAGGCACAGCGGGCCGTGATCCTCATCTCGCTGGTTCTCCAGAATTGACCTAACGATGCGGCGGCCATACTCCTTGCAGGCCATAAAGTCGGCATCGGGCGAGTGGTCCGTCAGCGACAAACCGACGGCGGGAATACCGTAGAAGCTACCCTCGATGGCGGCGCCCATCGTACCCGAGTAGAGGACGTTGATGGCGGCATTCGAGCCGTGATTAATGCCCGAGATCACCATATCGACCTTGCGGTCGAGCAGCAGGTGGTCGAAGGCGATCTTGACGCAATCGACGGGCGTGCCCGTAAAGGAGTAAATCTCAAGGCCCTCCTCCTCGTGGCGCTTATCCAAAAAGAGGGGCTCACCGAAGGTGATGGCCTGCGAGCGGCCACTCTGCGGCGTGGCAGGGGCAACGGCAATCACATCGCCGAACTCACGCGCCAGCTCTACTGCGGCGGCAAATCCTCGGGCCTGATAACCATCGTCGTTGGTTACAAATATCAATCTTTTCTCTTGCTGCATAGTCATTAATTAGGCGGGAAGTCGGGCCCAGCCCGCTCCACATACAAAGGTAAAAAAATATTCCGATTTTACCCTCTCGGCGACTTTTTTTCTACGCGCCTGCGCTTTTTCCACGGCCGAGGGTTGCAGAAGTGAAAAATATCCGTTAAATTTGAGAAACTCTAAACGCAAACCGAAAAATTATGGCACAGACACCTTACACTAAAAAGTACACCAATGCCGACTACTATACCGACGGCAAGTTCAACGAGGATGTTGCGAAGAAGGCTTTCCTCGATATGTTCGAGCACTACGGAATCCCCTTCACACCCTTCCTTGAGGAGAATTTTTGGGTAAACGACTTCGGGCTGGGCGACTTCGAGCACGTCGGAATGGGCGGTGTGTTCTGGATCAACAACCCCGAGTACCGCTACTTCGGCCACGAGATCTATCTGCTGCCCAACCAGATGATCGTCGAGCACTATCACGTCCCCTCGGCATACGCCGCCAAGCACGAGAGCTGGCACGTTCGCAACGGATGGGTATATAACTTCGGTATCGGCGAGCCTACGCCCAACCCGCCCGCACTGCCCGAGAGCCAGAAGGATAAGTTCATCACGGTGAGCAATTTTCATATTATGAAGGTGGGAGATATTAGCGCCCTGCAGCAGATTGAGAGCCGCCACTTCCTGATGGCCGGCGACGAGGGAGCTGTGGTTACCGAGTACGGCACGTTCCACGACAACGACGGCCTGCGCTTCACCAACCCCGACGCAAGCCTGTAAATAAGGCCTACAGACCGACGTAAGAACAGTTTAATAATTTTGAAATAGCTAAAAAACGATAAACTATGAGAACTTTTAATCACGTAGGTATCATCCTCAAGGAGAAGATGGATGGTATGATTTATGTTGAGCCGCTGAAGGTTCATATCACCGATTGTTCGCAGAGCCCCAACAAGATCGAGTTCCTCTACTTCGAGCCCGATTCTCCGCTACCCGAACTGGTAACATCGCAGGGCCACATCGCTTACGAGGTGCCCAATATGGAGGAGGCTATCAAGGATGCTAAGGTGCTGTTCGGTCCCTTCGATATGGGTAATATGATCCTCTCGTTCGTCGAGGAGGAGGGTATCGCCATTGAGTTCAACGAGTTCAAGTAAAGCCGTCTGACAATAAAGAAAGCCATCCCATCGCGGGGTGGCTTTTTATTTTAGAAGAGTTCCATCTGGCCTTCAAGATGATTAAAAGACAATCTATGATAGGGAGTTAGGCCGTACTCTCTTATCGCAAGTCGGTGATCCTTCGTGGGATAGCCCTTGTTCGAATCCCAGCGATATTGGGGATACTCCTCGTGCAGGCGCATCATATACTCGTCACGGTGGGTTTTGGCCAGCACCGATGCGGCAGCGATGTTGGCGTACTTGCCGTCGCCCTTGACGATACACTTGTAGGGCAGGCCCGAACGCGACGTGAAGCGGTTGCCGTCAATGGCCAGAAATCCGGGTTTCACCTTCAAGCTCTCGGCCGCGATGTTCATACCCTCGATCGAGGCGCGCAGAATGTTGATCTCGTCAATGCGCGCTGCCGCAACCTCCGCCACGGCCCACGCCACAGCCTCGCGCTCGATAACCTCGCGCAGGATATTGCGCTGACGCTCAGTCATCTGCTTCGAGTCGTTGAGCAACGGATGTGAGAAATCGGGCGGCAAAATCACCGCCGCGGCAAAGACACTGCCTGCCAAGCAGCCTCGGCCAGCCTCGTCACAGCCAGCCTCCAGGAGTTCGTGTTGATAGCAATTTTCCAACATAGCGAAACAAAGTTACAAATATTTTCTCGCGTTGCGCTCTTTTTTCGTATTTTTGTGGTCGGAGCAGAAGCCCGAAAAAGTAATTATGGCAAAAAAGAGAGTTGTACGACATCGAATCTTCGACCTGACCATCACGCTGATCATCATCGTGGCGGTCACCACGCTGCGTGCCGTTATGATGCCCGCAGGCGATGAGTTGATGCCCAACACCGACACCCCCATAGGTGCAATCCTGCAAAATCTGCAGGGCTCTCTCCCGACGCTCTCGGCCTTCATCTGGGCCGCCGTGCTCTTCTTCGCAAGTATGGGCGCGGGCCGCTATGGCACGCAGTACTCGCTTTACCCCGCCTACACGCTGATGGCAATCCCGATTGTGGCGATAACCGCAGCGGCCATAATGGTCAGTGGCGAGATGCTGCTATCGGCCGCCGCACTTGTAATTATGATGCTGGCAACGAAGTACATACACCGCTTCACGATGCGATCAGACAGCTTCAGCGACCTCTCGCTCGCAATGCTCTACTACGGCCTCCTGCCGCTCGTTGTAGCACCCTCGGCGCTACTGTACGCAGCTATGCCTCTGCTGATTCTCTTCGTTCGCAGCTCGTGGCGACACTGGGTGGTATGCACCTCAAGCCTCGCCTTCCCGTTGCTCTCGGTGAGCTACTGGAGCTGGTGCGCGGGCGATGGGTTCCTCACGCCGATCAACGAGCTATACACCTCGATGCTCACGCCGAGCGAATTCAGTTTCTTCAGCACAATCAACCCCGCAGGTATCATCCTCATAGGTGTGCTGATCGTGATGTCGCTCTGCTCGATAACGCTAATCATCTCGGACAAATACTCGCTCAAGGTCCGCTCGCGCGCTATGATGCGCTTCAATGCCCTGTTGCTGCTGGTCTTTGTCGGAATGTTCTTCCTGCCGAGCGCTACGGCTACGCTCTTTGCTATCGTGGCGATGCCGGCGGCGATGCTCATCCCTCTGATCTTCGTGCGTATGGGCGTTAGTTTCACCGAGATGCTCTACCGCCTGATGCTCCTCGCTGCGGCGGCAAATATGGTTCTGCTGAGCGTGATGTAACCTCGCAGAAAAGGGCTTTTTCGGCCGTAAGTCGCTAATTTTGAATTTACAATTTTGTTTTTTTAATTTATTGGTGTACCTTTGCACTCCGTATCAACCTCTTATATTGGGCGTAAGGTTATAAGGGTTGCGTTGCCGTAAGGCACGTGGCCGAGGATTATGAGCCAATGAGCCATATGGTAAACCTGCGCAGCGATAATGTTGAACGACTAATTTTTTAATTTTGTTGCAACAATGAACAAAGATGCAATCATTAAGCTCGTGAACGAGCAGATGTGGCCCAAGACTGACGCTGATGTGCCTCAGTTTGGTGCTGGTGACACGATCACCGTAACTTACCGTATTGTCGAGGGTAACAAGGAGCGCTTGCAGAGCTTCCGTGGTGTAGTTATCCAGATCAAGGGTACGGGCAAGACCAAGATGTTTACCATCCGTAAGATCTCTAACGGCGTAGGCGTTGAGCGTATCTTCCCCCTCTACTCTCCTCACATCGACCACATCGAGGTTAACAAGTATGGTGTTGTACGTCGCGCACGTATCTACTACCTGCGTAACCTCACCGGTAAGAAGGCTCGTATCAAGGAGCGTCGCATTTCAAAGTAGTACGCGTTACTACTGCGGTTCAAGCAAAGGCTGTCCCCCGGGACGGCCTTATTTTTTGTATATATAATATATATAGGTATCCCCTCATCGCTCTCTACACTCTCCGACTCTTCGCAAAGCACTCTGCACGATAGGGTTGTTTTTTCAAAGGAGAATGATTATATTTGTGATAATCAAAACTTTTTACAATGAAAGAAGCTGGCTACGTATATATTCTCACCAATCCAAGTTTTAAGGAGGATTGGGTAAAGATAGGAATGAGTTCACATTCTGTTGAACAACGAGTAAAGCAATTAGATGGAACAGCAGTTCCTCTCCCATTCGAGATATACGCAACTATGCGGACAGTAAAATACAAAGAAGCTGAAAAACTTATACATAGGTATATAGAGCGTTTTACCAATCTTCGCATTAGGGATAATCGAGAATTCTTCAATGTGTCTCCTGAAGAGGCTTTAGCAATCTTCAGAGATGTTGAGACGCTATTAGATGACGCAAAAATAGAAGTATATCAACCAAATAACAACATTAGCAACTACTCTGAACCTTCTAATTGCGATGACATATTTAAGGAGAACATAACTATTAGAGAAGATATTGCTGACATTATTAAAAAGCTAATTGATCCTGACGGAGAAACTGGGAATAAATTTATCATCCGACATTTTAAGGGTTACTCAACTATCTCATATGAGAAAAACTGGTTATGGTTTGTTAGAATATACTTCAACCGTACTTGGGATAAAGCATATTTGTCATTCCCAAATCATATGACAGGTGCAGGAGAAATTGACAAGACAAAGATAGATAGCCTAAACGATGTAAATAAATATAGTGATAATATAAATCAAGCTCTAAAATATATTATTAATACATACATTTTCAAACATTAACACAGAAAAATTACACAGATCTTAAATAATAAATATGTCAAGAAGTTCAATTTATAATTATACCCCATTCGACGTTGATGAGAAACATATGCTTCTTTCTCCTATTGGTAATGTGATTAATGTGAGATACAAAAATAATGTTCCCTTTGAGCATCTTGACGACCTTATGTCCAAAGAAGAATATATGGAACATAAGTCGGAAGAAGAAAAACTATACGACCTATTTTTATTGTTTAGACATCGTGGCTACTTTGAAAGTGCGAAGAAGTACGAGATTTTATCGAATCACAATGAGGTAAAGGAGTTTGAGAATATCCCAAGAGATTTGTTCATTAAGAATGAATTGGAATACTACAAATGGAGAAAGAAAAATACATAGAGCAATGAGAGGTCCTAGGACCTCTTTTTTTTGTGCATTAGAATCTGCATGTAACTAATTAGGAATTAACTAGTCAAGTTTAAAGCACATGCATTTATAGTCCCCCTTTGACAAAGGGGGATTTAGGGGGAATGTCAATATAGATGGCGGAACGCCTCTTCAAGCCATGAGTTG
>JAZRQX010000021.1:0-30165 GCA_045650235.1 Alistipes sp. | reverse complement strand
GGCTGAGAACTTGCGCCAGCGTGCTCACAAGGATGCAAAGATTCTTGCTGACGCTCAGGCATTGGCAGAGAAGATCGCGAACTTGCCTTTGGTTATCACCGTTAAGGCTGAGGAGGGTAAGATCTTCGGTGCTGTAACATCGGCTGACGTTGCTGAGGCTTTGGCTGCTAAGGAGGTTGTGGTTGATCGCAAGGCTATCACCGTTGATTCAATCAAGACCGTAGGTGAGTACACCGCTGAGATTAAGCTCCACCGCGAGGTGAAGGCTACTGTTGCTTTGTCAGTAGTTGCAGCTGAGTAAATTTTGCGACAGACTCCCATCGGGAGTATAAATAGAGCAGACATCCAAAAGGGTGTCTGCTTTTTTTGTTTGATGGCAAAGTGGTTTAGGCGCAAAAAAAGGGCGAGCCAACGGCCCGCCCAAATGAATGTTGCTTATGATTTAGGTTTACAATCCGCCATCTACAACCCATACGCCTTGTCGGTTGTCGTTGCGTAGGGCGAGTCTTAAAGTTTCCTTGCTGCCATCGGGCATAACGACCTTGCATTTGACGAATTTGCCCGGATAGAGTCCCGACGACTGCGCCTTGCCGATTGACTTTACCTCTACACCTTTATATCTGGCCTCCACAACCTTTATCAAATCCCCTTTAAAGAGAGCCATTGCTGTGTTGAGGATATTCATATCCCACGTCTGCATCGCCTTGAGGATAATCTCTGCAGCCTCGTCGGCCTCGATGCCGATAAGCGGTGATGATGCCTCGACCTTAACCGCCATATCGTTGAACGTGATGCTATCAAAGAGGCTCTTGTCGTATAGATTGTCTACAGTCAGAGGCTCGTTATAGTTGATACTCTCGCTCTCAAGAATCGTAACGGGCTTGCCGTCGATCATAATCACGACGCGCAACTTCTGGAGCAGGCCCGTGCCCTTGTCGAAGGTGTACTCGCGCTGCGTGTTGGCCTCGGCGAGTGAGGTGTTGAGCATATAGTCGCTCTCCGAGTAATCGCCCTGAGCCGTTGTAGAGACTCTTACGATGACCATCTCGCCGACCTCCGTGATCACGTAGTTCGAGCCTTTGTTGCGCTCGGCGGTGCGATACTCGGCCTCGAGCAGCAGACGGGGGTTGAGTATGGCCTCGAGCTCGTCATTGACAAAGCCGGCGTGCTGGCTCTTCCAGCCCGTGAGGGAGTTGTTGAAATTGGCCCACTGATACACATAGTCGCCCGTGTCGTCAGCGCCCTTGTAGAGTACCGTGCGGCCGCCCCTCTTCTCGATCGAGAACAACATCGGGTCGTCGTAGATGACCTTAACCGTGGTGGGAACGAAGTCGGCCTGCGGATTGATGTAGTCGATCGACTCGTTTGCATCGGTACGAAGGCTGCCCTTAAGTATCATCGTCTTGGCATCCTGCATCACTACCAGCGCCGTCGAGAAGTATTTGCGTGCGGCATAGGCAGGGGAGTTGAGAGAGTGTGTTATGGCGATGGCCACAACTGCTGCTGCGGATGCTGCTGCTCCGAGCCAATAGCTAAGGCGGCGTATGCGGGCCTTTGGCTGGGCGGTCGATTGCTGCGATTGCTGCGATTGCTGCGCCTGCTGCTGGGCGGCTGCAGCGAGGATGCGTGAGCGCATATCTGCCGATGGCTTAACCTCTACTTTAGGGGTGAGCATCTGGATAATATGCTCATCGGTGTTGTTATAATTAGTTTTCATAGTTGAGTGAGTTTTTAGTTGATAAATAGTTGTTTTAGTTTTTCAATACCACTTGTAAATCGGCTCTTAATAGTTGTTACGGGCTCCTCTGTTAGCTCGGCAATCTCTGTGAATTTCAAACCTGCGTGTATGTGCAAGCGGATAACCTCGCTTTGAGCCTCGGGTAGTTTAGCGAGTAGTCGTGCTATACGTTGGAACTCCTCTTCGGCCTCCATATCCTCGCTTTGGGATGGTGTTGGTATTCGCTCTTCCAGTGGTTTTAATCTCGAGTTGTGGCGCATAAGATCAACGCAGCCATTTGCAACGATACGGAAAAGGTATGCCTTCGGGTTAGCAATGGGTGTTGTTATAGATGCAATTTTTAAGAATGCCTCCTGCACAACATCCTCGGCATCGGTGCGATTGCCTAAACGGAAGAAGGCGTAGCGGAAGAGTTGTTCTTGCCACTCATCTACCCAGCGGGCTAATAGTTCGATGTTATTTTTTGAGTTGAGTTTCATGGGTTAAAAGTTTATAATTCAAACGCGGCGTTTGATTATATGACGTGAAATTACGAAAAAAGACGAAATGCGAGTAAAATTTTTCTTATCTTTGTAAAAACAGAATTTCCTATGACTCAGAAAAAACGTACCGAGATTGCCGAGCTGGGAGAGTTCGGATTGATTGATCATATTACGCGAAATGCCACAACATCGTCGAAGCATACGCTACGGGGTGTGGGCGATGATGCGGCTGTAGTGGCGGCAGGCAGGGACGATGCGACGGTGATTTCGACCGACACTCTGCTCGAAGGCATCGACTTCGATTTGACATACTTCCCCCTCAAGCACCTCGGCTACAAGGCCGTAGTGGTGGGCGTGAGCGACATTCTGGCGATGAATGCACAGCCCGAGCAGGTGATGATCTCGATAGGCGTCTCGTCGAAGCTGTCGGTGGAGGCGCTGGATGATCTCTACGAGGGCGTGGATTTTGCTTGCAAGGAGTTGGGTGTCGATCTTGTCGGTGGCGACACGACGGCATCGGTTACGGGCCTTGTGATCAACATCACGACTGTAGGTCGCGCAAAGCGCAAGGCGCTGAGCTATCGCTCGGGGGCGCAGTTCAACGATCTGATCTGTCTGACGGGTAACCTCGGTGCGGCATATTTGGGCCTGCAGCTGTTGGAGCGCGAGAAGCGTGTGCTGAAGGATGTGACTAACCCTGAGCCGCAGTTTGCAGGGTATGAGTATCTGTTGCAGCGCTACCTCAAGCCGCGCGCGCGAAAGGATATTGTGGACATTCTGGCCGAGGAGAAGATTGTGCCAACGTCGATGATTGACATCTCGGACGGCCTGGCAAGCGAGGTGCTGCAGATCTGTAAAGCCTCGAAGTGCGGCGCCCGAATCTACCTGGATCGCATCCCCATTGCCAAGCAGACCACGGCGCTGGCCGAGGAGATGCACATCGACCCCGTGGTGGCGGCGCTCAATGGCGGTGGCGACTACGAGTTGCTCTTTACGGTGCCGCTGGCGATGCAGGAGCAGGTAATGCGTCTGGGTGTGGTGGACGTTGTGGGCCACATCACGCGCGAAACGACGGGAGCATATTTGGTAACGCCCGACGGCAGCGACATAAAGCTCAGGGCACAAGGATTCAAGGAGGAGTAGGGTATGAAACGGATGAAAAAGATACTCGTTGTGCTGGGGGCCATTGTGATTTTTGTGGCGATGACATTTGCTGCGTATCATTATTGGGAATATATCAATGCCCTGCACGGATAAAAATTGGAGAGGCTGCCTGATTGCTCGGGCAGCCTCTCGCGTAATCCATATACACACTACTTAATCTCATCGACCGTGGTGAACATAAAGTTGGATTCACGCTTTTTGATCAACCACTTGCCATTCTGTTTTACATAGGTGTCAGTATAGCGAACGCCGCTTTGGTTTTTGCGGCCGTTGCCGATGAGCGTTACAAAGCAGTAGGCGGTGCCGGTGGCGGTGTCGCCATCGATCTGAGCCGTCTGCTGGCCATTGAGGTGATAGACCACGTCGAACTGCGCCAAGTAGTTGGCAAAAGCCGTTCTGATCTGCTCCTTGCCCTTCATCACGGATGTGCGCGAGCCACTCTTCGAGTGTACCTCGGCATCGTCGGTAAAGAGCGTCATCTGCGCCTCGACATCCTTCACATCGGCCAGATTGGAGAAGGTATCGACCAGACGCTTCAGCGCCAGCTGATCCTCAATCTCGGCGAGCGAAGAGGCCGACTGCGCATAGAGGCCCGTTGTGCAAACGAGGGCGATAATCAATGAAAAAAACTTTTTCATACCTACTTTATATTATATTGTGATCATTGCACGCACTCCCCGCTCGGAGCGAGGTTGCGATCTCCAAGTGCAAAGTTGAGAATAATTTTTGGGATGTGAGTTGGCAATATTGCAGGTGAATTTTCACAAATTGCCGTTGTTGCCCTTAGATGCGGCTGCGGTACTCCGAGGGCGAGAGGCCGATGCTCTTCTTGGTGTAGCGCGAGAAGGCGGAGATTGATCTAAAGTTCATCACCTCGGCAATCTCGCTAAGCGTGCGCGAGGTGTCGTTCAGTAGCGCAAGAAGCTCGAACGAGGAGTAGAACATAATCCACTGCGAGGCGGGCAGGCTCGTAACCGTGCGGCTTACCTCCGACAGATATTTGGGTGAGATGCAGAGTCGGTCGGCGTAGAAGCTCACTTCGCGCTCGCGCAGGGCGTTGTCGTGCGCCAAGGAGAGGAAGCGCAGGAAGATGCGCGAAGAGTTGTCGTTGGTGGGCATCTGCTGAATGCCGCCGAGATAGACCGTCCACATATCGTAGAGGAAGATCTGCATCACGCGCCCCAGCACTTCGCGTTTGAAGACCGAGTCGGGTTGCGAGAGACGGGCACGGAAGAGGCGAAAGTCGCTGTCGATAAGCTCTCTCGCCGCGCCCTCGAGATGAAACGAGGGGTTCAGGCGGATGAAGATGAAGCCTTTTGTTGCCCACACCATCTCGGGGTTGAAGTGTTGCAGGAAGGTGGGCGAGGCCAGCATAAAGTCGGCATCGAAGTCGGGCGAGTACTCCACGCGGCAGATATTGTTCGACATCTGCCATATCACAAGATCATCCGTAGAGGAGTGAAACGTCTGTTTGCCATCGGAAAAGGACATCGTGCCACGTCGCACGATGATGTGAACGTGGTAGTGGGAGGTGAATTCCGAGGGGAAACGCTTGTCCCTTAATGTGCTGAGTAGCAGGCAGCCGTAGTTCTCGTCCATAGCGTTATTGCTGGAAATATAGTTTTGTCTGGTCGTCTTCGGTCGAGAAGATCATCACGCGGCGGCTCTCCGTATTGTTGTCGCTCTGCTTGTCGAGGCGTGCCGTTACGGTGAAGTGGCGCTCGCGACGGGTGGGAGGCTCAAGCTCCTCGCCGGCCTTAAGTCTTGCGGCGCGTGCCGCGTAGTCGGGTGGCAACGAGATTGCGCCGTGCAACGAGATCGTGCCCTCCTCTGAAGTGAGCTCCCAGCGCTCGAAGCGGAGAATGTCGTTGGGCTGGCTCTGCTCGATGCGGCCGTGCGGCAGAAGCGTAATGTCGATCGGCAGGCGCGACTCTCCTTCGGTGGCCCAGCGTCCGAGAGCCTCGGAGTAGGTCTTGTCGGTGATGATGTGCAGGGCTGTAGGTGCGGTGCCTTCGATTTGAGAGGGGAGGTAAATCACCTCGACGATGTTGCCCTCGATCATCGCGCCACCCTCTAAAAGGGTACTCTCGTCGATAAGAAATCGGCGCGAGGGTATGCTGTCGTTGGTAAGGGTGAGTTGATCCTCATCGGCACTTTGGACGAAACCGGCCGACGTGATCGGTTCCACCTGCTTATGGCAGGCGGCAAGGAGTAGCAACGAGGCGGCGTATGTCGGTAATAACGATCGCATAGGTGATATTTTTACATAGGCAAAGTTAGCAAAATATCTGCTTGGGAAGCTGTCGGTGGTCGAAAGTATGCAAAAAAAATCCGTTTAGGCCCATTTATGCGATAAAATGTTGATGCGAAAGAGAATTTATTTAATTTTTTTTGTAATTTTGACGCAGTTAGGTTTAACTA
Source organism: Alistipes sp. (assembly GCA_045650235.1). GTDB lineage: Bacteria > Bacteroidota > Bacteroidia > Bacteroidales > Rikenellaceae > Alistipes. The sequence continues at coordinate 24,360 of JAZRQX010000021.1, read as the reverse complement.
AAACTACCAACTGACAATGCTTAACATTATATTATTTGGTGCGCCCGGATGCGGTAAGGGTACGCAGGCGGCGCGAATTAAGGAGAAGTACAACATCAACCACATTTCGACGGGTGATGTTATTCGTGGTGAGATCGCTCGCGGTACGGAGCTTGGCAAGAGTATGCAGAGCTACATCGAGTCTGGCGCTTTGGCTCCCGACTCAATCGTGATCGGTATGATTCGCAACTATATGGCCGAGCACAAGGATGCCGTAGGTAACATCTTCGATGGCTTCCCCCGCACAACAGCTCAGGCCGAGGAGTTCGACCGTATTCTGGCTGAGGATGGTCTTGGCGTGAACGTGATGGTTTATATGGACGTTCCCGAGGAGGAGCTCGTGAAGCGTATCCTGTTGCGTGGTAAGGACTCAGGTCGTGCCGATGACGCATCGGAGGATGTTATCCGCAATCGAATCTCGGTTTATCGTGAGCAGACCGCTATCGTGGCCGACTACTATTCAAAGCAGGGTAAGTACGTGGCTGTTGATGGCGTGGGTACTATGGATGAGGTGTTTGACCGCATCTGTGCTGCTATCGATTCAAAGAAGTAGTAGAATCCAATACGAGGATTTAGATATCGAGGGTGTGTAACTTTTTGGTTACGCACCTTTTTTTGTGCAGAGGTAGCTGATGAGAGAGTTTTTTATTCGGATGGCGGGCCACTTTTTCGTCAGATTTATTGTAGTTTATATTTTTTTTCTTACCTTTGCACCGCTAAAGTGCTATCCTTATGGGTGTGCGATAGCGGTAAGGTCCATTCGTCTATCGGTTAGGACGCAAGATTTTCATTCTTGAAAGAGGAGTTCGACTCTCCTATGGACTACTATGACTGACGCCCCGTGAGTGATTTGAAATTACTTAGGGCGGCGTTTGACAGGGTGAACAGAATTGGGAGGCCTACGCGGCATCCACGATACTTAAACGTAAAGTATCCGGCAGGAGCGGCTACAAGCTCGTAAAACAAGTGGCACAAAACAGAAAAACATAAAAGTAAAAAAAATAAAAGTTAAAACAATTATGGCAAATCACAAGTCATCAAAGAAGAGAATCCGTCAGACGGTTACCAAGCGTGCACACAACCGTTTGTATCACAAGACCGCTCGTAACGCCGTGAAGACATTGCGTAACACTACCGAGAAGGGTGCTGCTGAGGCATTGCTTCCCAAGGTATCATCTATGCTCGACAAGTTGGCTAAGACTAACATTATCCACAAGAACAAGGCTGCTAACCTTAAGAGCTCACTCGCATTGCACGTTAACGCGTTGGCATAAGCAAATCGGTTTCTCCGAAATAATTAAAGGCCACTCCTATGGGAGTGGCCTTTGTTATTTTTGCGGCTTGCCAAAATTCGTTATTACCATTGGCGCACTCTGCGCCAATACCAATTATACATAATCACGAAAACTCTTAATATCGTATTTCGACTCTATTTGTGCATTATGGTATTCGGCAGACTTGACAATTGTAATAAATCCCTTTATGAAAGGAATAATAAATACAAGAGATAGGATTGCATAAGCGGCTACAAATAGCCCAACAACAATCGCCTCATCTTCAAAATTTATAACGCCGAGAGTTAATATTAGGAGACCAAAAATAACTCCTATTGCGGCTAAAATTATAAATGCAACTCTTACTTTAGATAGAGATTTGGATACTGCCTGATTTACCTCTAATACTTCTTTTTCCATAGCGCCGAGATTTAGGTTAAATTATTTAGTGCGTAATAATATTGTGTCGTTGCCAGCAGATGGCAACCGTTTAACTTAAAAAATAAACGTGGGTTAGCTTGTAGTAACAAGGTACGACCAAGCACCCACAAAAACACAAGCACAACCCACGCTATACAGCGAGGGCATTCATCGTGCCTGTTGGTGTTTTTGTTTATAAAAATTGGTCGTTTTTGTTACAAAGCCAACAGCCTAAATGCCATCTAAAAAGAATGCGTATTCCGCAATCTATATAACAAAGTTAGGAAAAGTTTTTTATAATAGATATTATTGTTCGTAAAAATGCACAAAAAAACTCCCGCACCTTACGGATGCGGGAGCGATTCAGAGTTTATAAGTATTGGATTACTTATTCTTCTCCATTGCAGCCTTCAACTCTGCCAAACCTGCGATGTCACCCAAAGTGGTCTTCTCGATAGAAGCATTTACCTTCTTGATTGAAGACTTGGTTGCATCAGCAGCAGCACGCTTCTCAGCCTTCTCAGCTGCGATCTGCTCGCGCTTTGCCTCCTCGAACAGGCGTGAGTGAGACAAGGTGATGCGCTTGGTAGCCTTAGAGAACTCGATTACCTTGAACTCAGCGGTCTCGCCAGCCTTCAAAGTAGTACCATCCTCCTTAACGAGCTGCTTAGCAGGTACGAAGCCGGTGATGTTCTCGCCAAGAACTACAACTGCACCCTTGTCGGTGAGCTCAGAGATAGTTGCGGTGTGAACGGTGTCAACAGCGAACTTAGACTCGATCTCGTTCCAGGGGTTCTCCTCGAGCTGCTTGTGGCCGAGGCTCAAACGACGGTTCTCCTTGTCGATCTCGAGAACTACAACCTCGATCTCAGCACCGATCTGAGTGAACTCGCTGGGGTGCTTAACCTTCTTGGTCCAGCTCAGGTCAGAGATGTGGATCAAGCCATCGATGCCCTCCTCGATCTCAACGAATACACCGAAGTTAGTGAAGTTGCGAACCTTAGCTGCGCACTTGGTGCCTACGGGATACTTAGCCTCGATACCCTCCCAAGGATCGGGAGTAAGCTGCTTGATACCGAGTGACATCTTGCGCTCCTCGCGGTCGAGAGTCAGGATAACTGCCTCTACCTCGTCGCCTACCTTCAGGAACTCCTGTGCTGAACGCAGGTGCTGGCTCCAAGACATCTCTGATACGTGGATCAGACCCTCAACGCCGGTAGCGATCTCAACGAATGCACCGTAGTCAGCCATAACAACTACCTTACCCTTAACAGTGTCGCCAACCTTGAGGTTAGCATCCAGAGCCTCCCAGGGGTGAGGAGTGAGCTGCTTAAGACCAAGAGCGATACGCTTCTTCTGCTCGTCGAAGTCGATGATAACAACGTTGAGCTTCTGATCGAGCTGTACGAGCTCCTCGGGCTTGTTTACGCGGCCCCAGCTCAGGTCGGTGATGTGGATCAAACCATCAACGCCACCCAAGTCGATGAATACACCGTAGTTGGTGATATTCTTAACGGTACCCTCGAGGATCTGGCCCTTCTCGAGCTTAGACATAATAACCTGCTTCTGAGCCTCCAACTCGGCCTCGATGAGTGCCTTGTGTGATACTACTACGTTGCGGAACTCCTGGTTGATCTTAACAACCTTGAACTCCATAGTCTTGTCAACGTATACATCGTAGTCGCGGATAGGCTTAACGTCGATCTGCGAACCGGGCAAGAATGCCTCGATGCCGAATACGTCAACGATCATACCGCCCTTAGTGCGGCACTTAACGTAACCCTTAATGATCTCGTCGTTGTTCAGAGCCTCGTTTACACGATCCCAGCTCTTGAGCTGACGAGCCTTCTTGTGCGAGAGTGCCAGAGCGCCGCTCTTGTCCTCAACTGACTCAACGTAAACCTCAACCTTGTCGCCGATAGCCAACTCGGGGTTGTAACGGAACTCAGTTGCCTGAATCATACCCTCGCTCTTGTAGCCGATGTTTACGGTTACCTCGCGCTTGTTGATCTCGCTAACGGTACCCTCAACAACCTCGCCTACTGCGATGTTTGACAGAGTCTGGCCATAAGCCTCAGCTACCTGCTCCTTAGACTGACCGCCATAGAGATCCAAATCATTCTCAAACGCGTTCCAATCGAAACTCTCGTTTGCTACATTGTTCAATACTTCCATCGTGGAAAAATGTTTTGCGATACAATCGCTCGTTAAAATGTTAATAATAAATGTTTTGCGCCTGCGCCCGCATAATGCGCGCGCGAAAGCGAGGACAAAGATACTGCAAAAAATGTAAATATCAACATTTTACGCAATTTTTTTATGCCCGTGATGCCGACTCGCGCGCGGCGGCCATCGGCCTAAAGGATTATTTATCCGGAATCAGCGAGCGTATCTGGGCCTTCACCTCCTCGGCTTTTTGCGGGAATGTTCCCTCGACTGCGGTAAACCCGTCGTATGATGACTTCGCATCGCTTAGCGAGGTCTTTGGCAGTCCCATAGCCTCGTAAAAGATATTTGTTCGGCGCATAAACTCCTCCTCAAACTCTTTATCGACGATGCCACGAACGCCTGCGGCAAGCACCGTTTCGTAGTAGGGTTTGTAGTAGATAATTCCGTCGGCGATCTCTTGCCATAGCAGATTGCCGTAAGCGGGATCGGCGTATGGCGTTGCGCCATAGGGGGTATCCTGAATATCCATTCCGAAGGGTTTGCATCCCAACATCTCAAATGCGGCATCCCATTTGCCATCTGCCACCAATGGCATACGTCGCCCATCGAAAAGACGATATTCGGCCCAATTCAACATCACGATTTTTACCCTCTGCTCGCCAAAAAGATTCTTCAACCAACGGCCTTGGCGAAGGTAATCTCGTTTCGTAAATGCGGCATTCGTTGCGTGGGGTTGGTTGGTGATGATCAGCGCTTTGCGCTTGCCTTTTAGGGGACGCTGCTTGGCGTACATCTTGGCAAAGTTGGCTGCCATCGTCGAGTCGCGGTAGTCGCAGGCGGGGCCATTGTATATATCAAGATACTCTTGGGCAGAATCTACATCCTCCCACGCAAAGTCGCAGTCGGTCAGTCCCAAAGTGATTTTTCGACGGCTGTCGCGGTTGATTTTATGTAATCCCTTGAGAAATTGCACACGATTGTACTTCTCCCATAGTGTGTAAAAGACCTCTCCCTTACGAAGATACGAGTAGAGCTCCTCGTTAAACTCGTTATCCGACAGCGAGTGATTTTTTATCAGGCGGTTCACATCGTCGGTGCGATTTACGCACCCCACCTCGGTATATACATATCCTACACGTTCGGCAAAGCGGGGATCGTCGAGAATATCCAGAATCAACTCATATTGCGTGGTGTCGCGGTGGTCGCGCTCGCCAATGACTACGATGTCGGACTGCTCGAATAGTCGGAAAATATAATCCACAGGCTCCGTGCCTCTCTGGGTGGCGCTTGCGACAAAATCTTTCACATCAGGAGTTTGTGCCGATACCGATAAAATCGTGGCAAAGGAGAGTAGAAGTGTAAGAAGTTTCATAGCATTCACAAAATTTAGGTAACAAAATTAATAAAAAATTTTTGCAGCTGAGGGTTGATTATGTTATTTATTGTTCGAGATTTAATATTTTTGTATCTTTGTTGGGTTGATGGCGTGGCCGATGGCGGCGGCGCCCCGAAAGAGGAAAATTATAAAGCGAAAATAGTATGAAGAAGAACCTTATTTCTATGATGGCTGCAGCTTTGGCACTCACCGCGTGTGGCAGTACGGAGCCCGCGGGAGATGGTTTTAACGGCACACCGGGCGAGGTAAAACTCCTTACGCTCGATCCGGGCCACTTCCACGCTGCACTGGTGCAGATGTATATGTACGACGAGGTTGACCCGATGGTTCACGTCTATGCCCCCGAGGGTGATGATGCGCAGATGCATCTGGACCGAGTTAAGATCTACAACGAGCGCTCGGAGCGCCCCACGTCGTGGCAGGAGGTGCTCTACACGGGCGAGGACTTCTTGCAGAAGATGATCGACGAGAAGAAGGGTAACGTAGTTGTGCTGGCAGGTAACAACGGCAAGAAGACACGATACGTGAAGGCTGCTGTGGATGCAGGTTTTAACGTGCTGTCGGACAAACCGATGGCTATCGATCAGAAGAACTTTGCGCTGTTGGAGCAGACATTGACGGAGGCCCCTGCGAAGGGATCGATGGTGTATGATATTATGACCGAGCGTTCGGAGATCAACAACGAGCTTCAGCGCGTTCTGGTGGCGATGCCCGAGCTCTTCGGCGAGATGGAGAAGGGTACGGCCGACGATCCCGCCATCACGAAGGAGAGCGTGCACCACTTCTTTAAGTATGTGTCGGGACAGCCGTTGCGTCGCCCCGAGTGGTACTTCGACGTGGAGCAGCAGGGTGAGGGTATTGTCGATGTTACTACGCACCTTGTCGATTTGGTGCAGTGTACCGTGATGCCCGAGCAGGAGATTGATTACAAGAAGGATATCGAGTTCACGTCGGCTCGTCGCTGGACTACGCCCATCCCGATGGATAAGTATCGTCTGGTGACAGGTCAGGAGGAGTATCCCGACTTCTTGAAGAAGGATATCGTGAATGACACGTTGCAGGTCTATTCGAATGGCGAGCTGAACTACCGCCTCAGTGGCGTAAATGTGCGCGTGAGTGTTGTTTGGAACTTTATGGCGGCCGTGGGTACCGAGGGTACGGGCGACACGCACTATTCGGTAGTGAAGGGCTCGAAGGCAAATATCGAGATTCGTCAGGGTAAGGAGCAGGGCTACAAGCCTATGCTATACGTCGTTAGCAAGACGGGCGATGACGCCGAGGCAGAGGCTACGTTGCGTGCGGTGCTGCGTTCGATTGCCAAGGAGTACCCCGGGCTCGACATCGTGAAGACGGCTGACCACGAGTGGCAGGTTGTGATTCCGTCGGATATTGTCAAGACTCACGAGCAGCGATTCAGCTCCGTGATGCAGGTCTATCTCGACTACCTGAAGCAGGGCGAGATTCCCGCGTGGGAGCGTTCGCAGATGATCTCAAAGTATTATACTACCACCAAAGCGCTCGAAGTCGCTAAGCAGTAAAATTGCCTAACAAGGCTCTTTTGGCGTCTGGCTTGCGTGCGAAATGCTCACATACGCCTCAGTATGCTCCGCTTTCGCCCACTGCGACCAGCCTCAAAATAGCTCTTGTTATACAATTTTTATGAGGTGGAGGATTTTGTATAAAACACAAGGAGCTTGTCTGAAAATCGGGCAAGCTCCTTCTTTTTTATTCTAACGACAGATGCTCCTCCAGCGTCTCGCGCAGATGATCGGTGTTGAGGTGGGTGTAGATCTCGGTGGTTACGATATTCTCGTGGCCCAATAGCTCTTGCACCTGTCGGATGCTGGCGCCGCCCTGCAACAGATGTGTGGCGAAGGAGTGGCGGAAGGTGTGTGGGCTGATCTTCTTGTCGATTGAGGCGCGCTGGGCGGCCTGCTTGATGATGGTGAAGATCATAACGCGCGTGAGTTTGCATCCGCGATTGTTGAGGAAGAGGACCTCGTCGCGGAAGCGGCTACGGCGCTCGTCTAAGTAGAGTTGTATGCGCTCGCGTGCCATCGCGCTGATTGGTACCAAGCGCTGTTTATCGCCCTTGCCCGTGACGCGGATGTAACCCTCGCCGAAGAAGAGATCGCCGATGCGCAACTCGCAAAGCTCGCTCACGCGCAGACCACACGAGTATAACAACTCCAGGATGGCGCGGTCGCGCAGGCCCTTGGTTGTGGAGGCATCGATCGAACCGATAAGACGGTCGATTTCGGCCGTTGTGAGTGTGTCGGGCAGGGGGCGTGATGCCTTGGGTGCTTCGATTAGTTCGGCTGGAGAGGCTTCTATCATATCGTTGAGGATCAGGTAATTGAAAAAACTCTTGATGCCGCTCAGGGCGCGTGCTTGCGAACTCTTCTCGCGCCCCAAATCGTACATTCGCGTGAGATAGTTGCGAATCATCTCGGGCTCGACACGCTTGGGTGGCACGTCGTACATACGCAGGATGAAGTGGGCGAACTGGGCCAGATCGCGCATATATGATTCGATTGTGTTCTTCGCCAGGTGCTTCTCCAGACGCATATAGGTGCGGTAGGAGCGCGAAATTTCCATCCATTTTTTCGTATATTCTGCCATATTCTTTCTAACTTTGCATTGGCCGATGGCCTACGGCAAAAGTAGTAAAATTTTACATAATATGGAATACATCGAACTCAATATTCACACAGAAAACACCGAGCAGGCAGAGATCCTGACCGCTCTTTTGGCCGATTATCCCTTCGATTCGTTTGTCGAGGAGGATGCGGCGCTCAAGGCCTACATCCTTCGAGAGGATTATGCCGCCTGCGAGCCAGAGGTTGTGCAGATGCTCCTTGAGCAGGGCATTGAGCACTACAAGGCCGCTCCCATCGAGCAGCAGAATTGGAATGCCGAGTGGGAGAGCGACTTCGAGCCCGTAAGGGTTGAGGGCTTACGTCCGATCGTGATCCGTGCGGCCCACCACGCAGCGGCTGCGGCGGGCGAGGTCGATGTGGTGATCGCTCCTCGGATGTCGTTCGGTACGGGCCACCACGCAACGACGGCATTGATGTCGCAGACAATCAGCGAGATGGGTGTCGAGGGGCAGTGCGGCCTGGATATGGGTTGCGGAACGGGCGTTTTGGCAATCGTTGCGATGAAGTGCGGAGCGGAGCGAATGGTGGCGGTCGATATTGACGATTGGGCGTGCGACAGCTGCCGCGACAGTATGGCGCTCAGCGGTGTCGAGCTGGATGTTCGTTGCGGTTCGATGGCGGCCGTTGAGGGTGAGAAGTTCGACTTTGTGCTGGCCAATATCAATCGCAATATACTTATCGATATGATGCCCTCGTTCGCCAAGGCTCTCTCGTCGGGTGGAAGGCTTGTGATGAGCGGATTCCTTGGTGAGGATGTGCCACACATCGAAAGCACGGCGGCGGAGCAGGGCTTCGTGGTGGAGAGCGTTAGGGAGCGCGAGGGTTGGATGGTTGTAATGTGTAAAAAAGAGTAATATGGTAATTCTTCCTTCAGCATATATGCCTTCGGTTGAGTATGTCGCGCGACTGTTACGTGAGGAGTGCGTGATCGACTTGGGCGAAAACTATATTAAGCGTTCGGAGCGCAATCGTGCCCGAATACTCTCGGCCAATGGCGTGATGCCGCTTACGGTTCACGTCGAGAATGGCAACCGTCCGCGCCAGCGAATGCGCGATGTTAAGATCGACTACTCGAAGCGCTGGCAGCACCAGCATTGGGTGTCGATACTCTCGGCCTACAAGTCGTCGCCATATTTTGACCACTATGCCGAGGAGCTGGAGCCCTTCTATCGCCACGAGTGGCGCTATCTGGTCGATTACAATATGGAGTATCTGCAGAGTCTGCTGCGTCTGCTTGGCGCGAAGTGCGAAGTGCGTCTTTCGGAGCAGTATGTCGAGGCCGAGCAGGGGGATTTGGATTTAAGGCCAAAGCATAATGAAGGCTCGACGTTTGTTGCCGAGCCTTACTTTCAGGTCTTTTCAGATCGTATGCCCTTCGAGGCGAACCTCTCGGTGCTTGACCTGCTTATGTGCGAAGGCCCTGCGGCCGTTAGCGCTGTCTTAATGCGTTGCCAATTGTGATGGTCTGTGTCTGTCGCTGTTCGCCCGCCGTCACAACGACCGTATTGCGGCCGTGAAGCTCGATCTCATCTGAGGTGTATTGGCAGGGTGCAACCTCGTGGACGGCAACAGTATCTTTATTTACCGTCAGAACGGGTGCCTCGACCGACGAAGAGTAGAACTTGATCTGCTGGATCGAGTCTTGGCGTATGTTGCGGCGCTTGTCCGTCAGGTGTAGCGTGGGACTCTTCTGGTTCCACAGGGCGCGGTAGAGATAGTAGGCATCCTTCTGATCCTTGCGGTCGAAGGTGACCAATCCCGTGCGCGAGATTCCCTCGTTGTGGCGCACCGATCCAAACTCGAACATATTATTAATCCATACGCCCCAGAAGGCCTCGTCGTCGTGCAGGTGTGTGACATATCCCTCGTGGAACTCGGTCTGCCAGCGCTCGGGCAACCAGCGGGGATCGATCGTAGCGGGCTTAAGACTTGAGTGCGCCTGCTGGTCGATCGAGCCAGCCTCACCATAGGCTACACCTGAGCAGAGGTGTCCCCAATCCGATGATAGTTTGTCGCGCCAGAGCGCCAGGTCGTTGATCGTACCGCGCTCCCATCCCAAATTCTGCTGCCATACGATAAGGTCGGTGACGAAATTTATCTCGCCATCCTGATTGCTGAGGGCAACAGTCGGGCGCGAGGGGTCGAGCGATTTGGCTGTCGAGTTGAGCTGACGCACGAAGCCCAGCACATCGTCGCCACGCAACCACGCGAGTGAGAATACGCCCCACATTATTACCGAGGGGTGGTTGTAGTTCTGGATAATGATCTCACGCATCTGTTGCAGACCATTCTGCTTGAAGCTATCGGTGGGAAAATAGAAGATATCGCTAAGGTATGGCGCGCGTGTAAAGGGGGTGTCGATCCACACCATCAAGCCATTCTCGTCGCAACGATCGTAGAGATATTGCGCGTGGGGAGCGGTAGCCGAGCGGATGGCATTGGCTCCGATGTCGAGTATCTGCTCCAGATCCTCGTCGTAGTGGCGTGTGCGTAGGGCGCTGCCGATGGCGGCGCGGTCGTGGTAGAGCGTAACGCCGTGGACGGGGATGCGCTCACCGTTGATATGCAATCCCTTGTCAGCCTTGACCTCGATGGAGCGGAAACCCGTCGTGACGGTAATCTCATCCTCCTGACGGGGGCCGATGCCGATGGTTATATAATATAGGTTGGGATCGTCGGGACTCCATAGCAGAGGCTCCTCGATGGTGAAGGCGATGTTGATGGGCTTGCCCGCCTCGATGCGCTCCTTCAGATAGCGCGAATAGACTACGCCACCATCCTGATCACGCACGCTGATAGCCAGATCGCACGCCTTGTCGTAGAGCGATGTTACCCAAACTGAAGCGGTTACATCGACCGAGTTGTCGGTGATGTTGCTCTGGTGAATAAGCACGCCATCCGATCCGTAGTGCAGGGGCGAGATGGTCGTAGGCTCGGTGACGATGAGCTCCACATCGCGGTAGATGCCGCCGTAGAAATTGACCTCCGACGATGTGGGGAGAACGTCGTTCTGGAAGGAGTTGTTCACAACAACCAGCAGCGAGTTGTCCTTGCCGTAGTCGAGGTGGCGCGTGATCTCAAATGTGAAGGCTGTCCAGCCGCCACGATGCTCGCCGACGTGGTGGCCATTGACGAATACGTCGGCCACGCTCTGCACACCGTAGAACTTCAGGAAAAGACGCTTTGAGGACCACTCGGCGGGGATGAAAATCTCGCGCGAGTAGTTGGCCGTTGTCTGGCGGTAGCTGCCCTGGCCGGCCAGAGCGTCGAGATTCCAGGTGTGGGGGAGTGATATGTTGCGTGCGCTGTCGCTGCTCGATTCCAGCTTGAAGTAGAATTGCCAATTGTCGTTGAGCGAGAAGACCTCGCGGGCCGAGGCAGCGGAGCAAAATATCAATAGAAGGGCAAAAATAATGTATCGTTTCATAGGGGTGTCAAATTAGTTGTTTTCGTAGCTTAAACACTGATTAGCCGAACGCTATAGTGGGTAGGAATAACGCCGGATAACCGAGTTACTTTGCGCAAATATACGAAATATCAAAAAAAAATGCTAACTTCGTGCGATATTTTGACCATAGTTGTGGTGGAAACAATTATAAAAAGGATTAAATTCGGCACATATGAATATTTTTGACATCATAGTTTATCTCTCGTTGGCGTGGGCCGTATTCAATGGTTGGCGTCGTGGATTCCTTCTGCAAATGCTCTCACTTCTGGCCGTTGTGGCGGCGCTCTTCTTCGCTACGCAGTATGGCTCGGAGTTGGAGCGAATACTCGGTATTGATATTGGAGTCCAGGGTGTTGTGGGATTTATCGTGATATTCGTAGCTGCGATGATTCTTATCGCTGTGTCGGGCTATGTGCTCAGGGCCGTGTTCCGCTTTGCGGGGTTGGGTGCAATTGACGTGCTGCTCGGAATATTGTTCTCGGTGGCGAAGGTAGCGCTGATCGTGAGCGTGTTGTTCTCGTGGTTTGACAACGCAAATAAGAGCTATGAGTGGGCATCGCGCGAGTGCGTTGCCGAGTCGCGTTGGTATGAGCCCGTAAAGGGAATTACCGACAAGCTGACGCCCTATTTTGAGGAGCTGGCCGACAAATTCCTGGATTAACGATGGCAGAGGGTTTTAACGCAATGGTTGTCCGCTCGACGGGCAGTTGGTATGAGGTGTTGCACGAGGGCGAACGTCTGCAGTGTCGCATCCGAGGCAAACTGCGCCTGAAGGGTGTGCGCTCGACCAATCCCGTAGTGGTGGGCGATGTGGTGAGGGTTGAGGCAGACGAGCAGGGAGGATATGTAATCTCCGCGATTGAGCCGCGCCGCAACTATATCATCCGTCGTGCATCGAACCTCTCGAAGGAGTCACACATCATAGCGGCCAATGTCGATCAGGCACTGTTGGTCGTAACGCTCTTCTCGCCCGCAACGGCCAAAGAGTTTATCGACCGTTTCCTGGTAACGTGCGAGGCGTACAAAGTGCCCGCTACGATTCTGCTGGCGAAGATAGATCTTGCGCGGCAGCGCCCCGAAGAGGTTGAGGAGTTTCACGCTATTTATGAGAGTGCGGGCTACCGCATCATCGAGGTCTCGGCCACCGAGGGCGAGGGTGTCGATGTGGTGCGCGAGTTGCTGCGTGGCAAGACTACGCTGCTGTCGGGAAATTCGGGCGTAGGAAAATCTACTCTGGTGGCAGCCGTTGAGCCTGGGTTGGATATTCGTACGGGCGAGATTTCGCAGAGCCACCATAAGGGTAAGCATACTACCACGTTTTCTACGATGTATCCCCTCTCGGAGGGCGGATATATAATTGACACACCGGGTATTAAGGGTTTCGGCTTGATTGATATTGAGGATGCCGAACTGGCGCACTACTTTCCCGAGATGATGCGCTACTTGCCCGAGTGCCGTTTCTATAATTGTTCTCATACGCACGAGCCGCATTGTGCTGTGGTGGAGGCCGTCCAGAGGGGCGAGATAGCCTATCCGCGATATGAGAGTTACCTTAAAATCCTTGACGAAGATGACAAGTATCGCAAGTAGATTGAAAGAATATTGCGCTGGCCACTCGGCCGAGTGGTACAACGAGCGTACGGAGTATATGACTACGTTCCTTACTGAGGAGCGCATCGAGGTGTTGCGCCGTACACTCGGAGAGCGCACCCGCTATATGACTATCCTTACCGAGAATACCTTCCATCCGCAGAACGCTTCGGCGCTGGTGCGCCACTGCGAGGCATTTGGATTGCAGGATCTGCATACGGTGGAGACACGTTGCAAGTTCTCGCCCAACGTCAATATCGTTCGCGGCACGGACAAGTGGGTCGATATCACTCGCCACGACTCGACCGAGGAGGCGATTGCTACGCTCAAGGGTGCGGGTTATCGACTGGTGGCCACCACTCCCCACCGCGAGAGTTGCACGCCCGAAACGTTCGATGTGGAGCGAGGCCCCTTCTGTCTGGTCTTCGGTACGGAGCACGCGGGTGTGAGCGACGAGATTATCGAGGCGGCGGATGAGTATCTGCGAATCCCGATGTGCGGTATGGTCGAGAGCCTGAACGTCTCGGCTTCGGCGGCAATTCTGATCTATATGCTCTCGCAGCGTATGCGCCTATCGCCCGCGATTGATTGGCGATTGAAGGAGGATGATGCCCGCGAGATGCTGTTCCGCTGGGTGATGTCGTCGGTGCGTGATGCGCAGAGAATTTTGGAGCGACAATTTCCCTTGTAAGTTATGAGCGAAATCCTACGAAAGCAGTTCCTGCGCCACGTTGCGCAGACCTCGCCCGCACCACAGCTTATCGAGGTCGAGCGAGCCGAGGGTGTCTTTTTCTATACCCCCGAGGGCAAGCCCTACTACGATCTGATCTCAGGCGTGTCGGTGAGTAACGTCGGCCACGCAAATCGGGCCGTCGTGGAGGCTGTGCAGCGCCAAGCCGCAGAGTATATGCACATTATGGTCTATGGTGAGATGGTCGAGCGCCCGCAGGTGGAGTTTGCGCGATTGCTTGCTGAGACTCTGCCCGAACCGCTCGATTCGGTCTATTTCCTCAATTCGGGGGCCGAGGCTGTGGAGGGTGCGCTGAAACTCGCAAAACGCTATACGGGACGCACGGAGATGATCTCGATGCGCAGGGCCTATCACGGCTCGACACACGGAGCGATGAGTATGATGGGAGCTCCGGAGGGTGAGGAGTGGAAGTCGGCTTTCCGTCCGCTGCTGCCCGACACAAAGGCCATCAGGTTTAACCATAAGGAGGATTTGGCGCAGATCACCGAGCGTACGGCCTGCGTGCTGTGTGAGCCTGTGCAGGGTGAGGCCGGAGTGCGTCCTCCCGAGGATGGATTCCTGCAGGCTCTGCGTGAGCGTTGCTCGCAGGTGGGGGCGCTGCTGATTTTCGATGAGATTCAGGTCGGTATGGGCCGTACGGGTGAGATGTTCGCTATGCAGCGATATGGCGTAACGCCCGACATTGTATGCTTGGCAAAGGCCTTGGGTGGCGGTATGCCGCTCGGAGCTTTCGTCTCGAGTCAGAAGATTATGTCCACGCTCACGTTCGATCCTGTTTTGGGCCATATAACAACCTTCGGCGGCCACCCTGTATGCTGTGCGGCAGGATTGGCAGCGATGCGGTTTCTGATTGATAATAAGGTTGTTGAGGATGTCGAGCGCAAGGGTGCGATGTACGAGGAGCTCTTAAAAGATCATCCGGCTGTGAAGGAGATTCGCCGTAGCGGATTGTTGATGGCCGTTGAGCTTGGCGCAAGCGAGAAGTTGTATCGTCTGATGGATCTATTTATCGAGGAGGGAATTCTGAGCGATTGGTTCCTCTATTGCGATACGGCATTCCGCATCTCGCCACCGCTCATTATCTCGGATGATGAGATACGCGACAGCGTGCAGTTGATCAGAAAATGTCTTAACAGATTATAATAAACCACCTAAAACCTTCAAACTATGAGTAATCCAAATCAAGGCCCCGTAATTACGGCTGGCGCAGTTTTATCTATTGCTTTCGTATGTTGTGCAATTGTTGCGTTCTTTCTCTTTGGAGTGCCCCGATACAAGGTGTGGCAGCAGGAGATGAAGGGTCGTGCCGAGCTGGCGCAGGCCGAGCAGAACCGCCAGATTAAGATCGAAGAGGCAAAGGCTAACCTCGAGGCTGAGAAACTTAACGCTCAGGCGGAGGTGGTACGTGCACAGGGTGCTGCCGAGGCTATCAAGATCGAGAATGGCTCGCTCACGCCCACCTACATTCAGTATCTATGGGTGCGACAGCAGAACTCTGCGGCTAATAAGGTTATATACATTCCCACCGAGGCGGGCCTACCCATCTTAGAAGCTAAGGGAGAGTAAGAAATCGTCTAACAAGGCTCTTTTGGCGTCTGGCACCTACTCGAAATCCTCACATACGTCTCAGTATGCTGCGGTTTCTCGGACGGCGACCAGCCTCAAAATAGCTCTTGTTATACAATTTCTGTGAAATGAAAAATATGATAAAAAAAGGTGTCCGATAGATTCGGGCACCCTTTTTATTTACTCTTGCGCAAAACTCTTCAGCATTGCAATCTCCTCGGCCCAGCGGCTCTCGTCGGGCGTCTCGAGGATGAGCGGAATGTCGTCGAAACGGGCATCGCGCGCAATGTACCGAAAGGGCGTTATGCCCAAATGGCCCTCACCCATCGGTGAGTGGCGATCGACGCGGCTGCCGAGAGGTTTCATCGCATCGTTGAGGTGCATACCTCGCAGATACTCGAATCCGACCTCGCGCTCGAACTCGGCAAAGACCTCGTCGCAACCCTCCTCGGTCGAGAGATCGTAGCCCGCAGCGAACGAATGGCAGGTGTCGAGACATACACCCACACGCGATTTATCCTCCACGCGGTCAATGATATAGGCCAAGTGCCAGAATGCGTAGCCGAGGTTTGAGCCTTGACCGGCGGTATTCTCAATCACGGCCGTAACGCCACGAGTCTTATCCAGCGCGATGTTAATCGACTCGGCCACGAGTTTCAGACTCTCCTCCTCCGAAATCTTCTTTAGGTGGCTGCCAGGGTGGAAGTTAAGACGATCCAATCCCAGACGTTCGCAACGCTCCATCTCGTGGATGAACGAGGCGCGCGACTTCTCCAGCCCCTCCGGTTCGGGATGGCCAAGGTTTATAAGGTAGCTGTCGTGAGGCAGAATCTGATGTGGTGCAAAGCCATATTTGTCGCAAGCCTCGCGGAAGGCAGCGATCTGCTCGTCGCTGAGTGCGGGGGCTGCCCATTGACGTTGATTCTTGGTAAAGAGGGCGAAAGCCGTCGCCCCTATCTCGAAAGCGTTGCGCGGGGCGTTATCAACACCGCCCGATGCGCTGACGTGAGCTCCAAAATATTTCATATCGTAGAATAGTTGATTAATTATGTACTTACAAATATAAGTATATTCACTGAAAAATTGTAACTTTGCATTGAGAAAAACAAAATATAAAAACAGCCGATTATGAATAGACTTTTGACACTGCTGATCGTAGTGACTACGATGCTGGCGCTGCCTGCCCGCGCGCAGTTCACCGTCGAGGATCAGACCAAAAACCGCACCGCCGGCAATGTGAATCATCAGACTCAGATACAGAATGCCAATATCAATGAGCTCTCATCGTTCAGCGAAGCACGCGACCGTCTGGAGCGTCAGCGCATACGCAAGGAGCGCAACTATCTGGAGGTGACGCTCAAGTTGCAGGGTACGATGACCTCGTACAATGAGGCGTGGGCCGATACGAAGGGTGGTGATAACGCTATCTCGGTGCTCGGATCGTTCAATCTGGTGCATACCTATAAGAAGAACCTCTTCTCGAACAATACGCAGGTGAGTGCCAAGTACGGCTACAACCGTCTGCGTGTGGATACCGAGGAGGGCGATCGCAAGGGTGTGTGGTTTAAGAATATCGATGAGTTCTGGTTGCAGGTGCAGCCTAAGCTGGCGATGAACAAGACGTGGTCTTACACAATGATGTTTAAGTTCAAGAGCCAATTCTCGAACTCGTATCTCTCGCGTACGCAGCAGACCGACAACGATGTGATCACGGGTTTCCTCGCGCCGGGTAATATGGACTTCTCGCTCGGTATGGACTTCGCCAGCCCCAATGCAAAGTTCCCGATCAAGATTTCGCTCTTCCCCCTCTCTGGTAATGGCGTGGTGGCGAACAACTCGCTCGTCGAGCGTTACTACCGTAACAAGGAGGCAAAGAGCTGGTTTGGTGTCGATATCGACAAGAACTTCCTCTTTACGGGTGGTTCGTCAGTAAAGCTGGAGTTCAAGCGTAGCTGGGGTAAGGAGAATTGGTTTACTTACGACACCAACATCTTCTGCTACTACGGTTGGATCACCAATGTGAGCACTCTGTCGAAAATCCGCGAGTATGACGACTATCTGACGGCGCTCGACAACTGGAAACAGAATGGTAGCCCCGAGGGACTGGAGCCGAAGGCTGTGCCTCGCCACGAGATGTTGCATCCGACGGTTGATTGGCGAAACTCGTTCAGAATCAAGGCGTCGAAGTATTTTGAGACTGAGATTACGGTCAATATGCTATACGACAAGGCGCAGAATAGTGCAATTATGCTCAAGTCGTACATCTCGCTCGGTTTGACCTACACGTTTAAGAATAAATAATCCCGTCACGGGCAGATAGTGCGGCCCAAAGCGACGGCCCCGCAAAGAATGGTATGCCGATTGTTGGCATATAGGGGATAGATAAGTGATATATGTACAAAAACTCTAAACACACGATACTCTTTCCGCTGATTTTGGCAGTAGGAGTTGTTCTTGGAATATTGCTGGGACAGTTCGTCGGGCGCAATCGAGCCGAGTCGCAGATTCGCTCGCTCATACGTCGCAGCAGTATGAATATGACAAACAAGATTATGCAGACGAGTATGCTCGTCGAGCATCGTTTTGTGGACTCTATCTCGATGGATTCGCTTGCCGAGCTGGTTATCCCGCTGATGATGCGCGAGCTGGATCCTCACTCGGTATATATCCCCGCACGCGAGATGCAGGAGTTGAACGAGCCGCTGGAGGGTGAGTTTGACGGTATTGGTGTGTCGTTCAATGCCGCAACCGATACGGTTATCGTACTGAGCGTCATCCCCAATGGTCCGAGTGCCAAGGCGGGAATTGTGGCTGGCGACCGCATTATCGAGATCAACGATACGTTAGTGGCGGGTGTGAAGATGCCGCAGAACGACATCGTAAAGCGCCTGCGCGGACGACGCGGTACGGAGGTGCGACTCTCGCTCAAACGACAGAATATCGACGATCTGGTCGATATTACGGTTGTGCGCGATGCTATCCCCATCAAGAGTATCGAGGCGGCTACGATGCTGACCGACAGCATCGGTTTTATCCGTCTGTCGCAGTTTGCCCGCACGTCGTTTATGGAGTTGCAGCTGGCTTTGGCGCAGCTGCGCGAGCAGGGTATGAAAAAGTTGATATTCGACCTGCGCGATAACTCGGGCGGCTTCCTCGATCAGGCTATCCTGATTGCCAATGAGTTCCTACCCGCAGGTAAGCTGATTGTATATACGGAGGATCGCCACCGCGAGCAGGTCAAGGAGTTCAGCGACGGCACGGGTACGGCAACGGATTTGGCTCTCGTGGTACTCATTGACGAGGGTAGTGCCTCGTCGAGCGAGATCCTGGCCGGTGCGGTGCAGGATAACGACCGAGGTACGATCGTAGGACGACGCTCGTTTGGTAAGGGCTTGGTGCAGAGTCAGATACCCTATGCCGATGGTTCGGCTCTGCGACTCACCGTAGCGCGTTATTATACCCCTACGGGCCGCTCGATTCAGAAGCCCTACACCAATGGTGACGAGTATGACTACGATATGGACCTGATCCGCCGCTATAATAACAACGAGTTCTTCTCGGCCGACAGCATCCACTTTGCCGACTCGCTCAAGTTCGTGACGCCGAAGGGTAAGGTTGTGTATGGCGGAGGCGGTATTATGCCCGATGTATTCATCCCGATGGATACTACCGATATGACGCGATACTATGCCGAGGTGTCGGGCCGCAACATCCTCTATCGCTATACGTTGGACTATGCCGACCGCCATCGCGAGGCGCTCAATGCAGTGCGTACGATGGATGAGCTGACCGAGCTTTTGGATAGTGATAAGACGCTCTTCGATGATTTCATCCGTTATGCTACGGCGCAGGGCGTGAAACCCGTACAGCGCGAGATTGCCCGCTCGCGCAGGATTATGGAGGCGCAGCTCAGAGCCTATATCGGCCGTAATACGGTGTTGGAGGATGCGGCGTTCTACTACAATATTATGCCTGTGGATAATGTGCTGGTGCGCTCGGTTGAGCTACTGAAGGAGATGCCTCTGCCCGAGCCCGAAGAGGGCGAGGAGGTGATCATCAGCCGCACACTGCCCGAAATGGAGATTAAACTGAATAGATAGCTATGATAAAGAAGATTATAGGATTGCTCTTCGCTGTGGGCGTGGTGGCGATAATCGTGATGACGGTACTGGGTGCCGGGTCGTATAAGAGCCTGCTTCCTGAGGATTTGTTTGCGCCCGCTGTGCCGACGGCGGCTTCAGTAGAGGAGGTCGTGGAGCAGATGGGTGAGCAGGTTGAGACGGATGTCCAGACGGATGAGAATATAGAGTAAATGATAATAAAAACTACTGACTATGAAGAGATTATGTTTTAGCTTGATGCTCATGCTCTTAGCAGTTGTGGCATTTGCAGCCGATCCACCGAGAGTCAACACCAAGTGCGGCCCGTGGGTGGTGGGTGTCACCGAGACCGAGATGACCGTAGTGTGGACCTCGACCGATCGCTGTATGGGTTGGGTGGAGGTTGCCCCCGACGATGGCACGTCGTTCTACGCCGAGGAGCGTCCCCGCTACGATGAGGATTTTATGGGACGTCACGTCGTGTCGGCCGTTCATCACGTTCGTATCACGGGATTGAAGCCCGGCACGAGCTATCGCTACCGAATCTATCAGCAGGGCGTGGACGATAGTGGCCACAACCCCGTACCGAGTGGCTACATCAGCGCGAGCAACGTATATTCGCAGAAACCCTACGCCATCCGCACTATGGATGCGAAGAAGGCGGATTGCACCTTCACGATGGTGAACGATATTCACGGCCGCGACTCGATGATGCTGGCTTTGACGAAGGGACTTAAGGAGCAGAAGCCCGATTTCGTGGTCTTCAATGGCGATATGGTGAGCTTTATGGGCTCTACGGAGGATATCGAGACTGGTTTTATGACGCGCGCAACGGAGACCTTCGCAACGGACATCCCGCTTGTGTATGTGCGTGGTAATCACGAGACTCGCGGCCCCGGCTTTAGCGAGTATCTGAACCTCTTCCCCACACCGACCAATACGCCCTACTTCACATTCCGTCAGGGCCCTGTAGCCTTCGTAGTGCTGGATAGCGGTGAGGATAAGCCCGATAGCGATATTGAGTATGGCGGCACGGCTGCTTACGATGCTTACCGTGAGAAGATGGCCGAGTGGCTGAAGGAGGCTGTCAAGAGCGAGGAGTTCCGTTCGGCTCCCGTGAAGATTGCTCTGCTGCACATCCCCTTCGATAAGGGTGTGGGTTGGTATGGCAACAATGAGCTGAAGCGTCTGTTGTTGCCCACTCTCAATGAGGCGGGTATCGATGTGATGTTGTGTGGTCACACTCACCGTTACAGCTTCCGCGACGTGGGTTCGGTGGATAATAACTTCCCCATCCTGGTCAATTCGAATAACGACAAGGTGAACGTGCGCGCCACTAAGTCACAGATCGATATGGAAGTTGTGGATGCGACGGGAAAGGTCCTACATCGTCACACCGTTAAGGTAGAGTAGACGTTGAGGATATAAAAAAGGGGTGTCTAACCAAATGGTTGGACACCCTTTCTGTTTCTATTGGGAGTTGCTAAAAATATTTTATCTCTTTACCCTCGATAGCCGAGAGGAGTTCGTTGGCAAGCGATGATGCTCCGATGCGGAATAGTTCGGGCGTGAGCCACTCTTCGCCGAGTAGCTCCTTAACGATGGTGTAGTAGAGTGCTGCGTCTGCGGCAGTGCGTACGCCACCAGCAGCTTTGAAGCCTATGCGACGGCCTGTCTTACGGTGGTACTCGGCAATAGCTAGACACATTACAACCGCAGCCTCGGGTGTTGCCCCTTCGGTGATTTTGCCCGTTGAGGTCTTCACGAAGTCGGCACCGGCGGCCATAGCCAAGAGCGATGCGTTGTAGATAAGCTCGGGCGAATGGAGAGCCCCCGTCTCGAGGATAACCTTAAGTGTTGCTCCTTCCGACTCCTCGCGCAGTACCTCCACCTCGTTGGCCGCTTCATCGTAGTTGCCGCTGAGCATCTTGCCCACGTTAAGCACTATATCTACCTCGTCGGCACCATTCTCGATAGCCATCGCCACCTCCAGCATCTTCACCTCAAGGAAGGTCTGCGATGCGGGGAAGCCTCCCGCCACGCTCGTGATGCGCATAGATGTACCGTCGATGGCAAGGCCCACATTCTCAACAAAGGGGGGATAGACGCATACCGAGGCGACATTGCCAAGCGTCGGGTAGTCAATATAGAATTCGGCTGCACGGCGGGCCATAGCTGTAACCGACTCGGCAGAATCGTCACACGAGAGGGTGGTAAGATCGACTGCCGAAAGGCATAATTTATAGACCTCCGTATTGCAGTTTGCTGCGGCAGCAGCTTTGAGCATTGCGACCTTATCGGCGACTTCGGCCTTGGTTGGAGCCGGAGCGTACTCTTGAAGATGGTTGGCGTACTCCATAGTGTAGGGGTTTACTTTTTACAAATATACGAATATATATTTATATAAGGTGTAAATTGAATGCAAAAAAATCCCACGTCCCCCAGACGTGGGTGCCCATATCAAACAAAAAAGGTGCCCAATCATAGGTCAGGCACCCGTTTTTATCGTAGAGCGGATATTAGAGCTTGAAACCGCTTGCGAACAAGTTTGCAAGGTTTACATCCTTAGCAGCCTTAGCAGCGAGAGATGCATCCTTAGAGATTGAGCTCTGCAACTGAGCCTTTGCAGTCTGAAGGTCACCCTCCTTAGCTGCGATAACAGCACGCAGGTAGTCAGCCTTAGCCGATGCGTCAGCAGCGATAGCCTTCTTAGCAGCGGTCAGGTCGTTGTTCATCGTGTTAGCGATAGCAGCGTTGTAACCTGAAAGGGTTGAAGCTGCAGCGCTGTAGTTACCCTGAGCAGCAGCGATCATAGACTTGGTCTTAGCGTCAGCTGCAGCAGCGTACTGCTGTGCCTTTGCTACGTTGCCGTTAGCAAGGTTAACAAGTGCGAGGTTGCTGTTGAGCTCGTTGTTGTTAAGACCCAACTGAGCAGCCTTCTCGATGTTCTGGAGAGCCTTCTGAGCATCACCCAGCTTAGCGTAAGCTACACCGAGGTTGTTGTAAGCACGAGCATCGTTGAACTTCTTAGCAGTGTACTCCAAAACGGTAGCCTGAGCCTTGATGTCCTTCAATACGCTCTCAGCCATATAGAGAAGCTCCTCGTTGGTGAGCTCATCCAGACGACCATTGTTGATCAGAGCAGCCATCTCAGCGTCGGTCTTACCCTTGATGTCGGTGCTGTTTACGAGCTGAGCACGACGGAGCTTGGGCAGAATCTCCTTCTTGAGCTCGGTGAATACAGCTGACATATTCTTGATCTCAGCCTCACGCTGGGTTGAAGAGTCGTAGCGGCTCAAAACCTGGAGGATGATATCCTTGTCGTCGATGTCTGGAGTAGCAACCAACTCCTTGAAGCCTTCCCAGTCCTCACCGTAAGATGCTACGTCAAGAGCCATACCGGTATCCTTCAAAAGCTTCTCAGCTGCCTTGTGACCTGACTTAGAACGTGCAGAAGAGAGGTTGTCGTTGAACTTCTCGGGACCATCGGGTGAAGCGTAACCGTGAACGTAGAGCTTCTGCGTTGCGCGGTCGTTGCCCTGCTGGTCAACTACGTTCTGCTTGAAGGCCTTGAGCTCATCGGTGTCGGCAGCCTTGCGAGCTACGGTTGATGAGTTGATAGCGTACATAATGTCAGCCTTGGTAACAACGGTAGTTACGTTCTTGTAGTTGTTAGCGGTGTTAGACATAACGTCTGAGTAAGCCAAGTCGCTCTGCAGAGTGTTCACACCCTTAGCTACGGGCAGTGCGAAAGCAGCCTTGATAGCCTCAGCCTGCTTGCCACCAGCTGCGAGTGCAGCCTCCTCAGCCTTAGTAGGCATAGCGCCGTTGTTAGCGTTTACCAAAGTCCACTCCTTGCAGGGACCGCTGGGGCACTTTACCTCGATCAGAAGCTTGAGCTCGCTCTGAGCCATACGTGCGTCGTAGGGGAACTCAACGTGCTGAGTGAATGAACCACCATTTGCGGGAACTACGGTGTAGTTATCCTTAACCTTTGAACCCTGGAAATACTTGGTAGCACCCTCTACCATACCACCCTCGAATACCATTACGGGTGTTACCTTCAGAACGGCCTTCTTGTTGTAGTACTTAGCGGGGTAGTTTACCGTGATGTCGGCCTCTACCTTGCCATTGTTGAGTGCAAGAACATCGGGCGTGCAGGCGATTGTTACATCGTCCTGATTCTTTGCCATCTTGCTGAAGCAGTTACAGCCGGTCAAAACGGCTGCCACAGCAATGGCAACGAATAATTTAAGACTGTTTTTCATAAGAGTTTGTAATTAGTATTATACATTTAGTTTAAGTATTCCTTAATTAACGCTTGGGACGGTCTGAGCTGCGACGCTCGCCGCGATCGCCACGCTCGCCACGGGGACGACCACCCTCCGGACGGGGCTTGCGCTCACGCTCAACCCAACCCTCGGGCTTGGGCATCAGAGCCTTGTGTGAGAGCTTGTACTTGTTGGTCTTGGGATCCATACCGATGAGCTTAACCTCAATCTTGTCACCCTCCTTAAGGCCTGTCTCCTCCATAGTCTCAAAACGCTTGTAGTCGATCTCCGAGATGTGGAGCAGAGCCTCCTTGCCGGGCAGAATCTCAACGAAAGCACCGAAAGCTACGATGCTCTTGATCGTACCATCGTAAACCTCACCTACCTCGGGAACGGCAACGATAGCCTTGATGCGAGCGAGTGCTCCATCCAAAGCCTCCTTATCTACGCCGAAGATATCTACTACGCCGCACTCATCATTCTCCGTGATAGTGATGGTTGTGTTGGTAGTTTTCTGAATCTCCTGAATAACCTTGCCGCCGGGGCCGATAACAGCACCGATGAAGTCCTTCGGGATCTGGATCTGCACGATGCGGGGAACGAACTCGCGGTAATCCTCACGGGGCTCAGCGATGGTCTCAGTGATCTTGCCCAGGATGTGCATACGACCCTTGCG
>JAZRQX010000020.1:0-119732 GCA_045650235.1 Alistipes sp. | reverse complement strand
GAATGAAACCGCCCGTCTTCATATCGAGCGTACCACGCAAAGCGTTACGAATGTCGTCGCTGAAGGCTGCAATGCCGGGCATACGGTGGGTGTAGAGCTTGAATGCAAGCTGCTGCTCGTCGTAGGCAGGAGCGCTCGCTGCCCAACCCTCGCCATAGATAAGGATTGTGGGGTCGATTGCCGAAAGGCGCTCGCGGATGATATTCATTGTCTCGATGTCGTGGATTGCCATCAGGTCGAAACGGAAACCGTCAACGTGGAACTCCTCAACCCAATACTCAAGCGACTCAACCATATACTTGCGCATCATCGCCTTGTCCGATGCGGTCTCATTGCCGCAACCCGAACCATCGGCAAACGTGCCATCCTCGCGCATACGGTAGTAGTAGCCGGGGACGGTAAGCTCGAAGCCACAACGCTGCGTGTCGGTGGTGTGGTTATATACCACGTCCAAAACCACTCTCAGGCCAGCCTTGTGCATCGCCTGCACCAGCGTCTTGAGCTCGCGGATACGAGCTGAGGGGTCCGCAGGATCAGTCGAATAGGTGCCCTCGGGGACATTAAAATGCTGAGGCTCATAGCCCCAGTTGTACTGCGTATTGTCCTTTACAGACTCGTCGATCGAGCCGAAATCGGCCGTAGGCAAGAGGTGAACGTGGCTAACACCCAGTTCCACCAAGTGGTCGAGTCCTGTAGCCAGGCCCTCCTTCGAACGGGTGCCGTGCTCGGCCATAGCGAGATATTTGCCCGGATATGAACTGCCTGCCGACAGGTGTGCTGTCATATCGCGGTAGTGCATCTCGTAAACCGAGATCTGGTTTGCCGCAGTGAGTGCAGGTCGCTTATCCTCGGCCCAACCCTCGGGGTCGGTAGCGTCGAGGTCGATGATTGCTCCACGCTCGCCATTGGTCGTGACGGCGCGAGCAAAGATGCCGGGGGTCTCCTTCAGCCACTCGCCGTCAACCTTGACGCGGAAGGTGTACTGCTTGCCAATCTGGTCGCCCTCCTTCGTGGCCGTCCACATACAAGCCTCTGCGGGCTTCATTGCGATGCTTTCGGCGAGCGTGCCATTGTCGTAGAGACGTACTTCAACCTCGTCGGCTGTGGGTGCCCAGAGCGAGAAGGTGGTCTTTGCGGGGGTGTAATCCATCTCGCAGAGCTTGTGCTCGGGTACGGGCCAATCGCCCGTGGTGTCGTTAGTCGAAGAACAAGCCACAAGAGTTGCGATAGCGTACATAATTGCAGCTATTCTAAAACATTTTTTCATTAGATGTAAATAGTAATTTGGTATTGTTGGTATTTACTTGCGCTCCTTCAGCAGATCGCGGATCTCGGCGAGCAGTAACACCTCCTTCGTAGGCTCCGGTTCGGGTGCTGGTGCAGGTGCGGGCTCCTCCTCTTTCTTCTTAATGGTGAGGCGGTTCATTACCTTGACCATCATAAATACACAGAAGGCGAGGATCGTGAAGTCGACAACCTGCTGCAAGAAAGCACCATAGTTCCACGTTACGGCAGGGGTGAGTACCTCACCAGCCGCATCTAAAACCTGCTGCTTGAGCGTGAGCTTAAGATCGGTGAAGTCAACGCCGCCAACGACCAAGCCGATGGGAGGCATAATAACATCATTTACAAGCGAGGTAACGATCTTGCCAAATGCACCACCGATGATTACACCGACAGCCATATCCATTACGTTACCCTTGAGGGCAAAAGCCTTAAATTCGTTCAAAAATCCCATAATTGTTCTGTGTTATTGTTAATAAATTATTGTCATACAGTGTTATAACAGTATTTCGCGCAGGCGGATGCAGCTACCCTCGTAGTCGTTGCGGTCGAAATGGAATGTCTGAATACCCTTCCTTGCGGCGGCCTCGACATTCTCCTTGCGATCGTCGATAAATAGCGTGTCGGCAGCATCGAGCGAGAAACGGTTGAGCAACAGATCGTAAATCTCTGGCATAGGTTTGGCGACACCCTCTTCGCACGAGATGACCTCGCCGTCGAAGTTGGCATATACCTCCTGCTGTCGCAGAAAATCGATAAACTCACGCGACATATTCGACAGAACGTAGAGGCGGTAGCCTGCCTTCTTGAGTTCCCTGATGAGTCGGCCCGTAGGTGCGATTGTCTCCTGCTTGATGATGGCCAGATTGATCATATCACGGGCGTAGCCTACCTCGACATTGCGGTATGTGGCCAGATCCTCCGCAACTTTGTCGAATGACGAAAGGCCCAGATCGTAGTCGATCCAGAACTGCGGCATAGGAGTCTGCGAGACGTAAGAGAAGAATTGCTTGAATTCGTCAGTGCTTTTTTGGGGGTCTTGTGCGAACACAACACGGCCCAAATCGAATACTATGTTTTTCATATAGGCAAAGATACTCATAATTTTTCACTTTGTATCACTCCCTGCCATTTTCTGTGTTAGCGAAGCATAATCTCCATTGATGCCAGCTATCCGATAACGTCGAAAAAGGGTTTTGTATTGTGGAAAATTTTCCGTAATATTGCATATCAAAGCTATGATGAGATGAGAAGACCTAAGAATGTAGAGAAGTATCAGTACAACTACTCGGAGAGTAAACTCCTGCGCAAACTCTCGTCGGCTGCCCGTTGGGCTGGCGCGAAGGTGGTATATGCGGTGTTGCTGCTCTACTATGTGCTGCGTAGCGACGAGGTGCCGCTGAAGGAGAAGAGTAAGATTCTGGGTGCGCTCGGATATTTTATTCTGCCAGCCGATATGGTGCTCGATTTTATTCCTATGCTCGGCTATTCGGACGATATGGCTGCTCTGCTATGGGCTCTGCACTCGGTGGCCACGAACATATCGCCGCAAATCAAGTTTAAGGCAAAAGAGCGCCTCGGTGAGTTGATTAAAAGCTATGATGAGCAAAAAATCAACGATGTGATATAGCAAGAGAGCTCTTAAGGTACATTTTACGGCTGAAAAAGACGATGACAAAAAATATTTTTTGATTAACGATGCAATATTTTACCTATCTTTGCGTTTCAGAATAAAAATTAAAAAAACAACAGATATGAAGAACCTACTTAAAATTGCAATGACCCTCTTGGCGAGCGTTATGCTCAGCACAAGTTGCGGTGTGAATGGTGAGGACTCAGAAGTTTACACCACTATGGCGACAGTCGTGGAGTCTATCTATTCGTCGTCGCCCTACTACATTGTTTTCGACGATGGTAAAACGGCTGCTGTCGAGAATTACAGCAAGTGGAGCCCTACCTTCCCCGAGGGTGTTAACGAGTTGCGCTATATTATTAGCTATGAGATTCTGGATGAGAAACTTCCAGGCTATGATAATTACATCAGAATAGTTTCGACAACCCACGTTACATCACGTCTTTTGGAGTACGTTACTGCTGAGAATTTTATGGGTGACAAGGGCTTGCAGAACTATACGGGTGGAACCAAGGTGGATGTGGTGATGTTGTCGGATGCGCTCAACTACATCACGCTTATGGTCTATTATCAGGGTGAGAACTCTTACACGGTGCCCGAGATTCGATTGGTATGCAACCAGCCTGAGACGAGTCCCTATAAGGATTTGTATGTCGAAAATGATGGCTATCTCTACCTTGAGCTATACTACAACGACGCAGCCAACAAGGGAAATATGGAGTTGGGAACTTTTGTAAGCTATAAGACTTCCGATGTAAAGGGTATTCTCAACTACTACAAGGGTATTAAGTTTATTTCGATTAATCCTACGACCAATCAGCCTGAGGTATTTACACATAACTTCCACCCCGAGCAGTAATCTTAAGGATATAATAGTATAAAGTTGCCGAATATGTGTTCGGCAGCTTTTTTTTGTGCTGATAGCAATATTTTATCTATATTTGCGTTGTGAAAATGAATTAATTAGATTGATATGAGAAAATTGTTTAAGATTCTGTTGGCTCTTTTTGCCGTAATTACTGTTTCGACCGCTTGTAACGACAATAGCGAGAATCCTATTGTATATACCACCATCGGCACTCTCGTGCAGGGTTCTGCCACGGCTGGTACACCCTACTATGTGGTGTTCGATGATGGCGTGAAGGGTTTTGTCGATAATACCTCGGTGTGGACGCCTCCTTTCAAGGAGTATCAGGTTAGCGAGTTGCGTTTTTTGATCTCTTACACTGTCCTTGATAAGCCCGCTCCCGCAGGCTTCGATCGTACGATCAATATCTCACAGGCGCGTATCATTACAGCCGACAAGTTGGATCGCGTGAGCGAGGCAGATTTTCAGGGTGAGAAGGGTCTGAATACCTATCGTGGCGACGTGAGGGTTGACGAGGGTTTCTACTCTCCTGCAATGGGTTATGTTACGTTGCTGATCGTTTACCCCATCAACAATGAGACTTACCAGCACACGATGCGATTGGTATATAATGTAGGTAGTGAGGGTTATAAGGCTCTTTATGAGGATGATGGCTATTTGTGGCTGGAGCTTTACCACCACGATGGCGGTGACTCGGAGAGCTTCCTGCGCGGTTCATATGCAAGCTATAAGATTGATGAGCGTTCACTCGGAGTAACAATGACCGACTACAAGGGTCTGAAGATTATATCGAAGGGTATTGATTCAAATGATCCCCATATCTTTACCGTTGATTTCGCTCACTAAACCTATCTTAATACAAATAAAAAGCCTGTCTTGCGATCGCAGACAGGCTTTTTTTGTTATAGGTTGAAATAGTAATTCAACTTAATCATAAAGATATTTGTCGCGGGGGTGCGGAACATATTGCCGATGTTTTTGCCCCATCCCGACACATACTGCGATCCGTAATCAGAGCGGGCATGCTCCCACACGAAGTAAAGCGTCGATCCAGGACGATACTCCCATCGAGCCACGAAGTTTGAGCGGAACTCGTTGAAACTGAAGTCGGGATTTGCCAGTCGTGCGCTCTCGCTCTCCGACAAAGGTCGCAGACGCTCCGCTTTATCATCCGAGAGGGTGTTTGCTGCCGCTTGGAAATCGGTGTAGCGTGCATTTGACGTAAAGGGCGCGCCATAGAACTGTAGCGACAGGTCGGGCGTAACATTTACCTGCGCACGCAACGTCACACCATAAGTGCGCTGGAACATACGCCCCAGAACATACTCCTTCTTGCCGCCATCGCTCTCGGGTGCGATTGTGCCAGCGTACTGCAGATCGTTGCGGTCGGTATAGAGCTCCGCCGCAGCCTCTAAAAGCAAGTGGTTGCCGATGCGGGCGTAGATGCTCGGTTTAATGTTATACTCGAACTTCGAGCCGTCCATATTCATATTGCTGATGTAATCGATCGTTACGTACCACTTTTTTGCCATATCCGTGAAGAATCCGAAAGAATTCCAGTAAGCCGACGGCAGACGCATATCGGGGCCACCACGCAGCAGGCGATCCTCACGGCGATTGGTGCGGAAGGTTTGCGTGATCCACCATCCCCATCGGTTCTTCAGTGTGGCATCCCAGCGCAGACGAAAACTGTGTAACTGCGTATTACCTCCCGTATCCCACTGGTTGAGCATCGTGAACTTCACGGCCGTGTTACGCCAGATGGCCCACGGCGAGTTCTGATTGTATGATATATCAAAGGTATTCTGTATAAGGTCAGCACGAGCCTGATAGCCCACATCGTTTATATCGAACCCCGACGAGTAGATGATCGCCTGATCCCACACCTGCAACTTCGAGAAGCCCTTGCGACCCACCTCCAGCATACCTGCCGCGCCGCTGAGAGAGGTGCGCGTAGGATCTACGCCGAGGAAATCTGCCGCAGATTCACGCTGATAGTAGTGCACCGAGTTTCGCTGCTTACGCTCGATGGCTGCCTCCGAGCCATTCATAGTTGAGAACATTGCCTTGGCCGTAATGTAGTAGAGGCGATCCTTGAAATAGTGCGAGAAATCCACCGCACCCGTGAAGGCATTGGCCACCATCGACTGCTCCAGATGATCCTCGCCTAAGGCGCGGTTCACCGATGTGAGCATACCGCCCAGAAGCGTATTACCCGACCAACTCTTCTGCACACGCGCTACGGTGTAGTTCGTCAGCGGCTCTGTAACGATGCGAGACTTCTCGCCGCCTACACTCATATGCGCAGACGAACGAGCCGTGACGCTCTCCATAACGCCAATCGATACATTATGTTTGTTCGTGCCGATAAACTTCAGCGCGCCGATAATGGGCACATTCTTTGGAGTCTGAACAAAACTGGTTGTATTATCCACCGAGGGTGAGAAGGAAGGCATAGCACCGATACGACGTGAATAGAAGATATTATCCGTACCGAGCGCCAGGCTGAAGACATCACTACCCTCGAGGAAGAAGGGGCGCTTCTCCTCGTAGAAGGTCTCCGTCGTTGTAAGGTTCATCACCGAGGGATCCTGTTCCACCTGACCGAAGTCGGGATTGAAGGTCATTCATCGTGTAGTCACCCACACGCATCTTGGCATCCAGACCTACGTTGGCGCGCCAATCGCTACCCGTCTGATAGGGACTGCCTTCAATGCGGGGCTCACGGGCGTGCTGCCCCGAGATGTAGGGCGTGAACTCTATGTTTCGTGTACGAGGCGCATCCTGCATACCGTGCAACTCACCGAACGAATAGACGAATCCGTTGTTATTCTGCGGAATCATACTCCACTCCACCATTTCGTCGTGGCGGCTAACCATACGCTGCACGTGCAGACCCCACACACCATCCGTACCTACGGTGCGGTAGCGCAACTGCGTAAAGGGAATCACATACTCGGCAAACCAATACCCCTTATCGTGGTAGATGTGGCTCTTGCCCGACCACACGGCATTCCACGAGAAATTCATCTCCTGCTGATCGGTGATATTCATATCGGTGCGTGTGCCACCCGCATTGAGCATAAACTGCGATGCCGAGCGATAGTCGTGATATGAATCAAACGACACGGTGACGTAGTCGCCAGTCCAGTCGTCGCGATTACCTATCTGGTGGTGAATCTTGTCAGTCCGATCGTCGTAGCAACGCACGCCGACGTAGATATTTCTCTCGTCGTAGAATATCTTCATCCGCGTCTCATACCTCGATACGGCACGCTCCACAGGCTGCGACTGCACAAAGGCCTCCGACCACTCGCCCACAGAGTCCCACTCAGCCTCGTCATCACGACCATCGACTACATGGTCGAAATTTTCGATCTTCGTTGCGGTGTACTTACGCTTATAGACCTGCTCCATCGGCAGTCGTTCGCCCACCTGCTGTGCAAAGAGCGCATCGGCTCCAATAAGCAACAATATTAACAATAAAATAGTTCGTTTCATCTCATATTTGCTGTTTTTCGGATACAAAAATATGTTTTAACACAATATGCTGTATCGGTTATTGCACCAAAACGAAAAAATCCCACTTTTAGAGGAAAAAGTGAGATTCTTGCATATAAAAAAGCCCGCCTGCAAATCTGCAGACGGGTTTTTCTTTTATATATGGTGTGATTATGCACCGAAGTTATCGAACAAGATGTTCTCAGCGGGAACACCCAGGCTGTCGAGCATATTCACTACTGACGATGCCATCATCGGAGGTCCACACATCAGGTAGATGCAAGCCTCGGGCTCGTCGTGGTTCTTCAGGTAGTTCTCGTACAGAACGTTGTGAACGAAACCAACCTTGTACTCAACACCAGCTGCATCGGCTGCGGGATCGGGACGGTCCAAAGCCAAGTGGAACTTGAAGTTGGGGAACTCCTTCTCGATAGCAGCGAAATCCTCCAAATAGAATGCCTCCTTGAGTGAACGAGCACCATACCAGAAGGTAACGGGGCGCTTGGTCTTCTCGGTCTTGAACAGGTGCATCAAGTGGCTACGCATAGGAGCCATACCAGCACCACCACCGATGAATACCAACTCCTGAGTGTCGGGCAGGTTATCGGGCAAGAAGAACTCACCGTAAGGACCTGAGATGGTGATCTTATCACCCGGCTTGAGTGAGTAGATGTATGATGAACATACACCAGGATTAACCTTCATAAAGCCACCCGTTGCGCGGTCGAACGGAGGAGTAGCGATACGTACGTTCAACTTAATGACGTTACCCTCGGCAGGATAGGTTGCGCAAGAGTAAGCGCGAACCTGAGGCTCGGGGTTAACCATCTGCAAGTCGAATACGTGCATCTTCTCCCAATCCTCGCGGTACTCGGGATCAACGTCGATATCCTTGTAATTTACGGTGATTGCAGGAACGTCGATCTGGATGTAACCACCACTGCGGAAGTTCAGATCCTCGCCCTCGGGCAACTTAACAACGAACTCCTTAATAAAGGTAGCCACATTGTTGTTCGATACAACCTCGCACTCCCACTTCTTGATCGAGAGAACAGATGCGGGAACAGCAATCTTCATATTCTCCTTAACCTTCACCTGGCAGCCCAGACGCCACTTCTGCTGAATCTGCTTGCGGTTAAAGAAACCGGTCTCGGTAGGCAAAATCTCGCCACCGCCCTCCAATACCTGGCACTTGCACTGACCGCAAGCACCCTTACCACCACAAGCCGAAGGGAGGAAGATACCCTGTGCGGTGAGTGTATTGAGGAGCGTAGAACCGGCAGGAACGGTCAACACCTTGTTGCCGTCGTTAATGTCGATAGTAACATCACCTGATGATGTCAGCTTAGCCTTTGCAAAGAGAAGCAGTGCCACCAACAAGAGTGTCACCACAAGAAAGGCAACTATCGCAACTACAATTGTTAAAATATCCATTTCTTATCTCTTATTAAAGGTTTACAACTGAATACCTGAGAAGATCATGAAGGCGATACCCATCAAACCAGTGATGATAAATGCGATACCGGGGCCCTTCAAGCCTGCGGGGATGTGAGAGTACTGCAAACGCTCGCGGATGGCAGCCATCATAACGATAGCGAGTGCCCAACCCAAACCTGAGCCCAAACCGTAAACTACACTCTGACCGAGGTTAGCAATCTCGCCTGATACGACCTTCTGCTGCATAAAGAGCGAACCACCCATAATTGCACAGTTAACGGCGATCAGCGGAAGGAAGATACCGAGCTGGTTGTAGAGCGAAGGAGAGAACTTCTCAACGACCATCTCCACCAACTGCACGAATGATGCAATAACGGCGATGAAGACGATGAAGGTCAAAAAGCTCAGATCAACACCCTCTATCAAAGCGTTGGGAGCCAACACATACTCATTCAAGAGGTAGTTCAAGGGTATTGTCATAGTCTGAACGAATACTACAGCAGCACCCAAACCCATAGCAGTCTTTACGCTCTTCGACACGGCGATGTAAGAACACATACCGAAGAAGAAGGCGAATACCATGTTGTCGATAAAAATCGAACGTACAAAAAGATTTAATGTTTCCATATTCTACCTCCTATTTTTCCTGCAAATCCTTGTTAAACGAACGGTGAATCCAAATGATTGCACCTACAATAATAAGAGCCATAGGCGGGAAGAGCATAATACCTACGTTAGAGTAGAATCCGCCATTGGCGATGTACCAGCTCTCGGGGATGATTCGAATATCGAACAAAGTACCCGAACCGAACAACTCGCGGAAGAATGCTACGATCAAAAGAATAGCAGCATAACCCAAACCGTTGCCGATACCATCGAGGAACGAATCCATAGGCTTGTTACCCAACGCATAGGCCTCCACACGACCCATAATGATACAGTTGGTAATGATCAGACCAACGTATACAGACAACTGCTTCGACACGTCGTAAACAAATGCCTTCAAAACCTGGTCAACGATAATTACCAAAGCAGCGATTACAACCAACTGAACGATGATACGGATGCGTGAGGGGATACCATTACGCAAAAGTGACA
The DNA here is from genome assembly GCA_045650235.1 of Alistipes sp. Taxonomy (GTDB): domain Bacteria; phylum Bacteroidota; class Bacteroidia; order Bacteroidales; family Rikenellaceae; genus Alistipes. The sequence continues at coordinate 109,911 of JAZRQX010000020.1, read as the reverse complement.
TCACAAGGTTGGCGAATGCCGTAACGACCATAACTGACAGACCCATTACAAATGCAGGCTCCATCTTCACAGTTACCGCCAAAGCCGAACAAATACCCAAAATCTGAACGATTACAGGGTTGTTAGCACTCAGCGGTCCAGTTATATTTTTCAAATTCATAGTTCCGCTTCTTTTTATTTGTTAGACTTATTAGCATTTATATAAGGAAGGTAGCCCTCGACGCAGGTGCGCAACATAGCATTTACACCGTCGCAGGTCTTCGTACCACCAGAGATTGCATCAACCTCGTGGTTGTTGGTGGCGCCACCCTTCTTCATCGATACAGATACGAACTCCGTACCCTCGAAGATGGTCTTGCCTACGAATGACGACTGCACCTTGTCGGTGGTGATCTCAGCGCCCAAACCGGGAGTCTCGCCAGAGTGGTCCATTACGATACCCTTAACGGTATTCATATCGGCCTCCAATGCGATGTAGCCCCAGATGGGACCCCACAGACCTGCACCATATACAGGAATTACTACGCTACCGTTCGCAGCCTTGAAGATGGGGAACTCGCCTGCCTCGAATGAAGCGGTCAAATCGCCCAAAGCGTTGAAGATGTCGGTATCGTTCTTACCCTCAATCTTATTACCGTTCTTGTCGAGCATCACAGCCTCTGCAACAACATCAGCATAAGAAGCCGTCATAGGATCCTCGCCGAGTGCCTTTACAATCTGCTGTTTCTTCTCGTTCAGGATGTTCTCACCCTGACGCTCCTGCAACGAGAGCGATGTAACAGACAACAGAACAGCCACAATAACTACCATCACTACCGAGTAGATGATGATATAAGCGTTGCTATTTACATTAAACTTTGCCATACTCTCGTTATTTTACAGTTTTAACACGATTCTTACGACGGTTGATGTTAGCCTCCACTACGAAGTAATCAACTGTGGGAGCAAGAGCATTCATAAACAGGATTGCGAGCATCATACCCTCGGGGTATGCGGGGTTCACAACGCGAACCATCACTGCGAGCGCACCTGTCATAAAGCCTACGATATACTTACCCGTATTGGTCTGAGCAGAGGTAACGGGGTCGGTAGCCATAAACACAGCACCGAAAGCGAAACCACCAACCAACAGGTGATAGTAAGCGGGATAGTCAGTAAGACCAACAGCCTGGAACAAGTAACCAATGGCCAAACCACCTGCAAATACGCTGAGCATAGTACGCCAAGAAGCGATACCGGTGTAGAGCAGAAGTGCGCCACCCAACAAGATGCAGAGTGTAGAGGTCTCACCGAACGAACCGGGGATGAAGCCGAGGAATGCATCCATTGCGCTCCACTGCATCTGGCCCGTAGTTGCGAGCTGCTCGAGAGCCGTAGCGCCCGATACGCCATCAACCTGAGCACCCATCATCGACCAATCAGAGTACCATACCTTCTCACCCGACATCTGCGGCGTGAAGGCGAAAAATACGAAAGCACGAGCTACGAGTGCAGGGTTAAATACGTTCATACCCGTACCACCGAATACCTCCTTGCCGAAGATAACGGCGAAGGCTACACCCAAAGCAACCATCCACAGCGGAGTGCTTACGGGCATAATCATCGGGATAAGGAAACCGGTCACGAAGTAACCCTCTGCAACCTCCTCCTTACGGATCTGTGCATATACAATCTCAATACCCAAACCTACAACGTACGATACGGCCAGCATAGGAAGTACGCGAACCAAACCATACATCAAGGCAGCGAAGCCCTCAAGACCTACCTGTGAGCCGGTGTTGTAGCAACCGAACAGGAAAGCGGGGATCAATGCAATCACCACGAAGAACATCGTACGCTTCATATCAATCGCATCGCGAACGTGAGCACCCTTCTTAGTCGTGGTGTTGGGTACGAAAAGGAATGTTTCGATAGCATCGAAGAAAGATGCAAGGAAACCAAGCTTACCACCCTCTTCAAAAGTGGGCTTTACATTATCAACAATTTTTCTCAGTCCCTTCATAACTAACACTCCTTAATCATTAAGTTAATACCGTCACGAACCAACTGCTGGATCTCGGTCTTTGAAGGATCAACGAACTCGCAAAGAGCCACATCCTCCTCCACGATCTCGTAGATACCGAGATTCTCCATCTTGTCGATATCGTTAGCCATAATAGCCTTGAAAAGATACATCGGATAGATATCCATAGGCAGATACTCCTCAAACAAGCCTGTTACAACGAATGCACGAACGCCACCATTGAGGTTGGTGTCGAGCTTGTACTGCTTCTTCGGGCAGAGCCAAGAGAAGTACGAACGCGATACAGAGAACTTGTGAGTACGGGGAGCGATCCAGCCGAACATCTCATACTTGTCGCCCTCGGGAATGATGGTGATCTGCGAAGCGGTAGCCGTAATGAAGCCATCCTCCGAAACCTTCTTACCCGTGAGTACGTTACCAGAGATAATACGAACGCTGTCGCCCTCGGCCTGCTTCTTGATCTGGCCTGCCACAATCGATGCAATGGGTGCACCGCTGATGATGCGGTAGTACTGAGGCTTCTCAACCTCGCTACCGGTAAGAGCCACAACCTTGTGCAGATCAACCTTACCTGTTGCGAAAAGACGGCCGATAGCAGCCACATCCTGGATGTTTACCGTCCATACGATCTCGCCCTTAGAGATGGGGTCGATGTTGTGAATCTGTACGCCCACGTTTCCAACAGGGTGCTTACCCTCGAAAGTGTGGAGCGTTACGTTCTTAAGCGCGGGCATCTCACCCTCTGCTTTAGCACGAACCGAGAGGTTTACATTGCCACCGGCCAACTTTGCCAGCACCTCCATACCCTTCTGCAGATTCTGCTGCTCACCCTTCAGAACGTAGTTCATATTGGGCGCGAGCGGAGCCGAATCAAACGCCGACACGAACACAGCCTTGGGCTGATCGGCAGGGTTTGCAACAATACCGTAGGGGCGCTGCAGGATTGTAGTCCACAAACCTGACTTGAGCAATGTCTCGATAACATCCTCGCGACTTGCCTTCTTCAGATCGAGTACTGCAAACTCCTCTGAAACCTGCTCTTTGTCGGCAGCAACCGTAACGTTGAGAATCTTGCGCTTCTCGCCACGATTAACAGCCGAAACGGTACCGCTGACGGGTGAACAGTAGAGTACGCGGGTGTTGTTCTTGTCGAAGAACAATGGCGTACCAGCCTTCACCTTGTCGCCCACCTTCACCAACAGCTTCGGAGTCACGTTCTCGAAATCCAGAGGCGAAACGGCATACTCGCCAGCCAACGGTGTGTCAACCGTTACCTCGGCAGCCTGTCCCTGAAGATTGATGTCGAGACCTTTCCGTAGTTTAATGATTTTCGACATAGATTTGTTATTAAATGAATAAATTTTGTGAGTATAATTTGTTGTTTTTTGTATCTATAATCATCGAGCTTACGAAGCCATTGCTCCACTAACCCCAATAAAAACGCGCACGAAGATACGATTTTTTTTGCACTTTTCGATACTATTTGAGCTATTATTTCGTTTTAGCGGCAAATTTTCGTAATTTTTCTTACATTTGTAGCAAATGTAGCATTGTCAATGAGTCGTTATGTCGATATTCACACCCACCACCCGACCCTCCGTCACATCGAGCCGCAGGCCATAGGCGTTCACCCGTGGCGAGCCGCGGAGCAACATTTTAACGAACTGCAGATAGAGGGTGCGATAGCCATCGGTGAGATAGGTTTGGACTATGCGTGCAAGGTCGATCGCGTGGTGCAGGAACGTGTGTTGCGCGAGCAGTTAGCCGTGGCCGAGAGGCGCGATTTGCCCGTTGTGCTACATTGCGTACGGGCTTTTGAACCGATGATGAAAATTCTCTCGGAGTACGATCTGCAGGCAGTTGTTTTTCACGGCTTTATCGGCTCGGTACAGCAGGCCGAGCGAGCGGTGTCGCGGGGGTATTATCTCTCGTTTGGCGTTGGTGCTTTCCGCTCACCAAAGACACTTGAAGCCCTGCGATTAATGCCACTTGATCGGCTCTTCGTTGAGACGGACGAGAGTGAGGCCGGTATTGAAAATGTGTATGAGCGTGTGGCTCAGGCGCGAGGTGTTGAGTTGGAAGAACTGAAATATAAGTTAGAAGAGAATTATAAAAAGATATTTGATATAAAATAATGGATAATAATTGGTTGGAGCGAACATCTCTACTTTTAGGTGAGGATAAGCTTTCGCGTCTTTGTTCGGCAAATGTGCTGGTCGTTGGGCTTGGTGGCGTGGGTGCTTATGCTGCCGAGATGATTGCGCGTGCGGGTGTCGGGCGTATGACTATCGCCGATGCCGATGTGGTTTCGCCGACGAATATCAATCGCCAGCTCATAGCCCTCCACTCGACCATTGGGCGCGAGAAGTCGGAGCTTATGGCCGAGCGCCTGCGTGATATAAATCCCCATCTCGAACTCACCGTCGTAAACCGTTTTATAAAGGATGACGAGACCGACGCTCTGCTCGACTCCGCGAAGTTCGATTATGTGGTCGATGCGATTGATACCCTATCGCCCAAACTTGCGTTAATCAAGGGGGCGCTCGATCGCGGTATTCCGCTTGTGAGTTCGATGGGTGCAGGGGCAAAGACCGATCCTACGCGGATGGAGATTTGCGATATCGCTCGTACGCATCATTGCCCTCTGGCGCATATGCTTCGCAAACGACTGCATAAAATAGGAATCCGTACGGGTTTTCGTGCGGTCTTTTCGGCCGAGCCTGTGCGTGAGGGAGCGATGATTCTTTGTGAAGAGCAAAATAAAAAGTCAAATACGGGTACTATATCCTACATCCCTGCACTATTCGGTATTGGCTGCGCTTCGGTTGTGGTGAGGGGATTGATTGGAGAGTTGGATGTGTAAATAATTGAAGAATATGAAGATAGTATTTTTAGATGAGTATTCGGTCTGCGGTAGAAATCTCGATGGCATTCGTCAGTATGGCGAGTATGTCGGCTATGATATGACTCTGCCTGAGCAGGTTGTTGAAAGATCAAAAGATGCAGAGGTGGTGATCTCCAACAAGGTGGTTTTGGATGCTGAGATCATAGCTCAACTACCCCACCTGCGCCTTATCTGCGTGGCCGCAACGGGTATGAATAACGTAGATTTGAATGCGGCTGCCGAGCGAGGAATATTGGTGAAGAATGCTATCGGCTACTCAACCTACGCTGTTGCCGAGACTACGATCGGCTCGGCTTTGGCGTTGTTGCGCGAGGTGGCTTATTACGATGAGTATTTCAAGTCGGGCCGCTATGCCTCATCGCCCCGAATCTTCAACTTTGACCGCCCTACGGCGCAACTTCGTGGCAAGCGCTGGGGTGTGATTGGTATGGGTAACATTGGCCGCGAGGTGGCACGTTTGGCAGAGGCTTTTGGTTGCGAGGTAAGTTATTTCTCTACCTCTGGCGTTGCTCGAGATGAAGCGTATAAAAGTGTTAGCCTCAATGAATTATTATGTGAGTCGGATGTGGTTTCGATCCATTGCCCGCTTAATGATCGTACCCGCTCATTGATTGGCGCAGAGCAACTTTCGCTGATGAAGCCATCGGCAATCCTAATTAACGTGGCGCGTGGCGGAATCGTTGATGAAGAGGCTTTGGCAGAGGCACTCGATTGTGGTAAGTTGCGCGGAGCTGCGTTCGATGTCTTCACCTCCGAGCCGTTGCGCGAATCTCCTCTCTACCACTTGAAAGATCCTTATCGCCTGCTCGCGTCACCGCATAATGCGTGGTCTCCCGTCGAGGCTATTGATCGACTTATTGGTTGTATTGAGCAGAACATTGCAGACTATGTAGCTGCAAAATAGGTGTCGGCCATAATTTTTTATTTCGGATTTTTATATTAATTTCGCATTCATTTTTGTAAATAAGTGTAGTTATGAAAGAGATAAATCCGAAAGAGACAACTCGTGCTTATGCCTTTGATATGTGGATGCAAGCACCGATGCCGATGGTTACATTCTTTAAACAGCTCAATGTATCGCGTCTTGTGAGGATTAGCCGTCGTAAAGGGTTTAAATTCAATATGCTAATGTGCTATTGTATTGGTCGTGCAGCCAGTTCGGTGAAAGAATTTTATATGTTGCCCGTGGGCGGTAAATTGATGCAATATGACACCATCGCCGTAAATACGATCGTTACCAATCGTAGTGGCGAGGTGAGTTCGTGTGATATCCCTTTCAGCAGCGATCTTTCTCGATTCAATAGCGACTATCTGCGTCTGACAAAGCAGGTTGCTGATAGTTGCACCGATCACGATCTCTCGTGCGAGAGTATGGTTATCGGCACCTCAGCTTTAGCGCAGTACGAAATTGACGGAGCTGTGGGTATGTATAGCGGAATCTTCAATAACCCCTTTCTGATTTGGGGTAAGTACCGACGTTCGTGGTTTAAGACCACATTGACTATTTCGTTCCAATTCCACCATACGCAAATGGATGGTGCGCACGCTGCACGATTTCTCAATAATCTGCAGCTTGAAATCAATAAATTACGAGTATAACCTCGCATATATAACAAAAAAAATAGGCAGCTCCAGATTTTTTTTGGCTGCCTATTTTTTCTATGTAAAAACTATTTTACCTGTGCGGCTCCGTAGTTGATATTTACGCCGTACATTGTCAGGATGTGATCAAGCCCGAGCATACCGCGCTCGTTCTTGCGTCCCTCCACTTTGCCAGCCAGGACGTCGCGACTCATCTGTAGCATATCCTGTACGCGCTTCAGCGTCTCGCAGTTCGAACCCATATAATGGCCCGGATAGAGTCTCTCAATGCCGTGCTTCTGCATATATTCGCCAATGCGCTGGCACGTTAGAGCAAGAGTAGTGAAGTTGGTGGTAAGCAACAGGTTACCCGAACCGAAAGCATCGCCGCTAAAGCCATAACCAGCCTTGAGGTCCATAAAGGTTGTTGAGCCGGGTGTATGGCCAGGCGTGAAGATCACCTCAATTTCACGACCACCCAAGTCGATGATTTGGCCATCTGTCAGGTATTTAATCTCACCCTTATAATCGCCCATCATCTCCTTTACGTTGACCATATCGGCGGCGTTGATATAAATCTCCTTAAAATAATTTACCGAAGCTCCGGTATGATCAGGATGAACGTGCGTGGCTACCAGTGTCGCGGGCTTCGATGTGATGCCTGCAACAATCTTGTCGAGATCCTTGATGTTGGTTCCCGCATCAATCAACAACGCGCGCGCTTCGCCCTCTACAATATAGAGCGTCTCATTGGCCATCATCTTGCCGTTACCCTCCCAAGTGTGGGCATCAATCTGGCGGAAGGTAACATCCTCGCCCTCATAAACAACCTTCTCTGTATAAGTTGGGCGAAAACCCTGCGCTGCAGCACCAACGAAGGTGCAAAGAGCAATTAGCATAAAAGCCAGCTTTTTCATAGTGTGTAGTGTTTGGGGTTTATACACATATTTATATGTAAAGATACGAACTATTTCAACAAAAAAGCACACTTTCCGCCTTAAAGCGAAAAATGTGCTCTTTATCACGAAAAATCCGTGTTCGATTACAACTCCACCAGAGCCTCACCGGTCATCTCGGTGGGCTGCTCCAATCCCATCAACTTCAAAACGGTGGGAGCAACGTCAGCCAAGATACCATCCTTAACCGACTTCACGCGATCCGATACCACTACGATGGGTACGGGATTGAGTGAGTGAGCCGTATTGGGAGTGCCATCCTCATTCACAGCGTTGTCGGCATTCCCGTGGTCGGCAATCATCACAACCTCGTAGCCGTTAGCCTTTGCAGTCTCAACTACATCGGCAACGCACTCGTCAACAGCCTTAACAGCCTTCTCGATAGCCTCGTAGATACCGGTGTGACCTACCATATCGCCATTAGCAAAGTTCAAGCAGATGAAGTCGAACTTCTGCGTGTTCAAAGCCTCTACCAACTTGTCCTTAACCTCGTATGCGCTCATCTCGGGCTGCAGGTCGTATGTCGCAACCTTGGGTGAAGCCACCAGAATACGCGACTCGTTGTCGAACTCAGTCTCGCGGCCACCATTGAGGAAGAAGGTTACGTGAGCGTACTTCTCGGTCTCGGCAATACGCAACTGTGAAAGACCGAGTGATGAAACATACTCGCCGATGGTGTTGCGAACGTTCTCCTTGTCGAAGAGAATGTGCAGACCCTCGAACTTTGCATCATACGGAGTCATACAGCAGTAGTATAGCGGCATAGTGTGCATACCCTCGGCAGGCATATCCTCCTGCGTGAGTACGATGGTAATCTCCTTAGCGCGGTCGTTACGATAGTTGAAGAAGATAACTACGTCGTTGGGCTTGATGCGGCCTACAACCTCACCCTCGGCATTGATGCGAACGATAGGCTTCACGAACTCGTCGGTAACACCCTCATCGTAAGAGCGCTGCATAGCCTCCACCATATCGGTTGCAGCCTCGCCAACGCCATTTACCAACAGATCGTAAGCAACCTTTACGCGCTCCCATCGCTTGTCGCGGTCCATAGCGTAGTAGCGACCTACGATTGATGCGATCTGGCCTGCTGTCTTCGAGATGTTGGCCTCTACGTCAGCGATGAAGCCCTTACCGCTCTTGGGATCGGTGTCGCGACCATCCATAAAGCAGTGTACGAATGTGTTCTCGATGCCGTAGTGAGCCGAGATCTCACACAACTTATAGAGATGCTCGATTGAAGAGTGTACGCCACCATCCGAGGTAAGACCCATAAAGTGAACGCTCGAGCCATTAGCCTTTGCGTACTCGAATGCCTTAACGATCTCCTCATTCTGATAGATCGAGTTGTCGGCGCACGCGCGGTTGATCTTCACCAGATCCTGATATACTACGCGGCCAGCACCAATATTGAGGTGGCCTACCTCCGAGTTACCCATCTGACCGTTGGGCAGACCAACGTTCTCGCCGTCGGTGCGCAACTGTGCGTGGGGATACTTCTCGGTCATAGCCGAGATGTAGGCGGGGTGCATCTGCGAGATAACGTCAGACTTGGTGCCGTTACCGATTCCCCAACCATCGAGAATCATCAATAATACTTTCTTGTCCATTTTGTGTAAATATTTTATTCGTTAATATCTCTTTTATCAATCTCGCCCCTAAATGAAGCGAGCGCGATGGGCTGATTACAACTTGCTTGTAACAATATCTACAGCCTTCTCGATGGCAGCCTGCAGACCGTCGGGGTTCTTACCGCCGGCCGTAGCGAAGAACTTCTGGCCACCGCCGCCACCCTGCATCAGCTTTGCAGCCTCGCGAACAACAGCACCAGCATCTACGCCCTTCGAAACGATGTCATCACCGAGCATCACGGCCAGCATAGGCTTACCGTCGGTTACAGCGCCCAACACCAATACGATGTTACCAGCCTTTGCACGCAAAGCATAGGCCAAATCCTTAATCATATTAGAGCCGTAAGGAACCTGGCGAGCTACGATGAATACATCGTCGCTCTTGCGCTCGGCGAGAATCTTCTCAACCATCGAATCCACCTGCTCCTTGTGCAACTGATCAATCTCTCGCTGCAGAGCCTCATTCGACTCGAGTACCTTCTTGATAGCAACCTCCACCTTGGGGTTATTTACCAACTCGGCAATGCCGCGAATCTGATCCTCTACTGCATACTGCATCTCCTCGGCACGCTCCGCTGTAATAGCCTCGATACGTCGTACACCGGCCGAGATGGCGCTCTCGCTCACGATCTTGAACATACCGAGTGTACCCGTAGCCGAGGTGTGCGTACCACCGCACAGCTCAACCGAGTCGCCGAACTTCACTACGCGCACCTTGTCGCCATACTTCTCGCCGAACAGGGCAATAGCACCCATTGCGTTGGCCTCATCCATCGTAGCCTCGCGGTTCTCCTCGAGCTGGTGGTTCTCGCGGATAAGGCGATTTACCATACGCTCAACCTGACGAATCTCCTCGGGAGTAACCTTCTGGAAGTGTGAGAAATCGAAGCGCAAGCCCTGAGGTGTAACCATCGAACCCTTCTGCTCAACGTGTGTGCCAAGCACAGCGCGCAGAGCCTGATCCAGGAGGTGGGTTGCAGTGTGGTTGTTGGCCGCAGCCTGACGCTTCTCGGGATCAACCACTGCAGTAAACTCAGCCTCTACGTTCTCGGGGAGAGTAGTCGTAACGTGGATGATAAGACCATTCTCCTTCTCGGTCGCAATAATCTGAATCTTCTCGTTGGCACTCTCGATGTAACCCGTGTCACCAATCTGACCACCCGAATTACCATAGAACGGAGTCTGATCGAACACCAACTGATATGTAGTCTTGCCCTTCGATGTTACGCGGCGATAGCGTGCAATATGGATGGGAGCCGTAAGGTTATCGTAGCCGATGAACTCGCTCTGCTCGATAGCCTTAACCTCCTGCCAGTCGTCAATATCCTGTGCTGCAGCGTTGCGCGAACGCTCCTTCTGTGCCTGAAGCTCCTTCTCGAAGCCCTCGAGATCAACCTCCACGCCCTGCTCACGAGCGATAAGCTCCGTCAGGTCGATGGGGAAACCGAATGTGTCGTAGAGCTCGAACGCATCCTTGCCGGCGATCTTACCACCCTTGCCTACCTTTGCGATAACACGATCCAAGAGGTTGATACCCGTTGCCAACGTGCGAAGGAATGATGCCTCCTCCTCCTCGATAACGCGCTCAATGAGTGTCTGCTGCTTCTTCAGCTCGGGGAACTGATGGCCCATTTGGTCGGCCAATGTGGGAATCAGCTTGCAGAGCGTAGGCTCGGTAAAGCCGAGGTAGGTGTAACCGTAACGTACGGCACGACGCAGGATTCGGCGAATTACATAACCAGCCTTAGCATTTGCGGGCAGCTGACCATCGGCAATCGAGAATGCGATGGCGCGCAAGTGGTCGGCGATAACGCGCATAGCTACGTCAGCCTTCTCGTCCTGACCGTAAGCCTTGCCTGCCATAGCGGCAATGCGAGCGATCGTGGGCTGGAATACGTCGGTATCGTAGTTTGACTTCTTGCCCTGCATAGCCATACACAGACGCTCGAATCCCATACCCGTATCAACGTGCTTTGCGGGCAGGGGCTCCAACTCGCCGTTAGCCTTGCGGTTGAACTGCATAAATACGAGGTTCCAGATCTCAATAACCAGCGGGTGGCTCATATTCACCATCTCGCGGCCAGGCTTTGCTGCAATCTCCTCGTCGTCGCGCAAGTCGATGTGAATCTCGCTACAGGGACCGCAGGGACCAGTCTCGCCCATCTCCCAGAAGTTATCGTGCTTGTTGCCTCGGATGATGTGATCCTCAGGCAGGTACTGTTTCCAGTAGTCGTAAGCCTCCTGATCGAAGGGAACGCCGTCCTCCTCGCTACCCTCGAATACGGTAGCATACATACGGCTCTTGTCCAGACCATAAACCTCGGTCAATAGCTCCCAAGCCCACTCGATAGCCTCCTTCTTGAAGTAGTCGCCGAATGACCAGTTGCCGAGCATCTCGAACATCGTGTGGTGGTAGGTGTCGTGGCCTACCTCCTCCAAGTCGTTGTGCTTGCCCGATACGCGCAGACACTTCTGTGTGTCGGCTGCACGGGGAGTCTGACGCGGTGCGTTGCCCAGGAAAATATCCTTAAACTGATTCATACCCGCGTTGGTGAACATCAACGTGGGGTCGCCCTTCACTACCATAGGAGCCGAGGGCACGATTGTGTGGCCCTTGCTCTGGAAGAAATCCAAAAATGCTTGTCTAATTTTGTTTGATTCCATATATACTGTTTTTGCTATTCGAATCGTTATATTGTCAATACAGATTGCAAATTTACACATTTTACGCTAAATTTGCACCAAAGAACGATTATTTTAATATAGTATGGGGCGTTTTTCGATCAAACAGAGGAGTCAGGAGGAGGTTCAGAGCCTCATCCATCGCCTACGTTCGTATCGATTGGTGCGTAACCTGCTGATCGGATTCATCCTCGTAGCTATTTGTAATCTGCTTTTCTCGTCGCTTTTCTACACTCCCAAGATGTTTCGTATGGCCGATGAGAGACGTTCGCTGCGACTCAAATATGAGATTCTCGAAAGTCGTGTTGCCTCGGCACAGCGACAGCTCGAGCAGATTCGCCACCGCGATAACTATGTCTATCGCCCCCTGTTTTCATCAGACACGCTCTCCATCGATGGCGTTTACGACCGCTATGCCGACTCGAAGTACGCCTCGCTCGATGGTAACGACTACTCGCTCGTAATGAAGCGTATGTGGCAGCAGATGGATCAGTTGGCGCGTAGCCTCTACCTTGAGTCCAAGTCGTTGGATGAGTTGCAGATTCTCTCGAAGGATAAGGAGCGCTTTTCGACTTCGGTGCCTGCTATCTGGCCCATCGACCGCTCCAAGATGCGTAACAAGATTGGTGCTTTCGGCTATCGCAACCACCCTGTTTATCGCCAATGGCGATTCCATAGCGGTGTGGATATGCCAGGCCGTGTTGGAGATCCGATCTATGCGACGGGTGATGGAGTTGTTGAGTATGTCGAGCGTAGTCGAGCGCGATATGGTTATGGTACTCAGATACTTATCAATCACGGCTACGGCTATAAGACACGCTATGCACATCTGAATAAACTCCTTGTCGAGAAGGGCGATACAATCACTCGCGGCCAGCTCATTGCCGAGATGGGTAATACGGGAGTATCGACATCGCCCCATCTGCACTATGAGGTGATATACAACCGCACACACGTTAATCCGATTAATTATTTCGACCAGAATATGTCGGCTGAGGCTTACAAGAGTCTTATGGGACAGATTCAGGATGCTAACTACGAGGCTGAATAGATATGACAAAGCAAGCAGAACATCTCCGTCGCAGGCGCATAATTCGCCTTACGATCCGGCTCTTTGCGTGGGTTGGAGTGGCTTTGGCGTACTATTTTGGCTTCTCGCTACTCTTCGACACGCCGGCCGAGTATCGTATGCGCTCTTCGACCGACCTTATGCGCGAGCAGTATGATGCTCTGTCCGAACGATATGACTCGCTGGAGATGGTGCTCGATAATATCACCGCACGCGACAAGAGCGTCTTCCGTATTCTGTTTGAGTCTGATCCCTACGATCTTGAGACCGAGCAGAGTGAGGAGCGATTAGCTCTATATGAGCATAACATCACCAAGAGCAAACGTCACCTTGCGATCGACCTTAAGGCTGAGATCGACGAGATGAGCGCCAAGACCGATGAGCTGGAGGCTTCGTGGCGCCGAATCAAGGAGCTGGGCGATGAGTTGGGCGACAAGAGCCGTAATATTCCTTCCATTCAACCCGTCTTGAATAAGCAGCTTACGCTTTTGACGGCGGGATACGGTACGGTGCTTAACCCCTTCTACCGTACACCCCAATCGCATCAGGGCGTGGATTATACCGTTGCTGAGGGTTCGAGCGTCTTTGCTACGGCAGATGGCGTTGTGCGTGAGATTTCGGATAAGAGTTCTACGCTCGGCAAGACTATCGTTATCGATCACGGTAACGGCTACAAAACCTCTTACAGTCACTTGCTCAGTACGTTAGTGCGTCGTGGTCAGCGTGTACAGCGAGGCGATGTGATTGCTCTGTCGGGTAACTCGGGCCTCTCACTTGCACCGCACCTGCATTACGAGGTGCGATACAACGATCTGCGCGTCGATCCAATCCATTACTTCTTTATGGAGCTCTCGCCCGACGAGGTGCAGCGCATAATCCGCATCGCGCAGTCGGGTATGCAGTCTTTTGATTAGCCTCGGTGCTGAAAATTTATCAACAATCGCACATTGCCTCTTTCGGGTGTGGGGAAATTTTGTTATCTTCGTAACAAAATAGACTCTTTATGCCCAAGACTTTTCTTCAGGAGGTAGCTCAGAAGCTATATGATCGTTATGGTGATGACGTCTCGTCACTCACGTTGGTCTTTCCCTCGCGGCGAGCCCGACTCTTCTTTTCGGATGCGCTTTCGCAGATTATTAAGCGCCCAGTGTGGCAACCACATTATATGTCGATGGACGATGTGATGCGTGAAGCATCGCATTATGAGATTGGCGATAAGGTGTTGCTGCTTAGTGAATTGTACAAAACGTATGTGGCGTACCATCCCTCGGAGACCTTCGATAAATTCTACTTCTGGGGCGAGGTCTTGCTCTCGGATTTTGACCTAATCGACAAATACCTGATCGATGCCGAAATGATGTTTCGTAATATCTGTGATCTGAAGGAGTTGGAGGCAGATTTGTCATATCTTACAGAGGAGATGCGTCGTGTGATTCACGACTTCTGGAGCCATTTTGAAATAGAGGAGTCACTTACGGAAGAGAAACGTAAGTTCCTGTCGGTATGGTTGTCTCTATGGCCTGTATATCAGCAGTTTCGTGAGCGCATAGCGCGGCAGGGAGTTGCATATCCTGGTATGATCTACCGTTCGGCCGTAGAGCGTATTCAGAGTGGTGAGGGCTCTCCCGATCTCAATCGACACTATGTCTTTATCGGCTTCAATGCCCTCTCCGAGTGCGAGAAACGAGTGCTTAAACATCTTGAGCGTAATGCCGAGTGCGACTTTTTCTGGGACTACGATTCCTATTACACTGAGCAGGGTGTGCAGGAGGCTGGTCGCTTTATGAGAGAGAATATCAGAGAATATAAAGTAAAGGATGAAATAACGCACAATAATATGCTGTCTGTAAGCAAGAAGTTGCAGGCCGTATCGTGTGTGTCAAATGTCGTCCAATGCAAATATGTAAACACTCTTTTGCGGCAGATTTCGCCCGATCTAAAGTTTGACAAACAGACCGCAATCGTGCTGACCGATGAATCGCTGTTGATGCCGCTGCTGCACTCGCTTCCCGAGATTGATGGCGACGTGAATGTAACGATGGGATATCCGATCAAACAGACTGCGGCATATTCGTTTGTCGAGCGATTGATCGAACTGCAGAAGAATTGCCGCAAAACCGATAATGGCGTTACGTTTTACCACGTCGATGTGGCGAACATTCTAACACATCCCTATATAACCAATATCGTAGGGCAACGTGCTGTGCAATTGCGAGATAAGATTGTCAAAAGCCGTGCTATTCGCGTTGGCGAAGAGTACTTCGCAGGTGAGGACCGGTTGCTGACTATGTTCCGCCCGACAGATGGATATTCTGCTCTATCTGCATATCTCTCAGAAGTGCTTGATTATGTTGCCAACAACGTGACAGAGTGGAGCGATAAGAGCTTCGAGAGGGCCTGTATGTCGCTCATTGCCGATTCGATAGATGAACTTGGTAATTGCTTAAAGAAGTGTGATATAGAGATAACTATTTCAATCTATACCTCACTATTGCGTCGCCACCTCCAGAGTCTGCGAATTCCGTTTAGCGGAGAGCCTCTTCAAGGGCTTCAGGTGATGGGTATTTTGGAGACGCGAAACCTTGATTTCAAAAATGTGATCATACTCTCGATGAACGACGATAACTTCCCGGGAAACCTCTCGAGCGGTTCGTCGTTCATTCCCTATAATCTGCGTATGGCCTACGGAATGCCTACGCCCGAGCATCACGAGAGTGTCTATGCCTACTACTTTTATCGACTCATACAGCGTGCTGAGCGAGTCGATATGATCTACTGCTCGCAGGCTGAGCAGAATAGTACAGGAGAACAAAGTCGATATATCTATCAGCTTGATTACGAGTTGCCTTACGATATCAAACGAATCAATGTCGGAGTCGATGTAACCACCGTTGAACAGCAGGATCCCGTAGTGGTGAAAGACGAAAAAGTGCTTCGTGCGCTGGAGCGATTCTGCATTCAGTCGGAGGAGAGACCTATGCTCTCGCCGACGGCCTTTGCACGCTATATCACCTGTCCGATGAGTTTCTATTTTGCATCGGTTGTGGGCTTGAAGAGTCGTAGCGAGTTGAACGAGGATATCGATAGTCCGATGTTCGGAACTATCCTGCACGATGCGATGCAGCGCTTGTATAAGCCTATTGAGAACGTTGCAAATCCTCAGGATTTTTTACAAAGAATGCTCGATACTGACGTGGTGGAAAAAGCTGTTGTAGAGGCTATTAACCGTAATTATATAAAGAATAGCAACATCCAGGCAGGCAGTTATTCCGGAACGCTACTGATGGTGAAAAATGTGATAACCAAATATATCACTCAGGGTATTATCCCTTACGATATTAGTCACCCTCACTTTGCCGTTATGAATACTGAGGAGCGAATTTCGTATCCTTTCCCACTTGGTGACGGTCGTGATATATTGATTGGAGGTATTGCCGATCGTATCGACTCACTTGATAACGGAATGTTGCGCGTGATTGACTACAAAACGGGAGGTATGTCGCTCGAAATTAGTGGCGTAGAGTCTATGTTTAATGGTAAGGCTCAATACCCGTTGCAGACTATGATCTACTCGATGGTGTTGTATCACACGCTTCATCGCAACGTTGAGCCTGCGCTATATTTTGCTCGTAATATGAAAAAATCGACCTACTCGCCGCGCATCGTTGATAAGGCTCGTGGGGGATATGAAGTCGATTATGCCGCCTATGCCGAGGAGTTCGAGGAGGCATTGCGAGCCAAACTGCTCGAATTGTTCAATCCCGAGATTCCGTTTACTTGTTGCGAGTATAAAGGTATATACTCACCATGTACATATTGTGATTATAAGGTAATCTGCAAACGATAGTGATATGAGAGCAAAGATATTGAGTGCCAGCGCAGGTTCGGGTAAGACCTATAGCCTGGCGTATAAATTCATACACGACACGATTAAATACTTCAAGACTAAGCCCTATCTCTATCGTGCCATCCTCGCCGTAACCTTCACCAATAAGGCTACCGAGCAGATGAAGAGCCGAATATTGAAGGAACTGGGTAATCTGTCGCGATATCCCGACAAGAGCAACTATATGGCCGACCTCAAGCGCGATTTGGGCTTGTCGGACGAGGAGATTATCCGCCGCGCGGAGCTCACGCAACAGCGTATCCTGCACGACTATTCGCGTTTTACGATACTTACTATCGATAAATTCTTCCAGCGTATACTTCGAGCCTTTCTCAAGGAGTTGGGATTTGATCTTAACTATGCTATTGAGCTTAATCAGGATGCTCTGTTGCAGCAGAGTGTTGATTCGCTCATTGAAGATAGTGCCAATGACGAAGATTTGTTAAAATGGATCGAGGGCTTCTTGCAGGAGTCCCTGGATGAGGGCGAGAAGTGGGATATACGTGCAATTATCAAGAAGTGGGAAAAGGGTATTTTCAACGAGAAAGGTAAGCTTGCCATCGAGAACTCCGTTTCGAAGGAGAAACTCCAGGAGTTGATGCAAAAACTCCTGCAGAATATCGCCAAGATATCGTCCGAGCAGCAGGCCGTTGGCAAGAAGGCACTGCAGATGATGGATGCAGCGGGCGTTGAACCTGATGATTTTAAGGGGAAGGCGTCGGGATTTATCTCACTTTTTGCTAAGAGTATGTCGGGTAAAGAGTTCAACCTTACCCCCACGATGGTTAATAATTCTTACTCGACTGCAGAGTGGTCTAAAGTACCCGCTGCACAAGCCCTTGCGACGGAGCTGTTCCCGCTTTATGCCGAGTTGTGCGATCTCTGCAGACGTAAAACTAAAGCTGAGCAATCGCTCAAGTTGTTCCGCAAGACATATCGCACCTATGCGATGTTGCGTGATATCTATCGCAAGTTGCGTGAGCGTAGCGACGAGGAGGGAATTATGTTGCTCTCCGAAACTAAATATATTCTTTCGCGTTTCATCGAGGATAATGATACGCCATTTATTTACGAGAAGATGGGCAACCGCTTCGAGCGTTTTATGATCGATGAGTTTCAAGACACCTCGCTCAAGGAGTGGCACAACTTTGTGCCCTTGCTGCGCAATGCTATGGCGCAGTCGGAGGATGAGTCGGTGCTGATTGTGGGCGACGTGAAGCAGTCGATATATCGTTGGCGCGGAGGCGATTGGCGAATCCTGAAGGAGTATGTGAAGCAGGATTTGGGTCAGGATGACACTATCGAGGTGCCGATGGATAAGAATTGGCGAAGCCTGAGGCAGGTGGTGGAGTTTAATAACGACACTATTCGTGATGTGGTTAATCTGGTGAACGGCACTTTGAATGATATGCTCGATAAGGCTATCCAGGAGAAGAGTATCTCTACGGCTTGCAATGACGAACTGCACGATATGCTACTTTCTGCTTATCGGGAACTCAAGCAGCAACCTTGCCGCAAATCTGAAAAATCAGGTTATGTGCGAGTTGAGCAGTATGACCAGGATGTGCCGCCAATGATTGAGTACATCGAGTCGGCTATTGCGCGAGGCTACTCCTACAACGATATTCTTATTCTGTGTCGTACGAAGGATGATGGTGCGTTGGCAGCTAAGGTGCTGATGGAGTACAAACGTCATAACAATACGTTTAATATTATGACGCGCGATTCGCTTTTTGTCGGACGAGGAGCTGTGAGTAGTTTTGTTATCGCTGTTATGCGTCTGTCGCAGAATCCCGACGATGTCATCAATCTTGCGGTTATGAACGATTATCTGGGCCGAGCCTATGATGCTCCGGCCGAGGACAGCGATTTGGCTACTCTCTCGGCAATTAGCCAGCTCTCGCCCGAACAGGCTTTCGAGCGTATTGTGATTGATTACGGATTGGATAAGAATGTCGAAGAGATTGCTTATGTTCAGGCTCTGCACGAGCAGATCGTGGCTTTCTGCGCGTCGAAGAGTGCCGATATCCAGCTATTCCTGAAGATGTGGGATGAGGATGGGTATAAGCAGACCATTAATGTCGAGCAAAATGAAGATACTATCGAGCTCACCACAATTCATAAGGCTAAAGGCCTTGAGCGAAAGGTGGTTATTATACCCTATTGCGACTGGCCTCTAAAGCCGTATAGTGGTATAGTGTGGGCGCAACCCAATGTGCAGTCGAAAAATTTTGCCGAGCTGGGCTGTTTCCCTGTAAAGTATCAGAAGGAGGGAATGTCCGTGTCGGATTTTTCCGAGGAGTATTATCGTGAGCTGGTCTTCAACGTTGTCGAGGGTATTAATATACTCTATGTGGCACTTACACGTGCAGAGGAAGAGCTTTACGTTTGTATACCATACACGCCACCAAAGGAGATTGATGATAAAAAGAAAAAGAGTAAAAAGGATGGATCCTCAGTCCCCGACGTCGGAAAATACCTTTGGGAAGCTGTACAAGATAAAGCACAAACCGAGGATGTTGGAGGAGGTAAACGTATCTGGGCTGAGTTTGGCGTGCAGGAGGCGCCCGATAGTAGAGATGATAAGGTTGAGCAGGTTGAGAATATATTGCTTGACATCTACCCCACTTATCCAACGACCCAGAGCCCGCGTACTGTGTCGCAACGATATTTCGAGGAGGATGGTGAGTCGGTTCGCTCGGCCCGCAATATGGGAATCTTGATGCACGGAGTGCTGAGCGAGGCTAAAGACAAAACTGATGTGATGCGACGCATCGACCTTGAGCAAAAGAATGGCCACCTGAGCGATGAGCAAGCTTTGGACCTAAAGCAGATTATCGAACGTGAATTCTGCCGCGACCAGGTGCGCGAATGGTTTGGTGCGTGGGATGAGGTTCGTACCGAGAGCGATATTCTATCGGCGGATATTGTCGGCACGCGCCGACCTGACCGCGTTATGATTCGCGGCAATCGGGCCGTTGTGGTGGATTATAAGTTTGGCGATGAGCAGCGAGCGACACATCATCGTCAGGTTACCGCCTATGCGCAACTATTGCGCCAGATGGGTTATGCCGAGATTGAGGGTTATGTCTGGTATCTTTCGCTTGGTCAGATTGTAAAAGTTGATTGCAACGAGCTGGCGCTGTAAAATCAAATAAAAACACTATCTTTGCAGAAAATATTGACTGATGAAAGTAGGACAAATACAAACACTCAAAGTAAACCGCATATCTGACTACGGTCTCTATCTGGCCGACGAGGAGGGACAGGAGGTGCTGCTCCCCAACCGTTTTGTCTCGCTCACAAACGCTGTGGGCGACGAGATCGAGGTCTTCGTCTATCACGACTCGGAGGATCGTCTGGTGGCCACTACCGACCGACCTCTGATCACCGAGGGCCGCGTTGCGTGCCTGAAGGTTGTCGACAAGAATATCCACGGAGCATTCCTCGATTGGGGTGTCAGTGGTAAGGACCTTTTCCTGCCTAACCGTAATCAGCAGGGCGGCGTGTTGCCTGGTCGTAGCTATATTGTGTGGCTCTATGTCGATAATATTACGGGGCGCTGTGTTGCTACGATGAAGATCAAACCATACATCGACAATGACATCATCACCGTGAAGCCTCGTCAGAAGGTGGAGGCATTGGTAGCATCGGAGAGCCCTATTGGCTATCGCGTCATTATCGACTCACGCCATTGGGGAATGATCTACAAGAATCAGATATTCCAGCGCATCAGCGTGGGCGACCGCGTAGAGGCTTACGTTCGTCGCATAACGGAAGATAACCGCATCGACCTCTCGCTTCGCCGCGAGGGTTACGATGGAGTGGCCGCTTCGGCAGAGAGTTTGTATGATCTGCTCAAGTCGCAAGGCGGAGTGCTTGAGGTGGGCGATGACTCTACGCCCGAAGCTATTCACGCCGAAACGCAGATGAGTAAGAAGGTCTTTAAGCGCGCCGTGGGTATCCTGCTCAAGCGTGGCGATATTGTGGCCGATAAGTATCAAATCCGATTGAAATAATGGCATTGCAGACGGCAGAGAGGGTGTCGGCACGCGACGCATCCGATAATTTCGTGTTCCAGCGATCGATCCTCGCCTACTATAAGGCGGCGGAGATTGTTTCGGGTCGTGTGCTCGAGATCGGTACGGGTATGGGGTACGGAGTGGAGGTTGTTGCCCCTTCGGCCGAGCGTTTCGTTACTGTCGATAAGAGCCAAGCATATAGTGTTGATCTGCCGTCAAATACCGAGTTTCGCCAGATGACCGCTCCCCCACTCGATTTTGCCGACGAGAGCTTCGATTATGTTATTTCGTTCCAGGTGATCGAGCATATCAAGCGCGATAGCGATTTTGTCAAGGAGGTGAGCCGCGTGCTTCGTAAAGGGGGCAGTTTTATAGTCTCTACGCCCAATGCTCCGATGTCGCTCACGCGCAATCCTTGGCACGTGCGTGAGTATCGAGCCGAGGAGCTCAGACAACTGCTCTCACCTCATTTTGAGAGTGTTGAGATGTTGGGTGTTGATGGCAACGATAAAGTGATGGAGTATTATGAGAAGAATCGTGAGGGCGTTCGACGTATCACTCGCTTCGATCCGCTTGATCTTCAGCACCGCCTGCCTCGCTGGATGTTGCAACTACCCTACGATCTGCTCAATCGTCTCAATCGCCGTCGTCTGCTCAGCCAGAACAGCGATCTGACCACCTCTATCACACGCGACGACTATTACATTGGCTCTGTCACCGATCATAGTTTCGACCTCTATTTTATCGCTCGCAAATAGCCCTCCGTTGTGCTTGTTTGAATATTTTTTTGCATTTTTTGCAATTTTTTACTATCTTTACGTTTTGTATAAGGAGACTTAAAATTAAAACGTAGGGATGGATCAAACAACCGTAATCATATTGCTGGTCGTGTCGGGCATTGTGGTGGGTGTGATCAACACACTCGCTGGAGGTGGTGCGTTCATCTCGATGACGCTGTTTACGGTTATCGGTCTGCCTATTAATGTGTCCAACGGCACGAATCGTATCGCCGTTGTGTTGCAGAATCTCACCTCGTCGATCGCCTTTTTGCGTAAGCGTATGCTCGACATAAGGAGTGGAATTAAGCTCTCCATCCCGGCCGTTATAGGAAATGTGGTGGGCTCGCTCGTCGCCAGCCAGATCAACGATTCGATATTTAAGATATGTATGACGGTTGTGATGACCACCGTATTGCTCTATATGATCTTTGACAAGAGCCACAAACATCCCAATATTCACGGCGGCCATCCGCTTGTGGTGCGTTGGTGGCACTACCTGCTGTTCTTGTTTATGGGATTCTACGGCGGTTATATCTATGTTGGTTTGGGTTATGTAATTCTGGCTGCTACGATATGGCTTATGGATCTGGATATTATCACCGCCAACGTGGTGAAATGTTTTATTATATTTGTCGCTACCCCATTCTCGCTCATCATCTTTATAATCAACGGTCAGGTCGATTATGCCTATGGCTTATGGCACGGATTGGGAAATGTCGTGGGTGCGGTTCTGGCATCTCATTATGCAATGTCGTGGGGAGTAACTTTCGTGCGATGGGCAACGCTTGCAATCATTCTGGTATGCTTTGCCGATCTTATTGGAATTATCTCGTTGCAGGATATGTTGTACGCGATTTTGATGTAGAAGGCTTTGTGAGGGATATTTAGATGAAATTCAAAGAGGAAGATAAGATAGTTGTTACGGGCGCGCGCGTCCACAACCTGAAGAACGTGGATGTGGAGATTCCACGCTACTCGCTGGTCGTCATTACCGGTCTCTCGGGCTCAGGTAAGTCGTCGTTGGCCTTCGATACGATCTATGCCGAGGGACAGCGCCGATATATGGAAACCCTCTCGACCTATGCCCGTCAGTTTGTCGGTTCTATGGAGCGCCCCGATGTGGATAAAATCACGGGGCTTAGTCCCGTCGTTGCCATCGAGCAGAAGACCACGAATAAGAATCCCCGCTCGACCGTCGGTACCGTAACCGAGATTAACGACTTCCTGCGTCTGCTCTATGCCCGTGCATCGCGTGCCTACTCGCCTATTACCGATGAGGAGATGGTGCATTACACCGACGAGCAGATCTGTGATTTGATACTCAAGGGTTTCGATGGCCGCAAGGTGGCATTTATGGCTCCCATTGTCAAGGGTCGCAAGGGCCACTATCGTGAATTGTTCGAGTCGTTGGCCAAGCGCGGATATATCTATGCCCGCATCGATGGCGAGGTGCGTGAGATCACGGCTGGTATGAAACTCGACCGCTACAAGATCCATACAATCGACCTTGTGGTGGACCGTATGCGTATTTCGTCCGACGCTGCTGAGCGTGTTATGACATCGCTCAAGGAGTCGATGCGTCAGGGCAAGGGCACGATGGCTCTGTACGACTACGAGGCCGACGGCCTGCGCTACTACTCGCGTCATCTGATGTGTCCTTCGACGGGAGTTGCGTTCGAAGATCCTGCGCCTCACACCTTCTCTTTTAACTCGCCACAGGGCGCTTGCCCGCGCTGTAGTGGTCTCGGTACGGAGGCTGTCTTTGATCGTGATAAAATCATTCCCGACCAGAATAAATCACTCCGAGAGGGGGCGATTGATCCTATTGGAAAATACAAGAATAATAAGATATTTACCCTGCTCACGATGCTCGGTCGTCGCTATGACTTCACGCTCGACGACCCCGTCAGCACCATCTCAGAGGAGGGTATGAACGCTATACTCTATGGTGATCCTAAACCTCTTACTGTCGATTTGTCGGAGTTTACCTCCATCTCGGGTCGTCGTATGATCCCGTGGGAGGGCATTGCCGAGTATGTTCAGGCAACCGACGACGAGGAGTCGAAGAAGGGACAGAAGTGGCGCGAGCAGTTTATGGCCTATCGCCCGTGTAGCGTATGTGGCGGTACGCGCTTGAAGAAGGAGGCTCTGCAGTTCCGTATCGGTGGAAAGAATATTGCCGAGGTGTCTGCTCTCTCGATTGCCGATTTTGCAGTGTGGATGTCCACCATAGAGCAGCATTTTAACGAAAAGGAGCGCAAGATTGCGCAGGAGATCGTAAAGGAGATCCGCGAGCGCCTGCACTTTTTGGTGGAGGTTGGTTTGGGTTATCTCTCGCTCAGCCGTGCGGCTCGTTCGCTATCGGGTGGTGAGAGTCAGCGTATTCGTCTGGCAACGCAGATTGGTTCGAAGCTGGTCAATGTGTTATACATACTTGATGAGCCGAGTATCGGCCTTCATCAGCGCGATAATCGCCGTTTGATCAACACTTTGCAGGAGCTGCGCGATGCGGGAAACTCGGTTATCGTCGTCGAGCACGACGAGGAGATGATGCGTTCGGCCGACTTTATCGTCGATGTCGGCCCCAAGGCGGGTCGTCGTGGCGGTCAGATTGTGGCTACGGGTACTATCGAGGATATTATGCGCTCGCAGTCTATCACGGCCGATTACCTGTGTGGCCGTCGCAAGATTGAGATCCCCGACACGCTGCGTGCAGGTACGGGCGATAAGATTACGTTGCGTGGTGCTCGAGGCAATAATCTAAAGGGTGTCGATGTGGAGTTCCCTTTGGGTAAATTTATTTGCGTTACGGGCGTGAGTGGCTCGGGCAAATCGACGCTCATCAACGAGACTCTGCGTCCGATCCTTAGCCGCCATCTCTACCGTTCGTTCGATCAGCCTCTGCCCTATGATTCTATCGAAGGTCTGGAGCATATCGACAAGTTGGTCGTGGTTGATCAGTCGCCCATTGGCCGTACTCCGCGAAGCAATCCTGCAACCTACTCGAATGTCTTCTCCGATATCCGTAAGCTCTTCGAGGCTACGCCCGATGCGCAGGTGCGTGGATTTAAAGCGGGTCGTTTCTCATTCAACGTGCGAGGAGGTCGTTGCGAGGAGTGCCGAGGCGCAGGTGTGCAGACTATCGAGATGAACTTCCTGCCCGATGTATATGTGCGTTGTAAGGCGTGTGGTGGCCACCGCTATAATCGTGAGACGCTGGAGGTTAAGTACAAGGGTAAGAGCATTGACGAGGTTCTGAATATGACGGTCAATATCGCCGTAGATTTCTTTGCCAATATTCCCAATATATACCAGAAACTCAAGGCTATCCAAGACGTTGGCTTGGGCTATCTTACTCTCGGTCAGCCCTGTACAACGCTATCGGGCGGTGAGAGCCAGCGTATAAAACTCGCGGCCGAACTTTCGAAAACCGATACGGGCCGCACGCTTTACATCTTGGATGAGCCTACGACGGGCCTCCATTTTGAGGATATTCGCCAGCTGCTGAGCGTAATCAACAAGCTGGTCGATCGCGGTAATACGGCCATCGTCATCGAGCATAACCTCGATGTAATAAAGGTTGCCGACCACCTCATCGACATCGGTCCTGAGGGCGGTGCTGGCGGTGGCGAGGTTATCGCTACGGGCCGACCTGCTGACATTGCAGCTGAGGAGCGTAGCGCTACGGGAAAATTTCTTCGACAGATGGGACTTTAGGCAAGAATTTTGAAAGTCGTTGGGCATAAAACTCTTTATGCTATGAAACGACTTGTTTACTACATCGCCTCATCCTTTCTTTGCAGTTTTTGCGGTCCATATGTTCAGCAGGCCGCAGCGCAAACCACCGAGGCCCACCTGCGTAGCACCACCCACGAGGAGCGTGCCGAACGCCGTGCCGAGCGACTTGCCGAGTACGAGAAGTTTATCGACTCGCTTGTGCTTTCGCACAACTTTGAATTCAATGCGCAGACCGTTGCGATGGATCCCTCGATCCCGATGCGTATCCTTACCAATCCCAATTACATCGTAACCGTCTGGCGTGGTCAGATGGATGTCTGCCTACCCTACTATACAGGTGTGGTGCCGCCCTACCGCTATGTGTTGATGAATACGGGCTCGCCTCTGCTGTCGGATTATCTAGTTGTGCAGACCTCCTATGGCTGGAATGTCTCTTTCAAAACAACGCTTTATGCCGAGTCGGAATATACATTCGACTTTGAAATCTATTCCCACGGCGGGGCGACGCTGACAATCAGCAACACTTGGTACAATCCGGTGCAATACACGGGAACGATCACTAAAATCTATTAGCTATGAGGTTGTTAGTTCCGCTCTTTACCTTGTGTGCAATCTCTGCCGCTCAAGCACAGCAGCCCACTGCCGCCACAATTACCGCCCAGCGTGATAGCGTCCCTGTGACGACCATCGTTCCCGTACAACAAGCTCCCTATACATCGACCGACACCATCACCGAACCAGCACCTTCACCTCCACAGATGAACCACCGCCAGCGCCGTGAGGAACGGGCACGACGCTATGCGATGACGATTGATTCGCTCGTTGCAATGCGGTCGTTTGCCTTCTATCCTACTGTTATGCAGGCTGTTCCCGATGGCGAGATTAGGCTGGTCTATGCCGATTATTTCTATGCCTACATCTCGCCCGTTGATCTGGAGGTACATCTTCCGCTGGAGCGTGGAGCGATGCGGCAGGTGTCGATTATGAACTTCGACTCCGATCGAATTGAGAATTATGTCTCGGCTAAGTTCCAGACGCAGTGGAATATATCCTTCTCGGCTCGCGATGACGGACAGCAGTACGATTTTTCGTTGATGATATCGACCGTCACGGGCCAAACCGAACTTACGGTCGAAGGGCCTGACGGAGCGATGCGATATGTTGGCTCAATAGGTCAACGATCGCGCGAAAGATGATAGAGAAAAAGCCTGCCACACGAAAGATGTGCAGGCTTTTTTGCATAATTGTTAAAATTTCTTACCTTTGTCAAATGAACATAGGCTTTTCGTAGCCGTTAGATTTACATAACTCAATCGCTGTCGAATCACCACCTCGTAATGCAACCGAGTTATACCATTCTTGTTGGGATTATTGTGCCTTTTGGCGCAGATTTCCCATAAAGAATTGTGGCTTGTGGTGAGCCAAGACAGCGTATGGCGATAGTCTGCGCTCTTTTTTTTGCCCGTACTGATCGCCTTTGTAATGATGGTTTGTAACCATATATAAATTATTATTAACCAAAACTATTACAAAGATGAAGAAGACTTTTTTATTAGCCTTGGCCCTTACAACGGCATTCTGCTCGTGGGCGCAAATTCCCGCTTGGCAACAAGAACTCGACCGCCTCGATAAAGAGGCTGACCAACTCTATGAAGACAAACGCTGGAAACAGTTGGTTGCCAATCAAGAACGATACCGCAAAATTGTGATGGCTCAGCCCGATTCGGTACGTCAGGAGTATTTGTGGGATACCGATCTCAATGGTAATTTTTATTACAGCCTTGCTTGCTACCAAACACTTGCAGGAGATAAGAAGGGTGCGCTCAAAACATTTGAATACTACACCGATCGTGTAATCGACAGCGAGGAGATTAACTTGCGTGCAATTAATGCTGATCAAGATTTGAATGCCATTCGCCAAGAGCCGCGTTTTAAGGCTTGTGTGGAGCGATTGACCGAGTGGGGCGATTACAAACAAAAACTGAAAAACGCCAAACAATATGTGCGAGGAACAGTCCCCGAGGGTTTGCGATTCCGTTATATGTCGCCTAATGATCCCGATTTGGTACGTCTGCGCGAGCAGTTTAAGTTGGACAGCGTGGCCGGAGCGGGTGATGAAATATCGAAGATTAAGAATCTCCTGCATTGGGTACATAACGCTGTGCCTCACGATGGTAGCTCGAATAATCCTACGGTAAAAAATACGATCGCGATGATTGAACTTTGCCAGAAGGAGGAGCGCGGAGTGAATTGCCGTATGATGGCGCAAATGCTCACCGAGGTGTATTTGGCAATGGGCTTCAAGGCGCGATTTGTAACCTGCCTGCCGCGAGATTATGTGAGTGATTGCCACGTTATTACTGCCGTATATAGCAATACGCTCGATAAGTGGTTGTGGGTAGATCCCACCTTCGAGGCATACGTTATGGATGAGAATGGAGTGATGCTCTCGATTGCAGAGGTGCGCGAACGACTTCGCACCGATCAACCTTTGCAGTTGAACGAGAATGCAAATTGGAACAATAGAACAAAGCAGACAAAGGAGTATTACCTCGATATATATATGGCCAAGAATCTATATTATATAGATTGTATGGAGTGGGCGCGATTCGATGCCGAGACTGTGAGCGAAGAGAAAGATAACAGCTATTATCGATATATTTCACTTATGCCCTACGATAAGATTAATTCCGAGTCGAATGCAATAGGATGGAACAATTTGCGCGTGTGCGATGACGAATGGTTCTGGCAATCTCCGTATGAAGAGTAACGAAAAAGCCTGCAAAATCTTTCGAGATCTGCAGGCTTTTTATTTGAGTATAAATATGTTATTTTGTGAGTAGTACAACAGCGTGTGTCGAAACACCCTCCTCGCGACCCTCGAAGCCCATTCGTTCGGTAGTCGTCGCTTTGACCGAAACGCGGTCTGTGTCAAGACCTGTCACAGTGGCTATTGCCGAGCGCATCGAGTCGATGTGTGGACGGAGTTTTGGGCGTTGCATTGCGATGGTGCAATCGATGTTTGAAATAGAGTATCCGCGAGCCTCCACCTCGTCACAAACGCGGCGTAGAAGAATCTTCGAGTCGATACCCTTGAACTCGTCCGATGTGTCGGGGAAGAGTTTGCCGATGTCGCCCAATGCCAATGCCCCAAGCAGAGCATCGCAGATGGCGTGTAGCACTACGTCGCCATCGGAGTGGGCAACGCAACCCTTCGTATGTTCGATTTCGATGCCACCCAATACCAAGCGAAGCCCCTCGGCCAGAGCGTGAACGTCGTATCCGTGTCCTATTCTAATATCCATATATTACGCTGTTAATCTTCGTCTTATACCTAAAATAATTCGTCGGAGCATAGGCGGCAACATTAGCCACGCGCGCGACTGCCAGCACCAACTGCGACTCGAGCACTCTACCCTGCGTCCCGACTTTCGCTCAACTGCAACCATTACGCCAACAACGTCGGCAACAGTAACCTCCTCTTTGATTTTGTAGTTTCCATCGCCAGCGAAGGTAATGTGTTCGCTATCAATGTGTTTTACTCGATGCAGAACGTGCGCCCCACGATAGCGAAAGAGCATAACTGCGCCTGGCTTGATGTCGCTACGTTCGGCACGACGTAGGATGGCTTTGTCGTGGCCGTTGCACATCAATGGGGTCATACTATTACCTTTGACAAGAATTGAAACCTCTTCGCCCGCAGCGAGAAGGCGCTCAACCTCGGCAAAAAATATCTCATTGCTCAGTTTCATAAGCCGAAAACCGTGTCGTGAGAGAGTTGCGCTGCCGCTGCATTGGGCAGACACTCAAGATGATAGGCGGGAACTTTGCTCAAGACAGCCGACAGAACATCAATCATCGCCTCCTCCAGTCGCCCATCGTAGGCAAATGCGGGCGGCAATGACGGCAGCAGTGCTCCCATAGCTTGCGCACCACGCAGTCGTCGGATGGCGTTATGCGGAGCTTGCGACAGGCGCACAATGGCACGCAGAGGGTAGCTCTCGGCCTTGTAGCAGGGTGTTTTGCCGCTCCACGGTGAGCCGTAGGCTACGACCTTGCCGTCGCGGATGCCAATGAAGGGGCTGTCATCGTTAAGCAGCGTTGCACCCTCGATATTTTCACGCCACAGACGTGTGTGCGTACTCTTGCCCGTTCCCGACTCGCCGAGGAACATAATAGCCTCATCGTGACAGACGATAACCGACGTATGAACAGCCGTTGTAAGGTGCTGCGAGAGAGCCATATTCACGGCAAACCACAAGCCAAAGCGAAGGAACGAAGGATTTACACCCTCCTTGGCGTTCATATCAATATGACTCACATCGTTACGCGACGAAGAGAGAATCAGCGTGGGCTGAGTGTCGCTCTCGATGGTGAAGTAGTATCGCTCGGCGTTGCGGTAGAAGGTGCAGCGTGCATCTCCCTCGTCAAAATCGAATTCGGTGAGCTGCTCCAACTGCGTGGGGAGTTGAATATCTACTCCTGTGAGAATCGTTGCCGTGCAGTCGGCCTCGGCCTCAGGCTCCACTACGAAAGGAGCGAAACCACGCAAGCCTGCCTTTACTGCGTCGCAGACTGATCCTGCGAGGCGTATGCGATGGTTGGCTATGATATAGTCGTTGAACATTTATGCGATGTTTTGTACGGACAAGCCGTTGTTCTAAAGTGCAAATATAGAAAATATTTTCATCTTAGGCCGAAAGATTTTGAGATAGGCAAACATTTTTCTATTTTTGCACTCGGAATAAAGGTTCATATTTTATGATTAGCAGAAGAATGCTCAGAATTAAGGTCATCAAGACCTTATACGCCCATCTGAAGTCGGACGCCGACTCGCTGATGGCCTCTCAGAAGACGCTCGTGAATTCGATCGACAAGACGTACGATCTCTATGTGCTTACGTTGTCGCTCGTGGCCGAGTTGGCTCATTATGCCGAGCAGCGTCAGGAGCTGGCCAAGAAAAAGCAATTGCCTACATACGAAGATCTTAATCCCAACCGCAAGTTTGTCGATAACCGTGTCGTGCAGCTGATCGCCAATAGCGATTCGGTAAATGATTATCTGGCTTCGCGCAAACTCTCGTGGGCGGCATATCCCGAACTCATCAAGATGCTCTACGCGCAGTTGGAGCAGACGGAGTATTTTCAGACCTATATGTCACAGCAGGAGCGCTCGTTCAAGGATGATTTGGCGCTGGTGACAGAGTTCTTTACTCGCGAGCTGGAGGAGTGCGAGATGCTGGAGGATGTCCTCGACGAGATGTCGATTCTGTGGAACGATGATTTGGGCTTTGCGCTGATTATGGTGCTGCGTACGCTCTCGAACGTGCGCCCCTCGCACGAGGAGATTAAACTCGTGCCCAAGTTCAAGAGTGAGGAGGATCTCGATTTCGCTTGCGAACTCTTTGCCAAGACGGCTGTAAACTACGACGAGTATCAGCAGCAGATTGAGCGATTTACGCGCAACTGGGATGTGGAGCGTATCGCGTTTATGGATAATCTGATTATGGCAACGGCTGTGGCCGAATTAGTTGGCTTTGAGTCGATTCCCGTGAAGGTTACGCTCGACGAGTATATTGAGATTGCCAAGTTCTACTCGACCAATAGCAGTGGTATGTTCATCAATGGTGTACTCGACAAGTTGGTAGCGGCGCTTCAGCAAGAGGGCCGAATCAATAAGAGCGGTCGCGGACTGATCTAAAAGAGGGTTGTATTAGAGAGGCTATGCTGAAGGGCTTTGTATATATCGTTGCGGCGGCGCTGATGATGGTTTCCTGTGGTGGACGTCAGACGCAGTATGCTACGGCAAGCCATCCCGTTGATTTGAGAACCATTACCATCGACAACGAGTCGGCCGAGCGAGGCGTGAGCGACACGTTGCGACTGGGACGACTCCATTCGGGAGAGGTTATTGCAAAGACCATACGCGTGAAGAACGAAAGCGACGAGCCCGTAGTGCTTATGCGACATCACGTCTCGTGCGGGTGTTTGAGTGTGCAGTACGATCGCAAGCCAATAGCCAAGGGCCAGAGCACAGATATAAACCTCGAGTTTGATTCGCGCACGATGAACGGCCTGCAATTGAAAACTTTGGTGCTATATTTCGCCGAAAAGGGCCGTCCGATGCGAATATTTGTCGAAGCCGAGGTGGAATAGGTTGTGCGAAAGCTAATAATTACATAACTTTGCATAGTCGGCCCTCGAGAAGGGGCAGCGCGAGCAAGGATGTGGAATGAAAACAGAAAATAAAACTAAAACTTATAGACTATGATTAATTTGCTTCAAGCAGATGCTGCTGCGGCAGCTGCACAGCCCGGTATGGGTAGTTTTTGGGTGATGATGTTGCTTATGATCGCCGTGATGTATTTCTTTATGTGGCGTCCCGAGTCAAAGCGTCGTAAGGAGATGGCTAAGTTCCGCGACGGATTGAAGAAGGGTGATAAGGTGATCACCGCCGGCGGTATCTATGCCGTTGTTAAGGAGGTTAAGCCCGGAGAGCCTACCATTCTGATTCAGGTTGATGGCGACGTAACGCTCCGCATCGACAAGGGTATGGTTGTGGCTGACAACTCGCAGTTGCAGAAGTAAACAGGAGTACACGCTTACTCTAAAAAGATAAGGTGTCGCAGTTAAGTGCGGCACCTTTCCTATTATATCTCGTCTTCAGTCAAAAAATCCTGAAAACCGTGCTCCTCACAGGCACGTTGCTTGGGTGTGAGGAAGTAGATGCAGTGACCCTCGGTGCAGAGCTCGCCCTCGGCATTGAACAATTCGACGTTAATGTCAATTACCTGACGGCGCTGACGCACAACGCGGGCACGCAGCGTGATATGCTCCTGGCTGATTACCACCTGCTTCTTGTAGCGCATATCTAAGTGCGAGGTTACGCCGCTGGTTTGGAACTTGCGAAAGATAACCCAACTTGCGATCTCATCCACCAGCACGGCCTGCACGCCGCCGTGCAGCGTATTGCGCCAACTCTCGAACTCGGTACGAGGATGCCAGTGGCAAACAATATCGTCGCCATCCTCGTAGAACTCCATCTTCAGGCCCGTCGCATTGTTCGGGTCGCAGCCGTAACAGTGATAGGTGGGCTCCCCCACCCACGGATTGATGATCTTCTTCATACCCCGCTATTTTGTCATCAGTCGAAGTGCGCGTGCCAACTGATCGGGACACGAGGTGCCTTTGCCGCCGCAATTAATACCACTCAAGCGTGCAATCACCTCGTCAGCCTTCATCCCGCGAACGAGCATCGAGATGCCCTGCGTGTTGCCCTGACAGCCACCCATAAACTGAACGCTCTTAACCACATCATCCTCCAACTCGATGGCGATAGCCTGCGAGCAGACACCCTGTGTAGGATATACAATCTTCTTATTCATATCGGTAAAGTCTATAAATCTTGTGACAAAGATAGAAATTTTGCGACAAACGGCCCTATTAGCGCG
This sequence comes from Alistipes sp., assembly GCA_045650235.1. Taxonomy (GTDB): domain Bacteria; phylum Bacteroidota; class Bacteroidia; order Bacteroidales; family Rikenellaceae; genus Alistipes. The sequence goes on along the minus strand of JAZRQX010000020.1, from coordinate 77,189 downwards.
CAAAAAGGAGGAGATTGTGACGACAATTTTGTACATTTGTAGAAAATTTTGAGACTACGATGTACGACCTGATAGTTATAGGTGCCGGAGCTGCCGGCCTGATGGCTGCTGCTACAGCGGCACGCAATGGCAAGAGCGTTTTGCTGATGGAGAAGATGGAGAAGGCAGGACGCAAGATTCGTATTACGGGTAAAGGCCGTTGCAATCTGACTAATGCCCGTCCGCCCGAGGAGTTCTCGGAGGCGATACGCACCAATGCCGACTTTTTTGATGTGGCTTTTGCCGAGTTTAATAATAAGGCGACGATTCGTTTCTTCGAGCGTATCGGCGTGAAGCTCGATATTGAGCGTGGTCAGCGTGTATTTCCTAAGAGTGGCAAGGCGTGGGATATTGCCAATGCGCTGGTGGATTACTGCGTGGATAACGGTGTTGAGATTGTTTATAACGCCCGCGTGAGCGATATTTTGGTACTTGATGGCAAGGTATATGGCGTTAAGTTTTTCAATAAGCGAGGCTTTGAGCGCAAGGAGGAGGCCGAGAATGTCATCATCGCAACGGGTGGCGTGAGCTACCCCGGAACAGGCTCAACGGGTGATGGATATATCTTTGCCGACCGACTCGGCCATACGATCGAGGAGGTGCGTCCGTCGCTTACACCGCTTCGCACGTCGCATCCGCAGCGAAAGTTCCTTGATGGATTGCTCCTGAAGAATGTCAATGCGAAACTCTATGTCGAGGATGAGATGGTGCGCGAGGAGTTTGGTGAGTTGAGTTTCTCGGATCGTGGCATCGAGGGCGCTGTGGCACTGCGAGTGAGTCGTGATGCGGTGGATGCTTTGATTGAGGAGAAGCGCGTGAAGATGGTCATCGACCTAAAACCCGCACTGACGGAGGAGATTCTGGAGGAGCGTATTCGTCGTGAGATTGCGGAGATGCAGCCTGACGAGTTCTTCTCTGAATTGTTGCGCAAGCTTGTTCCCAAGCACTTCGTACTGCCTATTGCACACGAGTTGGATATACACTCTAAAAACTATATTCGCAAAGTGACCGATGCCGAAATCAAGCGTTTGGTGAAGGTGCTCAAGGGTATGGTGTTCCCGATTACGGACTACGCACCGTTTGAGTATGCCGTGGTGACGGCCGGTGGCGTTAGATGCGACGAGGTGAATAAATATACGATGGAGTCGCTCAAGGTCAAGGGTCTCTATTTTGCTGGTGAGGTGCTTGATATTGATGCAAATACGGGAGGATATAACCTGCAGATTGCCTTTTCGACGGGCCGTTTGGCGGGACAACTGAAAAAATAATGAAAATCACGGGGCGAAACATAAAGCGACGTTTGTATGGGCTCAGTACCCTACCGTCGAATCTGAAGCGGGCACGATATTTTCGTGGCCACGGAGTCCATTCGCCCTATGTCTATGCGCTGGTGCGTCAGGTATTTATGCGTTCGTCGTTTATCGGCGAGGAGCGTACGCTTTACAACGATTTGCTCGAGCGTGGCGTGGCCGAGCGGCGAGCCGTGCAGTTGCAGAATGTGATGGAGCATTGTCGTTATGCGAGCTATCGGATCGATTGTCCGCTGCAGCAGATTGAAGGACACGATATGGTGATTGCAACGGTAGCTACGGCAGCGATGACACTTGCCGAAATGGCCGATAAGGCTCGTGAGGCTGGAGTGACATTGTGTATTCTCTCGCCTGCGTTGGATCGTGAGCGAGATATGGCTTGTCGAAAGATTGTGGAGGCTCACCCATCGACGAGTGTCGATAACAGAGGCTATCTGTTGCTGTTTAATAATCATTTGCCAAAACAAAAGTTCAGACTATGAAGATATATACCAAAGGTGGCGATAAGGGCCACACATCGCTCATCGGTGGCGAACGCGTGCCGAAGTACGATTGCCGCGTCGAAGCTTACGGAACAGTTGATGAACTGACCGCTTTTGCGGCATTGCTCGCAGATAAGCTCGTTGGCGACAGATTCTCCGAGTCGGTTAGTCAGTTACGTCGCATAGAGTCGCAGTTGATGACCGTGGCGGCGTTGCTGGCCGTTGGCGATGGAGGTCAAGGTAAGGTGGCGAATGTGAGTTGTGAGGCTACGGCTGATCTGGAACAGTGGATCGATTGTATGCAGGAGTCTCTGCCCGCAATCACCAAGTTTACCATTCCCGGAGGTGATGAGCGCGTTTCGCTCTGCCACGTTTGTCGAACGGTGTGCCGTCGAGCTGAGCGTGCAGCGTTGCGTGCCGCCGAGCAGTATGAGTTGTCGGGTGAAGCGCTGATCTATTTGAATCGTTTGTCGGACTATTTTTACCTGCTTGGACGTACTGTTGCCGACCGCACTGCGACCGAAGAGATTTTGTGGATCCCGTAGGCGTGGTTGCGTTTGCAAAGGGCTGAGATGCAAATAGATTGCGTGCGTATTGGCGTGTGAGTACACGTTGTGGGCAGAATGTGATAATAATTTTTGTATATCACTTGTTTTTAATCTTTTTCTGTGTATATTTGCGCCCGATTTATATGAATAGATAAATTATTAACCTAAACCGCAAAATTATGTACTGGACTTTAGAGTTGGCATCTAAGCTTGAGGATGCACCGTGGCCCGCAACCAAGGAGGAGTTGATCGACTACGCAATCCGTTCGGGCGCGCCTCTGGAGGTATTGGAGAATCTGCAGGAGATCGAGGATGAGGGTGATATCTATGAGTCAATCGAGGACATCTGGCCCGACTACCCTTCGAAGGATGATTTCTTCTTTAACGAGGAGGAGTATTAATTTAATACAAAAGGACTTGAGTAAATCAAGTCCTTTTTTGTTTATCTTCTTTCGCCCAGCACACACCAGCGCAGGAAAGGGATTCGGCGCAGTACCTCATATAGTAAAGGTGAGAGTGTGAAGACGGCTACTGTCAGGATAAGATACATACATATCGGAGGCATCGCAGTGCAGACCTTTAGCGTATATCCGAGGGAGTTTACGATCAGATAATGAACGATATAGATGCCGTAGCTCGAACGGGTCATATATGTTGCGATGTGACCTGTGCCATCGAATCTGCATTTGAACCACCCCATCATCGCAAGGCACATCAACCAGCCGTAGATGTTGTTAAGTGGCGTGCAGAGATATTGCGGCAAGGTGTTGTTCTGGCCAAATGTTGTGATAATAAGTATTGTGCCAGATGCGACTGCGCTGATCATCGCAGGCTTCCACGCCTTTTGGACGAGCTCCATAATTTTGTCGTGAGAGAATATGAAGTAGCCCATCAGGAAGGGAATTGCATAGAAAATGGGTTTATATAGATTCCATAATCCTTCGGCACTTGCGGGATCGGGATTCATCACAAGCGTTTTGTGGCCTAACCAAAACATTACGCCCATCAATATTACGGGAGTTAAGCCCATATTGCCACACGCGCGCCACACTTTGTCGAGGGTGTCAAGTTTTCTGATGAGCAATAGAAGTAGCGACAGCAGCCACAGATCCTGAATAAACCATAGCGGCCCCGTGCCGCTAATAGTCCAGATGAGGTATTTTATGGCTAATGGAAGTGCTGTCAGTGCGTCATCAGCGGGAACTGTAAGTGAGTTAAAGAACCCAGTCAGGAAACCGAAGAAGAGAAGTCCGATGGTCGATGGCACCAAGAGCTTTCTTGTGCGAACCTTAAACCACTCCCTTTCGGGATGTCGCTCCAGAGCATAACGGGCGCTGATGCCGGCTAAAATGAAGAGCAACGGCATAAACCAAGGGTAGAGGATATACATAATAACATCCTGATATTGAGGTCCGTCGCCAAAGCCTCCGATGCCTCCTATTACGCCCTTATTATTGTAGTAATATATAACGTGATACAATAGTACCAATAGGACCGTCACCCAGCGCAGATTGTCAATCCAATGCCGTCTCATTTGTTAAGGCCCTCCATCACCTGCCCTACCAAATCGTAGAAGATATCGGTTTTTACCAATGCCATACCGTTCTTGTCACCCAGCAACATAAGTGTGTCGCCTGCCTGAAGATTGTAGTGTTTGCGAGCCTCTTTGGGGATTACAATTTGTCCCTTGTCGCTGATTTTTACCACTCCGAAGAGGTACTTACCGTCTTTTTCTTGCATAGTTGAATGTATTAAAGTGTTAGAAAAGTTGGAAATTTCCTACAAATATAACTTTAATTTTGGTCGTAAGCAATATGAAGTGGAATTTTTTATTACGGACGTAACTAAAATTTTGCTAACTTTGCTCTGAACGAAGAACTAAAAACTATGAAACACTACCTATTTTCTATTTTTTCAGCCTTGATGTTTGTGGCATTGCCCGAGCTGGCTGCGGCGCAGGAGGATGTTGCCTATTGGGGCAAGGAGGATGCCTATTTGTTGCGTCAGGCAAAGTATATGTACGAGTTGGTCGATGAGGCGTTGACCGAGTTTCCCCCTGCGGTTGGTGCGCCTACGGAGCGTCGCCTGGCTCTCTACAATCTGGATGCTATGTTGCACGAGACGAAGTATGATAACACCGATCCGTTCAAGAGTTTCGTGTCGTCGCGCGTTGGCAAGGTGATTGAGGATATGCGCCAACCCGTGAAGAAGGGAATGAAGATCTACAAGATTTACAACGACGGTTTTGTGGCGAGGACTAAATCGGTTACCATTGCTTTCGATGTGGTGCGTGGTGCGCTTAAAGGTGAGAGTATCGTAAGCGAAGAGATGATTTCAACGATTGTGGATCAGTGCGACGTGTTGTTCCTCTCGCACAATCACGGCGATCACGTTGACCGTTTTGTTGTTGATCGTTTCATTGTAGCGGGTAAGCCCGTTGTGGCAGCGAGCGAGATTCTTAAAGATGTGAAGGGTGTAACCCACTACCGCTCGGAGAGCGAGACGATGGATAAGGTCGTGGAGCTTAAGAGTGGCGAGTCGCTCAAGGTGAAGATCTACCCCGGCCATCAGAGCGAGATGATGTGCAACGTATATGCCGTAACGACACCCGACGGAATGACCGTGGCACATACTGGCGACCAATATAATAAGGAGGATTTTGCCTGGATCAACACTGTGAAGGATCAAAAGCCTGCTATCGATGCTCTGATAATTAATTGCTGGTCGATGGATATTGCCGAGGCTATCAAGGGTTTCAACCCTCGCTATGTGCTTACGGGTCACGAGAATGAGATGGGCCATACGATCGACCACCGTGAAGCATTCTGGCTCACGTTCCAGAAGTTGCAACCCATTGAGCACGACTATGTAGTGATGGCGTGGGGCGAGTGGTTCTCGTTTAAATAACGCTCATCATAAAATATTCACCCTCGTCAGTAATATCTGGCGAGGGTGAATTGTTTTTTGGGAATTGGATTATTTCAGTGACCAGGCAATCAAATCGGCCATATATTTGCGACTATCCTTGCCAAACCAGCCGGTCTGCGTCATCTTTCCCTCGGGAGTGCGGCGCGTAGGGCCTTTGCGCTCGATATCCTCGTCGCCACCCATCAGTAGGGCAACCATCGTCTCGGCGCAGGCAAATAGTTTACCACCACTCTCCAGTTCAACGTATGATGCGTGCAGATATCCCTCATCCATACATACGCTGGCGGGAATACCGCCCTTCACACTGCGCATACCCGTGCAGGGCACCTCGTAGCGACCTTTGAAAATGTCATTCTCAAAGCTGACGGCGCCGTTGTTAAACGCAATCTTATTGTCATAGCCAAACTCTACTCCGAAGGGTGTGGTTACAGCGTTAATGTTGTAATCCTTCAAGATTACGCGGTGTGCCTCCTCGTCAACAAAGACTATGAGCGAACCGCCTCGATTGATAAAGTTAATAAGAGCCGCAGCCTCCTCATCTGTAATATTCTTCTGCAGGTTGTGTTGCAGGGGCGAGAGCATAAGCACTACATCAACACCTGCCAAAGTAGCCTCATTCAGAGGCTGATCCTCATTGACAACAAACTCGGCACCATTATCAGCTGCCATTTTCTGATAATCGGGCACAACATCTGCCGTATATGAGCCACCCTGGCATTGACCGTGCGACTTGTCAAACAACAGAACGGGAGTCTTTGCACCCTGCTCGGCACACGAGAGCATCAGCATAGATGCAAGTAAAAAGAGAAGTCGTTTCATATCGTATAACTATTTGATGATTTACAACAAAGGTAAATTATAATAAGTTTAAAAACAATACGTTACTACCAATTCACATAGTTACTGCGTGGTTACTATTGCACGATATCAGTGGTTTGCATCTGCAAATAAAATCTAAAAAAAATAGCCCTCACCCAACGGGCGAAGGCTATTTGTCAGGAGTTCGCAAGAGTTTACTCCTCGGGAGCAAACATAGGATCCCACGAAGGAAGCATAATGGGCTTCTGGTCGAGCATCTTCATTATGTCGGCGGGAACATACTTCTTCTCCACAACAAGACGGAACATATACTCGTTGAACCACTCGTCGGTCATAATCATATTGCCCTGATAGCCTGATGAGGGGCCCCAGCTGTTCTCTACCATCCACTTCTTGGTCTTGCCTGACTCGGGATCGATATCCACAGCGATAAGAGTCATAGCGTGAGACGAGAGTGATGAGTAGGTCTGGATGCGCTGCTTCTTGTCCATCGGGACCGTAGTGCGGAACAATGACTCATAGTCGAATGAGTTGATGTCCAACACGCCTGTAGAGCGGTTAGAGAACTTACCTACATCGCAAGAGAAGTACATCGCGGTATTGTCCTTGATTGAGGCGATTGCCATCTCCTTGATGCGCTCGATGGGGAGGTTGAGATATACCCAGTTCTCACCATCATAGACGTGACGGTCGTACTCGATCTCGTAAACCTTACCGTACTCGCGCGAGGGGTCGTTCATAACCATAATGTAGTTGCCCTCCAGATCCTCACCGATATACTCATCGTAGAAGCTCTTCGGGGTGTAGGTCTTCTTGCTAACTACGTTGCCGGCCTTGTCGTAGCGAGTCCACTCGAATGAGGTGGGAGGAACGCCTACACACTCGGCCAAAATGCGATATACCTCGCTCAGCATAGCCTCCTTGCGGGTAGCGGTCTCGGCGGGCTTCATCGCACGCAGCTCCAAGGCGTACTCACGCAACTTCTGGCGAAGGATGTTGAGCATACCGCTGGTATTGTTGCTCTGGTAGGTCTCGGGCATAGCCTCCTTGGGCACTACGCCATACTTCATAATAAGGTTCGACACGCCTGTAAACTGACCACCGTCACCGATGGGGTTCTTGATGAGCCAATCAACCTTGCGATCCTCCAAAGGAAGTGAGCGAGTGTCGATAATAGCCTGAAGGAAGAGGTTTGACTTCTCCAAAAGGTCGTAGAACGAGTTGTAGTTCTGCGAGAACTCCATTGCGGGCAGGTCGTACTTGTCGATCATACGGGCACGAAGCACGTTCAAGCCAGTGAAGAGCCAGCAACGGCCCGATGAGAGCTGGTTGGTGATACCCTTGGTCTTGACACGGTCAGAGAAATGGGTGTCAATCATTGCCAAATTCTCCGAATTAACGGCCAATGCAGCGATAGAGTTTGTCGCCAGAGCGTTGCGGATAGCCTTCTGCTCAGCCGAACCGGTGTAACTCTTGCTGATGCGCGAGAGCATATCGGCGCTGATGCCGCCATCCTTGGTCTGCGCCGAAGCGCCCAGTGCGCCCACCATAAGTGCAGCACAAATGATAAGTTTCTTCATAGTAGTTTATTTGGTTAGTATTATAATATTTTCTCGTATGCCAAACGGCGGCTCTCGATCACCACGTCGCCGCAATATGTGTAGCCCAATCGGCTGATAAGGCCCTGCATAATCCGATTGTCGGGGTGGGTATCGATGCGGATGCTGCCCACTCGCTCCGCGGCCATAGCCTCGGCAGCCATCATAAAGTGCTTAGAGAAACCCATACCTACGAAAATCTCGTTGGTGCAGAGGCGGTGTACGCAGGCATACTCATCGGATGATAGCCACTCGCCACCCGTGAGGTCGTTGTAGGCAGGCTCGCCCGTGAAGATTACTGCTCCATAGGTGAGGATTGTGCCGCCCTCCTCGAGGACCATTCCTACGCCTTCGGCAACGTCCTGCTCGACGCTTGAGCGGTTAGGGTAACCTCGTTGCCATTGGTCGATGCCTGCCGCTCCCAAACGAGCGCTGGCTGCGGCCATAATCTCTGTGACGGCATCAATATCTGCCTCTGTTGCTTTGCGAAAAATCATATCAAACGTTATAAAATCTTCTCGAAGGCCGTAAGGTAGCGGCTCTCGAAATAGATGATTCCACAATAGGTGTAACCCATACTTGGTATCAGGTGTTGCATCACTTTATTGTCGGCGTGGGTATCCACACGCATACTGCGTTTCGACTGCGCTGCTACACGCTCGGCCTCGGTCATAAATCGTCGGCCGTAGCCTCTGCACGTCAATCCCTGCTTGACGCACATACGATGCACCACGGCATAGTCACCCTCCGAGGTGAGCCACTCTCCATCAGTAATCTCGGCATATGCAGGCTCGCCCGTGAAAACCAATGCTCCGTAGGCCACCACCTCGTTATTCTCGCATAGCACCCAGCCGATACCCTCCTCCACGTCTTGCTCAAGACGCTGGCGGTTGGGATAGCCGTGTTGCCACTGATCGACACCCTCGTCGCCCAGACGGCGGATGGCATCGTTCATAATCTCGACAGCGGGGAGAATGTCATTTTCGGTAGCTTTGCGGAAAATTATCATTGGGGTTATATTTGTGCAAATATATAAAAAATATGATATAAAAGAAAAAAAGGAGCGAACCGAAGTTCACTCCTTAGTGGTTGAGCTACCGAGATTCGAACTCAGAATAACAGAACCAAAATCTGCTGTGTTACCGTTACACCATAGCTCAATCGTTGCTCGTAAGCGCGACAAAAGTAATGCAAAAAAATCAATCGGCAAAATTTACCTCAATTTATCTGCAAAAAACTCCTTTTATACTCTATTATACGATGGAATCTACTATCAAGGAGTAACCTTTATTATTGGGGTGCAGGCCATCGGTGAAGTTGGATTCGTCGATTTTGCCATCTTCCTGTAGCAGTTTCTCGCCCGGGTTGATATAGATGTATCCGCCAAGCGTAGCCATCGTGCTAAGCTGTAGATTCAAAGTCTTTACACGCTGTTCCTGGCCGCGACGTGGCAGTAGTCCCACTACCCTAATTTCAGCTCTGGGCTGACGCGCACGGATGGCCCCAAGCAGGAATTCTATGCCGTCGACAATATCACTGTCACTATCAATTCCCAGATTATTCGTGCCGATCATTACCACTACGCGCTCGGCCTCGAAGCCATCCAATTCGCCGTGATATACGCGCCAGAGTAAATTCTCGATGCGATCCCAGCCGCATCCCATATTAAGGTAGTCGCCCATCTTCGAGGCCCACACCTCTTCGCCGTTTTGGATGCGGTGCGCGCCACCCCAATAGTGGACAATCGAGTTGCCGAGAATAACGCATCGTGGCTGGCGCTCGGCGGCTTGCTCCACGATTGAGCGGTGGCGATCGTCCCACTCATACGTGCCAGGCTCGCGGCGTTGTTTGACGGGGTGCATCGTGCGCTTCTCGCCAATGGGCATACGCAGAATCTTGCGTGCGATATGCTCAATGACCTCTGCCTGCTGCACCATCCCGTAGTCGGTCAGATGGTTGCCATCGACCGCCATCTCGTAATTTACGTTCATCTGCTCGCGTGTGATATAATAGAGATTCTCAACGCCCTCGGCGAGCAACTTCTCGTACATTCGACGCGAAGCGAGGTTGGCGGCCTCGACATAGTCGCGGTTTTGGGGATTTGTGTCGCCCGTCGTGTAACCGACGTGATCGACGAGCAGAATAGGGCTTGTACTACTCTGGCGTATCTGCTTTACGGCATCGTAGGTTAGCTGCTCAACCTTCTCGACAGGGTATTCGAGGATGTTTGGCAGACAATCCAGGATATAGAGCCGTGCATCCGTTTGGCAGATGTATTTCAGCACCTCAGGCTCTAAAAGACCATTGCCCGAGAAACCGAAATTAACAACGGGCAGATCCATCCTGCGTTGCAGAATCGTACCCCACGCCATTGCAGGACGCGACACGCAACCGCCCTGCGCGATAGACGAGCCGTAGATCACAATCGGCCTCTCGCGTCGCGTGGGGATGAAGCGAAATTCACTACCCTCCGCAACGCCGATCTGCATACTCTTCACCCCGTTGTAGAGTGGCAGGTAGAGGCGATACTCGAAGCCCTTTCGGTGGTGCGAAGGGTTGGCGGGAAGGCCTTTGTATGTGTATTTCACCTCCTCACCAAATGAGTAGCGGCCTGCACAATAGGCCTCTGTGCCATCGCTGTCGATGCGGTAAAGATCGACTCCCGATACGCCCGTCGAGGGCATATGAGGCATAGCGTAAGATGACGATGTGGTGGTGTAACGCACCTCAATATCAGGCGAATTGGTGTAAAAGGCAACCATCAAACCAGCCGAATGCTGCGCCAGCGACCATACGGCATCGCGCACCTCCGCTTGGGCACGCTTCGGAAGGCGGGCATAACCATCAATCTCCTCCACGAAGGCTTGATTTTGCATTACAGGCTCTACGCTCTTCATCGGATCGTGCCACACCATTTGTGCCTGCGACGAAAGACAGCAGAGGAGTGAGAGCAGAGTGAAAAAGACACTTTTCATAGCTATAATTTGCTTAAAAAACGCTCTCTGTCGACTACAAAACGGGTGTGACTACCCTCGCCTATTATGCCCTTCTCGTCCCACGCCTTAACGGCAAAGGTAAGGCGACGACCATCCACCTCAGTAAGCTCGGCCGAGGCAGTAATCGTAGCTCCAAGTGGCGAAGCCTTCAAGTGAGAGGTGTTGATTTGTGTGCCAACTGTCGCTGAGCCCTCGGGAAGATGATCCCTAACGGCCAGCATAGCAGCGTTCTCCATAAGTGCTACCATAGCGGGCGTGGCAAATACATCCATATCGCCCGAGCCGAGTGTGGCAGCCGTGTTGGCTGCTGATACTACGGTTGTGCTTTCGTGTTTTAGTCCTATTTCCATAATTTATTCAGCATTAGAAGTTTTGAACCATACATTCATCGCCGTTCCATCGCCACGATTATTCCACGAGTAGTACGGGATAAGTTTTAAGGGAGAGTTCGAGGCGTCGATGGTGATTGTCGGAATTCCCTTCATATTACCGTCGGTGAATGGTGCAACCTCGCCCTGCTGGCCTATCTTATCTACAACGTAGCTTGATACCTGCTCCTTATTGTCGGGCTCCTCGGCACAGAATACCAACGGGCCTCGAGTGATACAGGTACGACCGCGGTCAGCTTCAACACGCTCGTCAGCTACCGAGTAGCGCACTGGCATCGGGATCTCCAGCTCTACGCGATCGCCAGCCTTCCACTCGCGACGAACGGGGATAAAACCATTGACAACCTCCGAGCGCACCTTGCGGCCATTAACGCGCGCTACGACCTTCGCGTCATTCTCATCAGCATAGTTGTACAACTCGCCCGGCACGAACTTCTCGCCACTCCACGTCGGAACGCGCAACCACAGCGTGAACTCTTCGCCATCGGCCTGGGGCGCAACCTCGATTGAAATGTTTCCGTCGAAGGGGTAAGCGGTCTGCTGTTTCAGCGTTACATTGCCACCAGCCATCGGGATAGAGGTCTCGCTACCGATATAGAATCCGCAATAGATGTTATCCTCGGCGTGAGAGTAAATCATACCCGACACTTGCGGGATAAGACGTGCGAGATTAGATGGACAGCAAGCTGTCGAGAACCACTCGGCGCGACCTGCCGTACCGTGATTGAATTTTCGCTCGCCATCGGTCTCCAAAGGATTGACATAGAAGAAGCGATTGCCCGCAAGATTCACGCCCGCCAGCACATTATTGTATAGCGCCACCTCGGCAACATCCAGATACTTCGCATCGCCCGACATTAAGAACATACGGTAGTTGAAGAATACGTTACCCACGGCGGCACAGGTCTCATCGTAGGTCTCCACATTAGGCAGAACGTACGCAGGACCGAACTTCTCCAACCCGGCCACGGCACCCAGGCCGCCCGTGATGTGCATCTTGCGATCGACAATATCGTGCCAGATGGCATCCAGTGCAGGCTGCATAGTCTCATCACCCGCAAAAGCCACCACATCAGCCATACCAGAGTAGAGGTACATCGCTCGAACCGAGTGGCCCACCGCCTCGCGCTGATCGCGCACGGGCTGGTGCTGCTGTGCGTAGTCGGAAGTCTGAACGCCCTCGCCCTGCGGAGAGTACGTCACGCCACGAATATCCAGAAATTTCTGCGCCATTTCGAGATAGAGCTGCTCGCCCGTAGCCTGATGCAGCTTAACCAACGCGAGTTCAATCTCCTCGTGACCCGGAGCACGCATCACGGGTTTGCCATCGTTGTAGGCGGGGTCGCCCTCGAAAAAAACGCGGTTGATATGGCGAGCATTCTTCTCCGCCACATCCAACCACTTGCGCTTGCCCGTGGCACGGTAGTAGGCAACAGCACCCTCATACATATGGCCCATATTGTAGAGTTCGTGGCTATGATCAACATAGGTGTAGGGCTTCTCGCCAGCACGATTGCGCGGGTTGCGCAGGTGTGGGGGCATAATGTGATGTTCGTAGAGATAACCATCGGGGGCCTGTGCTGCGGCTATAACGTCGATAATCTCGTCCATTTGACGCTCCAATGCGTCATCCTTCTCGAGCGTTAGCAGATAGGCTGCACCCTCCATCACCTTGAACAGATCCGATGCGACGTAGTAAGGGCCCTCGAGAGGCTTTGTAACCTTCTCACCACGAAGATAGGCTCCGACACGGCGCAGATTCTCAACCGTATAGGCAGTCTTATCAAGCGAAAATGGCACGAGCGTGCGTTTCTGCGTATTAAGGCGCGGAAGCCAGAAATCATCCTGCAACGATACCTGGTCGAAAGGAACTTGGGTAATACTTCCCGTGTAGGGAGCAACATCGGTCACCGTCGAACAAGAGAGAAGCGTGCAGGCAGCAACTGATGAGAGAATTAGATTGCGTATTTTCATAGTTGTATGAAGTTTATTCTTATGACAAATGTACGAAAATAATGACGAAGAGAGGCGGTGAAGAATGAAAATATTGTCATATAGGGCTATTTTGAAATAATTTTCCTACCTTTGGTAGAGTAAAACTCGATTTATGGAGATTAAGGATTTGCAGCTAAGGGTCGATGAGTGGATACGGAGCTATGGAGTGAGGTATTTCGGCGAATTGACTAATATGGCCATCCTGACCGAAGAGGTTGGTGAGTTGGCTCGTGTCATTGCGCGCAAGTATGGCGAGCAGTCGTTCAAGGCGGGCGAGAAGGATGACCTGGCCGATGAGATGGCTGATGTGCTGTGGGTGCTGGTGTGTTTGGCCAATCAGACGGGAGTCGATTTGGAGCAGGCAATTGAGCATAATTTTCGAAAGAAGACAGAGCGCGATAAGGAGCGGCACAAGCTTAATCCAAAACTTTAGATGAAATAATGTAATTAAATGATATATAAAATGAAACGATTTTTAATTGTAGCAGTAGCTTTAATGGGTGTTGCCTGCACGACAGCGCCCCAATTTCATCAAAATAAGGTGGTGGCTCACCGCGGTGCGTGGAAGAATACGGGCCTTCCACAGAACTCTTTGGCTTCGTTTAGCGCGGCGGCAGAGATGGGTTGTCACGGCTCGGAGTGTGATGTGCATTTAACGGCTGACGATTCGCTCGTTATTAACCACGATCCGACTTATAACGGCTTGGAGATTGAGAAGGCGACATACGCTGAGTTGGTAAAATTCCCCTTGCCAAATGGCGAGAAGCTGCCGACACTGCGTGAGTATATTGCACACGCAACGCAGCAGACGGGAACAAAACTTGTGATAGATGTGAAAAATATTGGTTCGAGTGACCACGCTGTGGCTATCGGTGTTGCGACGGCAAAGTTGGTGCAGCAGATGAAGGCGGAGCCGTGGGTGGAGTATCTGGTGGCGCACCTGCCGACCTATGAGGCGATGCGCAAGATAACGTCGTTGCCGATTGCCTACCTTGGCCGTTGGCAGACAGAGCTGCCTGAGATGCATCCAGACACGATGCTTAATCGAGGCATTACTGCTGTTGATTATCAGGATGTTCACTTCTTCAATCATCCCGAGTGGGTTGCGACATTCAAGCAGCGCGGCGTGCATCTGAATGCTTGGACGGTAAATGACGAGGAGGGAATGACGTGGTTCCTCGATCGTGATTTCGACTACATTACCACCGATAATCCCGAGCGATTGCTGGAGCGCACGGTAGGTGCTAAATAATAAAACAAAAACGGGCTTCATTTGAGCCCGTTTTTTTATCTCTTCTCGCGTTTGGGGAACCACCCTTTTTCAACGCGTTTGCGCTGCTCGAAAAGCTCTCCGATTGACCAGAATGACGATGCGCCCCAGACGGCCAAAAGCGTTGACCAAAGCACATCCTCAATCATAAGCGAAGCTGCGATGGTGATGATGCCCATAAGTGCAAAGAGCCACCAGATGCGTGTGCCGAAGTAGTACTCGCCCTTGATTACCAGAGGGTGGAAGAGCCCGATAATTAGGAATGTGGCGATGCCGATGATTAAACCTGTGAAGTACATATTTTACGTGTTTTAAGTTGCTGTTTTTTATGATTGAGCAAAGATAGATATTTTCTGCGGTGATACAACCTCTCATTTTTGATAGGTTTTCGCTGTTTTTCGATACAATTTCCTTGCACAACGGGACGGCTTTCGCAAAGATTTTATATCTTTGTGCGATTTTTAGCGAGAATAATGTAAAATACAAATAACTATGTTTGAGAATTTAACAGACAAACTTGAAAGATCGTTTAAGATACTCAAGGGCGAGGGCCGAATCACCGAGATTAACGTAGCTGAAACACTGAAGGAGATTCGCCGTGCACTGATTGACGCCGATGTGAACTACAAAGTGGCAAAAACCTTCACCGACCAGGTGAAGCAGAAGGCATTGGGTCAGGATGTGTTGAAGTCGGTGAAGCCCGGTCAGATGATGACCAAGATCGTACGCGATGAGTTGGCGCAGTTGATGGGTGGAACGGCAACGGATATCAAGCTCGAGGGTAAGCCTGCGGTAATTCTGATTGCAGGTTTGCAGGGTTCGGGTAAGACCACCTTCTCGGGCAAGCTCGCTTCGATGCTTCGCTCGAAGAAGGGACGTCAGGTGTTGCTCGTTGCGGGTGACGTCTATCGTCCTGCGGCAATCGATCAGTTGAAGGTGTTGGGCCAGCAGATTGGCGTAGAGGTTTATACCGAGGAGGGTAATCAGAATCCCGTTGAGATTGCGCAGAATGCGATTGCCTATGCTCAGCAGAAGGCATACAATACTGTGATTGTCGATACGGCTGGTCGTTTGGCAGTCGATGAGGCGATGATGCAGGAGATTACGGCTATCAAGGCAGCCGTGAACCCCTCGGAGACACTCTTCGTAGTGGATTCGATGACGGGTCAGGATGCTGTGAATACGGCCAAGGAGTTCAACGATCGTCTGGATTTCGATGGCGTGGTACTCACCAAGCTTGATGGTGATACTCGAGGTGGTGCCGCTATTTCGATTCGTTCGGTTGTGAATAAGCCGCTGAAGTTTATATCAAGCGGTGAGAAGATGGATGCCCTGCAGGTGTTCCACCCCGAGCGTATGGCCGACCGTATCTTGGGTATGGGTGATGTGGTATCGCTCGTTGAGCGTGCGCAGGAGCAGTACGACGAGGAGGCTGCACGCAAGTTGAAGAAGAAGCTGGTGAAGGATCAGTTCAACTTCAACGACTTTATCGACCAGATCAACCAGATCAAGAAGATGGGTAACCTGAAGGATATTGCCTCGATGATTCCGGGAATGGGCAAGATGCTCAAGAATGTGGATATTCCCGACGATGCCTTCAAGCAGACCGAGGCTATCATCTCGTCGATGACTCCCGCCGAGCGTGAGAAGCCCGAGATTATCAACGCCAAGCGTCGTGAGCGCATTGCCAAGGGGTCGGGAACTACGGTTGCCGATGTGAACCGTCTGATGAAGCAGTTTGAGGAGACGCGCAAGATGATGAAGATGGTTGCGGGCGGTAATATGCGTATGCCGAAGATGCCTCGCGGAGGTTTCCGTCGATAAAAAAGAAAAATATTTCTTCTTTTGATGCAATGTTTTCGGTTTTCTGCGTTTGATAATGTAGAGACCTAAATCAAAAACAAACACGACTATGAGGAAATTATTTTATTTGACAGCCCTGCTGGGATGTATCGCGCTGTTTGCTGCTTGCGAAAAGGACGACAAAGAGTCATCAGTGCCCAAGACTCTGGATGGAACACAATGGGTAACAGTCAAAAGTGAGGGCGAGAAGCAAACGCTCCTAAAGCTGGAGTTCTTCGATGGCGGAATAGCTCAATATACAATGCGAGTGCGTGCCACAAGTGGATCGCTCACTCCCAGATCGGAGATTGCGTCGGGCGACAATGTGGTTTATAACTATAAATACTCATACTCACAGCCCGATGTAAAACTCTATCCCGTGAGCCAAGATGCACCTGCATTGACGGGAAAGGTGCTGGGCGGTCGCGGATCGGTATATCAGTACATAACGCTCTATACGGCCGATGGTGCTGAGTTCTTCTCGGCCTTCCAAGATGATGGAAACTACATTTGGCAGTAATGCCGATCGGATTAAATAAAAAGCCTGCTCGACTCGAAAGTCCGGCAGGCTTTTCTGTTTCTTTCGCAATCCCTTACATTGCATCGTAAGGGCCGTAGATGGCTTGGATTGCCATCAGCTCATCGCGAGCCGAAAGGCTGTAAATCTTATACTTGCGCCCCTCGTCATAGACCTTGATTACGATGTGTCCATTCTCGGGGTTGATGCCCGATGCCCACTCTTCGGTGGCAAAATCGTTACGCATAGCCTCGGTGATGTAGCCAGAGAAGATTCGCGGATCGGTCGATGCGGGGCCGTACGCCATCATTCGGGCCATCAGCTCGGGCTGCGTGTGCTGCTGATCCCAGACATTGAGTATGTACTGCTTGGCCTGCACGGCGCGTAGGAAATCCTCGGGCATAGCATCCTTGTAAGAGTGGTGGTTGGCCTTGCAGACATCCACCTCGCCACAAACCTCGCCAACGAGCGACTCGACGTTGAACATATTACCATCCACGTCGCGCAGCGATCCGCTGATGTCGCCGCCCGAGTAGTAGCTAAATGGGCCGTAGTCGAAACGCAGAGCTATGCTTCGGGTATTCTCATTGTTGTAACCCGTCATATTCTCTGGATTGAGGTCGTAGCAACGCACCGTTTCGCCCTCACGACCGCTCCACACCTCACCGCTTGATGCGAGGTTGCGAATCGAGAACGAGGGATATTTTTGGGGATCATTCTTTAGCGCAATCTGATTCAACTCTCCAACCTCAAATTTCTCCTGCTGCATACCATAATTTGCCTTGTGGTAGTTGGCAAAGGCAAGATAGTTGGCTGCGTGGGAGTCGTTGATGGGGAAGGGGTAGTTGTAGTCGGGATAACCACGATCGTATAGCATATCGAAGCGCAGGAACTCGCCCGCCTCGGCAATGCCCGCAAGGTAGTAGTTAGGGTCGCGGTCGGTGGTCATCGTGGCAGGCTCGGCAGCCGTTCCCATATGGTCGTTGTGGAAGTGCGAGAGCATCAGGTAATCGATGCTCTTACCCTCGGGATTCACGCGCTCGACATAGCGTGCAACGTACTCACCCGCACGACGCTGACGGTCGGGAAGGGCCTCTGTCATCAGCGCATACTGCTCGACCGTGGGGTCGTGATCACCCACGTCGATAAGCATCGTTGTGGCATCGGGCATAATTATAAAGCTCGACTCTCCACGACCTGTGTAGATGTGGTGAATCTCCATCTGGCCATCCTGCCAGCCTCGGTAAATGTCGCCTACCTGCTCTTCGCTCGCGCAAGATACGGCGGCGCAGCAGAGAACGATTGGGAGTATTTTTTTCATATCGTAGAGTTTTAGTTATAATGCAATATTACGCAAAATATAGCTGAAGTGCAACTATGCGGTGCATTTTTATGCCTTGCGAGTGTAATATTTGAAAAAATATATTATATTTGCACTAAGTAAAAACGAGGAAATGAACAATCGTTACGACATATCGTTTATCGTCTCTAACGTGCAGCTTATGCCTATGCGTTATATGCGAATGTGCCGTTAGGCACGTTTTATATCTTTGGTGGCTAAGCGCTACCGAGTGTCAATGACACTAAATCACTCCCCCACATTTATTAGAATACATCGTTTTTCGGTCTATAAGACTGTTTTTATGAATACGCTCGCGTGCGCGTGCGAAAAATCAATTTTATTATGTCAGAGAAAAAACTTCGTTTCGAGACCAAACAGATACACGGCGGCTATCACGTCGATCACACAGGTTCGCGCGGTGTGGCCATCTACCCTACCGCCGCCTACCACTTCAAGAGTTGCGACTATGCGGCCAACCTCTTCGAGTTGAGCGAGCCGGGCAACATCTACACCCGCCTGCACAACCCCACAACGGCAGCCTACGAGGAGCGCATCGCATCGCTCTATAATGCTGTGGGCGCGCTGGCTGTATCGTCGGGAATGTCGTCTATACTGCTCACCGTTACGGCACTTGCCGAGGCGGGCGACAATATCGTGGCATCGCCCTTCCTCTATGGTGGAACGTACAATCAGTTCCGTATCTCGCTGCGTAAGCTCGGTATCGACTGCCGTATTGCGCGTAGCGAGCGTGCCGAGGATTTCGAGGCGCTGATTGACGAGCGTACAAAGATGATCTATGCCGAGAGTATGGGTAACCCTACTTGCGATGTGCCCGATCTGGAGGCGCTGGCCGAAGTGGCTCGTCGTAAGGATGTGCCCTTCGTGGTGGATAACACGTTCGGTGCTGCGGGATTCTTGTGCAACCCGTTCGATTGGGGTGCAAATATCGTTGTGGATTCGGCTACGAAGTGGATCAATGGTCACGGCACGGCTATGGGTGGCGTGATTGTCGATGGCGGAAACTACAATTGGGCAAATGGCAAGTTCCCGCAGATTGATGGCCCATCGGAGGGTTATCACGGCCTGAATCTCTGGGAGACTTTCGGTTCGTCGGCCTTTATCGTAAAGTGCCGCGTGGATGGTCTGCGCGATTTCGGTTGTTGCCCCTCGGCTTTCGACTCGTACCTGATGATGATTGGACTGGAGACATTGTCGTTGCGTGTTAAGCACGAGGTGGAATCGACGTGGCGATTGGCCGAGTATTGCCGTAATCACCCCAAGGTACAGCGTGTTAGCTTCGTAGGCTTTGAGGATCACGCCGGATATGAGAATGCAAAGAAGTACTATCGCTACGGCTCGTCGGCCGTATTCACCATCGAGCTGAAGGGCTCGCTCGACAGCACGGTGCGCTTCGTGGAGTCGCTTAAGCTGGCGGCTAATATGACTATGATTGGCGACTCGATCACTGTGGTTACCCACCCCGCATCGACAACCCACAAGCAGCTGAGTGAAGCCGACTTGAAGGCTGCAGGCGTAACTCCTACGCTGTTGCGCATCTCGCTCGGATTGGAGAATGTGGAGGATATTATCGACGATTTCGAGCAGGCTTTTGCAAACGTAGAGTAAATGACACAATACTATACATACGATAAACCCTTTCTGCTGGAGTGCGGCATCGAGCTGCCCTCGTTGCGAATTGCCTACGACACCTATGGCGTGCTGAATGCCGATCGTAGCAACGTGATTTGGGTGTGCCACGCACTGACGGCCAACTCCGACGTTGCCGATTGGTGGCCACATACGGTGGAGAGCGGCTGTTTCCTCGATCCGGAAAAGTACTTCACCGTCTGTGCCAACTTTCTCGGCTCACACTACGGAACAACGGGCCCGCTGGAGGTAAATCCCGCAACGGGAGAGCCGTGGTATGGCGATTTTCCGCTGGTGACGGTGCGCGATATGGTTCGAGCGCATCAGCTCCTGGCCGAGTATCTGTGCATCGAGCGTGTGAAACTGCTCATAGGCAGTTCGATTGGTGGATTTCAGTGCTTGGAGTGGTGCGTTATGCAGCCCGACTTTGCCGAGCGAGCCGCCTTCATCGCAACTACACCCCGCACCAAGCCCTGGGCATCGGCCTTCAACGAGTCTCAGCGTATGGCTATCGAGTGCGACCCTACGTTTGGTGAGCGAACGGCAGAGGCTGGAGCGCAAGGAATGGCTACGGCGCGAAGCATTGCTCTGCTGAGCTATCGTGGTGGTATGGCTTACGACAAGACGCAGGAGGATGAAAATCCCGACGAGGCGAGCTTCGAGCGTCGCGTGCTGTCGTACCAGCGCTATCAGGGCGAGAAGCTACGTCGCCGATTCAATGCCTACTCCTACTACCGTCTCTCGCAGGCTGTCGATTCACACAATCTGGGACGAGGCCGTGGCACGGTTGAAGAGGTGCTTCGAGGAATCAGGGCAAAGAGTCTCGTGGTGGCCATTACGTCGGATGTCCTGTTCCCGCCAGCGGATCACGATATTCTGGTGGATAATATCCCCGATGTGGAATATCACTTGATTGATTCGGATTTCGGACACGACGGATTCCTGGTTGAGTATCAGCAGCTTAATAATATTTTATTGAACTTTTTGAATAAATAACGAAAAACACAAGATAGATTATGAACGGAAAGAAATTAAACATCGGACTCTTCGGTTTTGGAACCGTTGGACGCGGCTTGTACGACGTATTGAAGCGTATCGGCTCGAAGAATGTAGAGATCAAACGTATCTGTGTGCGTAATATAAATAAGGAGCGTGGCGTCGATGCCCAGTTCACCGACTCGCCCGACGATATATTCAACGACCCCAATATTAACTTCATCGTTGAGCTTATCGACGATGCCGATGCTGCGTACGATATCGTTAAGCGCGCTCTGAAGATGGAGCTTCCCGTGGTGTCGGGCAACAAGAAGATGTTGGCACACCACATCGAGGAGCTGATCGAGCTGCAGGCCCGCTACAATGTGGCTCTGCTCTACGATGCTTCGGCTTGCGGTAGTATCCCCGTAATTCGCAACTTGGAGGAGTATTACGACAACGATCTCTTGACCTCGGTGAAGGGTATCTTGAACGGTTCGTCGAACTTCATCCTCTCGAAGATTTTCAACGAGAAGATGTCTTATTCGGACGCTTTGAAGTTGGCGCAGGATCTGGGCTTTGCCGAGAGTAACCCCACACTCGATATCGATGGTTGGGATTCGCTCTTTAAGCTAATCATCATCACCATTCACGCATTTGGTTTGTACGTTCCGCCGCAGGATATCTTTACCTTTGGTATCTCGAATATGAACGACGACGATATTCGTTTTGCAAACGAGAAGGAGCGCCGATTCAAGCTCGTGGCTCACGTCGAGAAGATTGGAAGCAACCTGATTATGAGCGTAATGCCTCAGCTTATCTCACGCAACAAGTACATCTACAGTGTCGAGGACGAGTTCAACGGCGTGGTTATCAAGGGTCTGTTCTACGACAAGCAGTTTATGTTCGGTCGTGGTGCGGGTGCCTACCCTACAGGCTCGGCCGTATTGAGCGATATTACGGCCTGCTTGTACGACTACAAGTACGAGTACAAGAAGCGCAACGATTCGCAGTTGCCAACCTATACTACCGACCACAAGTTCCGCGTATATTACCGCTATATGGACTATGCCGATCTCGATCTTATCAAGTTCGACACGGTGAGCGAGAACTACATCTCGGACGAGTATAAGTACGTAGTAGGAACTGTTTCGCTGCGTGAGCTGCACAAGAAGCAGGATTTGTTGCGTTCGCGTAATGTATTCATTGCGGCCTACCCTAACGACTAAATCTGCGAGGTATGAGAATCCGTTATTTTCTTGCCGCGTTAGCTTGTCTTACGGCTGTTGCGTGTGCGCCCGAGCAGGGGGCTGTGATTCATCGTCGTGGTGCAGGCTTCGAGCTTCGTATCGATGGTGAGCCTACCTTCATCAAGGGCGTGGGTGGTACAAATAGATTGGATGTAGCCTCTGCGGCGAGCGCTAATGCGTGCCGCACTTGGGGTGGAAATATTGAGAGCGTGAAGCGCACGTCTGCGTTGGCCGGTGAGAATGGAATGCGCGTTATGCAGGGTATTTCACTACCAAAGGATGAGGCGAAGTATCACGATGCTGAGTGGCGAGCAAAGACTTTGGAGCATTGCCGCGAGTTGGCCACCACGTTCAAGGATGATCCTAATATCTTCTGTTGGGGTATCGGCAACGAGGTGCAGTTGAGCGGAGCTAATGGAGAGGCCGTATGGGGCTTTGTGGAGGAGTTGGCTGTTGCGATTAAGGAGATTGCACCGCGTCAGTTGGTTTCGACCGTTGTCTCGCACGACAAGAGCGCTCTGGATTCGATCGCACGCTATGCACCTTCGCTCGATGTTATCGGCATCAATAGCTACGGCCCGATTCTCGAGGTCAAGGATATGGTTGCTTCGTCCGACTACAAAGGCCCTTATATGATTACCGAATGGGGCCCGACGGGTTGGTGGGAGACCGACAAAACCGAGTGGGAGGCCTCAATTGAGCAAACCAGCGACGAGAAACGTCAGGTATATGAGAGTCGCTACAATGGTGCTGTACTGGGTGACGAGCGTTGCATTGGCTCATTCGTATTCCTTTGGGGACAGAAGGAGGAGCGTACGCCGACGTGGTTCAGTATGTTCGTAGAAAGCGAGGTTGAAGGACTGCCGCTTAAGGGCGAAAAGACTCCAATGGTGGAGGCTATGCAGCGCGTATGGAGCGGTGAGGAGCCTGCGGAGACAGCGCCTGTAGTTACGGCAATCTCTATAAACGGCAAGCGTCCCGTTGAGAGTCCGACGGTCGCAGCGGGTGAGAGCTTCAAGGTCGAAGTTATGGCTACAGACCGTGAGCAGGAGGAACTGACTTATATTTGGGAGGTGTTGCACGAGGCTACGGTACTCGGTTTTGGAGGATCGTATGAACCCCGTCCTGAGCGATATGGCGAGGTATTTACGACTACCTCTCCTATGGCCGAGATTACCATCAATGACAAGGGTAATTACCGCGTGTATGCCTACGTTAAGGACGGAACGGGATTCGTATCAACGGTGAATTCTCCCGTGCAGATTAAGTAGCAACTCTTATTAGCAAATAAAAAGGCGCCCTTGCTGGAGCGCCTTTTTTTGTATTGCTATTGGATAATTATTTCTTCAACAAATACTTGATAAAGAGATAACCGCCGACGATCTGCAACAACATACCGGGGATACCAAGACGGAAATCCTGCATTGCAGCTGCTAAGCTACCAGTCCAAGCCCACTCGAAGATTGAGCCAACGCCCTGATAGAGCAGAACAACACCTGCCAGGAGCGAGAGAGTTACACGGCCTGAGCGTGAAGCAATAGCTGAAGCAGCTACGGCCAGAACGGTTGATTTAACCAAAATCGGAGCCAACACAGCAGCTGCGGGCATACCGAAGAGCAAGTGGTTGATAACGGGCGAGAGAACGGCGGTCATAAGGCCCACCTTCCAGCCATACTTATATGCGCCAATGAGCGTAAAGAAATAGATAGGCAACATAATCATACCGCCCTGAGGCACAAGATGGCACAACTGAGGCAGTGCGATGTTACCCAGAATGAACATCGCGGCTGCGATGTAGGTCTTTGTTTCGTTGTAGTTCAACGAGTAAAGTTTAATGCTTGATGTCTGCATAATATTAAAATTTATGTGTTAATTATTCTCATATCTTCTTTCGACCTCGGGCCAATTGACAATTTGCCAAAGGGCTTTAAGATGGTCTCCACGTCGATTTTCGTAATCCAAATAGTAGGCGTGTTCCCACACGTCAAATCCCAGCAGCGGGCAGAGTTCGCGCCTTACGGGGTTCAATCCGTTCTCCTCCTGCAGGATGTAGAGGTTGCCTCCCCTATCGGCTGCCAGCCACACCCATCCCGATCCGAAGAGCGTGCGGCCCGCCTCCTCCATAGCCGTCATAAAATTCTCAACCGAGCCCCAGCGGTGAGTCATTGCTCGTCTGAGTTTTCCCGTTGGTTCACCTCCTCCGTCAGGAGAGAATTGCAGGAAGTAGAGCTCGTGATTGAGCGCCTGCCCTGCGTTGTCCAACAGCGGCCCTTCGGCCATCAACACCACATTCTCCAACTCCTCACCCTCCAGCGCCGTTCCCTTAATCAGCCGATTAAGATTATCGACGTAGGCTGTCAGATGCTTGCCGTAATGCAACTCCATTGTTCGGCGGCTAATAACCGGCTCCAACGCATCGAGCGCATAGGGCAATACAATCTGTTTGTAGAACATTTGTGTGCTCGCATTCAACTCATTCGGTGGGCGACACTGCGCCTCATTGCTTAGGAGGGCAAGCAACAATGTTGTAAAGATAAGTATTTTCATCGTAATAAAGTTAATTTTACGATGCTTACCTCTCAAAAATATTGCCTTATTTGTCGTCGGCGAGCATAAATTTTATTTATTTTTCAAGGAGCGGCAAAATCTCTTGCTCGAAAATCGTGCGTTCGATTATACGGTAATGGGGCGAATAATGTCGATTGAAACTTTCGCTATGGTGCATTACATACCCTCCGCTATCGAGCAGTTGCTTAATCTCGGCTCGGTCAGCCTCCATATTATCCAACTGAATATTCATCTTCAGAATTACAGTCTCAATCTCAGCCCACTCCTGTTGCCACTCTGCGATGGTTGGCATCACTATTCCGTTTACGCTGCGAACGAATGCATCAAAGAACTTTTCATATGGCACGCGGCTATCGGCTATAACACCCAAATTCACTCTCAAGAAACGCCCCTCGTATCCCGTAGGCTCGTAGTCGGCACCCTCGAACGAGGTGCTTGACGAGAGTTCCGAGCGGAGGTAACGATCCGCCGACGAGCTGTCGGCAATGATGTGTCCCGGGCCGAAACGATCCTGAAAGAAGTTCTTGTATAGGTCTCGCAGGGTCGAATGTGGATAAGTCGCAAGTTGCGTCTCAACGGCCTGATGAATCTTTTGCTCGGTGGATAGCTCTCGGCTGCAGCCCATAAGCAATGAGCAAGCAGTCAATACGATATAGCCAAAAAACTTAACCATTACTTCAATCCTTTGATAAACTCATCTATCAGCGGCAGACACTCCTCTGCTGTGGCGCACTCCGTGCAAAGTTTCTCGACGGGACAGATGTCTGTACCAGCACGGTTGATGATATGCTCAACCAGCAGGCCGAACTCGCACTCGATGCCGTATTGTTGTATCAGCGTATATGCCTTATGGCTTATCACTGCCGCATAGATATATCGAACCCCGCCAGCTATCATCAGCGCGGCAGCGCCCTTGCCGACAACCTTATCGGCAAGGCTTGCGCCACGCAGTAATTCAGGCTCGTTGTGCAGAAGTTCGTGCAGATCCTTCACGCCACGCTGGTGGCATAGGCGCAGAGTCTCGCCATTTCGGATCACACACGAGCAACCGCTCGATTGCAGTAGTTCGATCATCTCACTTTGCATATTAGAACTCCTTATGCTGCTTCAAATCCTCGATATAGCGGTCGATACGCTGCAACTCCTGCGGGATATTGATACGCTGCGGGCAGTGGTGATTACACTCCTCACAACCCGTACAATGAGCTGCTCCACGACCCTTCTCCACAGCGCGATCGTAGCCTACGAGGAATGCTCGGCGAGCCTTGACATAGTTCTCGTCGCGTGATGAGTTCGACAAGTTACCCTCATTGACACATTTATTATAATGTAACAGCACACCCGGGATATCTACTCCATACGGGCAGGGCATACAATACTTACAATCGTTACACGGGATTGTAGGATACTGAGCCATCAAGCGTGCGGTCTCGAAGAGGAATTCCTTCTCTTCGTTGGTGAGCTCCACCAGCGGAGCGAATGAATGGATATTATCCTGCAGGTGCTCCATATATGTCATACCGCTCAACGCAGTCAGCACGCGGGGATAAGATCCCACGAAACGGAATGCCCACGAAGCAACGCTGCGCTCGGGCTCCTGCTGCTTCAGACGAGCCGAGATGTGATTGGGCACGTTCGACAGACGACCACCAAGCAGCGGCTCCATAATCACTACGGGGATGTTGCGCTTCTCCAGCTCGGCGTAGAGATACTCGGCATTTACGTTGCGGCCCTTGCTTGCATTCTGCCAATCCTGATAGTTCATCTGGATCTGGACAAAATCCCAATGCACCTTGTCGTGGTATGCCAAAACGTGGTCGAATACCTCTTGCACACCGTGGAATGACCATCCGAGGTTGCGGATGCGGCCCGCCTCGCGCTCTTTCATCAAGAAATCGAGGATGCCGTTATCGATGAAACGGTCGTTAAACATCTGTATTGACGAGATGTTGTGCAGCAGATAGTAATCAAAATAGTCGGTCTGCAGCAAACGCATCGAACGCTCGTACATCAACTTCGAGTTCTCGAAGGTCCAATTCGAGAAGTTTGACATCTTGGTTGCAAGATAGTAGCTGTTACGGGGATAGCGGCTCAACGCAATACCTGTAGCCTCCTCCGACTTGGTCTGGCAATATACGGGGGCTGTGTCGAAGTAATTGACACCGTGAGCAATAGCGTAATCAACCAACTCGTTGATGGTCTCCTGATCGAGCGTTGTGCCATCCTCAAGGAAGGGCCAACGCATACAGCCGTAACCCAGAATCGACACCTTGTCGCCCACGCGCTCGTTGGTGCGGTAGGTCATCTTGTCGGTGGGAATTTCGCCGTGCACTACCGAGGGGTCGATCTTCAAATTATTGGTCTTGCAGCCCGTGAATGCAGCCGCAGTAAGAAGCGAGCCTGCGCCCATACGCTTGAGGAACTCGCGACGATCTATATTGTTGTTTGTCTTTTTCATAACCGTAGATTTTTAGTTGTGAAGATGGCTTTGATAACCCTTGACGTAAATCGCGCTGAATGGACGCGACGGGCAGAGATGCTCGCACGCACCGCAGCCGATGCAGAGGCTCTCGTTTACAGTCGGGATCTTACGCGACTTGGGATCTGCGGGATCGAGCGGCACCATAGTGATAGCCTTGGTGGGGCAATGGCGCTCGCAGTTGCCGCAATCCTTATCGTCCGAAACAACGATACAATTCTTCTTCACCCATACGGCGTGACCGATCTGAACCGATGATTTCTCGGCTACACTGATAAGATCGATAGCACCCGTAGGACACACCGTCGAACACTTGTTACACTCGGGACGGCAGTAGCCATTCTCGTATGACATCGTGGGCTGCATAAACATCTTCAAATCAGATGAAGGACGCAGAATCTGCGAAGGACAAGCTGCAACGCAGAGCTGACAACCTGTACAATGCTGCGTAAGGTTGCGCAGGCCCTTCGAGCCCGGAGGTGTGATGGGATTCTCACGATCGGGCGCCTGTTTATCAACCAATACAGCATAGCCACCATCGCCACGCATCTCCTGTGCGCGAACAGCCTCGGCAGCCACCAATCCAGCACCAATGAGGAAATTACGACGTGCTGTATCAACCTTTGCTTCAGCCGGAGCAGCCTTCTGAGCGGCGGGACGCATAGCGTATGATATAGCCTTCTTGGGGCATTTCTCGATGCAGTTCATACAAGTTACGCAACGGCTATAATCAATCTTGTGGTTAGGAATATCGATACAAGCAGCCTTGCAATTCTTCGAGCAGATGTTACAGTTAATACACTTCTCGGTGTCGATCACGGGCTTCAGCAATGAGAAACGCGACAAGAATCCGAGAACAGTACCAACGGGGCAGATCGTATTACAATAGGTACGACCATTGCGCCAAGCCAAAACAGCCAGAACTACCAACGTCACAACTGCAACACCCAGCGTCGCAAAGTTGCGAATCCACACTTCGGTAGAATAGAATGCGTAGCTGTCGGCACGCTCGGCAAAGTAAGCCAGCAAATTGTTACCCCAACCCCACAGCGGAGCGAGAAGATTCTGCGCGATACGACCGTAGGCGCTGTACGGGGCAATGAGCAGTGCGATTGATGCGAAACCTGCCACCAACGCCACAACAAAGAGCGCGAGAACGCCATAGCGCAACCAGCTTTTTGCGGGAGAGTAGCTGAAACGGTTCTTCTTGGCTTTGTCGCCAAACCACGAAATCAGATCCTGCATAACGCCCAGAGGGCAGATTACCGAGCAATAGATGCGGCCAAAGATGAGGGTCAGAGCTACGAGCAAAACGATAACTCCCACATTAAGAGCCAATACAGCCGGCAGCAACTGTACTTTTGCCAACCAGCCAAACCACGCGTGCAATGTCCCCGTGAAATCGAGGAAAAGCAGAGTGATGAGCGCGAAACACACTGCAGCAGCAGCGATTCTTACTTTTCTTAGCATATTAGTTTTGTTTTATGTTATAGTAATCCTATGCAAAAACCTCCGACACAAGGGCGATTTGGCGCCAACATAAAGTGTCAATATACAAATATAGCGAATTATTATAAATAATCCGCTATATTCTAAAAAAATCTAACATTTGTTATAAAAGTCCGAGTATTATGCTATTGGCATTGTCGATGGCCGAATTGTCGAGCGAGGCCAAATAGATTCGCGTTGTCGATTCGGAGTCGTGCCCCATACCCTCACTAATGATCGAGAGCGGGATGTTACGACTACGGGCAATGCTGGCCCACGCGTGGCGTGCGACGTACATCGTCAGCGGAATAGAAATCCCAACCTGTTGACCGATACGTTTGAGATGACGATTGATTTTGTGCGACATACTCAGGTATTGAGGGCGTTCGTCGCCTACGTTATGGTCGATTAATGGTAGCAGATATGGCGATCCAGCACTCTTATATTTATCGACAATATCCTGCATACATTTCTCCCACTTAATAAACAACTGCTGTCCCGTTTTACGACGGCGATAACTCAACACACCGCCACGCAAGTCTCGTTTTTTGAGGTGGGCAATATCAACAAAGGCCATACCTCGGGTATAGAAACTAAACAAAAAGATGTCACGCGACAAAGCCTGAGCGGGATTCACCGTGAGATCAAGCTCTTTGATGCGTCGGATGTCGGCAAGCGTAATGGCGCGTTTGACGGTCTTATCCACGCCCGTATAGACGTGGCGAAAAGGGTTAGCCTGCACAACCAGATCCTTCTCGACAGCTCGATTGTAGATCGCACGAAGGTTGCGCATATAAAACGAAGTGGTGTTTGGTTGAGCACCTATTCGTTTCAGATAGGCCTCGTAGGCCTCGATCAGATCGGAGTCGATTTGGTCGAACGATAGGTCGTCCATTCGACAAAATCGTTTGAAACTGTTCAGTGTGACGGCATATGTTTCGGCTGTTCGGTCGCGCCCCAATGCCTTCATACTCTGAACCAGCTGTTCGGCAAAACCATAAACCGACTCGGCCGGATTTTGCTCAGCGCGTGGGGCTTCCACAACGCTTTTGGCGTAGAGTTTGCTTCTAAAATTACTTGTTGTCATAATTGTATAAATTTATGGAAGAGTGTGGATTTGCTCAATTATGCACTATTCAAGTTGGGGGTTGTGTTTTTTTGTTGCGTAAATATAGGAAAAACTAAAAAAAATCCATACATTTGTTTAATAAGAATTTCATAAATTATGACTATACAACCCCAAAAACGTATCATTTGGCTCGATGTATTGCGCTTGGTGGCCCTCTTGATGGTAATTGCGGGCCATAGTGTCGATATGTATAATGCGACTCCGCAGGGCGATCCGATGAATGGATTCTGGGGAGCTTTCATCGGCTCGTTGATGCGTCCGAGTGTGCCTCTGTTTGCGATGATGACGGGATTGTTGCTACTGCCCGTAAGGGAGTCGGCAGGTGATTTCTACCGTCGTCGCATTCCGCGTGTGCTGGTGCCTATGGTCATCTGGTCGGCCATATACTATTTGGTGCCGTGGCTGACAGGCGTATTGGGAATGGATTTATCGGTGGTCTCAATTCTCTATCCTTTTGAATTCTCGCCCTCGCAGGATTTTGGCGATGCGTTGCATAATATTGCAATGATCCCCTTTGTGTTCAACGGCTACACCACACATATGTGGTACATTTATATGCTCATCGGCCTGTATCTGATTATGCCTTTTTTCTCGGCTTGGATTGAGAAGAACGATCGCACGCTTGTGCGTACCTTTATTATAATGTGGTGTTGTTCGCTGATGCTTCCCTATCTTTCGCAGATTCTCTCGCCCGATCTGTTTGGCCGTTGTGCGTGGAATGAGTTTGGTACATTCTACTACTTTGCAGGCTTTGCGGGTTATCTGCTATTGGGCCATCTGCTCGGCAAGGGCAATCCCCTACCCTCACGCAAGATTATCGCAATGGGTGCAATGCTGTACTTCGCAGGATACATTATTACATATACAGGTTTCAGCTCGATGATCGTGCAGTACAGCTACGAGCAGGAGCCCGAGCTGATAGAGATGTTCTGGCAGTTCTGCTCGCCCAACGTAGTACTTATGGCTATCGGAATGTTCCTCGCGGCACAGCGCGTCAAAATACACTCTGAGAGAGTGCAGCGCGCGTTGGCAAATATTACCAAATGCGGATTTGGCATCTATCTGATGCACTACATCCTGCTCGGCCCCATAATTCTGTTGCTTCTGCCATTGGGACTTCCTACTCCCGTATGTGTAATTGTAACGGTTATATTGGTCTTCCTGCTATGCTGGGGCGTTGTCAATGCAATGTACAAACTCCTGCCACGCGTGGCACGATATATTGTTGGATAAAAACTTAAACTTAAAGATATGGGAAACAAAATTAATGATCCTATTGCCCGACTTATGGGCCTTAGATATAAATCACACCCCTGGCACGGTCTGGAAGTGGGCGACGATGCTCCTGAGATCGTGACGGCTTTCATCGAGATGGTACCTACCGATACGGTGAAGTATGAGCTGGATAAAGTTAGCGGCTACATCCGCATCGACCGTCCGCAGAAGTACTCGAATGTCGTGCCGGCACTCTATGGTTTCATCCCGCAGAGTTTCTGCGGTGATACGGTTGCAGATTACTGTATGGAGCGAAGTGGCCGCAAGAATATTAAGGGCGACGGCGACCCGTTGGATGTATGCGTACTGACCGAGCGTAACATTGCTCACGGTGATATTATCGCTACGGTGAAGCCCATCGGTGGATTCCGTATGTTGGACGGCGACGAGGCCGACGACAAGATTATTGCCGTATTGAGAAACGATGCAACCTATCGAGGTTACAACGATATAGAGGAGTTACCTCACGTTATTGTTGATCGTCTGAAGCACTACTTCCTGACCTATAAGGATATGCCACCTTCAGATCGCGACAGCGAGCACCAGCGCAAGGTGGAGATTGTTGCAACCTACGGTCGTGAGGAAGCTTATGAAGTTATCCGCTCGTCGTTGGAGGACTACAAGAGCCATTTCAACAGCCTGGAGGAGATTCTTCGACACGTATAAATTGATTGAATATGGAGTCACTAAAAGTACTATATAAAATAGGTCACGGCCCATCAAGCAGCCATACGATGGGACCGCGCAAGGCTGCCGAGATTTTTCTCAACAAGAACGAGGATGCAGAGTCATTCCGTGTGACACTCTACGGTTCATTGGCGGCAACGGGTAAAGGTCACCTTACTGATACGGCGATTCGAGAGGTGTTGGAGTGTAAGGCTCCGACCGAGATTGTATGGCGAGCCGATATCGTAAAGGAGTTTCACACCAACGGAATGTTGTTCGAGGCACTGAAGGGTGGTGTGACGGTTGACGAGTGGACGATATACAGTATCGGTGGCGGAAACATATCAAGTCCCGATATGCCGCAACTTGCAGGCGAGAAGATCTACCCTATTACCACCGCCGAGGGAATCCTTGAGTGGTGCGATCGCGAGGGTAAGACCATTTGGGAGTATGTTCAGGATAGTGAAAATGAGGATATCTGGCCCTACTTGGAGAATATCTGGGAGACTATGTGCCGAACTATCGACAACGGCTTGAATAATGACGGAGTTCTGCCCGGAGGACTGAAGGTGGCGCGTAAGGCGTGTACCTATTGGGTGAAATCGAAGGAGTATGGGCCGTCGGTTAGCAACCGTTCGCGCTTGTATGCCTACGCATTGGCTACGGCTGAAGAGAACGCTTCGGGTGGCGAGGTGGTAACGGCTCCTACCTGTGGTTCGTGTGGTGTATTGCCTGCTGTGGTTTATCATTTGGCCGATATAAATGGTTATCGACCTATCCGCATCCTGCGTGCATTGGCTACTGCGGGTGTGTTTGGCAATATTGCAAAGACCAACGCTTCGATTTCGGGTGCAGAGGTTGGTTGTCAGGGAGAGATTGGCGTTGCGTGTGCTATGGCTGCGGCGGCGGCTTGTCAGTTGATGGGAGGAACGCCTGCACAGATTGAGTATGCGGCAGAGATGGCTCTGGAGCACCACCTCGGGTTGACGTGCGACCCCGTATGCGGTCTTGTACAGATTCCCTGCATCGAGCGTAATGCTGTGGCAGCGGCTCGTGCCATCGATTCAGCTACATTTGCAATCCTGTCGGATGGTAAGCACCGTGTAACCTACGACCACGTCGTGGCGGTAATGAAGGAGACAGGCCACAACCTTCCGAGCCTCTATCGCGAGACTGCTGAGGGCGGATTGGCGAAACATTACAGAAGCAAGTAAACTTAAAACTCTATTTATATGAAGAAATTTATCAGATTATTCGCTTTGGTAGCAATGGTGGCATTTGCACTGCCCGCCGAGGCTCAGCTTATCAATGGTCCTCGTGGTTCGGAGGATTTTAAGATTGGTGTTGCGGGATACAGCTACCGCAAGTACGACATCGACCAGACACTGACTTTCCTCAAGAGTATGGAGGTGAAATACTTCTCTGTGAAGGATTGGTGGTTGCCGCTGGACTCTACCAAGGAGCAGATGGACGCCTTCAAGGCAAAGTGCAAGGAGTATGGTGTGAATCCCTACATCCTCGGCCCAATCTATATGCGTTCGGAGGCTGATGTTGATCGTGCATTTGCCTACGCGGAGCGTTACGGAGCTGATGTATTCATCGGCGTTCCCACTTACGAGCTTACCGACTATATGATCAAGAAGGTGAAGGAGACAGGCATCAAGGTGGCTATCCACACTCACGGTCCCGACGGACAGCCCTTCCCCAACATTCAGAAGGTTGTAGAGGTGTATAAGGATCCTTCGCTCGGGATCGGTTGCTGTATGGATTTAGGCCACTCGGTTCGTATGGGCGAGGATATCGTGAAGGATATCAAGAAGTATAAGGCGTGGATCTACGACATCCATATCAAGGACGAGAGTGCGGCATCGAAAGAGGGCCAGACCTGGGAGATGGGCCGCGGCGTGATGGACTTCCGCCCCATCGTGAAGGTATTGCGCCAGATCAAGTATAAGGGCGTGGTATCGCTCGAGTTCGAGAAGAACGGCGACAACCCCCACCCCGGAATCGCCGAGTCAATCGGTTACTTGCGTGGCGTAAGCGACGGCACGAAGTAATTGACCACGATACTAAAATACCCCGCCTACATTCGAGTAAGCGGGGTATTTTGTTTTCTATGTAAAGCCTATTTTACCTTCAGACTTTTGGGTTTCAGCATATGACTCCACACCTGAACTACGAACGTAGCCAACAGGCTCTCGCGATACACAATCTTGTGCTTCCAGCGATTTGTCCACCAGCGGTTGAACATAAATATCCAAGAGCTGATGTAGCCTGCATTCTGAGGTTTCTCATCCGAAAATTCTGGCGAAAGGATCTCCCCCAGCACTTGGTCCTCGAGCTGCTTATCGCGGTCAAATGAAGGAGCTTTCGACTGCGGCAATCCGAGATAATCGACACAAATGGCATTCATTGCATATAGAAAACGGTGCATATTCATCTCGCGCGCAAACCCCTTGAGCCACGTCCAATCTATGCTATCGTTATATACTTCGACGTAATAGCGCCAATCAAGCAGATGACGAATACCAATCTTTTCCGCCGCAAAGTGCGCTGCCGAATGTCGCAGTAGGAACAATGCGTGGAAATCGGGCGAGGGGAAATATACAACTCCATCGCCAACCTGCGCACTCTCCAACTTCGCCTGCGCAAGGCTCTTTAACTTTTGCTCGATGATTCTGTTTGATCTATGAGCGTGAATATTGATGAAATCGTAGTGATTCTCAATCATCACGCCATCAACATAAAAGACCGTATGATGGTGTTCGTCCTCATTAATTCTGATCTTGAAGTGCTCTCGCAGTAGTTCGTCAGCCTTCTGCTGGGCACTCTTGCGCACCGTGTGGCCGTCCTCCGTATGCTCTGTAAAGAACCATACGTCAATATCTCCGCAAGGACGATGGTCTGCTCGTGGAAAACATAGGCTCAGGCCATACCCCTTCACCACCATCATCTTGATATCGTGTTGCGCGAGGAAAACCGATAACTTCTCAATCACAGCCTTCTGACGGGCGTACTTCTGCTCAATCTGCTCAACATTCAATGCCCAGCGAATCTTCAGCTCGCGCGGCATATTGGCAAGCGTCAATGAATCTCGCTCCGCTGTCTGTTGTAACACATCCCACACGATGGCTAAAATACCCTGCTCTGCCGAGAAAGTGTAGATCTTACGCCACTGCTCCGATGTAAGCGCTGCATAGTTGATTGGCTTAGCCTCGGCATCAAACACTGAACGTAGTATGTTTGTAATATCCATACGTTTAACTAATAATATCGATTAGATTATCAATGCACTTCTGAAAATCAAAGTGCGTCTGACTATATTTGCGACCACGCTCACCCATCTCTCGAAGAGAGTTGCGATCGCTCTGTGATAATTTAAGAATCACATCAGCCAAAGCCTCGGCATCACCTGCTGCTACGCTATGGCCACACCCGACCTCCTCGATAAGCCCCGCACCTTCGCCATTGAGCATAGCGATGATGGGCTTTCCTGCCGACATATAGGCCTGAACTTTAGCCGGGACGGTAAGATTGAAGATAGGCTCATCCTTAAGTGTGACGAGCATCGCATCGGCACGCTCGAAGAACGAAGGCATTGCTGCGAGCGGATAACGGCCAACACAATGCACCGTAGAAGATAATCCGTTCTTGAGGATATACTCATCTACCCATTGGCGTTTGCGGCCATCACCGACGATGACAAATTGGATTTCCGTCCGACCCTTCAAAATATTCGCTGCCCTCATTATGTTGTCAAAATCCTGAGCCTCACCAATATTACCGGCAAACATAACAATAAAACCCTCAGGGAGTGCGGGCAACTCAAATTCACTCTTTTGGCACAAAGCGCTATCCACCCAGTTGGGAAAGTAGATTATCTTATCGCCAAAGTCGCCTTTCTGCGTAATCGAGTGACGGAAGCCCTTCGAACTGATAAGAATTTTCGCAGAGTTGCGATAAATCCAGCGAGTTATGGCAGTGAAAATGCCGATTATGTACTTATTGTTTATACCTCCCGCGGCAGTAAGGCTCTCGGGCCAGAGGTCGAGTACCCAGAAATAGAGCGGTATTCGCTGAATCTTCTTAACGATGACGGCGGGAATTCCGACTGTGATGGGCGATGTCTCGTGGACGAGAACAGCATCATAGCGCTTGAACAGCGCAAGATATACGGCAATGATTGATGCAAAAAATGCGAAGCTCATATAATTGAGCGCCAATCGAATTGCTCCGCCCTTTCCGCGAGGAATGACCAAAGCTCGGATTACCTTAACGCCATTGACCATCTCGCAACGACGCTTGAAGATGCCATAGCCATCGAAGAACTTTCCCTTCGGGTAGTTGGGAATATCTGACAGCACCGTAACATCGTGGCCACGACGCGCCAACTCAAATGCCATATCGTTGCATTTGAAGTCCTCGGGGAAGAAATGGGGCGAAACAAGTAGTATCTTCATCTCGAGCGTGGCTATTTTCTCCAAACCATCTTGTTCACAACGCCTGTGTAGCTCTGGATAAGTTTTACAACCTTGGTTGAAACCATCTCATCAACGTAATCGGGCACGGGGATACCGTTATCGCCATTATTGCGCATCTCTACGGCAGTATCGACTGCCTGCAAAAGTGAACGCTCGTCGATACCAGCGAGGATAAAACATCCCTTATCGAGTGCCTCAGGGCGCTCGGTCGAGGTGCGGATACATACGGCAGGGAATGAGTGGCCGACGGAGGTAAAGAATGAACTCTCCTCGGGCAGAGTGCCGCTATCCGAGACTACAGCAAAAGCATTCATCTGCAAGCAGTTGTAGTCGTGGAAGCCGAGAGGCTCGTGGCGAATCACCCGCCTATCCAACACAAATCCGCTATTCTCGAGGCGATTGCGCGATCGAGGATGGCACGAGTAGAGAATAGGCATATCGTACTTCTCAGCCATAGCATTGATTGCACTAAATAGCGAACGGAAATTCTTCTCGGTGTCGATATTCTCCTCGCGGTGAGCCGAGAGCAGGATGTAGCGTCCTTTCTCCAGGCCAAGTCGCTCGTGAATATCGCTACGCATAATATCTTCCAGATTCTCGTGCAGCACCTCGGCCATAGGCGAGCCAACAACGTATGTGCGCTCCTTCGCAACACTCGATGCGTTCAAATAGCGGCGAGCGTGCTCAGAGTAACACATATTCACATCCGATATGATATCGACAATGCGACGGTTGGTCTCCTCGGGCAGACACTCATCGAAGCAACGATTTCCAGCCTCCATATGGAAAATGGGGATATGCAGACGCTTCGCACCAATCACGCTCAGGCAAGAATTCGTGTCGCCCAATACCAAAACAGCATCGGGTTTAATCTCGGCCATCAGCTTATACGACGCGTTGATAATATTCCCCATCGTTGCACCCAGATCCTCTCCTACGGCATCCATATATACCTCGGGAGCCTCGAGCTTTAGGTCGCGGAAGAAGATACCGTTAAGATTGTAGTCGTAGTTCTGGCCCGTATGAGCAAGGATGCAGTCGAAGTAGCGACGGCATTTATTGA
This sequence comes from Alistipes sp., assembly GCA_045650235.1. Classification (GTDB taxonomy): domain Bacteria; phylum Bacteroidota; class Bacteroidia; order Bacteroidales; family Rikenellaceae; genus Alistipes. The sequence goes on along the minus strand of JAZRQX010000020.1, from coordinate 40,093 downwards.
TTACGGCTGCCAGACGAATAATCTCGGGGCGGGTACCGACAATTATCAAGAGCTTAAGTTTGCCATTGTCGGCGAATTTTACATCAGAGTAGTCAAGTTTAATATCCATAGTTTAATGTTTTTCCACAGGTTCAAAATATGTATCAGGGCGCGAAGGGTCAAAACACTCGTTGCACCACATTACCGTAACAAGGTCCTCACTCTCGGAGAGGTTTATAATATTGTGAGTATATCCCGGAAGCATATGCACCGCTTCGATCTTCTCGCCCGACACCTCGAAATTCAGCACTTCGTCGCTGCCGACACGGCGCTGCTGGATTAGGCCGTGGCCTGCTACAACAACAAAGAACTCCCACTTGGTATTGTGCCAATGCTCTCCCTTTGTAATACCCGGCTTACTGATATTAATACTCACCTGCCCCACTCCAGCCGACTTGATTAGCTCAGTAAAGCTACCGCGTGCATCAACATTCATCTTCAGTGGGAAGGCCACCTTCTCGGCAGGAAGATATGACAGATAAGTCGAGTATAGTTTCTTCGCGAATGAGCCCTCGGGGATGTTGGGCATAACGAGCGACGAGGGCTGCGCACGGAACTGCTCCAGCAAATCGACAATCTCACCCAACGTAACACGATGCGATACGGGAACAGCACAATAACGTCCCCCGGTGGTTAAAACGGTTGTAAGTCCATCAAATTCACAGTGATGCTCCTCGCCCTTCAGCGCTGCAATCATCTCATCCACAAGGTCGTCGATATAGACCAGCTCCAACTCCGTAGAGCGGTCGTTGACCTGAATGGGCAAATCATTTGCAATATTATTGCAGAACGTAGCAACAGCACTATTGTAGTTCGGACGACACCATTTGCCAAACAGATTAGGGAAGCGATATACCAAGATGCGGGCTCCTGTTCGTGTGCCATAATCGAAAAACAACTCCTCGCCAGCCTTCTTACTCTTACCATAATCGCCCTCGGCATAACGCCCGATAAGCGTTGCCTGAAGCGAGCTCGACAACATCACGGGACACTTATTTCCGTGCTTCTCGAGCGCGGCAAGCAGCGTCGAGGCAAAGCCGTAGTTACCCTGCATAAACTCTTCTGGATTTTGAGGGCGGTTCACGCCTGCGAGGTTAAATACAAAATCTGCTTGACGACAATAGTCGTCCAACTGCTCAAGCGTCGAATCAATGTCGTACTCAAATATATTTTCGATCGCTACATCGCCATAAAACTTTGCCTTGCCTTGCGCTATGTTACGCAGTTGGGCACAAAGATTTTTGCCAACGAAGCCTTTTGCGCCAGTAACTAAAATATTCATACAATTAATATTTAGACCAATCTACCCACATATCTTTATCGTAACGCCAGCTATCTTCGAGTGCCTCCGAGAGAATCTTATCCGACAGTACAATCATCACCGACCCATCCTCGCTCGCCTTCAAACAATTAGCATATCCGCCAGGAACGCAGACAAGACGGCTCTCGGATTCGCTCAACTCAAAAATTTCGGCAGGAAGGTCGGCCGATGGCGACTCCCAGTTATCTACCCGAACTAACGCGAGCGTAAAAGCGCCCTTCACGCAATAAAACCACTTGCGTTCGAACCGATGGCCGTGCCAGCCGCGAATGACCGATTTATCGGGGTGAGTGATAAAATACGAACGGCGCACGCCATCGAAATGAAAGTTATTGAGCGAACTGATGCGGCCACGCTCGTCATTGAAGATCTCTCCTTCAACGACTGTTACTTTGTTATCTGAATCCATAACTATTCCGAACGAATATCCTTTGCCTTTGCACGAGGCTGAAGACCAAGATCCTCGCGGATAAAACGCAGTTTAAGCAGTAGCTCCTTCATACCCTCAACGTCGAGACGCTGGGTGTTGTGCGAGTGGTAATCCTCGATTCGTGAGATCTCCTCATTGCCCTCGACAAAGAACTTGTCGTAGTTCAAGTCGCGATTGTCGCACGGGATACGATAGTAGTTACCCATATCGATAGCCTTTGCCATCTCCTCGCGCGTAACCAAGGTCTCATACAACTTCTCACCGTGACGCGTTCCAATAACCTTAACCTCCGTCTGTCCATACTTCGGCTCTATCTTGGCGTAGGTCTGCTTCAAAGCCTCAGCAAGGGTTGAAAGCGTTGCTGCGGGTGCCTTCTGTACGAACAAATCTCCATTATGGCCGTGCTGGAAAGCGTACACAACCAGATCCACAGCATCGTCAAGAGTCATCATAAAACGTGTCATATTGGGATCGGTGATAGTAATTGGCTTACCCTCCATCATCTGCTCAACCCACAGAGGAATAACCGAGCCGCGGCTTGCCATAACATTTCCGTAGCGCGTACAGCAGATTGTCGTTGCAGCACCCTCTCCCAACTCGCGGCCCTTGGCGATAGCGACCTTCTCCATCAAGGCTTTCGAGATACCCATTGCGTTGATGGGATATGCTGCCTTGTCGGTCGAAAGCACAACGACATTCTTCACGCCGTGCTCAATTGCGGACTCCAATACGTTTGCCGTACCGATAACATTGGTGCGAGTAGCCTCCATTGGGAAGAACTCACACGAGGGCACCTGCTTCAACGCCGCAGCAGCGAAGACATAATCCACGCCACGCATAGCTACATCCACCGACGACTTGTCGCGCACATTACCGATATAGAATTTCACTTTTGGATTCTGCAATGCGTGACGCATATCATCCTGCTTCTTCTCGTCGCGCGAGAAGATACGAATCTCTTTGATGTCGCTATCGAGAAAACGACGAAGAACTGCATTTCCGAACGAACCCGTTCCGCCTGTGATCAACAGGACTTTATCCTTGAAAACTGACATATTTTATTGTTTTAATATTTTCTTGTATAACTCTATATATTCCTTAAATTTATCCTCTTTGTTGAAATGGGTTAATGCTCTTTCTCTGCAAAATTGCGAATAGTGGTTCTTCCCCTTTCGACAAATCTCCACTACGGCATCTTTTACGGCTGATATATCTCCCAACGGAACGACAATACCCGTATTCTCAGTTATCAGTTCCGGGCTCGCGGTAGTATCATACACAATAGATGGAGTGCCGCAAGCAAACCCCTCGACAGTAGTCAATCCGAAAGTCTCTGCATACGATAAGTTCATCACAACATCTGCTGCAGAATAATATTGCACGAGTTCTTCTACATTGTTAGTTCGCTCAATACCAATTATTCGCGGTGTCAGGTTCTTTATTTGCTTCGATGTGAGTCCAATTAGAACTATTTGATACTCATCAGGAAGTATCTCTGATAGAGAACAATAATCGGACAAGCCTTTACGCTCTTCCCAAGTAGACGCAACTCCTAATAGTAGCCTTTTCCCTTCTATATATTTATTATTAATAACGTATTTAAACTTATCGATATCTATTCCATTGTATATTACTTGACGACTTTTATCTTTAAGGAATGAATGGTCGACTATTTTATATAGCCATTGTGAAACGGTTACTATATGTATATCAACAGAATCAAACGATTCTCTTTTCCTCCTAAAATTCACAATAGAATTATCTACATAGGATTTCGGATAATTATCCAATAAAGGACAAGTGCTACACTCTACTATCCACTTATCACAATTCACCCCCATAAAATACGAACAATGCCCCGTCATTGCCCAGCAATCGTGAAAAGTCCACACCACAGGAATGTCAGCCTTAGAGAGATATTCAAACAGGATTTCGTAATTCAAATAATATCCGTGAATATTATGCAGATGAATGATATCAGGCTGGATCTCCTCTATCTGTGAAACAAATTTCTTTGTCGCACGTTTTGACGCAAGTCCGTGTCGATCAAAAAGGCGTGTCACAACGCCGTGACACATAACATCGAGTTGCGATCCTATCTTTATTAAATGTGATTGACTCTGCCCTGCCTCACGGCCATAGGCGATATAACTCTCCCACCCCGCTTTCATAGCGGCTTGTCCGATCTGCTCGGAAATACGTCCCGTAGAACCTATATTTGCAACAGAGTTAATTTGAAGCAGTTTCATTATTTCTTGCCTATTTTAAACATTGATGAAACCTTCGTTACGACATAGTATGACGCAAATGTACCTACTGTATATGAGAAGCTACTCATTAGATCTCCTCGTAGAATAAACAGCAATGCACCTAAAAATATTAAATAATAACCATCGTTGATATTGATAATATTATTATGTCTTTGCTTCCAGTATTTTTTGTCAATAATTGCGGTAGCATATGCTAAAATGATAGTAAATATAACAACTCCTAAGATTCCGAAATTCATATACCCCTCCCCCCAATATGGCATTGCAATATTGGTAAAAGCTCGAGGTTGATGGCTTGCCAACATGGCGCCACTACCGATAGGTTTTGTTGCCCATATTGCGCGAGGCACGAAAAAGAATAATGCTCCCAACAGTTGATACCCCCAGGTAATTGTTTGCCATTTCATAGCAATCATAAACTCTTGACTCGCATCGAAATTCATAGTATTGAAATAATCAATACTAAATTCAAATTTTACAGTTCCGTCAAAATATCTAAAATTATCAAGGAATGGAAATATTATCAAAAGACCTATCAGCATTGCTGGTACGAATCTATTTGGCTTGTGCAGAAGTTTTAATGTTATCAATACAAAAGGCAGCCAATACATAGCAGCTGCGTTACGCGCCAAACCCAATGGGAATGTCGCCACAAGCATAGATATGAAAAGTATAAATCGTGTCTTCTTGCTCCAATTACATATTGTAGCTATGATGTAACACATACACGGCATAGCTCGCAGGAATTTTGAAAATATAAGTCCGCCAATAATGCCTTCATCTTCACCTGCAGTTGATTCGCTCATTTCGGGTGCAAATGACTCCGCTAATCCTCGAAACATTATTTTGAAAACATTAAAGTCGTAATATAAGAATACGCACATCAATGCAAAAAGCGATATTGCAACAAGAATAGGTTGTTTAATAGGGGGATTTTTTACTATTAATGGCGAATAGTTCTTCTCTGCAAAAACTTGTTTTTTATATCTTGTATGAAGATACAATCCATTATATAATATAAGTATTAGAAATACCAACAATTGAAATTTCTCATAATCAGAAGCATCTAATGTTATTCGAATAGAAGAGACTATAGAGTTTTCGGCAAATTGTAAAGCGTTGGCTATCACGAAAAAGAATAGCAAGAATATATTAACTAACTTATTCGCTGAGTAATATTCATTGTTATATGAGAACAAGAACCATACTATAATATAGCTATTAGCCAAAGCGGTAAATAGATACAACAAACTCGGTATCTCCATATCTATTAGCAACCAAGTAATAAATATAGAGGATAATAGTTTATATACAATATTCTCACATAAAAAATGAGAAATTGGGCTAAGTTTAGAGGTCATTATTATGATGTGGTTTCTGTTGTGCCATTGGGGGGAGTTGGGTATAATCTCCGTATATGCGTCTTAAATACGAGTCGGCATCATTCGGGATAAGATACTTTTTACCCTCAAAGATATAATCAACGGGAGGTGTCATCTCCTTCTCTACGCGGCGACTTTTGAATAGCGATCCGTATGTGTGATAACAATACTTACCCTTAGGCAGAACCTTATTAATAAAGCGGAAGAGAGCGAAAATCGACTCGTTGAAGGCATAAAACAAATTTACCACCCAATTAGGTGCATTTACAATATGCTTAACAGCCAACAATCCCTTAGTCATCACATTGGCAACCTTCAGCATTGGCATACGAGACGTTTCAACGGTGAATACATCGATAAAAAAGCCGCTATAATTGTACTCCACAGGGTATCGTTTTGAGCCGATATTGCAAGATTCATCAATTGAAGTCTGCGTATCGCGCACCTTCATAATATTCAAGTGATACTTATTGTCTGTCGCGTGGCATTGGAGTTTATATCTCTCAGGTAGTTCGCGCTGGCAGGCTTCGATGAAACGTTTCTTGTCGGCGTGAAGAATCTCAATATCAAGGTCATCATCCCACGGAATAAATCCTCCGTGGCGCATAGCTCCGATCAGCGTTCCCGATGCCAGCCAATATGAAATACCATTGCGGCGGCAGATTGCATCCACCACATCCATAATCTCCAATGTCTTGAGCTGCATATCCCTCAACTTCGACCCATCGGGATTAAACCGCTCACGCAATTGGGCTTGTAGTTCTTGGTTGATCATCTATATCAATTGAAGTAATTATCAAATTCCTTTTGTAACCCGTGGGAGCATATCTGAACAAGACTAATCTCCCAATTATCGTTACCCTCGATAATAATAGGGCCGTTCTCTCCGATAGCGATATCCCATCCTATGGAGTGAACGCCCGGCAGGAACGAGTGCAGATTCTTTGCTTGCTCGATAGCTTGTTGTAGAAATGGTATTTTATACCCATCGAAAACAATTCCTGAATTTGGATGCTCAAGAGTTTTAGTGCCATACCCCGGCTTATAAAAACCATATTTATGCAGAGACTCATTCTCCACATCAATGCCAATCGCCAAGCCTCCGACAGCCCAATTATCCACACGATTACTTCCCGTACCAACTCTCAACAATGGAGGAAGAATTTCGATTTTACGATTAGCCCTATCATATACCGTCTCAAGACGTATTGTATTAATAGCACCTGAGTAGATGGCATTAATGGCCTTGTGCTGATATATACGTTCCTGCAATAGGTATTTACCTCCTCCCAATATCTCACATAGTGCAGGATATGAAACTTCATTGCCACTAAGGATTATATTTCCTCGCTGTATCTGCAGGTGATAAACGCCATCGGCACATTCGCCATCGATAGACTTTATAAAAGTATCTACCTCGTTTGAGTTTATATACTGGTTAAAATCAATTCTCTCTTTTGAGTTTAATAGGTATATCTTACCATCTTCGACAATACCTATATTGTTTGGTGTATCAACTCCTAATGCCCTTGCGAAGGTTCCAAACAAAAATTTATTTCTCAATACAGCAACTGGCGAATTATCGGATAATCTATTCAGTCGATCTCGACACAACATAAATTCCCTATAATCGACATAGCTATCAGCTTTATGCATATCCTTGATATCAAGGCCATATAAGAAGTAATATTCATTAGGACCACCGTGCTTAAGAACGTGCTTGCATTGATCTATAAATATCTCAAACCGTGAGCGTCTACGATCTGCGTATTCGGCAAAATACGATTCCGAGTCGGTAAACTTCCGATTAATAAGTAATGACACTAACGATTTTATTCTTAATAGCAATGAATATAGAAATGGAAGGTATTTCTTTATCGCATTTTTCATATCACCTCCTTAATGCTTGCATATTATTTACTTACAGCCATTATTTTTGTTGCAAGATTTTACATCTGCATCATTGAAAATATCTAAGATATATTTTCCAAATGCAGGACCTGTCGCAGCCTGGAAGAGACCAGGAGGAGGTGTAGCATTAATTTCAACCAATACTACATCGTCATTCTCATCTACAGCCAGATCCCAGCCGATAATCTTTGCATACGGAAGCTCATTGTGCCACTGCTTAACCTGCGCAATCATCTCTTCATATTTAGGCACAACGAACTCTTCGAAACGAACTCCATTGTCCGAAATCTCCGTTTTAGAGAATGGAGTAAGAGTGTAGGCCTCCTTCTTTAAGCTACCATCCTGATTAACACCACAATACAAACCTCCTGCAGAAGCGTTATCAACCACAGCACCTTTACGGCCCATACGGACAACGGTAAACAATACGACAACATCACTTTGACGTTTGTAGGTTGTAATTCTTACGGTATTCAGCGAAGTGGGATTCAATGATGCCATCTTGTCGCACTGCGAAATAGCACTTTGGACAATATAATTCTTATCATACGACAGAAACAGATCTCTTACCGATTGCTTTGATTTGTTGTTCTTTATAAATGCTACTCCCTCGGCTGAAGAGAAACGCGTCACGCTCTTACCCTTGCAGGTGTCGATGCTGTGCTTTATGATAGCATCATTCAGCGAATCACACGCACTGACAGCCTCCTCAAACGATGCAGGGCGTCCATCAATATAGAAATATCCATTGATATTCTTTACATAGGTCGTGGGGATCTTGGCAGATGGAATAAACTTATCGATCATATTCTTGTCAGAATACATTGCCATCTGCTTAGGCACATTCATCTTTGGACAAATCTTCGTATAATATAAGTATGTCGGTATGTATTCGGGAGAATAAATACCATTCACCGATGAGTAATACTCGTGCCACTTCAGATTAACATCAACACCAAAATTTTCTTTGTAGTATTGTTTAATCTCGCGTTTCTGCTCAGCCGACAAAGGTTTAATCTGGCAACCCTTTCTCATATCATCAATAGTATGAATATGAGATCTCTTAGCTTGAATATATCGATAATACTCTAACGCTTGCTTAATAATTTGTTTTACGCTCATAGTGTTAATCGTTGTAATGATTACTTCCTAAAATCACAATTAATGATCTTCCTGGATTTTGACGCAGACAAAGTATTTGTTTTGCGTCCAAAAATATATTCTATATTATATTTAGAATTGTATTCTTTCCACCTAAAATAACATTCACGAATCTCCTCTCGCCAGCCTTTCCCAATAAATAATTGTCCGGTCGTATCCCAAAAATCATTCATCTCAATTACTTTGGGGCCGTCATCCGTAATTGCAATATCCCAACCCACAGCCTTAACAAATGGCATTGATTGCTGGAAACGACAAACATCCGCACATACCTTATCCCAATTTTCTATAACAACATTAGCAAGTTGCTCCTTTGAATCGGGATGTTTATCAATGTTTGCAGTCTCTCCGAATCCTTTGAAAATTATTGGGTTATATATCTTTCCAGAACTCACTTCAACACCCGCATCCACATTGCCTCCTGAGCCTGCATTATCGACAAAAGCTCCATCGCGTCCAATCTTAATAAACGTGGCAATTACTTTTGCCTCACCATTGGGATACAAGCAAGTCATAAAGCGGACGGTATTGACTGATGTTTTATTGAATTTTTCAAACTGTGCCGACTGATATATTATCTCCTCAAACACCAAAGCAGTTTTCCCCAGCACATTGGAAAGTTTGATAGTTGCGTTATCCAATAGTGTAAGTATTGCATCGTCATCTGTATAATCAATATTTTTCACAGCAAAAACATTATTTCCGTGCGAATCCTCCGTAGCCTTTATTACACAAGTGCAAACGCTCTCTTTTTTTAATATCGCTATCGTTGATTGCAAATCATTCGACGTGCGACCTTGATCGCTATATCGTCCCTCTGGCGAATAATAACAATACAATTTTGCTTTAGGTATGGAATACTCTTCAAGAAGCAGATGGGTAAAATATTTATTACGAGCTAATGTGTAGTATTTTTTAGGATTCAGATAATCCAGATACAACCTCTGTTCGTTTCTACCCAAAAATGTCTTGCGAAACAAATCTGATTGCTGATCAAAACAATATGAGTAATACTCATTAAACATCAAACCCTTCTTGCGCTTCAATGTGTAGTAATCCCACGCAAGAGCAATCGGATTCTTATGGCTCTCTTTTATAAATTTAAGGCCTAAAGCAATTTTGCGTTTATACCTCTGCATACTCCTTAAGATATGAATATTTATCCGTCAAGTGACCATTTTTCAGGATAGTCGCTCTTAATAGAATGGGATCATCAAATCTGCCCTCCAAAATCAGCGGGAAGACATACTCCGACAAAGTCTCTCCAAAGTATTTACTTGTATCCAATGCCAATGCGTTGGGGCAAGTATCAACAGCCATAACCGAAATATTATGCTCATTTGAGAATGCCGCCTCTTCACTCTTCGTTGTCGGGTTGTAATCATAAAACGGCTCATCGTGCGTCGAAGCTCGCAAAGTCGATTGAATACTACCCTCAATATCGCACGTTACATCTCCCACAACCTTAATTGTGAGTCGCTCATCCTGAAGCAGTTCTTTGCTCAAATACACAGGCTGATCGGGGCCCCAATAGTGGCACGACAATAGAATTTCAGCCGAGAATGCATACTGATCAAACACACTCTCATACTCACTGCCATTCTTCCTAAAATCACTTTTCTCGTACGAACCGTCACTCTTTCGTCTTACTAGATTTCTGGTTTTCAGGACTGTGTATAATAACGTATCGGTATGCGTCCTACTGAGAAAATCATTAGGTATCAACTCCGTTGCTCCGACTTGCTGCATTACATATTGAGCGCCTTGTGATACTCGACCATTGCCGGTTATGACAATAGACGTATTGCACAGCGGCATAATCTCCTTAATATTCGACAGCAACTTATCCAACGTAAAAGTACGAGAAGGTTTCTCCAACTCAAACTTTCGAGTCCTTAGTCCATACGCGCGCAGTGTATTATAAGCGCCCACAACGCCAGCCCACCAGCCAAATGCACAGAGTCGCACGTTGTTATCATCCACCAGATACTCATAGTCTGTAAAGGTTATACCCAGTTCAATCATCTTTTTGATAAGTGGTCGATTGTACGGCTGCATTTTAGCTATATGACCGAAGAAGATATAATGTTTGTTGGGGAGTAACGAGTCGACGTGAGCCTCCTTAATTCCAAACATAACGTCGCAATTCTCCAACGACTCAACTACCGGAATTCCCAGCTTCGCGTACTCTTCATCCGTAAATGCGCGAATATCGCTTTTCTGCACATAAAACTCAACCTCTGGGTACTTCTCCTTTAGAGCTACAATCTCGTTGGGGCTCAGCGCAACCCTATTATCGATGGGAGTTTTTGTCTCCTTTAGTATGCCAATTTTGATCATATTTAAATATCATATTATTTTCAAAGCTTCAAGGAATTCAAACATCAAAAGACATTTTGTGGGGACTTCTTATAATTCCTTATTATTTCAAATAAATACATAAATGCCTTGATCTTGAATTTGAATGAGAGACCCAAATACAAGATCAAATACAAAACTATTGATATTATAGCCTCTATATATATGTTTAAACTTATACTATTAATAAGTATATATGCAATATAAAAGACTATAACAGAAAGCATTGTAATTGGCATCATATCCTTAAGTTGTTTTATTAAGGTATAACCTGTATGTTTACTTGCGAGATATGCATTTGCGAATAATATAAGCCAAGCCCCAATGGCAGATGCCCACAATAGTCCCTCAATTTTCCATATATACATACCGGCAACTAATACTATCAAAGCAGCCCCACGCTTAATTATAGTCCAGATAAACAACTCTTTACTTTCACCTTTGCTTGCAACTGCATAATAATATGTAACCTGTAAGCAACTGGCAATACCCGCTACACATAGAATTTGAAAATAGGGCACACACGGAAGCCATTTATCTCCATACAACAATGTAATCAAAGGCTCGGCAACCAAAATCAGCACCAACATCAGTGGGAAAGTCACATATGCCAATGCCGTTGTAAGTTTATACAAAACGCTCTGCATTGCAGCGTTATCCGACTGAAATTTAGATAATATCGGATATGATACTTGATCGACAACCGTAGAGAAACTATGCGATGCCACATCCTCCAACTTCCTTGCTTGTGTGTAATATCCCATCGTGGCAGACGTGAAGAAACGTCCGATCAGTAACCCCTGAACATTGTTGCAGAATGTATTAATCAAATTCGAACACAGGATAAAACTTCCGAAGCCAAAGAGTTGCTTGAACGACTCCATCGAAAAGACCAAATCTGGGAGCCATCTATTCAACGTCCACAGCAGAATCGACGTCATCGAACTCGCAACAATCTGCTGCGCCACCAATGCCCACACACCCCAGCCGTACCACGCCGTAACGATCGCAACACTCACACCGACGAGCTGCGAAACGATATTAACGACAGCAAGTTTTCTGAAATTAAGGCGTTTTCTCAGCTGATTACTCTGTATGATATTCAGCGCATTAATTATCAGTATCACGCCCTGCACCCGCAATACAGACGACAGCAACGGAATCCTGTAAAACTGCGCTACAAACGGAGCACCGAGGTACAATATACCATAAATCACAATCGACAAAAAGAGATTCCACCAGAAAATTGTTGAGTAATCCCTCTGTGTAGGCTCCTTCTTTTGAATCAACGCCGACCCGAAACCGCCATCGACGAAAGTGTTGGACACGGTTATAAATATGGCCAACATTCCGATACAACCATAGTCGTCGGGCGAGAGCAATCGTGCAAGTACAATATTGGAAATGAAAGCAATGCCCATCGTTCCAAAACGCTGGACACCGCTCCACAGCATACCCGAGATTGTCTTCTGTTTGAGTGATTCAGCCACAGTTAGCGATTTAAAAGCTCATAAATTTTGTTGGCATAATATACATCGTGCAGGCCAAGTCCGATGTTATAAGACAGGATGCGCTCCTGATCGTTTGCACGTCCCACGCATTCACCCTTCAGCACCTCCTCAATCTGGTGGAATTCCCTGAACTGCGAGAAATATCTAAATCCTTTGACGTGATCGGTATCATCAGCAAAGACCTTGTCGAACATTGTGTCGCAATTCTGAAATCCGCGCGTATGCACAGGCACCACCAGCACACCGGGCTTGAAGAGCGATTCATCCTCGACAAGCAACCCCTGAGCATCGGTAATGCAAGAGACAACCACATCTGCATCCGCGACAAGCTCCTCCATTGTATCGACAATCTCAAATCGGGCATTAGCGTAGTGACCATACTCGGCAACTATTTTCTCTGCCTGATCTTTATATCTAAATAGACGAATATTCAACTCCTCGCTTGGGCTACTCTCCAAAAGGCAGGTGAGCGTTGCTCGTGCTGTGCTACCCAATCCCACAAAAGCATAGATGCTGGCCACAGTCGAGCGGAAAGTCTTTATCGCCAATGTTGCCACAGCACCGGTTCGCATAGCGGTGATCCAGTCGCACTCAACGAGCGAAAGCAGCTCTCCGGTAGCCGAGTCGAACAACATCAAGTCACTCTTCAATGCAGGTATTCGTCCAGCTACTCTCGACACGACCTTCACACCAAATCGGCTATACTCCTCGGGCAATAAGCAGGGCATTGTAGTATAGAAATCATTCCCGCTCGGATGCACAGAAACCTTTGCCGGGAGCTGACAGCGACTCTTTAACTTGAAAGCTTCCGTAACCCACTCAACACACTTTGTGGGCGCAATCCCTAACTGGGCTATATCCTGTTTTGTTATAATCTTCATTACAAATTATTTAATGCTTCAACCAATCGGTCATTATCTCTCCTATCGCGAATCGCAATACGGATGTAGTTGCGGCCTGCAAAACCCTTCTTCGTCGAGCAATCCTTAATCAGAATATTGAACTTTTCGAGCAGTTGCAACGTAAGTTCGTGGGCCGTAAAACGATCCGTTATCTCGCAAAGGAAGTAGTTGGCCTGAGATGGAATAACCCGAATATAATCAATCTTTCGCAGTTCCTGATAGAATCGGCTGCGCTCCTCGATAAAACGATAGCACGCCGCACGATAATCCGATTCATACTTACCGAAGATCTGCATATAGAACTCCGCAAACGAATTGATATTCCAAATGGCGACATCACCTCTCATATAGCCTATCAAATCCTTGTCGGCCGTAGCAAATACGCCCAGGCGAAGGCCAGGAACACCATACGATTTCGAGATACTCTTCATCACGCCCATCGTAGGATGTGCCGCAAGAATATCGTTATGCAGCAATGAGTTATCGGGGTAACCATCTGCAAAATCCACAAACGACTCATCGACAATAAACCGCACTCCGCGCTGCTCGCACCACACCGCCATATCCAGCACGTCTGCCTTCGAGATAAAGTTTCCTGACGGGTTGTCGGGGTTGATCAACAGCAATGCCTCAAGCTCCTGCTCCGCAAAATATTGTTTCAAATCGTCAGCCGTATAGCTGAAGTCCGAATTCTCAGGCACGAAGGTTACGATTCGATCTTTGTCATAGCGATTGGGGTACTCCTCAAACGTAGGATAAACGACTCCTACCCTGCCCTTGACATATCCCATCAGACTCTTGATCAACTCGGCTGCTCCATTTCCCACGCATACATACTCTTGCTTTAGCGAGAAGTACTTACCTGCAAGCAACGAATTCACGCCCATTCCCGAAGGATAGTCGCGCAGAAGTGGCTCGAAGTTAGCCTTGATCTCCTCGATCATACGCGGACGCGGGAAGTAGGGATTGACCAAATAACAGAAATCCAACATTCCTGGGTAGCGCCAATATCCACCGTAGCTATTCTGGTACTTCTTGAGCTTCTCGTCGGCCTCGGCAAACATCGCCTCGGCAATTCTCAAATCCTGCACATCGTCGATCTCGTACCACTTCTGGCCATTGAGTGGCAGCGCCTTAAGATCACACGAATCAATTAGCGTTATCACGCGCAACACCTGCTCATAATACTCGTTGTTGCCCAATGCACGGGTGTAAGCCTCAAGGAAAGGCATATATATATTAGCGGAAAACTCTCGGCTGAATTTGTATATATTTACAGTCTTGTAGTAGGTATCAATATCACTATACTTGAATGCCTTCTTGGGAATGAAATTTACAATATTACGATCGTCATCCAATCGCACCATTGTTCCATCCATCCAACTCTCATACTTATCGACCAATGCCACGTTGCTATCCTCGCAATTTAAAATCAGTTCAAAGAGCGAGTCCTCGAAGATCAAATCCGACTCAATCAGCAGGGTATCATCCTCCAAGAGCTGCTTCTTGGCCAGCCACAACGAGTAGATATTGTTGGTTTTGTCGTATATCGGATTCTCTACATATTCAATCTTAATTTGCTCGTGCTTGCCGGCAAGATACTCCTTGAGTCTCGCCCCCTCATATCCGACCACAATCACCGCACGACTTAGATCAAGACGCGCCAATTGGCCGAGTAATCTATCGATGAGTCGAACCCCATTCACCTCCACCATACACTTGGTGTTGTTGCGGGTAAACTCACCCAAACGACGGCCCATACCTGCCGCCAAAATAATTGCTTGCATTAATACCTATATTTAAATTGAAATGAATGTATGTCAGGATGGAATTGACGAGTTATGGTGTTATATACCTCCACGGTTGCATAATCCTTATCCTTTGGGAACTCCCAAATCTGCACCCATCCATCGCCGCCGTTGGCCTGATACTGAAGGTTGAATAGTATCTGTTCAACGTCGCGACCGCTCTTATTCGGAGTTGTCAGATGCGCCGAAAAACCGTTATGGCCACATAGCAAACAGACAATATTGTCGTTCTCGCTAATGAGATTTTCCCATAGCTGCTTAGGGGTAGTAACAGTCGTATTTCTGAACTGACTAACAGAATAGACACCATTTGTTACAAGCTCTCCCTTGCTTGTAAGATGCTCGTGCGTTAGGACAATATATCTACGCTCAGGATGAGACTGAACGTGCTCCTTAACCCACTCGACAACCTCCTTGCGGGGGCCGAACTCCAATGCGATAATATCGTAACGTCGTCCGTTGATTATATTGCGTACTATCACATTCTCCATACGACCGGGTTCAAATCTCGCCTCTACTTTGGCATCCACCACATTAAATGTGAGATACTCCGAAAATAGCGTTGAATTACGATCCATAATGAGCGATCCATCCACCCAATCGTAGTCGTGATTGCCCGTGCAGGCAATGTATGGCAACACCTCTGCCGTTGAAGCCGTAAACTCGCGGAATACATCGTACTGACTTCGCAAATTATGCTCCGTAATATCTCCTGTCTGCAATACACACTTGATATTTTTACCGTGCTGCTGTTGCGACCATATCCAGTCCATCGTATCGCGATAGTACGAGAAGTAATCCGAGATATTGGTGTAGCACTGCAGATCGCCAAGCACAATAATATACTCCGAATCACTCTTCAGCACCGAGTCAGCCTCGACCATTGTCGGATGATAGTCGGGATCTGCGGCATTAATCTCACACGAAGTGGCCAAAACAAGAACAGCCAGGATAGCCGTCAGCCACATAGGTCTCTTTAAGGATCTTTCTCTCATATTTGGGTTTTAGGTTAGTCGTTTATGTTTATCGTCCTTTATACATCTCTTCGTAATACTTTTCGTACTCTCCCGAGGTAATGTTGTTCGTCCACTCCTCGTTATCGAGATACCAGCGCACAGTACGCTCAATACCCTCCTCGAACTGCAGCGATGGTTCCCAGCCCAACTCCTTTTGCAGCTTTGTGGAGTCGATCGCATAACGCATATCGTGTCCGGCACGATCCGTTACAAAGGTTATCAAATCGAGTGACGCACCCTCCTCGTTTCCCAGCAGACGATCGACGGTCTTGATGATCACCTTAATCAAATCGATATTCTTCCACTCATTGAAGCCTCCGATGTTGTATGTGTCAGCCACCTTACCCTTATGGAAAATCAGGTCAATAGCGCGAGCGTGATCCTCCACATATAGCCAGTCGCGCACATTCTCACCTTTGCCATATACGGGCAGCGGTTTACGGTTGCGGATATTATTGATAAAGAGCGGTATCAACTTCTCAGGGAATTGATAGGGACCGTAGTTATTTGAACAATTCGTCACAACGGTCGGCATTCCGTAGGTGTCGTGGAAAGCGCGTACAAAGTGATCCGACGAGGCCTTACTCGCGCTGTACGGCGAATGTGGATCATACTTCGTAGTCTCGTAGAAGAACTCCTTGCCGTAGGCCAAATGATGCTCCCCAGATGAGGCCGTTGTCGAGAACGGCGGCTCAACGCCCTCAGGATGTGTAAGCTCAAGCGCTCCATACACCTCGTCGGTCGAGATGTGGTAGAAACGCTTACCCTCCCACTCGCCATTCCAACATACCTTGGCAGCCTGCAACAGCGAGAGCGTTCCCATCACATTGGTGCGAGCAAACGTGAAAGGATCCTTTATCGAGCGATCGACGTGGCTCTCTGCCGCGAGGTGGATAACACCGTCAATCTCGTACTCGCGGAAAATCTCGCACATTCTGTCATAATCGCAAATATCGGCCTTCACGAAGTGATAATTAGGCTCATTTTCAACATCTTTTAGATTGGCCAAATTACCGGCATAGGTCAACTTATCGAGATTTATGATTCTATACTCGGGGTATCTCTTCACAAAAAGACGCACGACGTGATTGCCGATAAATCCTGCTCCGCCCGTGATAAGTATATTTTTCATTATCAGTATTCGTTTTAAGATTGTTGAGTCTGCTGTGCCACAATACGCTTCAGACAATAATACATAGACTCTCTCCAGTGCGGAATCTCCACACCGAACGTACGCTTGATCTTACTCTTGTCAAGCACCGAGTATGCGGGGCGTTTCACCTTCGAAGGGAACTCATCGCTGTGGCAGGGCGAGATCTTACACTCTCTGTGTCCCATTGCCGTTGTAATCTCCTGCGCGAAGTCATACCACGAGCAGACACCCTCGTTCGAGAAGTGATACACGCCTTCATTGCCTGCATACATATCGCCCTCGATAATTGAGAATATCGTCAGCGCCAAATCTCCCGCATAAGTAGGCGTTCCGACCTGGTCGAAAACCACGTTGATAGCAGGCTTCTCCTTCGTCAGGCGCAACATCGTAAGCAGGAAGTTTTTGCCAAACTCAGAGTATAGCCACGCCGTGCGGATGATGATGGCCTTGCAACCCACCTCCGCAATTGCCTGCTCACCGTGCAACTTCGTACGGCCATAAGCACCTTGCGGATCGAGTGGCATATCCTCCGTGCGAGGAGTATTTCCCTCACCACCAAAGACATAGTCAGTCGAGATATGGAATAGTGTTCCATCCACCTTCTTCATTGCCTCGGCCAAGTTTCTCACCGCCTCGGCATTTATACGCTCAGCCGTGGGCTCATCCTCCTCGGCTCGATCGACATTGGTGTAGGCAGCGCAATTCACAATAATCTGTATGTTATTCTGGCAGACAAAATCTTCGACAGCCTTCTTATCGGTTATATCCAACTCCTCGACATCGGTAAAGATATATTCGTTGGGCGCCACCGCCCCGAGGATTCGCATCTCCATACCGAGCTGTCCGTTAGCTCCCGTTACAAGTATCTTTTTACTCTGCATAGTAATCTACGTTATAATCAAACAACTCCTCAGCCTCGCTCAACAACGGATGGGCCGCATCCTTAGCCGAGAGCAGTATATCCTCCGCCTTGAGTCCCCAATCAATTCCAATCTCCGGGTCATTCCAAGCGATAGCGCCCTCCGACTGTGGGGCATACAAATTATCGCACTTATACTGAAACACCGCCTCCTCGCTCAACACCGAGAATCCGTGAGCAAATCCTCGCGGGATAAACAATTGACGATGATTATCCTCAGATAGCTCTACGGCGACATATTTGCCAAACGTCGGACTGCCGCGACGGATATCCACCGCCACATCCAACACTCGACCCTTAACCACACGCACCAGCTTCGACTGTGCGTCCTTGCCCTTCTGGAAATGCAGACCACGCAACACGCCATAACGCGACTTGCTCTCGTTGTCCTGCACGAACTTTACAGGGCGTACCTGCTCATCAAAGCGCTTTTGCGAGTAGCTCTCAAAGAAGTATCCACGCGCATCACCAAACACATCAGGCTCAATGATCACAACATCCTCGATCGAAGTCTTTATAACCTTCATCGCTTTACCTCCTTTCGCTTATGTTTGAGCTCATCGACAACCTTCAGCAGATATTGCCCATACTGATTCTTGATCATCGGTTGCGCCAACTCCACCATCTTCTGCTCCGTAATCCATCCGTTACGGTAAGCTATGCCCTCCAGGCACGCCACCTTCAAACCCTGACGTTTCTCGATAACCTCCACGAAGATCGAGGCCTCGGCCAGTGAATCGTGCGTACCCGTATCGAGCCACGCAAAACCACGCTCAAGGGTCTGCACCTTCAACTCGCCCTGCTGCAGGAATGCCTGATTAACCGATGTAATCTCCAACTCGCCTCGAGCAGATGGCTTTATTTTCTTTGCAATATCAATCACCTTGTTGGGATAGAAGTATAGGCCCACGACAGCATAATTTGATTTGGGACACGCCGGCTTCTCCTCAATCGAGATGCAGTTACCCTCCTCGTCAAACTCCGCTACGCCATAGCGCTCGGGATCATCAACCCAATAGCCGAAGACGGTAGCTTTCTGATCCTGCTCGGCCGTGCGCAGAGCCTCACGCAACATTCGCGAAAAGCCTGCACCGTGAAAGATATTATCACCCAGCACCAGACAAGCTGCATCGTCACCAACGAACTTCTCGCCGATGATAAATGCCTGAGCCAATCCGTCGGGCGACGGTTGCTCGGCATACTGAAACTCCACGCCGTAATCCGATCCATCACCCAACAGGCGCTTGAACGCAGGCAGATCCTGCGGCGTTGATATGATCAAAATCTCGCGTATGCCGGCCAACATCAAAACCGAGATGGGATAATAGACCATAGGTTTGTCGTATATTGGCAATAGTTGCTTACTAACGCCCTTTGTGATCGGGTACAATCGAGTACCGCTACCACCTGCTAAGACAATGCCTTTCATAAATCCTCTATTCGCTGTAAAAAACTATTTGGGATATACGCCGTAGCGACTGCAACCACACCCTCGATACGAACTATCAATCGTCTGTCGCCCTTGACTCGGTGAATATACCCTTCGGCACCTTCGAACGGGCCACCCGTAACACGAACGTGAGTACCCTGCTCGAAATTTACCATATCTTCACCGATGTACTCCAAACTCTGTTCCCCAGCCGACGTTACGAGCATAAAAATATTCATCTCGTGATCGCTAATGGGCGCAGGACGTTTTGCTTCACGGTCGTAATAGAGCATAAACGGAGTGGTGTTCTTCAGTCGCTTCTGCAAATCTTGCAGATATTGCTCCGATGCGTAAGCAAACATCAAAGATGATATGGCAGGTTCGCGGCGTTTCACAGTTCGATTTCCGAGTTTAACCTCTCGCTCTACTGTGGGGATATAGTATCGGATGTCGTCCTGCAATAGGAATTGCTCTACGCTATATACGCGATTGTAAAACACTTTCAGCGCATACCATCTGTTCTGTTGGATATTTTCCTGCGTAGAAGTCGTTGACATATTGACACAATCTATAATCCCCCGCTGCGCATAGCAAATTTGCCTACACAACGAGCCACTCAAGGATCGACCGCTGATTCTCGGCTCACGACTCCATTCCGTCCCGGAACTTATATCGGATCCCCACTCGCGCAATTACAAGGAAATTACCTCGCGCGCGTATATCACGACAAAAATAGTTTTTTTTTGGGCAATTCCCAAACTTTCCAACCCATACTTTAGCCAAGAAGCGAATTTTATCAGATTATTCTCGTGTTTTTGAAAGCAAATTACTTCTCAATACACAAGCCCAGAGAAATAAACACAAAAAAAGACGATTCTCCCGAATCGTCTGCTATTGCTAAACTTGCGGTGCGTAGGGGACTCGATCGCACGAGTGCGAAGCCGAATTCCTTTGAAAATAAATATCCCCTATTCGGCAACCCCACATACTTGTGAGCGGCACCCTCGCTGCTGCAATAGCGGGGCCGTAGGCTTTTTTTCGAGTTTATACGATGGGAATTTATTCACTTGAGTATAAACACAAAAAAAAGACGATTCTCCCGAATCGTCTGCTATTGCTAAACTTGCGGTGCGTAGGGGACTCGAACCCCTGACCCCGTGCGTGACAGGCACGTATTCTAACCAGCTGAACTAACGCACCATTGCTGATTGCGAATGCAAAGGTAGTACAAAAATCTGAATCTGCAAATTTTTCGCAACTTTTGTGCTAATATTTTTTCAAGATTCTACACTCTGTTTTTACAACATTTTGCAACTCTTACACTTAGTATTTTGCCCGTCGCATCTATAAATTTACTCTCTTTTGAGTTCAAAGAGTGTAATTTCGGGTATCGCGCCTATTCTCATAGGATAAAGTACATACCCCACTCCATCATTTATGTAAAGCCATCTCCCGTCTTCTTTATACAATCCGCTCCAGCGTTTGTATTTCACTCTTGAAGGCGAAATTCCACGTTTGCCAATAGGCAATTTCATCTGCATAGAGTGAACGTGCCCCGAGAGAGTCAAATCTGCAAGCTGCTTATCCACAATCACATCCCATAACTGAGGAATATGCACCAACGTAATATTAAAACTCCCCTCAGCCACTCCTTCATACGCCCCCTCAATCGCCACATCGGGAATATTTGCCGAATGGCGATACTCCTGCAACTCGGGCGTAAAAGATATTCCTGTTAGCGCGATAGAGTCGTCACCACGTCTAATGTGTATCGTCTCATCCTCGAGCACTCGCCACCCCATTTTTCGCTGCGCCTCAATGACCCTTTGTGCGCTTACTGAAGGCGGGAGAGATATAGAATCTTTGATATAAACTCCTATGTCGTGATTACCCATTACCGAGTAGATACCATCGTGCGCTTTCAACTTCGCAAGACGCTCCAGAACATCATCCGTAAGCTCGCTACAACGTATATCAACCAGATCTCCTGTAAAGGCAACCACATCAGCTTCGAGTCCATTACAAATGCTTATTATTTCATTTAACTCCTGCTGCTGACAAATCATATTACCGACGTGCAAATCAGATATTTGTACCATTTTATATCCATCGAAAGTTTCAGGCACTTTCCCCGACTCTATCACAACCCTCCGCACCTCATAATCGGTGCGTGTTACAGCCATTCCATAGACAAAAATCGCCACCGCCAAAACGCTCACAATAGCTCCCGCGACCCGCACCCAGATGTTACCGAAAAACGCTATCGCAATCATCACCGGGAGCCGCGCGATCGACAGTACTACATAGGCCCAAACAGCCCACAACAACCCCACCGACAACCACGTCGGATTGTCACGCAAGAACAACGCAAACGCCATCACCAGAAACGGCAAAACATCCGTCAGCCACAGCACCGCCAGCCATCTCCTCCGCGCAACCGAACTTATATCAAAGCTATTAACCACTCGTCGATCGACCCATAACATCACGAGCGAGCATGCAAGCAAAATCCAAATCATACGTTCAAAATCTCTTTGGCATAGGAGTTGCAAAAATCGAGCTTGAATAACTCCCGAGCAAGAAAACTTGCTACAAAGATAGATTAAAAAATTGTTTACTAAACTGTTTTACTATGAAACGTTTTCTACTTATTTCGATTCTTGTCTCTTCGATTGGCGCATCGCTCCACTCTATGGCCCAATCTCGCGGACACACCCATCGGCACGACGCCCCGACAATCTACGTAATCTCATCTGCTCATAGCGATGACGGATGTTACGACGAACAATCATTACAACAAGCTATGGAGCGCCGCAGCCTTGCGGCCGAAGCCACTCGCATAGACTTCGAGCAGACGCGTCGTCGAGGCTTCCAACAGCTTCACAATCCGCAATTTATATTCAGCACAAAGAACAATCGCTTCTCGCTCGGCATTGGCGGAGAGATCAACTTCCGAACGAGTTACGACCTGAAGGGTGCAGTCGATAATATCGACTTTGTTCCCTACGACATTCCTATGGATGCCACCTTTGCCAACCGCCAGCGCGTGATGATGGATGCAACCACCTCTCGCCTCTACACCAAGGCTGTTATCAACTCCGAGAAACTGGGTCGTGTGGTAGCCTTTGTCGATATGGATTTTCGTGGTGGCGAGGAGTTTAGCTACACGCCACATCTTCGCTCGGCCTACATCTCAATGTTGGGCTTTACGGCTGGTCGCGACGTGACTACATTCTGTGACTTGGAGGCTGTACCCGATATGATCGACCACGAAGGCCCCAATGCCTATAACTTCCGCTATGCCACAATGTTGCGTTATGAGCTCGACTTCCTGCGCGACCACTTCACCTTCGGTGTTGCCGCCGAGATGCCTAAAGTCAGCGGCACCTATGGCGAGAATTTCATCGCCCTGGCGCAACGCGTTCCCGACATCCCCGTCTATCTGCAGTATGCGTGGGGCGAGAATCGCCAAAGCCATTTCCGCGCCTCGGCCGTTTTCCGTAATATGTATATGCATAATGCACGCACCAACGAGAATACGAGTCTCTTCGGATGGGGCGTTCAAGCCAGCGCTCACGTAGAGATTGGCGATTGGGTAACCCTCTACGGCAACGGTATATATGGCAAGGGCATTACGCCTTACATTCAGGATATTGCAGGCAGCGGTCTCGACTTTACCCCCAACCCCCAAAATGCCGAGCAGATACAGACTATGCCTATGTGGGCTTGGCAGGTTGCAGCGCAAGTATACATCATCCCATCAAAGATGTGGGCTTCAGGAGGCTATTCAACAGTTCGCGTAAGTCAGGAGAATGGCTTCTATGCCGAGGATGAGTACCGACGAGGCAACTACATATTTGGCAATGTCTTCTACCAGCTTACCTCAAATTGTCGTTTAGCTGCAGAGTATCTGCACGGCTCGCGTACAAATATGAACAAAGCAATGGGCGAGGCCAACCGATTAAGCCTTATGGTACAGTATAACTTCTAATGCGTCTGAACCTCAATTTAGGCGGCCCTTCGCAGGGTCGCCTTTTGTATTTTCAAATAAAATCATTACATTTGATTAATGAAACATTTTCTCGCCATAACCCTACTGCTAATCACTACGACGTTAAGCCTGTCGTGCAGCTCAACTATCGATACAGATAGCACACCGCAACACGATGATTACAAGATCATAATTCGTCGTGCCCGCATTGTCGCTGCTGGCGATTTGATGCAACACGACGAGCAGGTTAAAGCCGCCCAAAAACCCGATAGCACCTTCGACTACACACTCTCATTTCGATACGTCGCCAACCGCTTCCGTGAGGCCGATCTCGCCATCGTAAATCTCGAGACCACCCTCTCCGACTCTGGCCCATATAGTGGTTACCCAGCCTTCCGCTCTCCCGCCGCCGTAGCTGATGCAATGCGCGATATGGGAATCGACTTGGCTGCGCTGGCCAACAACCATTGCTGTGACCGCTCGGCATACGGCATCCGCTCAACGGCTCGCATCCTCGACAAACGCGGCATTGCCCATATCGGCGCATACGCCGACTCGGTTGATTACAAGCTAAATAACATCCAATATCTCTACGGCGGTGATCTGCGCTTCGCCTTTGTCAATTATACCTACGGCACCAACGGAATCCCCGTTCCGCGAGGAATGGTCGTAAATCATCTCGACACCGTGCAGATGGCCCACGATCTAAAAATGATCGACCGCGAGTCTGTAGATTGCATCGTTGCCATCGTTCATTGGGGCAACGAATACGAGCGCACACCCAACCGCGACCAGCGCTCGCTGGCCGAGTTTATGCACCGTCACGGTGTAGATATTATCATCGGCTCGCATCCACACGTCATCCAGGCTGCCGAGCAGGACGACAAAGGCCGACCAACGCTCTATTCGCTCGGTAATTTTGTCTCAAATCAGCGCACTCGTTACCGCGATGGCGGACTCATTGCTACTATTGATATTGAAGTCATTGACTCGCTTCATCTAAATAAAAACATCAGCCGCCGTGCCAACTACTCCCTACACCTCGATCCCGTCTGGGTACACCTCCCCGACTACGCCATAATCCCCACCGAGGTGGGCGATACGATGCAGATGAGTGCCGACTCCCGCCAACGCTACAATCGCTTCATCTCCGACACACGCCAGCACCTCGGACTATAAGTTAAAGACTTGACGATCCGCACAAAAAAAAGAGCCGCGCCCCTTTCGGAGAGCGACTCAACGATTATGAGCAAATTCTAGTAATTCTCTTTCTTAGGCTCGAAGAATGACTGGGGATGAGCGCAAGCAGGGCACTTCAGGGGAGCCTCCTTCGCCAGAAGCGTGTAACCACAATTGCGGCACTGCCACCAAATCTCATTATCGCGGATGAATACCGTTCCGTCGGTAACGCGCTCCAGCAACTTCAAATAACGACGCTCGTGCTCAGCCTCTACAGTTGCAATCTGGCGGAAAGTCTCTGCGATCTCAGCGAAGCCCTCCTCATCGGCAACCTTAGCGAACTCAGCGTAGAGAAGATCCCACTCCTCGTGCTCACCGGCAGCAGCTGCTACAAGATTCTCGGCCGTAGTACCGATCTTACCTGCGGGATATGTAGCGGTGATCTCAACATCGCCACCCTCCAAATACTTGAAGAAACGCTTTGCGTGCTCCTTCTCCTGCTCGGCAGTCTCCATAAACACACCTGAAATCTGCTCAAATCCCTCCTTCTTAGCAACGCTTGCAAAGAAAGTGTAACGATTACGAGCCTGGCTCTCACCTGCAAATGACTTCAGCAAATTCTTCTCGGTCAAAGTTCCTTTTACGCTTTTCATAGTTTCAATGTTTTATTTGTTTATGAATATTTAGTTTTTCTGTTTTCCTATTGCAAAAATAGATAAAAAAACGAGCTTGTCAACCACTTTTTGATCGTAAAATTTTATAGTGCTATCAATGCGACTGATAGAAGCGTTTCGATGCTATAAAAATACTATTTTTTGGGCAATAACACCTAATTATATATAAAAAAACTCACCCAGATTCTATTTTATGGGGATAGTTTTGTATTTTTGTCAAAATTATACTATATTGTAATTTCTCATTAGAGGCAAACAAACAATTAAAGAATAAATATATAAAATGGCAGACGAAAAAATTATCTTTTCGATGGTGGGCGTATCGAAGACCTTCACCAATCAGAAAAAAGTCTTGAACAACATCTACCTCTCGTTCTTCTACGGAGCGAAGATCGGTATCATCGGTCTTAACGGATCGGGTAAATCAACACTGATGAAGATCATCGCCGGCATCGACAAGAACTATCAGGGCGAGGTGGTATTCGCTCCCGGCTACTCGGTTGGTTACTTGGAGCAGGAGCCGCAGCTCGACGATACGAAGACCGTCAAGGAGGTTGTCGAGGAGGGTTGCGCCGCTACGGTAGCTCTCCTGAAGGAGTACGAGGATATTAATATGAAGCTCTGCGAGCCGATGTCGGACGACGAGATGAATCGTCTGATCGAGCGTCAGGGCGAACTATACGAGCAGATCGACCACGTCAACGGTTGGGAGTTGGATAGCGTTCTGGAACGAGCTATGGATGCTCTGCGATGCCCCGATCCCGACCAGAGCGTGAAGGTCCTCTCGGGTGGTGAGCGCCGCCGCGTAGCTCTGTGCCGTCTGCTGTTACAGCAGCCCGACGTGCTTCTGCTGGATGAGCCTACCAACCACCTCGATGCCGAGTCTATCGATTGGCTGGAGCAGCACCTGCAGCAGTATAAGGGTACCGTTATCGCTGTTACTCACGACCGCTACTTCCTTGATAATGTAGCTGGTTGGATTCTTGAGCTCGACCGTGGCGAGGGTATCCCCTGGAAGGGTAACTACTCGGGCTGGCTCGATCAGAAGACCAAGCGCTTGGCAATGGAGGAGAAGCAGGAGTCGAAGCGTCGTAAGACTCTGGAGCGCGAGCTTGAGTGGGTGCGTATGTCACCCTCTGGCCGTCGTGCCAAGAGCAAGGCTCGTCTGTCGGCATACGACAAGATGATGAACGAGGATGTAAAGCAGAAGGAGGAGAAGCTCGAGATCTTCATCCCCAACGGTCCCCGCTTGGGCGATGTAGTGATCGAGGCACACGATGTGAAGAAGGTCTTTGGCGAGCGCATCCTTTACGAGGGATTGAACTTCTCGCTGCCCCCCGCAGGTATTGTGGGTGTAATCGGTCCCAACGGAACGGGTAAGACTACTCTATTCCGTATGATTATGGGCCTCGAGCAGCCTACCGATGGAACGTTCACCGTTGGCCAGACCGTTAAGCTCGCATACGTCGACCAGCAGCACAAGTCGATCGATCCCGAGAAGACCGTATATGAGGTAATCTCACAGAACTCAGATCTCATCACGCTTGGCAACCGCCAGATCCCCTCTCGCGCCTACGTTGCACGTTTCAACTTCAGCGGTGCCGATCAGGAGAAGAAGTGCGGTATGCTGTCGGGTGGTGAGCGCAACCGCCTACACTTGGCCTTGGCGCTGAAGGAGGAGGGTAACGTACTGCTTCTTGATGAGCCTACCAACGATATCGATGTAAACACCCTCCGTGCATTGGAGGAGGGTTTGGAGAACTTCGCAGGTTGCGCCGTAGTTATCTCGCACGACCGTTGGTTCTTGGATCGTATCGCTACGCACATCCTCTCGTTCGAGGGCGACTCGAAGGTTGTATTCTACGAGGGCTCATATTCGGAGTATGAGGAGTGGAAGAAGTCTCAGGGAATGGATCTTGCACCCAAGCGTGTCAAGTATCGCAAACTCACCGAAAACCAATAGGATTTTATAATAGAACATAACTAATTCATAATTTGAACAAAATTACACTCTTAATTTTTGCACAAGACAAGTAATTTTGAATTTTGAATTTTAAATTTTGAATTAAGCAAAGTATGGCACAGAAACCATCTATACCAAAGGGTACACGCGACTTCTCGCCCGCCGAGATGATGCGTCGCACCTATATATTCGACTCCATCAAGAGCGTCTTCCGCACCTACGGATTCGCTCCGCTGGAGACCCCCGCAATGGAGAATCTCTCTACCCTTTTGGGTAAATATGGCGACGAGGGCGACAAGCTCCTCTTCAAGATTCTCAACTCGGGCGACTACGCTGCCAACCTTTCGGACGAGCAGCTCCGCACGGCTTCGCAGATTTGCGAGAAGGGTCTGCGTTACGACCTCACCGTCCCCTTTGCTCGCTACGTTGTGCAGCACCAGAATGAGATTTCATTCCCCTTCAAGCGCTATCAGGTGCAGCCCGTGTGGCGTGCCGACCGCCCACAGAAGGGCCGCTATCGTGAGTTCTACCAGTGTGATGTCGATGTTATCGGCTCACGTTCGCTGCTCAATGAGGTTGAGCTTATCGAGATCGTTGAGCGCGTATTCCGCAAGCTCGGCATCCGCGTAGTGCTGAAGATGAACAACCGCAAGATCCTCTACGGTATCGCCGAGTCTATCGGCCACGCCGACAAAATGATGGATATTACCGTAGCAATCGATAAGCTGGAGAAGATTGGTCTGGAGAACGTAAAAAGCGAGCTCTCGGAGCGCGGTTTGGAGCAGGAGGCTATCGACAAACTTCAACCAATCCTTGAGCTGAGCGGATCAAACGCTGAGAAACTCGCAAAGTTACGCGACGTTATCGGATCATCCGAAACGGGCGTTAAGGGTATCGAGGAGATGACCGAAATCTTCGGTTATGTCGATCAGCTCGGTCTCGAACTTCCCATCGAACTCGACCTATCGTTGGCACGCGGTTTGAACTACTACACAGGAGCAATCTTCGAGGTAAAGGCTCTGGATTATGCCATCGGCTCGATCTGCGGTGGAGGCCGCTACGACGACCTGACAGGCATCTTCGGTCTGCCCAACACCTCGGGCGTAGGTATCTCGTTCGGTGCCGACCGCATCTACGACGTGATGACAGGACTCGAACTCTTCCCCGAGGAGGTGAACTTCACGACAAAGGTGTTGTTCGTAAACCTCGGACAGCAGGAGCAGATGGCTTCGATGCAGATTATTCGCACGTTGCGCGACAATGGCATCGCAGCAGAGATATACCCCGAGTCGGCCAAGATGAAAAAGCAGATGGAGTATGCCAACCGCCGAGCAATTCCCTACGTTGTGATCATCGGTAGCAACGAGCTTGCCGAACGTCAGGCTACGGTGAAGAATATGCTCTCGGGCGAGCAGCAGAGCGTTGCCTTTGAGAAGGTTGCCGAATTATTGAAATAAAATTTATTACTATGAAACGAAAAGTGTGTGCCATTACCGCCCTATTGATGCTGGTCATCGCCCCCTTTGTGGCCGTAGCCCAACGTCAGGCGGATGATGCGACCACACAGCTGCAAAAGCTCAATCGTTTCTATCGCTACCTGCACGGGATGTATGTCGATAGCGTAGCTATGGCACCCATCGTCGAGAGCGCCATCAGAGGTATGCTCGAGGAGTTGGATCCCCACTCCGCCTATCTCGATGCCGAGGAGATGAAGGCTGCCGAAGAGACTATGCAAGGCTCATTCAGTGGCATTGGTATCGAATACAATATCCACAACGACTCCATCATCGTCGTCAATACGATCGTTCAAGGCCCCGCCGACAAAGCGGGATTACAACCCAACGATCGTATCGTTGAGATCGACGGTGATAACGTCGTGGGAATCAGCCGCAACGAAGTTCCACCCAAACTGCGTGGCGAACGCGGATCAACGGTACGCATCGGAGTTGCGCGTCACGGTGTAAAGGAGATACTGCCCTTCTCTATCGTGCGCGACAACATCCCCATCAACTCCATTGATGCCGTGTTCAAGCAGGGCTCGACGGGCTACATCAAGGTCAATCGCTTCGAGCGTAACACTATGCGCGAATTCGAGGAGGCTATGCAGCAGCTTGGCCAGGTCGAATCCTTGATCCTCGACCTCTGTGGCAATGGTGGCGGACTGCTCGATCAGGCGATCGATATGGCGGGTTACTTTCTACCCCCTCGAACGCTCATTACCTCCATCGAAGGCCGTGCAGTTATGCCCGAACAACGTCGCTCCACTCGCGGAGGATTGTTCAACGGCCGATTGGTGGTACTCATCGACGGCAACTCCGCTTCGGGCAGCGAGCTCGTTGCTGGGGCAATCCAAGATTGGGACCGAGGCGTCATCGTTGGCAAACACAGCTTTGGCAAAGGCCTGGTACAGCGCCAAGTACCTATGGGCGATGGTTCTGCCATCCGACTCACAATCGCACGCTACCACACCCCCTCGGGACGTGTAATCCAGCGTCCTTACGAGCGTGGCCAGAAGGAGGAGTACTACCGTGCTCACACTTCGCGTCTACTGGGCGAGCAGAGCGACTCGGTTGTCACCGATCGTCCCGCATATAAAACTTTGCTCTCAGGCCGCACGGTCTATGGCGGAGGAGGCATCGAGCCCGACATTCAGGTCGAGAGCGACACTACCGACGTGAGCGACTATATGGTACGCGTGATGGCTCAAGGTGTTGAGAATGAGTTTCTGATGGACTACCTCGACAAGAATCGCAGCCGTTTAGCAGCAGACTACCCCACCTTCGAGAGCTTTGAAAGCAACTTCAAACTCAGCAACGAGGAGCTGCGTCAAATGACTGCCCTTGCCTCGAAAAAGGGCGTCGAATTCGACGAGGCAGGCTTCAATCGCTCACGCACACTTATGCAACACCGCCTCACGGCGATGATTGCGCAACGACTCTTCTCCTCGACAGAGTTCTACCGCTATATGAACTCACGCGAGAATCAGTACTACATCAAGGCGATGGAGGTGCTGGATAATTGGTCCGAGATGGGTGAGAAGACCCTCTCGGCACAAACCGACAAATAAAACCGACCAAAACAAAAAAACTATGTAAGACCCTAATGATTAAACCCTTATAGAAAAACAACCCGAAAAGCAAACTTATGACATTTAATTCAGACCGTGAAAGCCTCGCCATCAACGAAGGCTATAGTGAATCTGTATTCACCAAGATGATAAAAGCGGGTCATCGCACCTACTTTATCGATGTTAAGACAACTCGCCAAGACGACTACTACCTGTCAATCACAGAGCTTCGCAAGAAGATCACACGCCAAGGAGAGACCGTTACCGAACGTAACAAAGTCTTTGTATATCAGGAGGATATTGATAAATTTGCGGAAGGAATGGCCGAGGTGGTCGAGTATCTACGCAAGCACACCAACCGCCCGACGGGTGCAGACGAGTAAACACCTACGACGATGAGCAAACCGAGCGTCATATTAGGATTCAGCGGTGGCATAGATAGCTCTGCCGCCGCTGATTTATTGCTTCAGGCAGGATATGACGTTCACACGCTCACGCTCCTGATGCTCGCCGACGATGGCCTCTCTGCCAAAGCCCAGGCACGAGCCCAACAGATCGGCACTACGCACCATACGCTCGACGTAAGCAACGAGTTCCAACGCCAGATTATCGATTATTTCACAGACAGTTACATCTCAGGTCGCACCCCCGCTCCCTGCACTATGTGCAACCCGCTGATCAAGTGGCGACACCTTGCCGCCTATGCCGATTCGCTCGGCATTGATCATATAGCTACAGGCCACTATTTCAACATAGTCAGCCACAACAACCACCTCTACATTTCGCGTGCTGCCGACCGCCAGAAGGATCAATCTTACTATCTATGGGGCCTCGAACAGAGTCTCCTCCGACGCATCCTCACGCCGATGGGCAACGCCATCAAGAGCCAAATTAAGGAGTCGCTGAGTGACAAACGCGAGAGTATGGGTATCTGCTTTCTCGCGGGCCGCAACTACCGCGACTTCCTGCAAGAGCAGAATCCGAGCGCTCTACGCCGAGGCGAGATTGTCGATCGACGCGGCACAGTTGTCGGACACCACGACGGCATTGCATTCTACACCATCGGCCAAAAGCGTGGCTTCGAGTGCTCGATAGAGGGCGCAGCCATCGTTGCGATGGACCCTGCGCTCAACCGACTAATCGTTGGCAAGGGCGACGAGTTACTTCACTTAACGCTTGAGATAGAAAACAGCAACATAGTTGATAAAGAGGAACTTTTATCATCCGACGACATCACTGTCATCATCCGTGGCATTGGCCGCAATCCCGAAGGTTTTGCCCGCCACATCGAGCCAACCTCTCGCGGCTACCGCATTACACTCAGTTCCCCCGCATGGGCACCCGCCATCGGTCAGCCCGTTGTTCTCTATCGTGACGACAGAGTAATCGGAGGAGGAATTCTCGAACGCTACTATTGATATTTCCCTCAAAAGAGGTTATATTTGCGGATGATTTTTCAAAGGCATTTGCCGCAAATATTTACGCAAAATGAATATCGTCAAAAGACTATACGACTGGGTGCTGTCGTGGGGCAATTCGCGCTGGGGCGGATTGGCGCTCTTTCTGCTCGCTCTGGCTGAGTCGAGTTTTTTCCCCATTCCACCCGATGTGCTGCTTATCGCACTCTGCTTGGGTGCTGTTGCCCACTCATTCCGCTATGCCACAATCTGTTTGACGGGTTCAATCATCGGTGCAATGATTGGTTACGCCATCGGCTTCTTCCTTTGGCAAACTCCTGCTGGTGAGTTCACTGCATTAGCTAACTGGTTCTTTGCCAACGTCTTCTCGGAGGATAGTTTCCACAACGTAGGCGATTTGTACGACCAGTACAACTTCTGGATCGTCTTTACTGCGGGCTTCACCCCGCTACCCTACAAACTCTTCACGATTACGGGCGGCCTGTTCCATATCAACTTCACAATGTTCATCGTGGCTTCGATCATTTCGCGCGGCCTTCGTTTCTTCCTCATTGCTGGACTTATATGGAAATTCGGCGCTCCGATCAAAACTTTCATCGACAAATACTTCAACCTGCTGGCGATAGTTTTCACAATTTTGCTTATCGGATCGTTCCTCCTCATAGGTAAACTATTATAGCAGATAACCATAGCTAAAATGCGCAGATTCGGACTCATAGGCCGTACGCTTGGCCATTCATTCTCGGCACGATACTTCGCTGATAAATTCCAGCGTGAGGGCCTTGCCGACACCCATCGCTACGACCTTTTCGAGCTTCCAGAAATCGAGTGTATAGAGGAGTTGATCACCACCACCGAGGGCCTCGTCGGCTTCAACGTCACCATCCCATACAAACAGCAAATCATCCCGTACCTCGACTCACTAAGCACCGAGGCACGCAACATTGGCGCAGTAAATTGCGTGAAGGTTGAGCCCGACGGCCGCCTTACGGGTTACAATACCGACATCGACGGCATACGCCTTTCGCTCGACAAACTTCTCGGCAACGTGGAGATCGATGCCGCCCTTGTCCTGGGCACGGGAGGGGCTTCGCAAGCAGTTCTGTATGTGCTCGCCGAGCGCAACATTCCCTACTCGATCGTATCGCGCGACAGCTGCAAAGGCAATTTCACATACGATGATCTAAAAGTTGAGATAACATCCTCACATCATCTGATTATCAACTCATCGCCTGTCGGAATGTACCCCCACGTCGATCAGTGTCCTGATATCCCATACCAGCTTCTCACCGCCGACCACTACCTCTTCGATTTGGTCTATAATCCCGAGCGCACACTCTTTGCCGAGCGCGCTGCAGCAATGGGAGCCCACACTCTGTGCGGACTCGATATGCTCTACGCTCAGGCCGAGTCGGCGTGGCGAATCTGGAACGAGTAAACTCTCTTACTCAGCCGAGTAAGCCTCCAAAACCTCTTGTGCGCGCTCTTTATCTGTCGAGCGCACAATCAACTCTGCAGGCATAACACCCGTTGGATACAATGCCGACATAATTTCATTTCGAATCATCGCCCAAATCCCTGCATTATCGAGCAACGACTTGTCCCACTCTGCTTCGTTCACCGAGTCATACACCCGAATTACAACCAAATTCTCCTCTTTCATATCTTGTCGGTTTTGCGCGTGTAACTATCCCGATAGTTTTTCACGCATATTGTGTATATAAAGTTACATAATTTTGTTGATAACTTGCAATGAGCAAACCAAAAAAATCAACTTTTTATAATTATATTTGTATGGTAGATATTGTCACCTCGACGAAAATATACAATCTGCTGATAATTAATATGAAACGACTACTATCAATAATATTACTCACTCTGATGGCCGCCATAGCGATCATCACAGTTTCACTATTGTCGCAACGTAGCCGTTTCCGTTCCGATGTAAAGTTGAACGCGGAGCGTATGCTGCTGGCAGACAGTATGATTCTCTCGGCTATTGACAATGGCGATATGCCCGGTGCCGTATTGTGCGTGGTTGGTCGCGCACGCGATGGTGAGTCGATGGGCCGAACTCTTTACCTCAAAGCCTACGGCAATCAGCAGGTTATCTCTGGCTCAGCCGACGGAAAAATCATCCCCGATACGGTTCCGATGAGCACCGATGCCATCTTCGACCTCGCCTCGCTGAGTAAGTGTGTCGGCACCACGATGGCTGTTATGCGCCTTGTCGAACAGGGCCGCCTGCGACTGACCGATAACGTATCTCGATATATCCCAGGTTTCAAACCTTGGGAGAGCAAGCCTGAAAAGCGTGGCGAGAAGATCGAGCGCGAGCAGATAACCATCAATCATCTGCTCACCCACACTTCTGGTCTTCCTGCCGCCATTCACGTTCCCTCGTTTATGGAGCGCTATGAGAAATGGGGCGATCCCGCGAATATGAATCTGCGTGACTCGCTCATTACATACCTTGCCGAGGAGGCCGATCGCCGCACACGCCCATCGGAGGTGATGCTGTACAGTTGCCTTAATTTCATTACGTTGCAGGCCATTATCGAAACCATCACCCATCAACGCCTCGACCATTTCCTTGACCAAGAGGTCTTTGGGCCACTCAAGCTAAAGAATACCTGGTACAATCATATCGACGAGCCAGCCCCATTCGACCCATCAGCTCCCATCGCTCCAACCGAGTTGCAGACAGATGGAACCATACTTCGTGGCGAGGTACACGACCCCACAGCCCGTATCATAAATCGTGGTGTATCGGGCAATGCAGGAGTATTCTCCACAGCCGAGGATCTTGCCATTATCGCCTCAATGCTGATGAACGAGGGTGTTATTCGCATACCTACAGACCGCCCGACGGACCACATTACGGGCGGCGAGAGGCTGCGACTCTTCTCCGAGGCCACAATCGACCGTTTCCTCGAACTCGATCCCGCACTTGCCCACCACGGCCGCACATTGGGCTGGGCTGCAGGATTTTTCGGTGATTTGGGATCAAACGACAGTTTCAACCACACTGGATATACGGGAACATCAATGGCCATCGACCGCGAGCGGGGCGTAGCCGTCATCCTTCTCGCTAACCGGGTACACCCCTATGACAAGGGCTCGCTTGCTCGCACACGCGCCGTCATATCAAACATTGTTGCT
The DNA here is from genome assembly GCA_045650235.1 of Alistipes sp. Taxonomy (GTDB): domain Bacteria; phylum Bacteroidota; class Bacteroidia; order Bacteroidales; family Rikenellaceae; genus Alistipes. The sequence continues at coordinate 5,029 of JAZRQX010000020.1, read as the reverse complement.
TCGGCATTGGATTAAAGAATTTGACAACAAACAATTATATGCAGGATTTCGTTCATCTTCACGTTCACACACAGTATTCGCTGTTGGATGGCCAGGCGAGCATCGCAAAGCTCGTCGATAAGGCCATTGCCGACGGCCAGCGCGGAATTGCTATTACCGACCACGGTAATATGTTCGGTGTGAAGGAGTTTTGGAATTACATCAAGAAGAAGAACGGAGCCCGCCGCGACAAGATCAAGCAGACCTCGGCCCGCATTGCCGAGCTTCAGGCCGCGGTGGAAAATCCCGATGCAACCGATGAGCAGCGTGACGAGTTGGCCAAGCTGAAGGCCGAGTACGACGCTCTGCCGAAGGATGATTTCAAGTGCATCATTGGCTGCGAGGTCTATGTCGCACGTCGCGGTATGCACCTCAAGGACAAAGCACACAGGGAGGACCAGAGCGGTTATCACCTCATCCTGCTGGCCAAAAATAAGCAAGGTTACAAGAATCTGATTAAGATTGTATCAAAGGCCTGGACCGAGGGATTCTATATGCGTCCGCGTACCGACCATAAGGAGCTTGAGAAGTATCACGAAGGTTTGATTTGCTGCTCGGCTTGTCTTGGAGGTGAGATTCCCAGAAAGATTGCCGATGGCGATTTGGAGGCAGCCGAGAAAGCGATTATGTGGCACAAAAGCATATTTGGCGAGGATTACTATCTCGAGCTTCAGCTACATAAAGCCACTGTCGAGCGCGCCAACCACGAGACTTATGTCATCCAGAAACAGGTCAACGAACAGATTATTCACTTGGCCGAGAAGTGCGGCGTAAAGTTGATCTGCTCGAACGATGTTCACTTTGTCGATGAGATTCACGCCGAGGCCCACGACCGCCTGATCTGCCTCTCTACGAGTCGTGATCTGGACGACCCGAAGCGTATGCTCTACTCGAAACAGGAGTGGATGAAGACTCGCGAGGAGATGAACGCCATCTTCTACGACATCCCCGAGGCACTTGCGAATACGGTGGAGATTTGCAATAAGGTCGAGAGCTATTCAATCGACCACGCCCCCATTATGCCCACCTTCGAGATTCCCGAAGAGTTCGGCACCGAGGAGGGTTATCGCCAGACCTATACGGAGGAGGATCTCTTCAATGAGTTCACCCGCGATGAGAATGGCAACGTAACGATGGCCGAGGCCGATGCTCATAAGAAGATCGAAAAGCTGGGCGGCTACGACAAGCTCTACCGAATCAAACTTGAGGCAGATTATCTGGCGCACCTCACTATGGAACGCGCCAAATTGCGCTATGGCGACCCTCTGTCGGATGAGGTTGTGGAGCGACTGAAGTTCGAGCTACACATTATGAAGACAATGGGTTTCCCGGGCTACTTCCTTATAGTGCAAGACTTCATCTGCGCGGCGCGCGAGCTGCTGGATGTTTCGGTAGGTCCAGGACGTGGTTCTGCGGCAGGTTCTGCCGTAGCTTATTGCCTGGGAATTACGCAGATTGACCCTATCAAATACGATCTTCTGTTCGAGCGTTTCCTCAATCCCGACCGAATTTCGCTACCTGATATCGATATTGACTTCGACGATGACGGTCGTGGTCGTGTCCTAAATTGGGTAACACAGAAATATGGTAAGGAGAAGGTGGCACACATCATCACCTACGGCACGATGGCCACAAAAATGGTTATCAAGGATGTTGCACGCGTGCAGAAACTTCCGTTGCCCGAGTCTGACCGTTTGTGCAAACTCGTACCCGATCGCATTCCCGACAAGAAGATAAATCTACAGAATGCCATCGACTACGTTCCCGAGCTCAAGGCCGCCGAGGAGTCCGACGACCCGATTATGCACGATACTATCAAGTACGCCAAGATGTTGGAGGGTAACGTGCGTGGCACGGGAGTTCACGCCTGCGGAACGATTATCTGCCGAGACGATATAACGGACTGGGTTCCCGTCAGCACAGCCGAGGATAAGGAGACGGGCGAGAAGATGCTCGTCACGCAATATGAGGGTGCTGTGATTGAGGACACGGGCCTTATCAAGATGGACTTCCTCGGCCTAAAAACCCTCTCGATTATCAAGGATGCCGTAGCCAACATCAAGCGCACTAAGGGAATCGACATCGATATCGACACGATTGATATCGATGACCCCAAGACCTACAAGCTCTTCTGTGACGGTGGCACTGTCGGCACGTTCCAGTTCGAGTCGCCCGGTATGCAGAAGTATCTGCGCGAGCTGAAACCCTCGACCTTCGAGGACTTGATTGCAATGAACGCACTCTACCGCCCCGGCCCGATGGACTACATCCCCGACTTTATCGACCGTAAGCACGGCCGCAGGCCCATCGTGTACGATATCGACATTATGGAGAAGTACCTGAAGGATACCTACGGTATTACCGTATATCAGGAGCAGGTGATGCTTCTCTCTCGTCTTTTGGGTGGCTTCACACGAGGCGAGTCGGATACACTGCGTAAGGCGATGGGTAAGAAGATTAAGTCAAAGCTGGACGAGCTCAAACCCAAATTTATCAAGGGCGGCCAGGCCAATGGCCACGACCCCGATATTTTGGAGAAGATATGGGCCGACTGGGAGAAGTTCGCATCCTATGCCTTCAACAAGTCGCACGCGACCTGTTACTCGTGGGTAGCCTACCAGACGGCATACCTCAAGGCCAACTACCCGTCGGAGTATATGGCCGCCGTACTGAGCCGCAACTTGGCTGATATCAAGACCATTACGCAATACATTACAGAGTGTAAGCAGGGAATGGGCATCAATGTCCTCGGCCCCGATGTGAACGAATCGCAGATTAACTTCTCGTCAAACAAATCAGGCGATATCCGCTTTGGAATGGCCGCGATTAAGGGTGTTGGCGAGGCCGCCGTGCGCTCAATTATCGAGGAGCGAGAAAACAATGGGCCCTACAAAAACATCTACGACTTTGTCGAGCGCGTTAACTTCACGGTCATCAACCGTAAATGTATGGAGAGCATCGCCTTTGCGGGTGGCTTCGATTCGATTATCGACTTCCACCGCAGCAAGTTCTTCGCTACCGACACCCGCTCGGCTAACCCGGTACCCTTCATCGAGCAACTTATGCGTTACGGCCAGCGTGTTCAGCAGGAGCGTCTGAATGCTCAGCAGAGTCTCTTCGGTGGCGGCACGATGGTTGATATTCAACCTCCCACGACACCCGTTGCAGAGGATTGGAATCAGTTGCAGGTACTGAACAAGGAGCGCGATTACATCGGAATGTTCCTCTCGGCGCACCCGCTCGACGAGTATAAGGTGATAATTGACCATATGTGCAAGGTTAATCTCGGCGACCTGAATAACCTTGAACCTCTTAACGGTCAAGAGATTGCATTGGCTGGTATCATCACTTCGGTGCAGGAGATGACAACAAAGACGGGCCGCCATTGGGGAAAATTCACGATGGAGGATTACGAGGGCACTCACGAATTTGCACTCTTCGGCAAGGACTACGAGCAGTTCCGCCCGATGATGTACCCCAACTACTTCATCTTCCTCAAGGGCAAGGTGCAACCACGTCCCTATGGTGACAACCCCGAGCTGGAGTTCAAGATTCTCTCGATGACTCAGCTCTCCGAGGTGCGCGACACTATGATCAAGGAGCTGCACGTCTTCCTCACGGTGGATGACCTCACTCCTACGTTTATTGCCGACTTCACCGCCGAGGTGCAGCGCAGTAAGGGTAACGCTATACTACGCACTACCATCCGCGACCGCGAGGCAGGCACCGTACTCGGGCTCTACTCGAAGCGCTACAAAGTCGAGCTTTCGCCGGAGCTGATTGGTTATTTGGACAAGAACGAAATAAAATATACATTATCATAAACAATTAACAATTAAAAACTTAAAAAATTATGGCATTAGCAATCACAAACGAGAATTATGAGTCATTGATGGCATCGGGCAAGCCCGTAGTAATCGATTTCTGGGCTGAGTGGTGCGGTCCCTGCCGTATGGTAGGCCCGATCATCGACGAGTTGGCCACCGAGTATGGCGACGCAGTTGTTATCGGCAAGTGCGACGTTGACTCTTGCGACGACATCGTAGCGCAGTACCGCGTTCGCAACATCCCCACCATCGTATTCATCAAGGGCGGTGAGGTTGTCGACAAGGTCGTAGGTGCAACCAGCAAGGAGACTTTGAAGGCAAAGATCGACGCGCTGTTGTAATCCAACCTTCACCCAAAACAAAAACGGCAGACTCAACAAAAGAGCCTGCCGTTTTCATATACAGAAAAGAGCACCACGATACATCGCCATCGGGTGCCCTTTCTGCACTAATCTACTCTATTTTATCTCTCAATAAGTGTAATACTTCGCTGAATAAAATCTGTAAGATTCTTACCCTTCAACATTCCGTTCGACAGGAGTGCCAAGTCGATAATCTGTCGCACCAGTTTATTATTCTTACCTATCTCGCGCAGACGCTCATTGCGCTCTTCGCGCAGCGTTACGATCTTCTTCGAGAGATCCTCCTCCATCTGCTTCTCCTCGGCGGTGAAATCCTCGTGCTTCTTACCCTTTACAGTCTCGTCAAAACGCTTCTCCTCAGCTACGGCCGCATCAATCTTCTTGGTGATTGACTTAAGCTTATCGCCATACTCCTTCTCAACATTTCCCAAAATATCAATCACGATAGGGTGATTTCCATTCACCGCAATGGTGAAGTTATCGGGCATCTGACCGTAGAACTGGCTCATACCGCCACCGCTCATCTTGGCCATCTCCTTCATACGGCGCATAAACTCATTCTGCGTAATCACCACGGGAGCATCCTCCGCAGCCATCGGCTCAAACGAGATAGTGTATGAGATTGCATCGTCCTTTGGCATCTGACTCTCAAATACGGGACGCATCAAATCCTGCTGTGCCTCGGTGAGCGACATCGACATCTGCTCCTTCTTCTGGATGAGCTTCTCTACCACATCACTATCCACGCGCACGAACTTAATATTCTGATTCTTCGACTCGTAGTAGTTGATGTAATGGCTA
>JAZRQX010000019.1:0-82880 GCA_045650235.1 Alistipes sp. | reverse complement strand
GGATTCTCCAACACAACCTTATGCGAAACAGCCGAACCGATAGATGATACAATACCCTCACCGACACGTGCCAGAACAGTCTCCTCGCCAGCACCGCCGACCAGCTGCTTGATATTAGCACGTACCGTAACACGCGCCTTGGCAATAAGCTGAATACCATCCTTCGCAACAGCCGCCACGGGAGGCGTGTTTATAACCTTGGGATTAACCGACATCTGTACCGCTTCAAACACATCACGACCAGCCAGGTCGATTGCCGTAGCCATCTGGAAATTGAGGTTGATGTTAGCCTTCTGCGCCGACACCAGAGCGTGAACCACGTTGGTTACGTTACCTCCGGCCAGATAGTGCGCCTCAAGCTCATTAGCATCGAGGTTCAAACCAGCCTTCGTACCCTCAATCATTGACGACACGATAACTCCGGGCGGCACTCTACGCCAACGCATCAAGAAGAGCTGCAAGAGATTGATCTTGACACCCGACACCAAAGCCGAGAACCACAAACCCACGGGAATAAAATAGAATATAATCCAAATGGCAATAAACGCCAAAACAACCACTATTGCCGAAAATCCAATCTGATACTCCTCCATAATTGTATGTTTTATAATTATTTATTTTGTTTTATATCAAGCATTACTTCTCCACACGCTTTACCCTCACGGTAAAGTTCTCGAAGCCTACGACCTCAACCTCCGATCGCTGATCGACATACGCATCCACCGACTTGGCCTCGTACACCTTTCCACCAATTTCTACCTTTCCCATCGGCGAGAGTCGCGACAAAGCCACACCTCGGTCACCAATCTTAAGTTCCACCTCAGGCGAATCCATACTCTGCCCCTCGACCTTATCCTTCAGAGCAAATCGTTGCCACGTCTTGGCACGAAGCGAAACGATGGTGGCCACGAGCGAGAGAAGTAATATCACGCCAATCGTGATAGCACCGCCCACAATTCCGTAGCGCACAAAAGCCATATACGCCGCCGCGCCATAGCTCGACAGAGCCAGCAACACGCCTAAGGTCACACCCGGCAGAAAAACCAACTCGGCAACCAAGAAAAACACTCCCAGCAGCACTAATAATATAACAACTCCCATAGCTGTCAATTTATTATTTTACAAACATTTACTCCTCTTCTTCCTCGGCCTGCAACTCCTCAACATCTACCGAGAGGCCCTCATTACTCTTCACGATGGCCTGTGCCACACGCTCAGCCATAGCACGGCTTGAGAACATTCCCACCGCGAAGCTATCCTCCGCCAGACGCGAGAGCTGACAATCGGGCGCCATCGTCTCAATCACATTACGCACGCTATCGTCCAGCGTACCACCGCTAATCATCAGTCGGAACGAAACCGAACCCGCCTCCGACAAATTGGTCTTATAGCCGTCACACCACTCAACAATCTGCGGGTTGCGGAATCCCTTCTTCTTCATCACCTCAACAGCCTTCTCAGCCTCGGCGCGTGAGCGAAATCCTCCGGCATAGTAGCTGAATCGACCATCCTCCAGAGTCTCCACACAAAGAGGTACTGCACCTCGGAAGATCGACACAGCCTGCTTGTATTTGTATGTTCCCATAAGGATACGATAAATCGTACCATACTCATACACAACACAATCGGGCACAGGATTTGAATTTGTATATGGGCTACGCTGAAGGAACTCAATTGCCTGATAATCGACAAACGAACGTCGTTCAACATCAATCTTAGCCAGACGATAATCAATCTGACGCACATCGCGCGAAGCGGCCGACAACGAGTCGATCGACGATGTGAGATTCAGCAGCTTGGCCACATAAGTCTCGTAATTGAGTATAATCGGCTTCTGCAGACGATAGTCGGCCAGCGGCTCCGACACACAGTTATCCACCGATAGCAACTTCTCCTGCTGCGCCTCCGAGAGCATCGCCTCCGTAAGCTCGAGAATATCCTCACGTCCCTCCTTCTCGAGGAAGTAGGCATAGACGTAACTTTTCTGATCGTAAATTTCGTTCCACGCCTCCGACAAATCACGCTCAAGCGTCGTATTCTCGTCCAGCACAACCGCCAACTCACCATAAACCGCCTCGGCGTCGGCCTCCGTTCGCGCCTGCACATAGCGGTTGTACATCTCCTTAATCTTGGCGTAGTTAGCCACATAACTCTTCGCCTTCTCGTTGGCACTCTGCTCCTTAGCCTGCACAGCCATCAGCGCATCGTAATCCTCCTTTTCGAGGCTCTTGCGGAAATATTCGTTCGTAAATATCGACCCCGACGCCTGTGCCGCCGCACCTCCGATGTTACCCATCGAGGCGAGGACGTGCTCCTGCTCGATGGCATTGATCTGATCGACGAGCTTAATCATCTGCGTTCGCATCGACAACACCTCGCCCTCAGCGTCGGTCAGCACCATCAAGAGCGAATCGCCCTTCACCTGCGCAAGCGAATCGCGCGACTCGGCATTACGACTTATCTCTCCGCGCAGATTGCGAATAGCGCTCATCAACGAATCGCTCCTCTGGCGCAACTGCGCATCGCTACGCAACAGCGACATATAATTACTATTATTCTCCAGCGCCTGCACTCTCACCACCACATCCTGCTGAGCTTGTGCCGCCACAACACTCACAACGGCCAGAAACAGACCTACGACAATATTTTTTCTTTGTTTTATCATCTCCACCAACGAATAAAGAAAAGTTGAATCAATCCAAATATCTCAAGACGGCCGAGTAGCATCAGCGCCGTTTGGTTAAATTTCAAAATCGCAGGCATCGACGAGTAGTTATCCATCACACCCACATCGCCAAAGCCTGGTCCCACGTTGCTCACACTCGCCACCGCAGCTGAGAATCCCGTCAGCAAGTCGCAACCGAACATCGTATTGACGAACGCTCCAGCCAGAATCAGCAACATATATGCAACAATATAGACCATCACCGAATTGAGCAGATTCTTATCCTGTGGCACGCCATCCACCTTAGTGCGAATCACCGCATTGGGGTGTTGCTGCGAGTTGAGCCTATTACGCAACATCTTGAGAGCCAGCAATAAACGATCAATCTTCATACCTCCCGACGTCGATCCCGCACAGGCACAGACCACCGAGCAGAAAATAAGTATCATAATCGCAAACGAAGTCCACTCGTTACAATCGGTCGTTGCAAATCCCGTCGTTGTGATGAGCGACACGGTGTGAAACAGCGAATCGCGCAACGACTCAAAGATGTTGGGGTATACATCTGCCATCCAAAGACTTATACCAATCAGCAGGGCCGACACTCCAATCACCGTGAAATACGTTCTTGTAATCTCCGATCGGAAAATATTGTTACTCTGACGTCGCAGCGTAGCGAATATCAATCCGAAGTGAATACCCGCCACTACCATAGCAACCATCAACACCAGCTCCACACTAAACGAGTCAAACCATCCAATACTGAGGTTTTTAGTCGAGAATCCGCAAGTTCCGCACGCCGACATTGCGTGGCATACCGAATCAAACCACGTCATACCGCACAACTTGAGCAGCAGGGTAGTAACAGCCGTCAAACCTACATACACCGAAAGCACAATGCGCACAACGGTAGGCGTACGGTAGAGGTTGAAATTATCCTTCGCCAACGACGAGAGCTCAAAATTTGAGAGCATCATCTTACTCTTTCCGATCGCAGGCAGGATCACAAGCGCAAACATCACAACGCCGATACCTCCGATCCAGCTCGTCGCCATACGCCAGAAGAGCAATCCGCGCGGCAGAGCCTCAATATCGTTCAGTATCGAAGCTCCCGTAGTGGTAAATCCCGATACACTCTCAAACCAAGCATTCACGAAGGTAAACTCTCCTCCCCACATCAGGTAGGGAAACATACCCACAACGCTGGCCACGACCCACGCGCCCACCACGATGCAGTAGGCCTCCTTCTGCGAGATACGATCCGTTCGCGGCACGAAGATCAGCGGGAAGCAACCCATCAGCAGGGTCAGCAGTGACGACATAATGAGTGGGGTATAGGCCGAATCGACATTGCTAACGTACGAGATACCGGCAGACACGAGCATAAATGCCGCCAGAACCAGCAGCACCATACCGATATACCTTATGACCACGCTATACCTCATACTCAGCCGTTTACGTTATTTTGTCATCTTGACATTATTGGTTACCGACTCTATCTTATCCCTCAGCTCGGCCATCTCATCACGACACTCCGATTTTACCGAGAAGGGTAGTTTATAGCGCATCCAATCGCCCAGACTACGATTCATCTCGACAATCGGCTTCACGGTATAAATCATTATGAAGTAGTAGAACATCAGCAGAATGATGATCATCACCACAAGCGAAATAAAGACGGGCGTTACGGCACGATAAGCATTTCGACTGAGTCGCTCGGCACGGGGCGATAGCGAGCTCTGCGCATAGGTCAGCACATCGAGAATCTGGTTGCTGGCTGCATTGTAGATCGGAAGATACTCATTGTCATACCACTGACTACCATTGAATTCCTCCGTGCGGGTCGAATCATTGGCAATATTCTGCTCCACATAACCGCTGCGACGCAGCTGCTCAACCACACTATCGAGCCTTATTGCCGATGCACCAAGCTCGTCAAACAGTCCACCTGCCGAAACGGAAGTCTCGGCACGGGCCTGCGCGATTTTATCGGCAAAACTCAGATAACGCACTCGGCACGAATCGGCATAAGCCACATCGTGCAACACGGCATAACGAATCACGGCGCGATCGTGCGAACGAATTGCGTCGAGCATACCTTCCGTCAGTTCAATACCTTTGCGGTTACTGCTCAGGATGGCGTCAATATCAACACTCATATGGTTGAGCTCGAACAGCGACACCAAACCCGAGAAAAAGAGGAGCACTACAATGCTCAAAAAACCTATCGAGATTCTCTTGCGAATACCGGTCATATTAAAATCATTGCTATATAGTAAGCCTAATCACGCAAATATAGCAATAATTATTTTATCCGAACGATTTTTTCCTAATGAAATCCCTCTAATCACTATAAAAATTGGGCTTGGAGATCACAATTCTCGTCAATCTCACCCAATCGCACTCGGCATATCTGATTTATCATCTCCTTGCGATAGGGTGCTTTCACACGACGATAGTTGCCCGTATAGCCAAACATCATCCCACCTCGGACGGTGCTCTCAAACAGCACATCATCCTCCGTCCCAACACCTTGAGCGCAGAACTCATAGTGTAACTCTCGGCATAACTCCTCCAGTCGCGCAACGCGTTGCGTCGAGATATACGAAGGCACCTTGTTGGGTATATCGACAGCAGGTGTACCCGGACGCTCCGAGAACGGGAAAATATGCAAAAATGCGGGACGCAGACGCGCCAGCAGATCGTACGTCTGCTGAAAATCCTCCTCCGTTTCGCCTGGAAAACCCGTGATCACGTCGATGCCGATAAATGCGTCGGGCATCAGCGAACGAATCTTCTCGATACGGTCGGCAAACTTGGCCGATGTGTATCGGCGGCGCATCAATCCGAGTATATGATCCGAGCCACTCTGGAGCGGAATATGGAAGTGATGTTGAAATTTAGGTGACGCTGCGCAAAACTCTATTATTTCGTCAGTTATCAAATTCGGCTCGATCGACGAAATGCGGTATCGCTCGATACCCTCAACATCGTTCAACGCACGCAGCAGATCAATCATCTTCTCGCCCGTCGTACGACCGAAATCGCCCGTATTCACGCCCGTGATTACAATCTCCTTCAGCCCTGATGCGGCCACCTGACGAGCCTGTTCGACGATGTCGGCAATCGGAATGTTTCGGCTCGATCCGCGAGCGTAGTGAATCGTGCAGTATGCACACTTATAGTCGCAACCATCCTGCACCTTCAAAAACGAGCGCGTACGATCGCCCGACGAGAAGGCCGCGAAGAAGCGCGTAATCTCGTCGCAATGGCAGCTGTAGACCTCTGTAGCACCACGCTGCGACAGCTCAACCACTCGTTTATATAAATCCGCTTTATCATTGTTTCCCAATACTATATCTACACCATCAATCTCAGCAATCTCCTGCGGTTTAAGCTGCGCATAACACCCCGTGACGGCTATTATCGCCTCAGGATTTCGGCGGTGCAATTTGCGAATAATATTACGACATTTCTTGTCGGCGTGCTCGGTCACCGAACAACTGTTTATCACGCAAATATCGGCCGCATCATTCACTCCGACGCGCTCAAAACCGCCCTCCTCAAAGAGGCGAGCAAGGGTTGAGCTCTCCGAAAAATTGAGCTTACAGCCCAATGTATGGAAACTTACACGACGTTTCATAGTGGTGTTTTTGATCAATTTTATCGTGCGAAGTTATAAAAACTTGTCGTAATCGGAAAAAAGTTTTGACACAATCCGATAATTAAAGTAAATTTGTGCGCGTTTTAAGAGTGCAATGGAGCTTTTTACCGACATATTCGAGTATCAATACCTGATGAACGCCTTCCTGGCCGCAATCTTCGCGGGCATCGTGTGTGGCATCGTCGGCACTTACGTCGTGGCACGACGTATGGTCTTTCTGTGCGGTGGCATCACCCACGCCTCGTTCGGCGGATTGGGCATAGCTCTGTGGGCGGGCTTTAATCCCATCGGTGGAGCAATGATTTTCGCCATCCTCTCGGCTATAGGCATTGAGTGGGCCTCGGACAAGGGCCACATCCGCGAGGACTCCGCCATCGGCATCATCTGGTCGATAGGAATGGCCATCGGCGCACTCTTTATGAGCCTCACGCCGGGCTACACTTCGGGCGATCTGGCAAGCTATATGTTCGGCAGCATCGTAACCGTTACCAATGAGGATATCATCCTGCTCGGCATCTTCACTACGTTGTGCGTAATCGGCGCAGCTCTATGGTGGCGTCCTGTGATGTACCTCGCCTTCGACCGCGATTTCGCTATGAGTCAGGGCATTGCCGCACGCGCAGCCTCGTACATTCTTACCACAATTGTCGCCATTACCATTGTGCTGGCCATCCGCATTATGGGTATCGTACTGCTGCTCTCTCTCTTCACCATACCCGCCGTGGCGGCTAATGCTCTCACCAAATCCTACCCCCGCATAACCCTCTGGGCTGCCATCATCGCCACCGTAGGCGCTGTGGGCGGACTCGTTGCGAGCTACAACTGGGAAGTTCCCCCCGGAACTTGCATAATATTTATACTTACCGTGGTGCTTATTGCAGCAAAACTGCTATCTTTGCACCTGAAAACACGTTTGAATGCGCATTAAAACAATACATAAACTCGTCTTGAAGTCATACTTAGGTCCGTTGGTTATGACCTTCTTCATCATCACTTTCGTACTGATGATGAACTTTCTATGGCGTTACATTGACGAGCTGACGGGCAAGGGACTCGGCTTCGGTGTTATCATCGAGCTGCTGCTCTACGCCACCATCAACCTCATCCCGTTGGGCTTGCCTCTTGCTATGCTTCTGGCTGCCATTATGACAATGGGCAACCTGGGCGAAAACTTTGAGCTTCAGGCAATGAAGTCGTCGGGAATGTCGCTTATGCGCATTATGAAGCCGCTGATCTGGGTTACATTCTTTATGTCTATCGCCAGTTTCTTCCTGGTCAACAACCTTGTGCCATACGCCAACCGAAAGATGACCAGCATCTTGATCGATATCCGCCGCCAAAAGCAGGTTCTCGAGTTGCAGGATGGGCTCTTCTTCAACGGTATCGACGATATGAGTATCCGTGTCGAGCATCAAGACCCCGTCACGGGCAAACTCGACAACGTACTTATCTACGACAACCGCTCCGCTGGTGGCAATATGACCACCACAATCGCCGAGAGTGGCTACATTCGCCTCTCGGACGACAAACGTTTCCTGCTCGTTACGCTCTACAACGGCGATAACTACCAGCATACGCGCAACAATCAGTGGTACTCGAAAAACTCGCTGCGCCACGACAAGTTCGACGTGCAGGACATCACTATCCCGATGGAGGGATTCGACTTCCAGCGCACCGATAACAACGAGATGATCAACGGCTCGCAGACAAAGAATATCAAGCAGTTACAGCAATCTATCGACTCGCTCGACATCGTTGTTACTGAGTCTATGGATCGCTCCTACGGGCCACTGCTGCGCGACCATCTTTTTGTGAAAGACATACAAGTTACGCACGTTCCCGACTCGCTCTACAAGGATAAAACGGGCTTCCGCGACGCCGAGATTCTTGACTCTATCGCTCGTCTTCCCCTGCGTGAGCAACGCGATATATGGAACTCGGCCCACAGCAAAGCGCTCGAGTCGCGTAATGCCTTCTCGTTCGATGAGACTCTCACGAAAGACTCTCTGACACAGCTCTATAAGAGCAAGAACGACTGGCACCGCAAGCTCTCACTGCCCATCTCGGTCATCATCTTCTTCCTTATCGGAGCGCCGCTCGGAGCCATCATCCGCAAGGGCGGATTGGGTACGCCAATCGTTATTTCGGTCTTCTTCTTCGTCGTCTATTACATCATCACGCTGATGGGCGAGAAGGCCTCAACCGAGGGTGTCTGGAGTGCCGTTATGGGTATGTGGCTCTCCTCCATTGTCCTAACCCCCGTAGCTATCTACCTGATGATCAAGGCTACTAACGACTCGTCGCTACTCGACACCGATTGGTACTACGGCAAATATATGGCCCTGCGCGATCGCCTTGCGCCATACCTCAATCCCATCATCAGCCGCATCACCGGCTCGGCCGTTTGGCGCGCTTGTACTAAGGCTTTGGGATCACTCAAACGTATTAGAAAACCCAAACAAGCATAAAAATGACAGGCAAGGATCTTCGTATTGTATTTATGGGTACGCCCGAATTTGCCGTAGCGTCGCTGCGTCGTCTTGTGGCCGATGGCTATAACATCGTGGCCGTCGTAACCACTCCCGACAAACCCGCTGGCCGAGGACAGAAACTCCACCAGAGCGACGTAAAGATTGCCGCTCAGGAGTTGGATCTTCCAATCCTTCAGCCTGAGAAGTTGCGCGACGAGGAGTTCGTCAAGGCTATGCAGGAGCTCAATCCCGACCTGGGTATCGTCATTGCATTCCGTATGTTACCCGAGATCATCTGGGCTATGCCGAAGCTGGGCACATTCAACCTCCACGCTTCACTTCTGCCTCAGTACCGCGGTGCTGCGCCAATCAATTGGGCCATCATCAACGGTGAGAAGGAGACAGGCATTACCACATTCCTGCTCAACCACGAGATCGACAAAGGTGCAATCATCGGCCAAGCCGTTGAGCCTATTCTCCCCGAGGATAACATCGGCACGCTGTACGATAAGCTGATGACACGCGGCTGCGATTTGGTTGTCGATACTGTCGAGCGCATCGCTACGGGCGATTATACCCCCATCGAGCAGATGCACATCGACGAGGCCACCCTGAAGCCCGCCCCCAAGATTTTTAAGGAGGATTGCCGCATCGACTGGTCGTGGGAGGGCGAGCGCATTGTCAATTTCGTGCGCGGTCTCTCGCCATATCCTGCGGCGTGGACAGCGATGTATCTCGATGGCGAAGAGAAAGGCTCAGCCAAGATTTTCCACGCGACGTTCACCCCAAAGGAGCATAACGAGCCTACCGGCACGATCCGCACTGACGCAAAGGGCACGCTCGAGGTAGCCTGCGCCGACGGTTGGATTATGATCCACGAGCTCCAAGTTGCCGGTAAGCGCCGTATGGCGGCCCGCGACCTGCTGTTAGGATTTCGAAATATCGAGGATTATACGATGTAAATACAAAAGTCTGCTCTTAATTTGAGCAGACTTTTGTATATCCGCCAAGCAGCTTAAATATTTTAAGTATTTTGTTTTGCAAAGTAGTGAAAAGTTTTATACATTTGCCTCACAAAACTTAACTATTACAACTATGAAAGCACTAAAGTACTTTGCAATCACGCTCTTAGCCACAATCGGTCTATTAGTCTTGGCTATTCTGCTCTCCGTTACAATCTTTAGAGATGAGCTGGCAAACTATCTATCTCGATCAAATCAAACCCAAATCCAGACATACTACATAGCGGACATTCCCGTCGAGCCCGAAAACTTTGCCGAAGATTTCGAGAGCATACATCATCAGGTAGTAGAGAATTGCTCGCTTTACAAGCAGAAGGGGTATGACATCGACTCCATCTACACCACATACGCCAACCGCATAGTGAGCAGCGCACGGTCAAAAACCGATTACGGGATGATGCTATGTGAATACTTTGCTGCCCTACGCATAGGACACGCCGGTGTCCATTTTAATTTTTATTCGGCGGAATATCACCCAACAATCGTAGAGGATAGGGTATTCATCACCAACCCAAGTGAGCACCTCATAGATTGCGGCTTCCGCAATAACGACGAAATCATCACCATCAACAACACCCCAACCCAGCAATACGTCAAGGACAGACTAAAATACACATCCGCATCGACCGACGAGTACCGATTAATCCGCACACAGAGCGGCATATTCGCCTCACAAACAGACTCAACGATCACTTGCGGCATCCGCAGAGGCGATGACGTTCTCACCCTCCGCTTGCCTCTAAACTGCTCTCCACAAGGGCCCCAACCACAGGCACACTATAAAATCCTCAACGACAGCGTTGGCTACATCTGTATCGAGTCAATGATGTACGATGTTGTCGAGGAATTCGCTCGGTCATACGAGCAAGTGCGCCACCTGCCGTATCTAATTATAGATGTTCGCCACAACGGAGGCGGCAATAGCAACAACGGACGATTGATCGCCGAGTACCTCGTTCGCAACCCTCAAAAACATTGCGTCGGCGGAGATATTACGCCTCAACCCAACGCCTACGAAGGCAAACTATTCCTGCTGACAAGCAATTACACTTTCTCGGCTGCCGAGAGCTTTGCGCTCGACCTAAAAGAGAGCGGCAATGCGACATTAGTGGGCGAGCCGACTGCAGGCGATACGGGCTGCCTGCCAAAGAATTTCGTATCGAAATATGGAATCGCGTTTCGCATCCCCACGCGAGAGCCCTCTCTCTCCCCAAAAGGTTTCCCGATGGAGGGCGTAGGCATCGAGCCACACTATCAGATCGAACAAACGGTGAATGACCTCTTCGACAACCGAGATACCGCAATAGAGTACATCCTAAACGAGTTATGTTAAAAAGAAGTTGTCTAACAAGGTGATTTTTGCGTTTCGCTCGCCTTCGAAATCCTCACATACGCCAAAGTATGCTGCGGTTTCTCAGTCTTCGCAAGCCTTAAAATCCCTCTTGTTATACAACTCCCAACAGAAAGGCTGTCGCAACACAACTTGTTGGACAGCCCTTTCTTTACTATATCTCCCAAACTCCGCCTTGGCCGAAGACTCCATCGACCCACTCGTCAAGCACTCCTGCTCGCAGGCCCAGATCCATCATATTGTATCGGCGGCGAATATGGCGCACATACGGCACATCGGCCCTCATCTGCTGCTTCGTGATTCCCACATCCTCGGGACAGATCGGCGCACCCACGATCGAGAGCATCTTGTGCATCTGATCGAACGTATAGCACTGCTCCTGCAGCTTCCGTTTCAGCTCGGGCCAATTCTCCTTTACCACCTGCAACTGATGGCGCACACCCTCCTTATCGGCATACTTCGCCATCACCTCCGTTACGCCCAACTCCGAAAATGCCTCGCCTGCGAACAGCTCCTCCGCCGCACGGCGCACCTGCTCAGCGCTCGGCCAACGCTCCACAGCGCGCTCCACATCGAGCGCAGTAAAGTCGGTCTTATACATCTGGTCGAACATCGCGCACATCATCAGCGTTCCGACACTCACCTGAAAACCGTGCGAGGGCGTTACGCCATTGTGCTTATGGTCGCGCATATTCCATAAATGACTGAACAAGTGGTCGGTACACGATGCCGGACGGCTCGAACGCGCTGCCTGCATAGCAAAACCGCTGAGCATCAAACCCTCCACAAACGGCGCAATAGCCTCGGGCTTGAGCGCCGCCACACCCTCGGGATCGGCCAGCGAAGCCTTCAGATTGCTCTGCGAGATGTGCCACGCCTCGGCGTGAATAGGCTCCGAGCCCACAAAGTCGGCGATAATCCACTCCGCACCCGCAGGGATCTTTGCCGCCAAGTCGGCATAACCCGCCGCTGTCATCTCGCGCGGCGCCTTCGCCATCACACCCACATCAGCCAAAATAGCTCGCGGCGCGGGGCAGGTGAAGGTCTGCTTCATACTCTTGTACGTTATCGACGCTCCGAACGACGAATATCCATCCACCGAAGCCGCCGTCGCCACACACATATAGGGGCGCTCACGATGGTACGACGAGAGCTTACACAGGTCGTTTATCGTACCCGATCCTACGGCCACAGCCAGAGCATCGGTTGCAGCTAGACGCTCGTCCAGCATCTCGATAAATTTCCACTCGGCGTGCAGATCCTTATCGGTAAAGATGTAAGGCTCATCGCAATCCACGCACGCCTTCTTTAGACTCGCTTGCGCCGCCTCACCCGCAGCACGCCAGGTATTCTCGTCGGCCACGACGATAGCTCGCTTATCGGGGAACTGCTCCTTAAACATCGCTCCCACGCCATCCAGAATATCTACTCCAATCTCCAAAGCGGCCGTATCGGTCGCCGCAGCCAATGCTTTGGCCACAAGTTGACTCTGACTCATTCGTAACTGATTTTAGTGATAATAAACAAAGTTACTCAATTTTTCTTATATATGTACCTTCTCTGCAATAAAAAAGTCTGTTACGCCAATCGCAACAGACTCTCACATTTTAGAAATTGTATAGCAAGATGAACTTCAAGAGTGAATATACCCTAAATCACCTTGCACGACAATCTCCCTCTTATTTTACTCGCCTAATTATCTCTGCACCGTGCAGGATAGCCTCCTCGTTCTGCGGCAGCATCTTCCACGCACGCTCGGGCAGCGACTTTTTCAGTCCCTGCATCACATACTCCATCTGCACCACAGGCTTCACCTTCAGGTATCCGCCCAAAATCATCGTATTGAACATCTTGGCCTGCCCCAAACGCGCACACTCAGCTGCAGCGTCAATCTCATAAATCTCAATATCATCACGCGAAGGCAAGCGCGTAATACCATTCGTATCGTAGATCAGCACTCCGCCGGGCTTCACCTTCGACTCGAACTTATCCATCGACTGTTGATTCAGAATAATGGCCGTATCGAACTGATCGGCAATGGGCGACGAGATCTTGCGATCCGACACAATCACCGTCACGTTGGCCGTACCGCCACGCATCTCGGGGCCGTACGAGGGCATCCACGTCACCTCGTAATCCTGCATCACACCCGAGTAGGCCAGAATCTTGCCCATCGACAAGACACCCTGACCGCCAAAACCTGCTATAATAATTGTCTCTTTCATACCTTCCGTTGTTTACTATTTAGGCAACTCCGCGCATTTAATATCCCCCAGCGGATAGTGCGGGAACATATTCTCCTCCATCCAGCGATTCGACTCTACGGGCGAGAGCTTCCAGCCGCTATTACACGTTGCCACCACCTCGACAATCGAGTAGCCATTACCCGCGAGCGAGTTCTCGAACGCCTTGCGGATAGCCTTCTTGCACTTACGCACCGCTGCAGGCGTATGAACACTCTGGCGTGTGATGTAGGTCGCTCCGTCCAGATGTGTCATCATATCGGTAATCTTATACGGGAATCCATTCAGCGCAGCGTCGCGGCCGCAAGGCGTTGTTGCCGTCTTCATTCCGAGTAGGGTAGTCGGCGACATCTGACCGCCCGTCATACCATATATCGCATTGTTGATGAATATCGTAACGATATTCTCGCCTCGCGCTGCCGCGTGAATCGTCTCACCCGTTCCGATTGCGGCCAAATCGCCATCGCCCTGATACGTAAAGACCAACTTATTGGGATGCAGACGCTTGGCCGCCGTAGCCACGGCACAAGCTCTACCGTGCGCCGCCTCGATCCAATCCACATCAATGTATTTATACGCAAATACCGAGCAACCTACGGGCGACACACCGATGGTATCACCCTCCAGCCCCATCTCGTCAATCACCTCGGCCACGATATTGTGTACCGTTCCGTGGCTACAACCAGGGCAGTAGTGCATAACCTCATCGGTGATGAGTCGCGGACGCGCGTGCACCATATTCTCCTTCTTTATCTCAACCTCTGACATAATCCTCCTATTTTACGATTCTACGTTTCAACTCCGCGAGCACATCTTCGGGCGTAAACATCACGCCACCCGTACGGCCATAATGCCACACGTCGGCTCTGCCACTTACCGCCAGTGCCACATCTTCGACCATCTGGCCTACGTTCAGCTCCACCGACATAAATCCCTTTACGCCACGCTCAGCCAAGTCATTAATCACACGCTTGGGGAAGGGCCACAATGTAATGGGGCGCAACAAACCGAGCTTCACACCCTGCTCACGCGCCAACTCAACCACAGCCGAGCAGATACGAGCCGACGAGCCGAACGCCACTAGGATATACTCCGCATCATCACACATAAACTCCTCCCAGCGAGGCTCAACCTCCTCAATCTGGCGATATTTTGCCTGCAAACGATTATTCAACTCCTCCATAGGCTCGGGTTGCAAATTAAGCGATGTGCAGACATTTCGCTGCTTACGCTTTCCCTTGCCACACGCTGCCCACGCGCTGCACTCCTCTGCGATTTGCTCATCCGTACGTCGCGGCTGCTGAGGAGCAAGCACCACCTTCTCCATCATCTGACCTATAGCTCCATCGGCAAGAATCATCGACGGAGTAGAGTACTTGAACGCAAGATCAAATCCGAGCCCAACGAAGTCGTGCATCTCCTGCACCGACGAGGGTGCCAATACGATTAGATGGTAGTCGCCGTGGCCGCCACCCTTACACGCCTGGAAATAGTCGCCCTGCGAGGGCTGTATCGTTCCAAGTCCCGGACCTCCGCGCTGGCAATTCACCACCAGACAGGGCAGCTCACAAGCGGCAATATAGCTCAACCCCTCGCTCATCAGGCTTACACCCGGACTCGACGACGAGGTCATCACCTTCTTACCCGTTGCCGCACCGCCATATACCATATTAATAGAAGATATCTCCGACTCGGCCTGCAGCACAACCATACCCGTAGTCTCCCACGGGCGCAACTCCATCAGAGTCTCCATCACCTCCGACTGCGGGGTGATAGGGTAGCCGAAGTAACCATCGCAACCGCAACGCACAGCCGCGTGAGCAATCACCTCGTTACCTTTCATCAATCTTATATCCTTTTCTGCCATATCTTACTCCACTTTTTGACGATAAACCACAATACAACTATCCGGGCATATTATACCACACGATGCGCAGCCCGTGCAGGCATCTGCGTTCACCATCTCTGCATAGTGGTATCCCTTGCCGTTGACATTGGCCGCCAAATCGAGCACATTGCAAGGACACGCTGCAACGCACACTCCGCAGCCTTTGCAACGCTCCGTGTCCACCACTATACGTCCTTTGATTTTAGCCATAAGAGTTATTTTATAATGTTTATTACTATTTTGTTTCAAGATACTATTTGCTCAACAAATATATAATTATTTTTAGAGAATTACTAATACTTTTCAACTTTTTTCCAAGCTTAACTATATATTTTTTACCCAAAACGCAGTTTTTATAAAAATTTATTAACTCCGACCTGTTACATATTCTCCACCGCAAACAAAAAAAAAGCCTGTCAAGCTAAAAGCTGACAGGCCATTATCTTAAACTTTGGTCATATCCTACTCAAACGAGTGAATAACCACACCCGAGCGCAATTTAGGCTCAAACCAAGTGGTCTTCGGCGGCATAATATTACCCGTATCGGCAATATCGATCAACTGCTGCATCGAAACGGGATAGAGCGCAAAGGCCACCTTCATCTCACCGCTATCGACACGACTCTTCAGCTCACCAAGGCCACGAATACCACCTACGAAGTCGATTCGCTTCGACGTACGCAAATCACTGATACCAAAAATCTTATCCAGCACCAGGTTCGACAGCACCGTAACATCCAGCACTCCGATAGGATCCTCATCGTCGTAAGTTCCCTTGCGTGCCGTCAGGCTATACCACTCACCATCCAGGTACATCGCAAAGGTGTGAAGGCAGGCAGGCTTATACGTCTGTGCGCCCTTGCACTCAACCTCGAACGACTCCTCCAGAGCCGCCAGCAGCTGCTCCTTACTCAAGCCGTTCAGATCCTTCAATACGCGATTATAATCGATGATACGAAGCTGCGAAGCGGGGAACGTCACAGCCAAGAAATAGCAATACTCCTCCTCACCCGTATGCGCGGGATTCTTCGCCATACACTCCTGACCAACGCGCGCAGCAGCAGCCGTACGATGATGACCATCGGCTACATAAAGAGCAGGAATACCTGCAAACAACTCCGTCAGGCGATTGTTCAGCTCCTTCGAGCGCACGACCCAGAAATGGTGGCCAAATCCATCCGCCGCCGTGAAATCATAGTCGGGCTCATTAGCCTCAACCACGCTCTCAACGATAGCATTAATCTCATCATTGTCAGGATATGTAAAGAACACCGGCTCGATATTGGCCTTCTGATTGCGAACGTGAATCATACGATCCTCCTCCTTGTCGGGACGTGTAAGCTCGTGCTTCTTGATTGCACCCGAGAGGTAGTCCTCGAAATGGCAGCACATCGCAATTCCATACTGAGTGCGACCCTCCATCGTCTGCGCATATATATAATAGTGCTCCTCGCTATCCTGCTCAAGCCATCCACGCTCCTTCCAGAGACGGAAATTCTCCATCGCCTTCTGATATACCTCCTCCGAATGCTCATCGGCAATAGGATCGAAGTCTATCTCGGGCTTGATGATGTGCAGCAGCGAGCGCTCCGTAGCCTCAGCCTTTGCCTCCACCGAGTTCAACACATCGTACGGACGCGAAGCCACCTCGGCAGCATACTCTTTGGGCGGACGTATTCCGCAAAAGGGTTTTACCTTAACCATAACGATAAATTATTTACAGCCGCAAGGCTTTTTATTAACCTGAAAACGACACTCGCCCTTCTCGAAATATCCCACAATCTGACGCGCTGCAGCCAGACCTGCATTGATATTTGCCTCGGCAGTCTCGGCACCCATCTTCTTGGGTGTTGCGAAGAAACGATTGCCAAACATCGCCGTCATCGTAGCCACATCATCGGGCGCAATATCCGTAACGTACTTCAAATCTGTACGCTCGGTCATTGCAGCCTCCAGACCAATCTCGTCAATCACCTCCTTGCGAGCCGTATTCACAAGAGTCGCACCCTTAGGCATCGACATCATCAGCTTATAACCGATCGACTTGCGCGTAGCATCCGTAGCGGGGATGTGCAGCGAGAGAAAATCCGAGCCGGCATACAACTCCTCAATCGTTCCCACCTGCTCGACACCATCATTCTCGAACAGTGCGTTATCGGTCACGAAAGGATCGTAGGCAATAACATTCATTCCCAGCGCCTTAGCCTTGCGAGCCACTAGGCGGCCCACGTTACCATAGGCGTGAATTCCTACCGTCTTGCCCAGCAACTCCATACCCGTTCCGGGCGTGAAGCGATTACGCGACATATAGATCATCATCGCCAGCGCCAACTCCGCCACAGCGTTCGAGTTCTGCCCCGGGGTGTTCATCACAACAATATCGCGTGCCGACGCAGCTTCGAGATCAACATTATCAAATCCCGCACCAGCGCGAACTACGATCTTCAACTGCTCGGCAGCCTCGATCACCTCTGCCGTAACCTTATCGCTACGCACAATCAGGCCATCGACATCCTTCACAGCCTCGATAAGCTGCTCCTTCTCGGTATATTTTTCCAGCAAGGCGACCTCATATCCAGCCGCCTGAAGTATCTCCGTAATGCCGTCCAAAGCCTTTTTGGCAAACGGTTTCTCTGTTGCTACAAGAATCTTCATATTTTTTCTATATTCCATAAAATCAATCACCTCCGTCTCCCACTCGATATAATTACACCCGAGCGAATCACGTTCTTTGGGCAGATGATAAGTATATCCCATTTTTCAGCAATACGTTATACCCAACGCTTCTCAAAATCCTGCATACACTTAACCAGCGCCTCGACAGCCTCCACAGGGCAAGCATTGTAGCACGACGCACGGAAACCGCCCACCAGACGATGTCCCTTGATACCGACCATACCGCGCTCCTTCGCAAAGGTCATAAACTCGGCAGCCAACTCCTCCTTGCCCTCGCTCATCACGAAGCAGATATTCATCGACGAACGATCCTCCTTCTCAACCGTACCACGGAAGAGTGAGTTGCGATCAATCTCAGCGTAGAGCATCGCCGCCTTCTCCTCGTTGCGACGGTGGATAACCTCCAGACCACCCTCGGCCTTCATCCACTTGAGCGTCTCACGCAAAACATAGATCGGGAACACGGGCGGGGTATTGAACATCGAGTCGTTATCGACGTGTGTATTCACGTTCATCATCGTAGGCAACTCACGTACCACCTTCTCGAGCATATCGTCGCGAATAATTACGAATGACACACCCGCAGGGGCCAGATTCTTCTGCGCACCGCCATAGATCATAGCATACTTGCTCACATCGATCGGGCGGCTCAGGATATTCGAACTCATATCGGCAATCACCGGCACGGGCGAATCGATATCCTTCTTGTATTCAGTACCATAGATCGTATTATTAGCGCAGATGTAGAGGTAATCCAAATCCTCAGGAATCTCAAAACCTTTGGGGATGTATGTAAAGTTGCGATCCTCCGACGAAGCCACAATCTTCACCTCGCCATAGAATTTCGCCTCCTTGATAGCCTTTTTGGTCCACACGCCCGTATGCACATAACCGGCCTTCTTCGCGAGGAAGTTGGCAGGAATGTGGAAGAACTGTGTGCTGGCGCCACCTCCAACGAAATATATTTTATAATTATCGGGAATGCCCAACAACTCCTTCATCAGGTTCTTAGCATCTTCGATCACAGCCTCAAACTCGGGCGTGCGGTGGGAGATTGACAGCAGAGAAAGACCTGTTCCATCGAAATCGATAATAGCCTTTGCGGCCTGCTGAAGCACCACATCCGGAAGAACTGATGGTCCGGCATTGAAATTATACTTTTTCATAGCACAAAAATTATTAAACCTTATCAATAATCTTTTATCCTTAATTTGCTTATTAGAACTACAAAGAAAACAAAAAAATATGACAATTCAAAATATTCTCTCTTCCACACGCGAACGATTTGTTACTTTTCACCCTCTTTTTCTTTGCAAAAGTCAGTTATTCAGTTTTTTTATTAACAATCCCGTATCATAATCGCAACAAAACAAGAAAAACGTAATTTTTTCAAAAAATCTCCTATCCACTATTTTTACCATCCAAACCCGCCTCATCCACCTTACAATTTGTAAGCATACGCACTAAAATCGGACTTCCCCAAGAGCGTATTTTCAACCTCTTAAACTATTCAGCACATTGTTGCGAAAAAAATTTGCTAAACAGACTTCATTATAGTATCTTTGCAAAGATTTGGCCTCACGTTCTTTCTTCTTATGAAGAAAACCCGTCCGTCAGAGACCCCCAGAGCAGTAACTACAAACTAAAACCAATGATAAAATCAATGACAGGATTCGGCAAGAGCGAAGTCTCACTGCCGACCAAGAAGATAACCGTCGAGGTTCGTTCGCTAAACTCCAAGCAATTGGACCTCTCGGTCAAATTACCCGGCATCTACCGCAGCTACGAGTTCGACATCCGATCAAAGGCCGCTGCGGCCATCGTTCGCGGTAAGTCCGACATCAGCATCACAGTCGAAAATACCGCCGTACAGACCTCTGCAACGGTCAATAAGGAGCTCTTCCGCGAGTATCTGCATCAGGTGAGCGACGCCCTTGCATTCTCTGGAGCCGATGCCGCCTACGATGCTATCCTTCCCGTTGTGATGCGTATGCCCGACGTCGTTTCGACTCAAGCCGAAGGCGTATCTGAGGAGGAGCACGCCGCTCTTATGCAGGCCGTTGACGAGGCTCTATCACACTTCAACTCATTCCGCGAGCAGGAGGGTGCAATTCTAATTGCCGACCTTCTGAAGCGTGTCGACAATATCGAAGATTACAAATTGCAAGTCGAGCCCTACGAGCAGGCACGCTGCGAGACCATCCGCAACCGCATACGCGAGCACCTCGCGCAGTTGCAGGTCGAGGTCGATCAGAATCGTCTGGAGCAGGAGATGATCTTCTACATCGAGAAGCTGGATATAACCGAAGAGAAGGTGCGCCTGAAAAATCATTGCCGTTACTTCCGCGAGGTTGCCTCTTCGGAGGAGGCTGCGGGCCGCAAGCTGGGATTCATCGCTCAGGAGATGGGCCGCGAGATCAACACCCTCGGCTCGAAAGCCAACGAGGCCAATATGCAGATTCTGGTCGTTAAGATGAAGGACGAGCTGGAGAAGATCAAGGAACAGGTACTTAACATTTTGTAGCGATGAATCAGCAAGGCAAACTCATTATATTCTCTGCCCCGAGCGGCTCGGGCAAGACCACAATCGTAAAGCGTCTTTTGCAGACCTTCCCGCAGTTCGAGTTCTCGATCTCTGCCACTTCGCGCCAGCCGCGTGGTCAGGAGCGCGACGGAGTCGATTACTTCTTCCTCACACAGGACGAGTTCCGCCAGAAGGTATCGGAGAACGCCTTTGTCGAGTGGGAGGAGGTCTATAACGGCACCTGCTACGGCACTTTGCGCAGCGAGATGGAGCGCATCTGGGCCAAGGGCAACGTCATCATCTTCGATGTCGATGTAATGGGCGGCATCAACCTCAAGCGAATCTTCGGCCAGAGCGCCTGCTCGATCTTCATCAAAGCCCCTTCGGTGGAGGCTCTGCGTGAGCGATTGATTGGTCGCGGAACAGACTCTATGGAGACCATCGAGAAACGTATCGCCAAAGCCGAGTTCGAGCTCTCGAAGGCTCCGGAGTTCGACTTCACGGTGGTAAACGACTCGTTAGACGTGGCCGTCGAGCAGACCGAGCAGATCATCCGTAACTTTTTAGCAGAGTAGGGGATGGCCAAGCTGAGGATGATGCTCTTTTTCGGGTCGTTCAACCCCGTTCACCGTGGCCATACGGCACTTGCCGAGTATGCCATCGAGCAGGGCTTGTGCGATCAGGTGGCAATGGTCATCTCGCCACAAAACCCCTTCAAGCAGAATATGACTTTAGCCGAGGAGATGGATCGCTACGCAATGGTCGAGGCGGCGTGCAAGAACACGCGCTACCCCGAGCATATCACCCCCTCGATTATCGAGTTCCTGCTTGAGAAACCCTCTTATACGATCAATACGCTACGCTACCTGGAGCAAAACAACGGCTCCGATATGGATTTTTCGATCCTTATGGGCAGCGACCTTATAAACACCCTTCCGCGTTGGCGCGAGGCCGAGGCCATCATCGCGGGCTACGACATCTACGTCTATCCCCGCCCGGGTATCGATATGACTTTCAGCACCGAGCGCACTACCTTCCTCAAGGATGCTCCGCAATACGCCTACTCCTCAACCGAGGTACGCGACCGACTGGAGCGTGGTGACGACACGAGCGAGATGCTCGACAGCGATGTGCGCGACTACATTCGCTCGCGTGGTCTATGGACATTGGAAAGCAAGATTACGATGCTCTCGTCGGCCATCGAGCGCAACCCCGAGTGTGGCGAGCACTTCCTCGAACGTGGCAAATGCTACTTCCGTCGCGAGGAGTGGGGACGTGCCATCAATGATATGCGCCGCGCCGCAGAGTTGATGGATGATAAGACCGAGGCCACGCAATACATAGCTTTGGCCGAAGAGATTTTGAATTACCGATATAAAGATATTTACAACCCGTGATAGAGATTGATGATAAAATAGTTAGCGCCGATATCCTGCGCGAATGTTTTGCCTGCGACTTGGGCAAGTGCAAGGGTATCTGCTGTGTGGAGGGCGATGCAGGCGCACCGCTCGATATTGAGGAGGTTGATCTGCTTGAGCAGGAGTACCCCAACTACGCCCCCTATATGACCGCTGAGGGCCGCTCGGAGGTTGAGCGTCAGGGCTTTATGGTTGTCGATGTGGATGGCGACTACACCACGCCGCTGGTCGACAATGCTGCCTGCGCCTACGCTTTCGAGGAGAACGGCACAACCTTCTGCGCCATCGAGCGCGCCTACCGCGAGGGTAAGTGCTCATTCCTCAAACCCATTTCGTGCCACCTCTATCCCATCCGCGTCAAGCAGTTCCGCAACGGCTCCTATGGTCTTAACTACCATCGTTGGGCCGTATGTCGCGATGCTGTCGAGTGCGGCAAACGTTTAGGCATCCCTGTATATAAGGCGCTCAAGGAGCCTCTCATCCGTCGCTTCGGCGAGGAGTTCTACACCGCACTGGAGTGCGCAGCCGATATGCTACGCGAGCAAGACAACGAATAATAACCTCAAAAAACCTATAAAACCCGTATGAACCTACGCAAAGTACTGCTTACATTTCTGATGTTTGCCTCGGCAAGCATCGCCTTTGCCCCTAAAACAACCGCCCAAAACACCATAAACCGCGATTCGCTGCCCGATGATGCCATCGTCGTTAAGCGCGTACCTCTGGAGTCGGGTCCCGCACTCGAATCTAAGGAGGATATACTTGTCGTAGATACGATTCCCTCATCAAGCGAGGGTCTTAACATCGTTCTCTACAACGACAACACCTGGCGATATGTCCGCAACCGCAACATCGACGTTCTGGACGAGACGGTTTATACGCAGGACTGGGATACTACCAAGATTCAGCCATACAACGTCGAGCTTAAGGATATCCCCATCTCGATGGTTATCGACCTGGTGGATTCGCTCAAGAGCTACCACTATCCCTTCAAGGGCCGCGTCACCTCGAAGTACGGCCCCCGCCGTCGTCGCATCCATCAGGGTACCGATATCGACCTTGAGACGGGCGATCCCGTATATGCTACTTTCGACGGCCGCGTACGTGTTACCACTTACGTCCGTAGCGGCTATGGTAATCTGGTTATCCTCCGTCACGACAATGGTCTGGAGACCTACTACGGCCACCTCTCTGAGATCAGCGTCAAGCCCAACGAGTGGGTAACGGCAGGTCAGGTGATCGGTAAGGGTGGAAATACAGGACGCAGTACTGGCTCGCACCTCCACTTCGAGATGCGCTACAAGGGTCAGACCTTCGATCCCGAGCGCTTGATCGACTTCTCAACGGGTACACTTCGTCGCGAGACGTTCCTTCTGAAGCGTACCTACTTCAGCCCCTATTCTCGTTTCACACAGGATTTCGAGGAGGAGATTCAGAGCGACGAGGAGGATAAGAGAATCGCCGCCGAGGCTGCCGCCATCAAGTATCACGTCGTTAAGCGAGGTGATACGCTGGGCCGCATCGCTATCAACAACCACACGACCGTCACCAAACTTTGCCAGCTCAACGGCATTAAGAAGACCTCGGTTCTGCGCATCGGCCAGCGCATCCGCGTAAGATAACGACTATGAAACGATTACTCTCCCTCGTTCTGCTCCTTTGGGCGTGGAGTGCTGCTGCACAAACCATCGCTCCCGCAGAGGCTCTGCGCCACTATATCGACAATGACGACGACACCTTCGCGTGGCAACTGCGCGACTCGCTCGTCAAAGATGACGTTACGGCCTACCGCCTGCGTATGCGTTCGCAGACGTGGCGCGAGAAGGAGTGGATTCACGAGCTCGTAATCTTCGTTCCACAACAAATCTCTCACCCCGAGACACTTATCCACATCTCGGGCGGAAGCGCCAACGAACAGACAGGCGAGCCGAACTACCACAGCTGGGACGATGCGCTCATCGGCTTTATGGGCAACATCGCCTCTCGCTGTCAGGCCCTTACCGCCATCCTGTGGCAGGTGCCGCGCCAGCCGCTCTATGGCGGAATGACCGAGGACGAGCTGGTATCGTTCACCTTCCATAACTTCCAGCAGGATCACGACTTTTCGTGGCCGCTGCTCTTCCCGATGACCAAGAGCGCCATCCGCGCTATGGATGCCATCGAGGAGTTCTCGGCACACCACCACGCCGTGCGTAGCAATCGCTTCGTGATGAACGGCATTTCGAAGCGTGGCTGGACAACGTGGCTCACAGCCGCAACCGGAGATGAGCGTATCGTAGCCATTGCCCCAATGGTTATCGACATCCTGAATATGCCCGTCAGCGTACCTTACCAGCGCCATATGTTCGGCAGCTATAGTATTCACATTCAGGACTATGTAAATCTTGGACTTACGGAGGAGCTCGTTACCCCTACGGGCCGCGAGCTTGTGGCGATGATCGATCCCTACTCCTACCGCAAGCTATACACCCTGCCCAAGATGCTCTTCTTCGGCACTAACGACGAGTTCTGGACTGTCGATGCCGTAAAGAACTATATCGACGGAATCCCGGGCCCGACCTTCACCTCCTACGTTACCAACGCAGGCCACAGTTTGGGCGACAAACGCGCTGCATTCAGCACCCTCGAGGCCTTCTTCAGCCAGACGATCGAAGGTCGGAAATATCCTCGCTTCGACTACTCAGCGAGTGAGCAGCAGGGTAGTGCAAAGCTCACTCTTAAGACTGACAAACGCCATCTGAAGGATATAATCATCTGGGAGGCTACCTCCACAAGCAAGGATTTCCGCCAGAGCAAATTCACGCCTACCCATCTCGGCATTTCGCACAAGGGCAAGGCGCAGGTCGATGTCGCTTTCCCTACGGAGGGCTACAAGGCCTTTATCGTGATGGCCAAGTATGCTCACCCCAACGGGGGCGACGATTACAACATCACCACGCGGATGTTTACCGCCTCGCCCGATGAGCTCTTCGACGAGGAGTATATCCCCGAAATCAAGGTCGAGTTACCATAATAATAAAAGCCACCTTCGCGGGTGGCTTTTTTACTACAATAAGTTCTCTATCAACTCAAAAATTTCTTCATCAAAGTGCTGCCATCGCGCAACAATCTTACCCGCGTCATCAATCAGGACAAAGCAGGGTATCGACTCTACCTCATATCTATCGCACACATCAGCCATCTCATCGAAAAAGAGCCTCTCCTCCGAGTCTTCCTCGCTCAGCACCTGCGGATATGCGGTCAGCCCATACTTCTCAATAGCCCTTCGCCACGCCACCTCATCATCATCCGACGAAATTCCGATAATATGCAACCCTCGTTCACAATACTCCTCACGGAGTCGCTTCACATTTGGCATTTGCTCAATACAGGGCACACACCAACTCGCCCAAAAGTCAAGTAACAGATACCCTCCCTGTGATATGTAATCCGACATTCTGATCAGATCGCCATCTGCATCTACGCGCTCAAAATCAAACGCCCGATCTCCCTCATAACCTCCTGTATCAGAAGCCGAAAGCTCAATTCGCTGTTTCGCCAAAAGTCCCAATCCACTCTCGCGGCTCAGTGGCGGCAACCTATCATACATTGCCATCGCCTCCTTCTCGCTAAGCTCCTCGCAAAAAGTCAGATAATACAACCAATAAGGCGCTATGGCATAGTCCAAATGCTCCTCCAGAAAGCCGCGACAACGCTCCAGCTCCGCATCCCGCACCTTGTGAAAATCAGACACCGCATCGTAGAACACCCGCATCAAACTATCGGCCGCCAAATCGCCCCTCTGCGTCGCCTCGATCCACTTTTCATTCGCCTCAACAACTTTGCGACTCTCCTCATACAGGCTCCTCGGTATCTCGCCCATCCACCGACGAAAAGCCTCAAATTCGCTCTCAATCGCCAAACCTTGCAACGAAAAATCATACGCTCGATCGCGTTCCAAATTGATTTTCATCCGTCGGGGCTCGATAAATAACTGCACTTCATCCATATTATCAAACACCAAATGCGCAAAAGTCATTTCCCTCAACTCCCCCTCAAAGAGAAACTCTCCCTCAACGACCGTCGTCACCAACTCCTTCTCGTACCACACGCCATCCTTTAGAATCGGATACAGGAGCGTGATCTGCTCCCCCTCGTCAGCACCAGAGATCTCTCCTTTTAATATAAATGTATCTTTAGGCGCAGAACACGAGAAAAGCGCAAGCGACACCACGGCGGCAAAAAATAGTCTCTTCATAGAGTTTCTTCGTTAGTTTGTTTCAACATATAACGCCGCAACCCTCAAAACATTGCCCACACCCCATAAAAAAAGGTTGTGCAACCCGCCGCACAACCTTACATCTTAAAACAATATGGTACATCTCTCTGCTGCCAAATCCTCCTGACGCTGCGCCCACTCCTTGGGTGGATTCTCCACCGGCTGCGGCCACCAGAAACCGTTTGACGAATACTCGATCACAGCCTTTTCTTTCGAGGTGTGCATCACCGCATAACCAATATCGCCATAGAACGTCGAAGGCAGACACACCGCCGGCACCATACGCTTGGGATCCTTCGGGCGGATGATTCTCACACCCTTGTTCCAGATATGCAGATGGGCATAGATGTAGGCCACCGCCGCATCCGACTTGGTAATCACAGCCTCGAGGTTAGGCATCTCATTAAGAGGATGATGCGCACCGAGAATCACTGGTCGCTTAGCCGTAGCAAGATAACCCGTAAGCCAATCAATCTGTGCCTGATCCATCTCGCCATCCACGTTTGTCGATTCGCCACGCTTCAGGTTGGGCAGCTCGTCGAGCGAGTCCAGCACAACAAAATCCGCCTCGGGCAGCTCCACAACCGACACCACGCGACCTGCAACGCGCGTCTGCTTGAGGTGATCCTCAAAGACGCTGAAGAATGGTGCACGACGGTCGTGGTTACCCATCGCCATCGTTATGCGAATGCCCGCCTGCTGCAGAGGCTTAAATAGCTCAGCCGCATAACGATAATCCTCCTCCAAGCCGTGATCCCACGCCACATCGCCCAGAATAATCAGATTGGCCGGCAGTTCGCTCATAGCCAAAATTTCGCGCGCCTGCTGCTCGAAACAGATTGGGTTATAGGGGTAGTACTTCGGCTTCCCATTCTCATCGAAATCGCCCGAGATATGTATATCTCCCATCAAAATCGTCTTCGATGGGTTCACACGGCGCTGTCCCTGCTCCGCCTCAACTCTGTCGGCCACGTCGCGCAACACCGATGCCGACACCTTAGGCACCAACGCTGCACCGCCAATGGCAGCCATCGTTGCCAAAAACTCTTTTCTATCCATATTTAAGGTTGTTTTAAGTTTAATATTCTCGCTGTCCAAAAATCGTCGATCCGATTCTCACCTCGGTCGAGCCACACTCAACAGCAATGGGGTAGTCATCCGACATTCCCATCGAAATAGTGTCGAACTCCTCACCAAAATAGGTCTCCAGCAACTGTTTATAACCCGCCAGGCGCTCAAAATCGCTGCGAATCACTGCCTCATCCTCTGTAAGCGTAGCCATTCCCATCACACCTCGCACGCGAATGTGGGGTAACGCCGCAAATCCATCACTCTGAACAAATCGCAACAAATCATCCCACGCCCAGCCCGACTTACTCTCCTCCGCCGTCAGGTGAATCTCCAACAGACAATCAATCACGCGGTCACACTTCGCTGCCTGACGCTCGATCTCTTCGGCCAAACGCTCGCTATCCAACGACTCAATCAGATGCACGAACGGCACAATGTACTTCACTTTGTTGGTCTGCAGATGGCCAATCATATGCCACTCTATATCCTTCGGCAGTAGCTCGGCCTTCTGCTTCAGCTCCTGCGGGCGACTCTCCCCGAAGGCTCGCTGTCCTGCCTGGTAGGCCTCAACAATAGCCTCTGCGGGGTGAAATTTCGACACCGCAAGCAACTTCACTCGCTCGGGTAACAATCCGCGCAAACGCTTTATCTCACTTCCAATCGACATAATACAATATTTAATAGTGTAAAATTACATATTTTTTCGGATTTTACGCCTATTTTTTCTATCTTTGACTCTCTAATTGGCCTAAAAATTCAATAACCAAAAATTTATAACAATGAAAAAACTTTTCACTTCAATGATGCTCGCCTTGGCCGCAGTTGCGACACCCGCCCTGGCCTGCACCAACTTCATCATCACGCGCGGTGCTTCGACCGACGGCTCTGTGATGGTAACCTACGCCGCCGACTCTCACCAGCTCTACGGCGCACTCTACAAGCACAACCCCGCCAAGAAGTTTCAGCCGCTGATGTCAGTATATGAGTGGGATACGGGCAAGTATCTGGGCGACATCGCACAGGCTCAGACCACCTACTCGACCGTCGGCAATATGAACGAGCACTCGGTAATCATCACTGAGACCACATTCGGCGGTCGTGGCGAGTTGCGCAATCCCGAGGGCCTTATCGACTATGGCTCACTCATTTACATCACTCTCCAGCGTGCCAAGACCGCTCGCGAGGCCATCGACATCATCGTCGAGCTGACCTCTACCTACGGTTACTACTCAAGTGGCGAGAGCTTCTCTATCGCCGACCAGAACGAGGCTTGGATTATGGAGCTTATCGGCAAGGGCCCAGGCAAGAAGGGTATCGTATGGGTTGCACGTCGCATCCCCGACGGATACATCTGCGCCCACGCCAATCAGGCTCGCATCACCACCTTCCCGCTGAACGACCCCGAGAACTGCCTCTACGCCGAGGATGTCATCTCATTGGCTCGCGAGAAGGGTTACTTCTCAGGCAATGACGAGGAGTTCTCATTCGCTGACGCCTATGCTCCGCTGGATTTCAGCGCAATGCGTGGTTGCGAGGCTCGCGTATGGAGCTTCTTCCGCAAATTTGCTACCGATATGGACCGCTACTACGATTTCGCTATGGGCCATAACCCCGACAATCGTATGCCCCTGTGGGTTAAGCCCGTTAGAAAGATCTCTCCCAAGCAGGTGTTCGACGCTATGCGCGACCACTATGAGGGTACTCAGATGGATATGACTCTGGACATCGGTGCTGGTGGCCACGGCCTGCCATACCGCTGGCGTCCTATGAACTTCGAGGTTGACGGCAAGACCTATGTTAACGAGCGCGCCATCGCCACCCAGCAGACAGGCTTCTGGCTCTGCGGTCAGGCTCGCCAGGATAAGGTTGGTATCCTTTGGTTCGGTATGGACGATGCTGCCACCTCTTGCCTTACCCCCATCTACTGCAACACCACATCTGTTCCCGACTGTATGGTCGTGGGCAACGGCTCTATGCTCGACTACTCTGACTCATCGGCCTTCTGGCTCTTTAACCGCGTCACCAACTTCGCCTACCTGCGTTACGACCTGATGTCGAAGGATATTCGCACGGTTGTTGATCATTGGGAGAACAAGATGCTCGAGGATGTTAACCGCATCGACTCTCAGATTGCAGGTCTCTCTACCAAGGCTATGAAGAAGCAGACCACCGAGTATAGCAACTCATCAGCCCAGCAGCTCTTCAACGCCTGGAGCCGTTTAGACAAATATTTGCTGCTGAAGTATATCGACGGCAACGTCAAGAGCGAGAACGCCGACATTTTGAGCTATGTTGTCGAGGGCAAGACCTCGTCTTCTCACTTCGTTGACAATGGCAACGGCAAGAAGATCCCTGGCAAGATTAAGCAGCCTGGCTATAGCGAGACCTGGAAGCGCGCCGTAGCTGCCGACAGCAGAAGCCGAATTTTGGAGGTTCGATAATCAAAAAACGGATTGAGATGAAATACGATATTATCGTCATAGGTAGCGGACCTGGCGGCTATGTAGCCGCCATCCGCGCCTCACAACTTGGCAAGAAGGTTGCCATCGTCGAAAAGGCCGAATTGGGAGGCGTATGCCTCAATTGGGGCTGCATCCCTACCAAAGCCCTTCTTAAGAGCGCACAGGTATTCACCTACTGCAAGAATGCCGCTCACTATGGCGTTGCCATCGAGGGCGAGGTGAAGCCCGACTTCGAGAAGATTGTCGCTCGCTCGCGCACCGTGGCCGACACGATGAGCAAGGGCGTAGCCTTCCTGATGAAGAAGAACAACATCGACATTCTCACGGGCTTTGGCCGCTTGGCTGGCGAGGGTAGGGTAGATGTTGAAGGCACTCTGTACGAGGCAGATGCAATCATCTTGGCTACGGGCGCACGTCCGCGCCAGATGCCCTTTATGCCCGTCGATGGCCAGCACATCATCACCTCAAAGGAGGCTCTAACGCTGCCCCGCCTGCCGCAGTCGATGATCGTGGTTGGCTCGGGCGCAATCGGCAGCGAGTTTGCTTGTCTGTATGCTTCGCTTGGCGTGAAGGTTACCGTCGTTGAGTATATGCCACAGATGATGCCGCTTGAGGATGAGGAGGTTTCAAAGGCAATGGAGCGATCGTTCCGCAAGATGCGTGCTACGGTCTTGACCTCAACCACCGTCAAGGCTGTCCGCGTTGTAGATGGACTGTGCGAGGTCGATATAGAGGGCAAGAAGGGTGCCGAGACTCTCTCGGCTGAGGTCGTTCTGTCGGCCGTAGGTATCAAGTCGAATATCGAGAATATCGGCCTTGAGGAGCTTGGTATCGCCGTCGAGCGCGACAAGATCGTTGTCGATGAGCACTACCAGGCCTCCGCTCAGGGCGTCTATGCCATCGGTGATATTATCGCCACGCCCGCCCTTGCGCACGTTGCCTCGGCCGAGGCTATCCACTGCGTTGAGCACATCTGCGGATTGCAGCCCGACGCTGTCGATTACTCGACCATCCCTTCGTGTGTCTTCACCTCTCCCGAGGTTGCATCGGTGGGTATGACCGAGCAGCAGGCCCGCGACAAGGGTATCGAGTATAAGGTTGGTCGCTTCCCCTTCACCGCATCGGGCAAGGCTACGGCTGCGGGCGACCGCGACGGCTTCGTGAAGCTCATCTTCGATGAGCAGGAGCGCCTTATCGGAGCACATATGGTTGGTGCCACCGTTACCGAGATGTTGGGCGAGCCTACGCTGGCCAAGCGTCTGGGCGCAACGGCCCACTTGATCGCCAAGACCATCCACTCGCATCCCACGATGCACGAGGGCCTGATGGAGGCTTCGGAGGCCGCTATGGGCGCTGCAATACATCTGTAAAAGAGCGCAATATACATAGAAAGGGTGTTCCCGCGTGGGACACCCTTTTTTCTTAAAAACCGTATAACAAGAGCTATTTTGAGACCAAGCCGGCGGATCAAATAACCCTGTCAGACGTTTTTCGCACTACTTGAACCAAGAAGTTACATTGTGACGAATCCAGAAATAGTAGGCAATAACACCCACCCAGCTGGTACACCATACCAAAACTGCGGTGATAATCTTACCGATAATGCCGATAGGCTTCTTGAAAATGTCGATCACGCACCAGATAGCGCAAATCAAACCTGCCAAATAAAGAATAGTTCCCATTTCACTTAAATATTTTGGTTAAACAATAGTTTTTCGTCTTTTCCTTCCTCACGCTTGAGCCGCCGCCAAATCATTCATCATCCTGTTGCTCAATTGTATACACACCATCATCATATCGCACATCGCTCAGGAATAATCCCACGGCTGGCGCACCCGCACTCGAGCGCGAAAGATCGCGGCTATGCAATATATCGCGGAATTCCTCAACCGTATAACGTCCACGTCCAACATCCACAAGCGTACCCACAATGGCGCGAATCATATTGCGCAAAAAGCGGTCGGCCCGAATCGTAAAGATAAGCAGATCCTCATCCCACTCGGCGCGTCGCCACTCAGCTCGCGTCACACGACAGATATTGGTTTTATTATTCGAGTTCAGCTTTGCAAACGACGTAAAATCCTCATACTCTGTAAGTGCCCGCGCCGCCTCATTCATTCGCTCCACATCGAGCTGAACATAATACTGCCACGCCGAATGTCGGCGAAACGGATTTTTCCGTTGCGACAAATAATATGTATATTCACGCTCAACGGCATCAAATCGCGCGTGCGCCTCGGCCCTAACCTCTCTCACACGACTCACCGCCACATCTTGCGGCAAGATCAGATTCAGCTTATAGACGAGCTTTGCACAATCCTCCACGCCTTTCTGCGAATCGAAGTGCGCCACATAGTATGACGCGTTAACCCCCGTGTCGGTTCGCCCAGCACCAACCACCTCCACCTGCTCACGCAGTAGGGTAGAGAGCGCCTGCTCCAGCGTCTGCTGCACCGAAGGATCGTTTGGCTGTCGCTGCCAACCGCAGTAGGCCGCGCCGTCGTATGAAAGCTCAATAAAGTAGCGCATTATTTCATATATTTTTCGTGCGTACGGTCGGTTACAACACTCACATCATCAATATGCAGATTCTCGAAATAGCCCGTACCGCCATCCTTGCCCACCTCTAAGATAATATTCTCCGCTGTAGCATTGTTCTTACGATGAGCTGCGTGCATATTCATAACGGCAGAGTTAAACTCTCCGTCCGACTTAAAAATAGTATGCTTTGCACCTCGCTTCGAATACCAATAAGCAAAGCAATTATCATAGCGGCTTGCACTCTTTGTGATGCGGAAAGCCGTTGAGAACTCGTCGCTATAACAGAAGTCATACCAGTTACATCCCGCCTCGTCAAGGAATCCGCAACTATCCTGATCAACACCATCTGATCCACCATAATACAGCGGGTGAATATTTCTCAACATATTGGCTTGCGAACGCAGGACAAAACCGGTATGCACCGCAGCAATACGCATATTTGTAAAGGTATTATCAAAGCCCTCAACCAACACGCCGACACTATCAGAAGTATTGATACCCACAATGTTAACTCCCGTAATATCACAATCCGACGAACCATTGTTTGCACCGTGCTTGACGTGTATTCCCAGCACCACACCCTTAATCGAAGTATTACGAATAACCGTCTCGCGACCACTGTCAATCGATATACCCTTGGCTACACCCGAGCCATCGATAATACCGCCATTGAGATAGTAATTACTACCCGGCGTACCGATGTCGTTTGCCGCATCCTTGCCACCCAAACGTATCATAGCCTCGTCGTGCGACCAACCCTCAGCAGCCTTGATAATGGCATAGTTCGAAAGCTCCAAAGCCACACTCTTTGTAGGCTCGGCGGGAGTTAAAATGGGTTTCGAGATAAGATAAACACCATCGGGAAAATATATCGTACGATTGGGATTTTCGTCGATTATCTTTTGTATTGCGTCGCTGACATCTCGCTTACCATCGGCCTTAACTGTCACCACGACATATCCCTCCCTTGTGGTCTTGGGCTTTGCAACCGATAGATTTGTCAGCGAAAACAGACATATGATTGTCAAAAAAAGATTAATAATTCTTCTCATAGCAGTAAATTAATGGTGTTAATCAAAGCAAATGT
Source organism: Alistipes sp. (assembly GCA_045650235.1). GTDB lineage: Bacteria > Bacteroidota > Bacteroidia > Bacteroidales > Rikenellaceae > Alistipes. The sequence continues at coordinate 49,539 of JAZRQX010000019.1, read as the reverse complement.
ACAAAAAAAAAATTACAATCCAGAAAATTATTACAACGGTTCAGTATCTAATTTTTTTCTCTCGGGAATTATTCATATATTTGTGGGTTATAAAAATCGTAAAACAAGCATAGTATGAAAGCAGCAATTATCGGCTACGGCAAGATGGGCCGCGAGATCGAGAAGATCCTTCGCTCGCGTGGCCACGAGGTAGCCCTCATCATAGACATCGACAACGCCTCTGACCTCAACGCCGAGAATCTCAAGGATATAGACGTTGCCATCGAGTTCACCACCCCCACAACCGCCTATCAGAACATCCGCACCTGCCTTGAGTGCGGCACAGCTGTTGTGAGCGGCACTACGGGCTGGACCGACCGCCTGAAGGAGTTGCAGACGTTGTGCGAGGAGCGCGGCGGCGCTATGTTCTATGCCTCGAACTACTCTTTGGGCGTAAACCTTATGTTCCGACTAAGCCGCGAGTTGGCACGTTTGATGAATCGTTTCCCATCGTACGAGATCTCTATGTCGGAGACCCACCACACACAGAAGAAGGACGCTCCGAGCGGCACAGCCGTAACGCTTGCCGAGGATATCATCTCGCTCGTTGATCGCAAATCGGGCTGGGTGAATACCCCCACCTCTGACGATAAGTCGCTCATCCCCATCGAGTCGCTCCGCATAGGTATGGTTCCTGGCGACCACTCGGTAACCTACTCATCGGAGGACGATGTGCTGGAGATTCGACACTCGATCAAGAATCGTCGCACGCTGGCCGAAGGTGCTGTCGTAGCGGCCGAGTTCCTCTGTGGCAAGAAGGGTATCTACACGATGGAGGACCTTTTCTAATCCGTCGGCATACGATTCCCCTTCGAGATACGTTTTATGATAAAAACAACAGATTGATGAAAAAGATACGCGAAATTTTTGCAAACAAATGGGTGGGCTTCGGTCTCGCCACGCTGCTCTACATCCTGTGGTTTGTGGTGTGGACGGGCAATCTCTGGTTTCTGCTCGGAGTGCCCATTATCTACGACATCTACATCTCCAAGTACCTCTACCGCTACATCGGCCGCAAGAACGAGGAGCTCTGCGAGCGTAGCGACCTCTACCGCAACATCTACGAGTGGGTCAATGCCATCGTCTTCGCAACGGTCGTAGCCTCGCTCATCCACATCTTCTTCTTCCAGATGTACGTCATCCCTTCATCATCGATGGAGAAGACTCTTCTGATTGGCGACTACCTCTACGTCAGCAAGGCCACCTATGGTCCCAAGATGCCCAACACGCCTATCGCCTTCCCGTTCGTTCACCACACAATGCCCTTCTCGATGACCAAGAAGTCATTCTCAGAGGCTATCAAGTGGCCCTACAAGCGACTCAAGGGCTTGCGCGATATTGAGCGCAACGACGTAGTTGTCTTCAACTTCCCCGCAGGTGACACGGTTCTGCTGGAGAATCAGGCCGTAACCTACTACGATGTTCTGCGCGAGTATCAGCGCGAATATGGTGCCGAGCGCGGCCGCGCCGAGCTCTTCAACACCTACACCGTCATCACCCGTCCGGTCGATAAGCGCGAGAACTACATCAAGCGCTGCGTAGCCCTGCCGGGCGATACGTTCCGCATCACCGATGGCGAGCTTATCATCAACGACAAGCCCCAAGATCCCATCGCCGAGAAGCAGTATTGCTACACGATACACACCTCATCGCCCCTTTCGCCCTACACCATCGAGCAGCTGGGCATTACGGAACTTTCGGGCAGCGGCACGCACTACTTCTCACCCCTTACCGACAAGATGGTCGAGACACTGCTTGCGATGGACAACGTCATCAGCATCGAGCGCTACACGGTCGAGGATGAGTGCTTCCCCTATTCTTCGCGCTATGCGTGGACAGCCGACAATATGGGTCCGCTGTGGGTACCCGCCGCAGGTGCTACCATCGAGCTTAACGAGGATACCTGGCCTCTTTACGAGCGCATTATCGACGTCTATGAGGACAACGACGTGGAGGTTCGCAACGGTGAGTACTACATCAATGGCGAGAAGGCTACCTCATACACCTTCAAGATGAACTACTACTGGATGATGGGCGACAACCGTCACAACTCTGCCGACTCACGCTATTGGGGCTTCGTTCCCGAGGATCACGTCGTGGGCAAGGCTTCGTTCATCTGGTTCTCGTCGGATCAGGCCAAGTCGTTCCCCTATAACATTCGCTGGAACAGACTCTTCACCAAAGTACGCTAACGTCAAACCTAACCCATAGTGGAGCAGATCAAGGATAGTTATCTTACCATCGAGGGCAACTCGGAGGCCATCTTCAAGGAGCGCAGCAGTAAATTCCTCTGCTACGCCTTCCACGTCGAAAGCGAGGAGGAGATTGCGGCCTACCTCGAGCCTCTGCGCAAACGCTACTACGACGCCACCCATCACTGCTATGCGTGGCGTTTAGGGCCTTTTGGCGAGCGTTTCCGCGCCAACGACGATGGCGAGCCGTCGAGCACAGCAGGCAAGCCCATCTTGGGCCAGCTGCTCTCGCGCGAGATTACTAACTGCCTGATTGTTGTGGTGCGTTACTTCGGAGGCACGAAGCTCGGAGTTCCGGGCCTTATCGCCGCCTACAAGGAGTCGGCTGCCGCCGCGCTGGACGCAGCAAAGATTGTCGAGCGCACGGTCGATACCCGCATCAAGGTCGATTTCTCGTACGTTGTGATGAACGACGTTATGCGAATCATCAAGGAGGAGCAACCCACCATCGAAGAGCAGACCTTCGACAATCTCTGCACGATGATTCTCTCGGTACGCAACAGCCGAGCTGAGATTGTCCTTGGCCGCTTGCGTAAAGTCGAGGGTGCAATCATTGAAGTGATAGAATAACGAAGCTATGTCACAAGACAAAACTATCTATATCAAGGGAGCGCGCGTCCATAACCTTAAGAATGTGGACGTTACCATCCCCCATAATACTCTCACCGTAATCACGGGCCTTTCCGGCTCGGGTAAATCGACTCTGGCCTTCGACACTATCTTCGCCGAGGGACAGCGTCGCTACGTTGAGAGCTTGTCGGCCTATGCGCGTCAGTTCTTGGGACGTATCAACAAACCCGATGTCGATCTGATTGCTGGCATCGCACCCGCCATTGCCATCGAGCAGAAGGTCAATACGCGCAATCCCCGCTCTACGGTGGGCACTACGACCGAGATCTACGACTATCTTAAGTTGCTTTTTGCCCGCGTTGGCCACACCATATCTCCCATCTCGGGCTGCGAGGTACGTTGCTACGGTGTTGATGATGTGGTAGCCTATATTTTGGAGCAGGGCACGGGCGAGAGGGTAGTCCTAACCGCTCCTCTGCATCTCAAGCAGGGCGAGGGCCTCATCGAGCGCCTATTGCAACTGCTCAGCGACGGTTTCACACGCCTATGGGTTAATCACGAAGCCATCACCATCGAGGAATTTATGCCGACTATCTCGATCAACACCAACCCCGCCGAAGTAGCTATCGTCGTCGATCGTCTGCGCGCATCGGATGACGATGAAACGTTGCTGCGCATGCGCGATTCCGTAGCACGCGCCTACAGCTATGGCCACGACGTTTGCAGCGTCATTATCAACGATGTGGAGCGCGAGTTCTCGGCCCGCTTCGAGGCCGATGGCATCGAGTTCGAGCAGCCTACGGAGCATCTTTTCAGCTTCAATAACCCCATCGGAGCCTGCCCCGTCTGCGAGGGCTACGGCAAGACCGTCGGCATCGATGTCGATCTGGTCATCCCCGACAAAAGCAAAACCATCTATGAGGATGCCATCGTCTGCTGGCGTGGTGCTACGATGAAGAAGTGGAAGGAGCAGCTTATCGAAACGGCCCACCTGTTCAACTTCCCAATCCACGAACCCTACTACGCCCTGAACGAGTCGCAGAAACGCCTTCTCTGGACTGGTAATCAATACTTTTGCGGCCTCAACGCCTTCTTCGACTACATCGAGAGCGAGCGCCGTAAGATTCAATACCGCGTTATGAAGGCCCGCTATACGGGCAAAACCACCTGCCACGCTTGTGGCGGTAGCCGCCTGCGCCCCGAGGCTCTATATGTGCAGGTCGGTGGCAAGAATATCGCCGAGATTGTACGAATGACTGTCGATGAGCTGATCACGTTCTTCTCATCGCTCTCGCTCGACGACCACGACCGCCACACGGCCGAGCGCATCCTCAAGGAGATCCACAATCGCTTGCAGTACCTCTCGGATGTCGGCCTTGGCTATCTTACGCTCGACCGCCTCTCATCAACGCTATCGGGTGGTGAGAGCCAACGCATCAACCTCTCTACCTCGCTGGGTAGCAACCTAGTAGGCTCACTCTACATTCTCGACGAGCCGAGCATTGGTCTGCACCCGCGCGATACCCACCGCCTGATCCGCGTTCTGCATCAGCTCCGCGATCTGGGCAATACGGTCATCGTCGTCGAGCACGAGGAGGAGGTGATCCGCGCCGCCGACTACATCGTCGATGTAGGTCCGCGCGCTGGCGAGATGGGTGGCCAGATCATCTATAACGGCCCGCTGAAGGGTTTGCTTGAGTCCAAGGAGAGCCTCACGGCCGACTACCTTGCCCACCGCCGCGAGATCGAAGTTCCCGATACGGCACGAGGCTGGAGCAACTCAATCATCATCCGAGGGGCCCGCGAGAACAACCTCAAAAATATCGACGTGCGTATCCCATTGGGCGTTATGACCTGCATTACGGGCGTGAGTGGCAGTGGCAAATCGTCGTTTGCCAAGGGAATACTATATCCCGCTCTGCGCCGCCACCTCTTCGACACAGGCCAGAAGCCGGGCGATCACGACTCTCTGGATGGCGACATCGCGTTGTTGCGTTCGGTCGAGATTGTCGATCAGAACCCCATCGGCAAATCCTCGCGCTCAAACCCCGTAACCTACCTCAAGGCTTACGACGAGATTCGCAAACTATACGCCGACCAGCCTCAGGCCATCCATACAGGCCTCACAGCCGCTTCGTTCTCATTCAACGTCGCTGGCGGTCGTTGCGAAGAGTGTCAGGGCGAGGGCACGATCAAGGTGAGTATGCAGTTTATGGCCGACGTCGAGCTTGTCTGCGATGCCTGCCACGGCAAACGCTTTAAGGATGAAATACTTGAGATAAAATATCGTGGCAAGACTATCCACGACACACTCGAGATGAGTGTCGATGATGCCATAGCGTTCTTCTCCGAGGATAAGGGCAACTCAACCTGCCGTCGCATTGTCGAGCGCCTGCAACCGTTGCAGGACGTGGGCTTGGGCTATATCCGTCTTGGCCAATCCTCTTCGACGCTGTCGGGTGGCGAGAGCCAACGTGTAAAACTCGCATCGTTCCTTGCTAAGGATAACGACCAGAAGCAGATTATGTTCATCTTCGACGAGCCAACGACGGGACTCCATTTCCACGACATCCGCCGTCTGCTCCGCGCTTTCAACGCACTGATTGCCAACGGACATACGATTGTTATCGTCGAGCATAATATGGAGGTCATCAAGTGTGCCGACTGGGTTATCGACCTCGGTCCCGAGGCGGGTGACAGAGGAGGTCATATCGTATTCGAGGGCACTCCTGCCGACCTTGAGAAGTGCGAGGCGAGCCACACGGGTCGCTTCCTCAAAGAGCATAACAAAGCATAGCCGAATCCAATGAAAGAGTTCGAAACATACCTTCTTCCCAACGGCATCAAGGGCATCCACCGCCGCACACGCAGCAGCGTCACGCACTGCGCGCTGGTCATCAATGCCGGCACACGCGACGAGCTGAAGGACGAATACGGCCTTGCCCACTTCGCCGAGCACGCCTTCTTCAAGGGCACTACACGCCGTCGTGCCTACCAGATCAACTGCCGTCTTGAGAACCGCGGTGGCGAGCTCAACGCCTACACCACCAAGGAGGATACCACCATCCACGCCACTACGTTGCGCTCCGACTTCTCGAAAGCCGTCGAGCTTATCTCCGACGTGGCCTTTAACTCGACCTTCCCCGAACGCGAACTGCAAAAGGAGCGCGAAGTCATTGTCGATGAGATAAATACCTACAAGGATTCGCCCATCGATTTGATATTCGACTCCTTCGAGGATCTGCTCTTCGACGGCTCCGAACTCGGCCACAACATCCTCGGTACGAAGGCTGCCCTTATGCGCCACACGTCCGAAAGTATAAAGCGCTTTATCGAGCGCACCCATACCACCGACCAGATGGTCTTCTCCTCGATCGGAAATATGTCCGCACGCACGGTGCAGGCCATAGCCGAGCGATATTTGGCCAATCAACCATCCACAAAACGCTCGTTCGAGCGCTCTACGCCTGCTATAGTCGATCCCTTCGAGCGCATCGTGAACAAACATACTCACCAGACACACTGCATCGTCGGAGCACGCGCCTACGACATCCACGCCGAGAAGCGCCTTCCCTTGTCGTTGCTGATAAATATTTTAGGTGGTCCTTCGGCCAATTCGCGCCTGAACGTAGTTCTGCGCGAGAAGAACGGCCTCTCGTACAACACCGAGGCTACCTATACCCCCTATAATGACTGCGGTATGGTCGCCATCTATTTCAGCTGCGACCACCACAACACCGACCTCTGCCGCGAGCTGATCGACAAGGAGTTACTACGCCTTCGCACGACACCACCTTCGGCACGACAGATGGCTATGATTAAGCGTCAATTTCTTGCGCAGATGGCCATCTCGATGGAGAACAACGAGGGCTATATGCTCGGTGCGGGCAAGAGCTATCTCGTTCACGACGAGATTGACACCCTGGAGGAGGTCTATCGCAAAGTATCGGCCGTCCGTGCCGAGCAGATTGCCGAGGTTGCCGAGGAGATTTTTGCCCACACCTCAACCCTTATTTACCAATAATTCATAGTTCTATATACTAATGACTAATGGCTCTTGCTTCTGACGGCATACCTTGCGGCCTCTGGCCGCATTAACAAATCTGACCCACCCCCAACCCCCGCCTCGGGCAGGGGCTTTGGTCGCCGCAAGCGGCTCCATAACTATTAAATTTGTAACAAGCACTAAATAAAATGGATTTACTCGAAAAATATATCCACGAAAACTCCTCTCCCGAGGATGAGTTGCTTCACCAACTCGACCGCGAAACCCATCTCCGCGTTCTGAACCCGCGAATGATCTCGGGCCACATTCAGGGTAAGCTGTTGGAGCTTCTGGTCAAGATGTTCCGCCCACAGTCTATTCTCGAGATCGGCACTTTCACGGGCTACTCTGCCCTCTGTATGGCCGCCGGCCTGGAGGAGGGCGCGATAATCGACACCTGCGAGGTGGATGACGAGCTGGAGCCTTTGGCCCAATCATTCTTCGACCGCTCGCCCCACGGCCACAAAATTCGCCTCCACATCGGCTCGGCGCTGGAGATTGCCCCCAGCCTTGGCAAGCAGTTCGATATGGTCTTTATCGATGGTGACAAGCGCGAATATCCCGATTATTACCGTATGCTGATGGATGGCGGCTTGGTGCATAGTGGCTCTATTCTCTTGGCCGATAACATTCTATGGTATGGCAAGGTCGTGCAGCCCGTAGCGCACAACGACCATCACACCCAAGCGCTCATCGAGTTCAATCGTATGGTCGCAGAGGACGATAGGGTAGAGAGCGTCATCCTGCCCCTGCGTGACGGCATCAACATCATCCGCGTTAAATAACAGGCCTAAGGTCTGTCTTTCATTGACTTTATTGCAAAAATAGGCCGCCCCGAAGGACGGCCTTTCTTATGCAAATTATTTAGTTTATGGTTGGGTTATCTACTTAGATGCCCCCGAAGGCAATCGCGGATCAACCTCACTCACTTTCATAGGTATAGCCTGCAAAATATACTCCCGATCATAACCCTCAAGCGACGCAAACGACTTATGGAAAGACCTTTGCGACAACTCCTCGCGCAACTCGGCATAAGCCTCAACGATCGCCGCCTGCAGAGCCAAATAATTATCTGCCGAGGTATCCCTTGTCGTCTGGATCGATATAATTCCGTCACTTACAGGGTAATGCACCTCGCCATCGGCCGAACGCTTGATGGTCTGCCACGTAAAACTCGAATAGTGGGGGTTCTTCACTTTCCGACTATTATTCACGCTCTCGCTGTTGTCAATAAACTGCTTTACAATATCCTTCACTTCGTCCAACTCTACCAACCCCATATTGCCATTGGGACGAGTAGTGAGTATTTTGCCTGTCGCATTCATAACAATCATCAAAAGATTATTCTTCGCAACCCTCAGATTTTTAAAATCTACCGTTTTCTGTTTGAGATTCTCCGAAATCTCCACATCATAGGGCACGTTGGGATCGCCCTCGGGTGGCGGCAAAACCTTATCAATCTCTTTATCGGGCGTAACATACCTCACTTTCAGAACTTTACTTTGACGTGCCGCCAATTTTACATTCTCAATTGCCCCCATCTTTGTTGCCGTTTCGGTCCTAATATCCAATACGGCCTGGGCGCCCTTCTCGGCACGAAGCTTCTCGAGCGCTGATCGTAACTCATCGATGGTCATCTGCTCGCCATTGTAGAAAATCTTGCCATCGGCAGCGAGATAAACCTCGGCATTTTTCTCATCGGGTGTCTGCAACTCACTCTGCACCACCTCAACCACCGCCTCGGCACGCACCGCGCCAAAAGCCAAAACCATCACCGCCACAAGTGGCACCACTGCGCCAAAGCGCACGAAGGATAATTTACCCTTCCGAAAATCTGTCATCATAAGGAAACGTTTTTTAGAAGTTTGACTGTTCAACCCACAGGCCACATCTGCCTTGCAGCCAAAGAGTTGGCGGAAAATGAGTAGTCGGTATTCGTAAACATCGTAACCTTCATCGATAACATCTCTATCGGCCTCCCACTCCTGCACCTCGACAAGAGCCGACGCCGTAACCCACACAAATGGGTTGAACCAGAATACACACCGCATCACCTCGAGCGCCATTCGCTCGGCCGTATGCAGGTGTCGGACGTGGCTAAGTTCGTGAACAATAATCTGTTCGCGCTCACGTCCCTCATAATCTCTATTAAGAAATATCGTGCGCCAGAACGAGAATGGCTCTTTGACGCTCGTGCTCTCGGCCAACGTATATGCCTCATAGAAAGTCAGTTGCGACCCCCTGCGCAATTGTCGTATCATCCATAGCCTCAACGCCATACGCCCCAAATTCAGCAACACGACAACACCATACAGCGCCCACATTACACGCGACACCACGGGCGACACATCAACCGTTGCCTGCGTCTCTTGAGACTCCACGACGTCCATTGCCGTAGGCCCATCGAGCGTAATTACAGGCAACTCGTAGAAGATGGTCCCAGCAGGGTAAAGGGGCAGTTCCATAAGCGGAATTATGACAGAAAGCATCACGCTACCAACTAAATAGGCACGCGAAGCACGCATCGACGTACGTCCCTCAACCAAAAGTCGATACAGCGCATAGAACAATCCGCTGCAACATACAAATTCAATCACAAACCGCAACATACACCCTAATTTTCAATCACTTATCACTTCTTCAACAGCTTCATAATCTCATCAGCCTCCTCCATCGAGATCGACTTGTTCGACGAGAGAAACGACACCATACGGCTCGCCGACCCGCCGAAAAAGTTATTCAGCACCGATGACATAAAGCCTTGCGTGTAGCTGTCGCGATCGACAATGGGGTAGTACTCGTGGCTCTTACCATAGGCCTTATGATCCACAAAACCCTTCTTTTCCAGAATCCTGACAACGGTAGAAACAGTATTATAAGCCGGTTTGGGTTCGGGCAACGCCTCCAAAATATCATTCACAAAGCCACTGCCACGATCCCACAGAATCTGCATAATCTCCAGCTCGGCACGCGTAAGTTCTTGTGTTTTAGGTTTCAATCTCTCTGCCATAAGTTTTTATGTTTTGCCCGCCGCCCAACAGGAGACGGAAAGAATTTTCAATAAAAGTTACGATGTTTACTAAGACTTTTCATTTTCCTATTGCAAATATATAACTATAATTTTAGTTATACAACTATTTTTATAGTTTTTTTTTCAATCTCCTCCTTCCCGTAACAAAAGGGTAGTAAACGCCCCCAACAAAAAAAGAGCCTGCCCCGTGGGACAGACTCGTTTCAAATTTACCTAATTTTTTATCTTATCTTATATATTATATAAGGTTAAGATCTTTTTTGATCTGCTCTATCTTGGCATCCAATGCAGACTGCACCTCGTCGAACTGCTCCACAGAGGGCAGATCGGCCTTAACGCCAAAGTAGAACTTGATCTTGGGCTCAGTACCCGAGGGACGTACCGATACAATCGTACCATCGGCCGTGATCCACTGCAGTACATTGCTCGAATCCTGATCGATAGGAGTCTTCACGCCGCTGCGCATATTAGTCTCCTCCAACGACTTGTAGTCGCGCACGATCAGCACCTCCGATCCTGCCAACTCCTTTGGCGGGGTAGTGCGGAAATCGACCATAATCTTCTGAATCTCCTCGGCACCCTCCTTGCCCTTGCGAACAAGCGATACGAGCGACTCGCGGTAGAATCCATACTTAACATATAGCTGCTGCAACCACTCGTAGAGCGTCAGGCCCATTGTATCCTTTGCCCACGCTGCAGCCTCAGCCGCCAGGGCACAAGCCGACACAGCATCCTTATCACGAACGTAGTCGCCAGCCAGATAGCCGAAGCTCTCCTCGCCACCGCCAATGTACTTCGCCTTACCCTCATTCTCGCGGATAATCTTTGCAATGTACTTGAATCCGGTCAAGCAGTCGTAGCACTTCACGCCAAAGTGAGCCGCCACGGCATTTGCCATCTGCGATGTCACGATAGTCTTGATAACATACTGATTACCATCCAACTCGCCACGCTCAGCCCAGCGCGTAAGCTGATAGCTCAGAAGCAGAGCCAGAGTCTGGTTACCGTTGAGCAGCACATACTCTCCCGTACCCGTACGCAGCGCCACACCGATACGGTCGGCATCGGGGTCGGTCGCCAGCACCAGATCGGCACCCTCCCGACGTCCCAGCTCCATCGCCTGCAACATCGTCTTGCGCTCCTCGGGGTTGGGCGACTCAACGGTGGGGAAGTTGCCATCCACTACGGCCTGCTCGGGCACAACGTGGATGTTGGTAAAGCCGAAGCTACGCAACGCCATCGGCACCAGACGCACACCCGCGCCGTGCAGGGGCGTATATACGATCTTCATATCGTGGAACTTAGCCACACACTCGGGCGAGAGCTGAATATCGTTCTTGATGCGGTCGATGTAGCGCTTGTCGAACTCCTCACCCAGAATCTCGATGTTCTCGGGGTTCATTCCCGTCAGCACCTGCGAGTTTTTCGTGATCTTCGCCACCTCGTCAATTATATTGGTATCGTGCGGGGGAGTAACCTGTGCGCCATCGCCCCAGTAAGCCTTGTAGCCGTTGTACTCCTTGGGGTTGTGCGAAGCGGTGATTACCACACCCGAGTGGAGTTTCAACTCGCGGATCGTAAAGCTCAACTCGGGCACGGGGCGCAGATCGTCGAACAGATAAACCTTGAATCCGTTCGATGCAAAAATGTCGGCCACGCGCTCGGCAAACAGACGCGAATTATTACGGCTGTCGTGCGCTACGCCCACGCGTACCTGCTCACCTTCGAAGGCCTTCTTCAAGTAGTTAGCCAAACCCTGCGTCGCGGTACCTACGGTGTATATGTTCATACGGTTAGTACCCACGCCCATAATGCCGCGCAGACCCGCCGTACCAAACTCCATATCCTTATAGAAGCTCTCCGTAAGCTCCTTCATATCGCTCTCCATCAAGCACTTAACCTGCGCCTTGGTAGCCTCGTCATAATCTCCATCCAGCCACTGCTGGGCTTTCGATAATACAATCTGTTCCAATTCGTTTGCCATTTCGTTATAAGTTTTTCCTATGGTTAATATTATCTACAGTATTATTTTTTTGATACACAAATATACAACTTTATTTTCAATTATTCAATATCAGCGAGTTAAAAAAACGGTCTTAAAAAGTGTTGTTTTTCTATATATAAAAAAAGATAAAAAACAAGCGCCGCAGAGATTTATTTTAACAAATTTATTCACAACTTTGCAATGTCAAAGGAAACCAATCGCGACAATTCGAATCTTTCCTCTGCCGCCTTTTGCATAAAGGGTGGTTGGGACAAGTTTCGCACCAAAGATAACATTTTTTAGCAAAAGTACCGCACAATTAACAAAAATAATGGCGAACTCTCAAACATACAATGAAGTATGGCAGGCCTGCCTTAACACTCTTCGCGAGCACACCTCTCACGAGGAGTTTGCAACGTGGTTTGCGCCCATCACGCCTCTGGCGTTCGATGGCACGAATCTGCGTCTTAAGGTACCCAATGAGAGCTACGCCAACCACATCGAGAAGAACTACCTTCAGCTCTTCATCCCCATCATTATGCAGTACTTCGGTCGCCAGACGCGACTGGTCTATGCCGTGCCCAACAGCGAGGAGCGCACGCCCCTGTCGGCCAATGCCGATATGACAGCCATCTCGCAGCACGTCACCCAGACCAACACCCACAACATACCTCGCAACCCCTTCGTCATTCCCGGACTGAAGAAGGTGATGTTCCCCACACAGCTCAACGCCAAGTACACCTTCGCCACTCACATCGAGGGCGAGTGCAACCGCTTGGCTCGCTCGGCGGGTAAGACCGTAGCTCTCGAGCCTGGCTCATCACCCTTCAACCCCTTATATATATATGGCGCTTCGGGCCTGGGTAAGACTCACATCGTGCAGGCCATCGGCCACGAGGTGTGCCAGCGTCATCCCGAATTGCAGGTACTCTACGTCTCGACCAATAAGTTCCAGGCACAGTTCACTACAGCCTGCAAGAATGGCGAGGTCAACGAGTTCATCAGTTTCTACCAGATGATCGACGTACTGATCATCGACGATATTCAGGAGCTCTCTGGCAACAAGAGCCAGACTCAGAATGCATTCTTCAACATCTTTAACCACTTGCTTTTGGCTGGCAAGCAGATCATTCTCACGTCAGATAAGCCGCCCGTGGAGTTGAAGGATATCGAGCAGCGTCTGCTCACCCGTTTCAAGTGGGGACTCTCGGCTAAGATCGACACACCCGACTACGAGACCAAACTCAAGATTATCCGTGCCAAGTCGGAGAGTATGGGTATCACCCTCCCCGACGAGGTCATCACATACCTTGCCGACAACATCTCGGCCAACATCCGCGAGATCGAGGGTGCACTTCTCTCGCTCAAGGCCAATGTGTCGTATATGAATCGTCGTATCTCGACTTCACTGGCTAAGGAGGTTCTCAAGGCCTATGTTCATATGTCGCAGAAGGAGATCTCGGTAAGCCGCATCACCGACATCGTATGCCGCTATTTCGAGATCGACGAGAAGAGCTTCAACTCTACCAAGCGTACCCGCGAGGTGGCTCAGGCTCGTCAGATAGCTATGTATCTGGCCAAGCAGCACACCAAGCTCCCGTTGGCAGCCATCGGCGCCGCCATCGGTGGTCGTAACCACGCCACCGTTCTGCACTCGTGCAAAAACGTGAGTAACCTCATCGAGACCGACAAGGTACTCAAAAACCAGATCGAGGAGATTGAGAAGATCATTCTCGCCGGCTAAGGGGTAGGGTATAATCCGCAAAAGCCATAGCAAAGCCCTCAAAATCGGCTATCAAAGTCAAAATTAAGAGAGCCTACGTCAAAAAATCAACAATCCACGCAAAATAATTAGCGCAGGACGATAATAATTATTAAAAAAATTATAACTTCGTCCCAACAATAGGCCTAATGAATGGTCTATTTGTAGCGAGTAAGATAAGGGGGAACAACAAGAGGATGCATTGCGGCGCAATCCGCAAGAGAGTAAGTAGCGAGAACGTAGGGGGAGAAACAAAAAGACCATTAAGACCTAAATCAATCAGGAGAGAAAAAATCTACTAACCAAAAACTCACATCTATGAAAAAGGCACTATTGACTCTGGTAGCAGTGCTATGCGCTATCTGTTGCGCTGACGCACAACAGCGAACCAAAACCACAAGCGTATTGGAGATCTACGACATCACCACTGGCACACGCACCGTCCTCAAGGAGTTCCCCAATCTTTTGATCGAGGCTCCCAACTGGACTATGGATGGCAAGTGGCTCATCTTCAATAGTCGTGGCCGTCTCTATCGCATCTCACCCACCAACCCGGGCGAGCCCGAACTCATCAATACCGAGTTCGCGGGCAACTGCAACAACGACCACGTTCTCTCGTTCGATGGCAAGTCTATCGCCATCAGCCACGGCACCAAGGAGGATCGTCGTTCGCGCATCTACACTTTGCCCATCGAGGGTGGCACGCCGCGCCTTATCACGCCCCTTGCGCCGAGCTATCTGCACGGCTGGAGCCCCGATGGTAAGATGTTGGCATACTGTGCATTCCGCGACAACAGCAAGATCCAGGATATCTACGTCATTCCCGCCGAGGGTGGCGAGGAGATTCGTCTTACAACGGCCGAGGGTCTGGACGATGGTCCCGAGTATTCACCCGATGGTAAGTACATCTGGTTCAACTCTGTACGTTCTGGCTTGATGCAGGTTTGGCGTATGAAGGCCGACGGCAGCGAGCAGACGCAGATGACCTTCGACGAGAATAGCAACGCGTGGTTCCCTCACGTTTCGCCCGACGGCAAGCAGGTTGTATATCTTATTTACCACAAGGGTGATTTGGAGCCTCACCAGCACGTTGCCAACAAGAACGTCGAGTTGCGTTTGATGTCAGCCGAGGGTGGCGACTACAAGACCGTCGTAAAGCTCTTTGGTGGTCAGGGTACGATCAACGTGAATTCGTGGTCACCCGATAGCAAGCGTTTTGCGTTCGTAAGCTACCGCCTCGAGGAGTAACACCAAGTTATTGCATATCAATAATAAAAAATACCACTCATCGCATTGATGAGTGGTATTTTTTTCGTAAATTTGTGATATGGATCAGCCCAAAATCGCCCGAATGTTGCGTCTTATGAAGATGCTCACAGCCAACACAACCTACTCCGTAGATGCGTTGGCCGAGCGTCTTGACACCTCGAGTCGTACCATTTACCGATACATAGAGACCTTCCGCGAGGCTGGCTTCGTCATCAAGAAGAGCGGCAACTACATCCGTCTGGACAAGGAGTCGCCTCACTTCAAGGATATTTCGCAGTTGGTCCATTTCACCGAGGAGGAGGCCGTAATTTTGAAGCGCGCCATCGAGAGTATCGACGACACTAACCTCCTGAAACAGAATCTAAAACGCAAGCTATATTCGGTCTATGATAACAAGGTCTTGGCCGACACAATCGTGCGCGGAAGCAACACCGCTAACGTACACTCGCTGATTGAAGCGATAGAGCAAAAGCAGCAGGTCGTCCTGCACGACTACCGCTCGTCGCACGGTGGCGTAGTGCGCGACCGCATGGTGGAGCCTTTCGCCTTCACGACCAATTATGTGCAGGTGTGGTGCTTTGATACTGAGAGCCTTAGCTGCAAACTATTCAAGCTCGCACGTATCTCGTCGGTTGAGATTTTAAGCGAACCGTGGGTGTATTCGGACCGTCACGAAAAGGCGTTTATTGACATTTTTAGGATGAATGGCAAGATGCGCCAGAGGGTAAAGCTGGAGCTTGGAATACTCTCGCACAACCTTCTCCTGGAGGAGTATCCGCTTGCAGAACAACATCTTACACAAATAGACGAGGAGCGTTGGTTGCTCGATACCGAGATTGCCGACTACGCGGGCGTGGCTCGTTTTGTAGTGGGATTGATGGATGATGTGCGAATTGTTGATTCGCCCGATCTGGAGAGCTATATCGCTGATTATGTGGCCAGAAATTGGCCAAAGGTGGCCGACGACCAATCGAAAAAGTAAAAATCCAAGAAAAAAATTTCGTTTTTTGTAAAGTTTTTAAGGTTGTGACACAAGTTGTCACAACAGGACTGTTATTTTGCACTCAGAAACCAAAACAACAACGATTATGTTATTTTTTATATTATGCGTTATAGGCATTGGCGCCGATGTGTTATGTTACATCTTTGGCGGAAATAGTAGATTATAGTATAAACGCAATAAAACTTTACAACTATGGGAATCGCTTATCAGATTAAGTGTCGCCACTGTGGCGCAGAGTTCAATTACAGTCAAGACGAGTCGATGGGAATGTTGCCCCGATGTGTGGGTTGCGAGAGCTACGTTGAGACAGAGTCGGCAATACGCTGTCCGGCCTGCAGCCGACGACTCAACACCTCGGTTGAAGAGTTCAACCACCAGGTGCAGACCGTGCTGATGTGGGATTAATAGGCCGCAGAGGGATTTTTTGGCCGTCGGATGCGGATTATTAGGGAAAATTTTATATCTTTGGCTTATTATACCCTAAAATTTAGACACAATGGCTAATTTATCGGTGGGGGATGCCGCTCCGTATTTCGAGGGCAAAACCCAAGATGGCACAATATTATCACTCAACGACCTAAAGGGCGGTCGCACAGTGCTCTACTTCTACCCGAAGGACAACACTTCGGGATGTACACTCGAGGCAAAGAGTCTGCGCGACGGTAAGGAGGAGCTCGCGGCAAGAGGTTATAGGATAGTGGGCGTGAGTCCCGACAGCGAGCGTTCGCACCAGAACTTCTGCGCAAAGCACGAGCTGAACTTCACCCTCGTGGCCGATACCGAGCGTACGATTTGTGAGGCGTTCGGAGTGTGGGTCGAGAAGTCGATGTATGGCCGAAAATATATGGGAGTGGCACGAAAGACATTCCTACTGGACGAAGAGGGCGTGATAACTCACATCTTCGACAAAGTGAAAACAGCGGATCACTACCGCCAGATTATTAATGAATTGGATAAAAAGTAACAGAATATGGCAGAGAAAACACAAGTTAATGCCGACAAGCTCAAGGTGTTGAGCGCGGTGATGGATAAGATAGAGAAGGATTTTGGCAAGGGCTCGATTATGCGTATGAGCAGCGAGGCTGTGAGCGACATTCCCGTGATTCCTACGGGTTCGGTAACGCTCGACGTGGCTCTCGGAGTGGGTGGTTACCCCAAGGGGCGCGTGATTGAGATTTACGGACCCGAGTCATCAGGTAAGACAACGCTGGCTATTCACGCCATCGCAGAGGCACAGAAGGCGGGAGGTATTGCAGCATTCATCGATGCAGAGCACGCATTCGACTCATTCTACGCACAGAAGTTGGGCGTGGATGTGGATAATCTGCTCATCTCACAGCCCGACAACGGCGAGCAGGCGTTGGAGATTGCCGACTCGTTGATTCGCTCAAGCGCCATCGATATCATCGTAATCGACTCAGTGGCAGCGCTTACACCCAAGGCTGAGATTGAGGGCGAGATGGGCGATTCGAAGATGGGCCTGCAGGCCCGACTGATGTCGCAGGCGTTGCGCAAGCTCACGGCAAGCATCTCGAAGACGAAGACCGTATGTATCTTCATCAACCAGTTGCGCGACAAGATCGGCGTGATTTACGGCAATCCCGAGACTACAACCGGTGGTAATGCTCTGAAGTTCTACGCCAGCGTGAGAATTGACATTCGACGCGCATCGGTGATCAAAGATGGCGAGGAGCAGCTCGGAACACGCACCAAAGTGAAGGTCGTAAAGAACAAGGTAGCACCTCCGTTCAAGCGCGCAGAGTTTGACATTATGTTCGGCGAGGGAATCTCGAAGATTGGAGAGATCGTTGATTTGGGTGTCGATTACGGCATCATACGCAAGGCTGGATCGTGGTTCTCGTACGGAGAGCAGAAGATCGGTCAGGGACGCGACGCGGTGAAGGAGTTGCTCAAAAATAACGAGGAGCTTCGCAACGAAATTGAAGAGAAGTTGCGCGAGGCAATGAAGACACAGAAATAGATTTTTCCCTGTGGGGACGCCATCAAAGCGACCTCACAGGGATTAACCATAGAATAGGATACTATGAACTATACTGCAGAGGACGAAAAACTTATACAGGAGAAATGGGACGAATTGGCCCAATCGTGTAAGAAAATATGCAAGAAGGAGGAGGACTGGAACTTCATCAAACGAGCCTTCTTCCTCGCAAAAGAGGCACACCAGGGGGTGAGGCGCCGCTCGGGCGAACCTTACTTCCTGCATCCTATTGCAGTAGCCAAAATTGTGGTTGATGAAATAGGTCTGGGCGTAAAGTCGGTGGTGGCATCGCTGCTGCACGACGTGGTGGAGGATACCGACTACACGGTGGACGATATGGAGCATATCTTCGGCCACAAAATCGCCACGATGGTCGATGGACTGACCAAGATGTCGGGCGTGTTTAATGCCGACACATCGAAGCAGGCGGAGTATTTCCGCAAGGTGCTACTCACGCTCTCGGACGACGTAAGAGTGATTCTGATCAAGATTGCCGACCGTCTGCACAATATGCGAACGCTGGGCGCTATGCCGCAGAATAAGCAGGTGAAGATCACCGGCGAGACGATGTATCTGTTTGCACCTCTGGCGTATAGATTGGGATTGTACGCCATAAAAACGGAGCTTGAGGATCTCTGTATGAAGTACCGATTCCCGAAGGAATATGAGGAGATTTCGCGCCAGATTGACGAGACATCGGCAGCGCGTGAGGAGTACATCCGCAAGTTCAATGCACCGATCATAGAGGCGCTCGACAAAAATGGCATCAAATATGAGATTTCGGGCCGAATCAAGAGCGTATATTCGATCTGGACGAAGATGATGCGCAAGCAGATTCCATTCTCGGAGATTTACGATTTGTTTGCTATCAGAATCGTATTCCAGCCACTGGAGTTCCCCTCGGAAAAGACGCAGTGTTGGCAGGTATATTCATCTATTACAGATATCTACACCCCCAAGCCCGATCGTCTGCGCGACTGGATCAGTATGCCCAAGGCGAACGGATATGAGGCGTTGCACTCGACCGTAATGGGCCCCGACGGAATTTGGGTGGAGGTGCAGATTCGTACGCAGCGAATGGAGGATATTGCCGAGCGAGGTTTTGCCGCCCACTGGAAGTACAAGAAGGCGACAATCTCTAACGACGAAGATGAGTTCGACAAGTGGTTGAAGATGATCCGCACGGCGCTGGACAGCCCGACACAGAATGCTGTGGAGTTCCTCGATAACTTTAAGTTATCACTCTATACATCTGAAATTGCAGTGTTTACGCCAAAGGGCGAGGCCCGTCATCTGCCTTATGGGGCGACGGCATTGGACTTTGCATACGACGTTCACACCAAGATTGGAAATGCAGCCATCGGCGCAAAGATAAACCACAAAATTGTGCCCATCACAACAGCTCTTACGAGCGGCGATCAGGTGGAGATAATCACTGCCGACTCGGCTAAACCGAAGGCTGAGTGGTTGGAGTATGTTTGCACAAGCAAGGCCAAGCAGGCTATCAAGAACTTCCTTAAACGTGAGCAGGAGCACAACCATCAGCGCGGTTTGACAGTACTGAACGATGAGCTTGCGAAGCTTAATATTACGCCCAACAATCGCGTGATACGCAAGCTAATGGAGGCGTACGAGTGCCGCAACAAAGATGAATTATACACCAAGATTGGCGCAGGAATCGTATCATTAGACAACCTGGAGAAGGTAGTCAAGACCAACTCCAACTTAAAGATGCTCAAGTTCTGGACTCTGTTCATCAAGGATTCGGACAAGGATAAACCCAAATCGCAGGAGCAGACAACGGGGCACCAGGAGCTCGTGGTGGCCGAATGTTGCCATCCGCTGCCGGGCGATAGTGTGGTAGGATACAGAGATCCTATCACGCATCAAATCGTTGTACACAAGGCCTCGTGTGACGAACTCAACAGATTGGCCGCACAACACGGCGAGTGCATCGTGAAGGAAGCGATACAATGGTCGCAGTACAAGACAAAATCATCGCTGGCGACGATCGAGATCGTGGGCATTGACCGAATGGGTGTGCTGGTGGATTTGGCAAATGTGGTTACGAACGATTTTAGCATCAATATGCGTCAGGTGAATATACAGTCGCACGACGGCATTTTTGAGGGCACATTGAGCCTATATGTGCGCGACGCGGCGAGTCTGAATGCGATACTTGACCGACTGCGCAAGATCAAGGGAATGGATAGTGTGAAACGTGTTTCAAATTCGTAACGATGGATCTACTTTGGTTGTTTATAATCATCTTTGGAGTCGTGGTGTCGATCGGCCAGAAGAGCCAAAAGAAGGCTCCTTCTGAGGGCGAGGTTGCCGCTGACGAGCTCGATCCTCATCAGGATTTGGAGAGGCGCATACGCGAGCTTTTACAAGAGGAAAAGAGTGTAACAAAGCCGGCTGCGAGTGTAGCAAAGCCCGTCACAACGAAGACCGCAGAACAGGCTAAGGAGGGTAGGACACAGAGCCGTATAGTTACTAAAAATACAACTACGGAGCAAGAGAGAGAGCAACCAAAAGAGTCTGAAGAGTTAGATCAAATTGTGAATGATTTTAGTATTGAGAAGGCAGTAATTTATGCCGAAATACTAAAGCCAAAATATGAAGAATACTAATAGACGGAGAATATGGCAACAATTTTTTCAAAGATCGTAGCAGGGGAGATCCCAAGCTATAAGGTGGCGGAGGACGAGAAGTACTACGCCTTTTTGGATATCAATCCGCTGGCAAAAGGGCATACGTTGGTGATACCAAAAGTAGAGGTAGACTACATTTTTGACCTCGATGACGAGACACTCGTGGGGCTTACAAAGTTCGCTAAAAAGATTGCGCACAAAATTAAGGAGCAAACAGGATGCAAAAAGGTGGCAATGGTAGTGCTGGGGCTCAAAGTTCCGCACGCACATATCCATTTGATCCCTATGAATAGCGAAAAGGATGTCGATTTCGGAGCTGAAAAGCTGAAATTAACGCCAGAAGAGTTTAAGGAAATAGCTAATATGTTGGCAATATAGCAGGGCGGATTACACATCTATAAATACCTGTAAATCAAATATGTGGTCGTTAGATCACATATTTTTTTTGCACCTATATTTAACATAATCTATATTCGGTAGGAATTTCAAACTAATATTTTAATCAATAGGGTGGGAGAGTGGTGCGAATGTTACAAATAGGAATATGTTTACAAATGTAATTACAATTATAAAGTTATCGAAGTTACTATTCTGAGTGATCATGTTACGCCTGTAAAACGGGCAATTGACTATAAATAGATCTATTTTTTACACCTGTACTCACCACACATCGCTGGATCAATTGCCAAAAATAGCGAGATTTAACGTGGTTAAATATTTTATTCTCTATTATAAGTGCGCTATATATCAGCAACTTACACGATTTATATTAAGAAAAAGGTACTAAGTACCACTCCCTACATCCCTGATTAGGGCTATATATCATTATAGGCTTTTAATTTCATATAAATACACTTATTATCAATGATTTACATAAAATTATCTAAATAGTAGATTTAATACTATTCATTGTTCGCATTTTACAATAAACAACTATATACAATTGTAATACTTATTAACAAGATTTGTAAATTTAATTTTGTATAAAATCACTTGTTTACAAAAGAAAAAAGTTTTATATTTGTAAAAACTGCCGATTATGCGTGAAAAATTGCTCAATTTAATGAAGGAGGAGAATCTGACATCGAGTCGCCTCGCTGAATTGCTCGGGATTCAACCCTCGGGAATCTCTCATATTTTGAAGGGACGCAACAATCCCAGCCTCGATTTCATCCAGAAAATCCTGCGACGTTTTCCGCAGGTTAATCCTGATTGGCTGATTCTGGGTGAAGGCGAGATGTACCGTCAGCAGAGCGAAACGGACAGCGCACAGCAAGGGAGGTTGCAGGAGAACGAACGTGAATTGGATGCCAGCGCAAAGCTTGGTGCAGCGAGTGGATCACCGGAGCTTTTCGGAGGTGATGTGAAATCGGTAGAAGAAGAGAATAATCAGGCACAGAGAGAAAAATCAAAAAATATAATTTCGGAGGCAGGCGGTACTACGCAACAGGCTACTGCGATCGCTAACACTTTTGGTGGTTCAGCGCGGAGTAAGGTGCGTCGCGTTATCGTATTGTTTGAGGATCGTACGTTCGAGAGTTACGAGGTTTCAAATTAGAATGTGAGGTTGCCGGAGAAATTATAAATAATGTAGCCGAGGCTTCGGAGAGATCGAAAATTTGCAGAAATAATTATGTTAAAATTGTATGAGGTTTAGAGTGTGGCGTAATAAAAGGTGTTGCAATATTTTAACATAATATAAATATTACATCAAATAGATTTTTTGGATCTTGACCATAATGGTAGAGATGAAACGATGTGATGTGATGTGTTTATTGCGTAAGGTTGGTGCGAGAAAATTGTCTCATTGGTATGGAGAGGATTATTTCTTTGAATTATTATTTGCGATACCCAAAGCTACGCCGAGAGAGATGCTGGTGTACAAGTGTTGTATGTATTGGGGGTTAACATTAAGCGGATGTGACTAAAGAGCTTGACTCACACGCGTAGCATTTAGTTGCCATATAATATGTGATGCATAAATAATTATATATAAGGTGTGCGGGGATAATTTATTTTCGTTAAATTTGTATAGCAAACTAAACTCACACATTATGACAACAACCTCTATGAAACGTGGATTGATCTGTTTTCTAAATCTAATTCTACTGATGGCTATCTACCCTACCGCTGCCTCGGCAAAGAAAAATGCATCGTACGAGACCTACAACTGCACAATTGATGGCGTGGAGCGAACTTACAAACTCTACCTGCCTGCCGGGATTGGAGCTGACGCTCCCTTGGTTTTTGCGCTACACGGATATGGCGGCACATTCGACCTCGATCACGTTGGGCTGAACCAAGTTGCCGACAAATATGGTTTTGCGGTTTGTTATCCGCAGGGATCGAAGGATGGACGTGGGAAGAACTGTTGGAATGTAGGTTATCCGTTTCAGCACGATATGAAGGTGGATGACATATCATTCCTCAGTAAGCTCGCAAAGCGTCTTCAAAAAGAACACAGCCTCAGCAAGCGAAACACCTTCTGCACAGGAATGTCGAACGGTGGCGAGATGTGCTATCTGTTGGCCTATTGCAGCCAAAATACCTTTGCAGCCGTTGCACCGATTGCGGGACTTACGATGGCGTGGATGCCTGAGAAGTATACACGCAACCGCCCTATCCCACTCTTTGAGGTTCACGGAACAGAGGATCGCACATCGGAGTGGACGGGTGATATGGAGAATAAAGGCGGCTGGGGCGCATACATACCCGTGCCCGACGCGATCGATTACTGGGTAAAACAGAATGGTTGCGAGGAGGTTACGCACGAGGAGTTACCGCTCAAGTCAACCACGTCGAACAAGGTCATTGCGCACAAATACGTTGATAGCAAGGGTGGAAATGACGTCTGGCTATACGAAATTGTGGGCGGCGGACACAGCTGGGGTGAGAAAGATTTGGAAATAGCCGAGGAAATTTGGAAATTCTTTAGTAAATTTACCGAGTAATTTGTGCCTTATTGAAAATGAAGTGCAAAATTTCTCATATCGGGCTTATCGTGGTGGCTGTGGCGATGGTGGCAACGGCCGTTCAGTTGTTTGTGCTGGGCAATGGTCAGGGACACTATCTGACAAGTCGTGAGAAGCTGAATGCAATGCAATTGCAACGATGGGATGACGAACACTTAGCGGTGATTTATGAGCGCACTTTTTGCGGCAAGAGCGATCTGGTGCATCTGCAGATAGACACGACTTTCCATCAGATTGGCAAGGCAGCATATAAATATGAGGTGCTGTGCAAGCGCGAATATACGTTGCGCTCATTCGATGGTAGCTATGAGCCGATGGATGATGCTCTGGCGGCTTGTTTTGCCGAGGGTGAGGATTCACGCGAGTGGAGAGTAACGAAGCAAAGGCGGCAGATATTGGGATATGATTGTCGCAAGGCTGAGGCACTCCTCGGTGAGGAGTTGTACCAGGCGTGGTATACGGAGGAGCTACCCTACTCGCGGCCGAATGCAAGGACTATGGATCAGCGGCAGGGCCTGATACTTGAGGCGGAGAGCCGATCGGGAGATTTCGCGCTGAAGGTTAAATATATAGACGAAAAGATTGGATAAACATTAATCATAAAAAACTCAAAAGTATGAAGAAATTTGTATCATTTGCTACGGCTGTGGCTTTGGTGGGCGGCGTAGCAACTTCGTGCCAAAAGCACAACACGCTGAGCGAGGCCGAGAAGGCTGAGGGCTGGCAGCTCCTCTTCGACGGTGAGACGCTGAACGGCTGGCGCAGCTTCAACGAGACCGAGCTGCTGGGCGGCTGGCACGTTGTGGATGGTTGCATTCAGGCAAAGGGTGAGGGCGGCGACGCTTCTGGCTACATCGTAACCGACAAGCAGTACGCTAACTTCGAGCTGGTGTGGGATTGGAAGCTCACGCACGGCGGTAATAGCGGTATGTTGTACCACGTTGTGGAGCACCCCAAGTTCAAGGTGCCCTATGTTACAGGTCCCGAGTATCAGCTCATCGACAACGAGGGCTGGGAGGAGGTTAATGCTCCTACGAAGTTGGAGGAGTGGCAGAAGCTGGGCGTAGATTACGCTATGCACCTGCCCGACTACAGCAAGATGAAGGTTAATCCCGTAGGCGAGTGGAACTCATCGAAGATCGTTTACGACAACGGCCACGTTGAGCACTGGCTCAATGGCGAGAAGATTCTGGAGTTCGAGGCTTACACCGAGGATTGGTTTGCGAAGAAGGCGAGCGGCAAGTGGGGTACGGCTACCGAGTATGGTCTGTCGCACACCGGCGTTATCTGCTTGCAGGACCACGGCGATCCCGCATCGTTCCGTAACATCAAGATCAAGGAGTTGCCCGAGAAGCGTGCCGGCCAGAAGGTTAGCCTCTTCAACGGCAAGGATTTGACCGGTTGGGAGCTCTTCGGAAGTATGCGCGTGTCGGTTGATAAGGATGGCAATCTGGTAACCGAGAACGGCGAGGATCTGAAGTACGGCTACCTCGGTACTCGCGAGTACTACAAGGATTTTGACTTGACGGTAGAGTTCAAGCAGATGTCGAACGGTAACTCAGGTCTCTTCTTCCACTCATTCGTGGAGGGTGGCTACGAGAACAACATCGTGAATGGCTGGCAGTGTGAGGTTGCTCCCAAGGGTAACGACACGGGTGGCGTGTATGAGTCATACGGTCGCGGCTGGCTCAAGCAGATTCCCGACGAGAAGGAGTCAATCCTCAAGGAGGGCGAGTGGAACACGCTGCGTCTGCGCGTAGAGGGCAACAAGGTACAAACTTGGCTCAACGGCGAGGCTATGATGGAGCTTGATGACGAGCTGATCGGTTCGAAGACCGGCCGTATTATGTTGCAGATCCACGACGGCAACAACATCAAGGTTTTGTGGAGAAACTTCAACCTCACGAAGTTGTAGAATATAGTATCTGCAAAGACTATAAGTCCGACCATTTCTTAGGTCGGACTTTTTTGTTAGGACGCACGATGTTTTGACTATTTTCGTATATTTGCATATTGTTATTGAGATTAAAGTTATGAAAAGAAATATATGCCGATATATATTAATAGCAATCGTTTGTGCAATGTTTGCGACGGCGTGCGGCGGGAAGCTGCAGCCGAGCAAGGAGATAATCGTAAGTATTGAGCCGCTACGATATTTGGTTGAGCAGATTACGCAAGGTGCCGTAGAGGTTGGAGTGCTGGTTCCCGCCGGCGCAAGTCCCGAGACGTTCGATCCGACGCCACGACAGATGACAGAAGTGGAGGACGCTAAACTACTGCTAACCACAGGGTTGATAGACTTTGAGAAGAATCTGTTAGAGCGCATTGGCGACAAGGATAAGATGGTCGATCTCAGTCGTGGAGTCGATTTAATCGAGGGTGAACATTCGCACGCAGAGGCCACGCACGAACATCACAATCACCACGCTGAGGAGGCGCATCACGCACATCATCACGGCATTGATCCGCACATTTGGACATCTCCACGCGAGCTGAAGATAATGGCTCGCAATGCCTATGAGGCGATAGCGGAGCACTACCCTACTGCCGATTATAAAGCTGGTTATGAGTCGCTTATGCAGCAACTCGAGGAGTTGGATAGCTACTGCAAAGGAAGTTTTGAGGCGGCCGACACCAGAGCTTTCGTGATATATCATCCAGCGCTTGGATACCTCGCACGAGCATACGGATTGGAGCAGATTGCAATCGAAAATGATGGCAAGGAGCCGTCGGCACGACAGATTGGGCAGATTATTGATTCGGCGCGTGAAAAGGGTGTGAAGGTACTGCTTTATCAGGTGGAGTTCCCACGTTCGGTGGTCGATGTGGTGGCAAAGGATATGGGCGTGGAGGCGATGCAGATAAATCCTCTGGCGGAAAATCCCATAGCTACGATTGAGGAGATAACTCGCTTAATATCAAGGGGTAAATAAGATGAACGAAAGTCGAAAAAGGATAATTTCGCTGCGCGATGTGAGCGTGCGTTACGATGGTGATGCGGCCATTGAGGGTGTTTCGCTCGATATTTTCGAGGACGATTTTCTGGGCGTGATTGGTCCTAATGGAGGCGGAAAAACGACGCTCATAAAGGCGATTTTGGGCGCGGTGCCGCACAGCGGAGAGATTGAAATCGACTCCTCGCTCAGGCGCGGTAACCACTTCAAAATCGGGTATATGCCGCAGGTGAGTCAGTTCGATATGCGCTTCCCGATCTCGATCGAGGAGGTGGTCCTGTCAGGCCTGCAGACCGAGCGGAGATTCTTCGGTAGATATACGTCAAAAGATAAGGCTGCGGCACGGCAACTGCTTGAGATAATGGGAATTGCCGATTTAGCGAAGCGGCCCATTGGTGAGGTTTCGGGCGGGCAGATGCAGCGAGCGTTGCTCTGTCGAGCGATAATCTCGGAGCCGAAACTGCTAATTCTGGACGAGCCTACGAACTTTGTTGATAACCGCTTTGAGCACGAGTTCTACGCGATGGTGCAGCAGCTGAGCAAGCAGATGGCAATAGTGATCGTGTCGCACGATTTGGGAACGATTACGAGCGTAGTGAAGAGCATAATCTGCGTCAATCGGCACGTTCATCGCCACGACTCCAACATACTGACAGAAGAGCAGTTACGCAACTACGACTGCCCGATTCAGATCGTTTCGCACGGACACGTTCCGCATACCGTTCTGGAGCATCACACGGGCGACGGTTGCCACGATCATAGATAAAGTCCGAGGCCAGGCACTACCGAAAATAAGATACAAAAGAGGCTGCTAACGCGAAGTTAGACAGCCTCTTGTTTTACCCTACCCTACTTCGGGCGGTTGCGCCACGCAACTATTTCTCGTTCAGGGCGCTGAGCTCGGCGAACAGGCTACCGAATGACGAAACCATATCGCGACGCAGAGCAGCGTAGTACTTCTTCACCAGCGATGCGTTGCGGGGCTCAGTGGGATTGTTAGCCTTGATATAGAGAGCGTTGCGCAATGCTACAGCATTCTCCATAATGCCAACAACGGCCTCCTCCTTCGAGGGCTGAAAATATATTGCCATCTCGCAATCGAAGACAAACTCCTCCAAACGATAGTCGATCTCCTTCTTAAGATCTCTCAAATTTGCCATAACAAAGTCAATTTAAATTAATTTATACTAAACTTATTTAGGCAAATATACGAAATCAATTCGATTTGTGCAAAATATTTGGCAACAACTTCTGCATCGCAACCGATTTGTGTCGGCCTATTTTGCGCTCAACGGAGGCTAATACAGGCCATCCTCGTGGTTCATATCGACAATCACGCCGAGCGTTAGATCGTCCTTAAAAGGCGGACGCTTGGGGCGCTCAGCAACGGTGGTAGGCTTGGGCTGTGGCTTCTCGATGAGAGTGCGCACCTCGACAACAGCATCAACATCATAGAAAATCTTCATATCGACACGTCGCATCGATGGCAAAATCTGACTACGCATCAAACTCCACACAGATGGCAAACGCTTGAGTTGCTGTTCCTTGACGACCTCAGGATCTGAGGAATCAAGGATATCAAGCACCTGCTGTTTATCGTCAAGCGACGAGGAGCGTATGGCCGCATCGCAGGCTTGCCAGCCTTCGACATCGGCATCAACGCGGACGGTATACATCGGCGAGAGGCCATAACGCGAATCGAGCAACGAACGGAACTTCTGTGCGCGCTCCAGCGCAAGAAGCTCATTTGAGGCGGCATTACCATCGGGCGAGGCGTAGCCCGTGATGACGATCTGTCGAACGTGTGCCAGCGTATCGCTACGCAGATGTTGCAGAATAGCATCGACGCTCTTCAGTTCGGCAGTATCGGCAGCGTTAAGAGTCGAGAGTGCAGAGGCCGAAATGGAGTAATCGAAGGTGAATTGAGGCTCGGCAGCGGCATCGCGAACAAGATAGCGGCACACCTTATAGTTTCCATCAACCCACTCCGACAGGAGCGTTGTATCGCGCTGATCCTGACGCCATTGTTCGATAGCCTCGACAGGCGAAAAGAGCATAGCAGCAAAGGTAAGCAACAGAGAGTAATAGATCTTTTTCATAACGTTCAGATTTTGTTTCAACACCCAGATGCAACAATCAATCCAAAACAACAAATGTACAAAAGATCATCGGTACGATACCGCTAAAAACAAAAAAGCCCCGAAATCGGGGCTTGTATTATCGTGCGGAAAGGATTACTCCTCCTGACGGTAAGTGTGCTCAACGTAGATAGCGTGCTGCATCTGCTCGCGCTTTGCGATTGAGGGCTTGGTGAAGTACTGACGACGACGCAACTCCTTCAAAACACCTGTACGCTCATACTTACGCTTAAACTTCTTGAGGGCCTTCTCGATGTTCTCGCCCTCCTTTACCGGCATAATAATCATAATCTTAAATCTTTTTTATTTTTTGTTATTAATATTTTCTTTTGTTTTGCCCTTGCGCGGGCCGCGTTTTGCTATGGCAGGCACGACTTCTGTCGCACGATCGCCTATGGAATTAACGACTATTCGGTGGCTGAAAGCCTGAATCGAAGATACGGGGCCAAACGCTCGGCCTCATCCTCTGATAATATGTCATCATCGATCATCTCCTCGATTCTTGTCCAACCTCCTTTCAATTGTCGTTGTTTAACTATACGCCTCAAAGCGCGCGCCGACACATAGGGATGGCGCTCTAACTCTTTCGGACCCGCAAAGTTAATATCAATTTTTGATATTTTGCAACTATCGCAGCAAATTTGTTGTAAAATTTTTGCAAAATTCTCCTCCGTAATCACTTTTAACTCCGAAATCTGCTCTACGGAGTGGTAACCCCCGAGCAACGTGCGATAACGTATGATCTCCGAGGCACTTTTCGCACCAATTCCGTTGATAGCAACAAGTGCTACTGAGTCGGCAGAATTGATCTCAAGCGGAGTATTTGACGGGGATAGTTGTGGCTGGGTATCGGGAGTGTTTAGCGCGGGCGCAGGGCTGAATATAATATAAGGTAACAGCCGCTCGGCCATCTCGTCGCTTAACACATAGCAACGCCGCAATTGCTCCTCGGAGCGGATGCCGCCACTCGCATCACGGTAGCGGATGACGACTTCGGCCTGACGTAGAGAGAAGCCCCAACGGGTGAGATAGGAGGCGGAGGCGGTATCGATAAGGAACTTTTCGTTTGGGAGAGTGATGGCGGGAGCCTGCTTGGATGTGGTCGTTTTGCTTTGTGGCTCCGATTGTCCTGCGAAATTTATGATATTACGCTTGGTTGGGGCAAGAGAGTCGGCGATAATGATATAGGGCTTGAGAAGGGTGTAAATCGAGTCGGTCATCCCGCTCACCTGCGTCAGATCCTCGCGGATGCGATAGACCTTGCCGTAGCTACGCCAGCGAACAATCGAGGCGGCGATATGGCTCGGAACTCCCGAAGAGCGCATCTGCTCGTACTCATCGGCGTTGGGATCGAATGGTTGCAGTGTAATCTCCTTCTCGGGCACAAGCTCGGCCGGAGTTTCGCCGAGCAGGAGCGATGGTTCGCGGCGCTCGATAAGCACCGCAAGCATAACAACCACAAGCAAAAGTGGCAGTAGCACGATCAATCCGCGCCGCTCCTGATCCGTAAAGAGTTTCATTCTATTTCGGGGTTATTCGGCTACCACTCGGCCTTAGCCGAGAGCCACAACTTGCGATAGCGCCGCGATGGAGACTCAATCTTTTCGCCCAGGCCATACTCCTCCCAACGCTCATCGACAAGGCGAATGGTCTCGATCGAGGACATCACCACATTGGGGAAACGCTTGGGATTATCGCCCACGCCCGGATGTTTGCTACGCGCATCGAGCAGAAATTCGCCACCCGGAAGAAGCTTCACATCGCGGCGAGGATCGCTATTGGCCATAGCGAGCCACAGAAGATCGCTCGGAGTCATCACGCCAGCAGCCTGATAATCGAACAAGGCGATATATTTAATGCCTCGAATATTGTTGTGCTTCAAATAGGCCTCAACATCGACATCAACAGGGCGATTCTCGGCCGAGTGAAGGATCAATAGACCATACTGCTCGACAAAACGTGTATCGAAGAGTACTACCCCACCACAAGGCTCTGCCGTATGCGGAGCTGAAATAGGCTCGACGGAAGAATTTAGGTCGATTGACGTAAGGTCGATTGCCAACTTTCCGCCAAAGCCGCAGGTTGCAGTGGCGTGGTCCAGCACATCGAGAATGCCATCGGTCTGAATGATATCACGGCGAGTGTCGGCACGGCGCAAAAGATGACCGAGAGTCGAGAAACTGCGGATATCATTGTCGGCCGATGCGATGACCATAAATTTATTGAACATCATCTGGCCAGCACCCCACAGCGATTGGGCGACCTTATGGGCCTGACCTTCATAGCGTTTATCAATTGAAACTATGGCAAGATTGTGGGCCGTACCCTCAACGGGCATCCACAAATCACGAACTTCGGGCTGCACAGCAAGGCGGATAGGCGCAAGGAAAATCTTCTCGGTAGCCTCGGCAATATAGGCGTCCTCCTGCGGGGGAATACCAACGACCGTAGCAGGATAGATAGCATCGCGACGATGAGTAATGCAGGTGACGTGAAAACGCGGGTAGAGATCCTTGAGCGAATAGAAACCCGTATGGTCGCCAAAATCACCCTCGACAGCCTTTGGTTCCGTGGGATCGACATAGCCTTCGATAACGAAATCGCAATCTTCAGGGATGCGAATGTCGCACGTCAGAGCCTTGACCAATCGAACGGGTTTGCGACGCAGGAAACCAGCCAACAGATATTCATCCATATTGTCGGGCATCGGGGCTGTAGCAGCGTAGGTATAGGCAGGATCGCCGCCCAAAGTAACGACAACGGGCATTCGCTTGCCCAATCGTTTATAGGCATCGTAGTGGCGGGCACCTGTCTTATGAACGTGCCAATGCATACCCGTAGAGTGCTTATCGAAGCGTTGCATACGGTACATACCGACGTTTCTCAGGCCCGTGTCGGGGTCGATGGTATTAACCATCGGCAGGGTAACAAATGCTCCACCGTCGGCCTCCCACGAGTGCAACATCGGCAGACGCTCAAGGTCGGCCTCATCGCCTTGCCAAACTACTTCCTGACACGCTCCGCGACCAGAAACGCTCTGCGGAAACCACTTGGCAACATCGGCCAGCAGAGGTAGTACACGCATCTTCTCCCAAAGCGAGCCCTTAGGCGAGAGTGCGTCTTTCAAAAGGGAATCAATGCGCGCCGATATATCGTCCAGTCGCTCGACACCCAACGCCATAGCAATACGGCGCTCCGAGCCCATCATATTGGTAATGACGGGAAAGTCGGTACCAGTATTCTCAAAGAGGAGTGCTTTGCCACCGCCCTCGCTCTTAACCACGCGGTCGGTGATTTCGGCAATCTCGAAACGGGTGCTGACGGGCGCAGAGATGCGAATGAGCTCGCCCTCGCGCTCAAGACGGTCGATATATTCGCGCAGATTGCTATACATAGCTATCGGCTTCTAAGGGGAGTATATGGAACTTTATATTTATCGTCAAGACGCAGGATCTGATTCTCGTGCATAGCCTTGTCCGCAAGCAGAGCAAACTGCGTAGCGTAGTATGACTCCTCCAACACCTTATCGGGCTGCTTGCCCGTGATAACGGCGTGGATGAAGGCCTCGACCAGCTCCTTCGATCCATCGGCCTCGGCACCAACCGAGCTCTCGCCTGTAACGACCTTAATGTTAGGCATAATGGGCATACCCGGAGCCAACAACGCTGTCTCGGCAGCCCACGACGTGCCGGCAAAGACCGAGTTGCTCATAACGCCACTCTCGATCTGCTCGACAAGCTGGTGCATACCGCTACCCTTCGGCGCGGGCTCATCGGTGTAGTGCATACCCGTAACCAGATCGATCGTGCCCTTCGTTCCGAGGATCTGCTCGCCCATACCGAAGTGTTTGTTCGAGATGATTGACTCGAAGGTCATATTCACGCCGTTGGGATAGGTGAAGATGGCGCTCACGCAGTCGTAAACATCGCGCTCGTCGTCCTTGGTCCAATGTACCAGATGGCCCGATCCCATAACCTGCTCGGGCAACATACCCATAGCCCACGAGCCATTCTGCAACTGATGGCACGCCAGCTCGGTCATAAGACCGCGCGAGTAGTCGCTGTAAAGTCGCCAATTGATTTGACGCTCCAGCTCGGGCGAGGGGACCTCACGACGCCAATTGTTGTTGCGGTACCAATAGTTTCTCACGCCCACAACATCACCGATCACGCCCTCGTGGATCATCTGCATAGCCTTGATATACTTGGGATCGAACAGGCGCTGCTGACCGATGAAGAGCACACCGCCCAGCTCCTTGCGAAGGTTATAGACCTCGAGCGCCTCGTCCAGAGTGAAAGCCATCGACTTCTCGCAGAAGACGCGCTTTCCGGCACGCAGGGCATCCATCGTCATCTGGGCGTGAAGATAGAGCGGCGTGGCGATGATAACGCCTTGTACGTTAGCATCCTCCAATAGACGACGATAGTCGTCATAGGCCTTGGCCTTAGGGTAATACTGAAGGGCATCCTCAAGGTGAGGACGATAGTTGTCGCACAGAGCAACGACCTCTACATTGGGCATCTGGATAAGGTGCTGGATGTGGAATAATCCGCGCGAGCCAGTACCAATGATACCTATGCGTGCCTTCTCGCCCACAACCTCCTGCTTAGCCTTCTCGCTACAAGACTCCAGCCAAGGGAAGAGCGACAACGCTACACCTGCAAAACCCATACGTCCGCAATCGGACAAGAACTCTTTTCTGTTCATTGTATATTGTTTTTTATCTATTTTCCTATCTCTCGCAACTCAACGCCGCCACCAGCGCGACAGTAGATCTCCGTTGCTCGATAACCATCGTACTGGCTAATGATAGCTCCTCGTTGTGCACGCGGTGCAGCATACAACGCCGTCGAAAGCACCTCCACAACCAAAGCCGAACGGCCCTCGACCAAAATAAGCTCCTCGGCAGCGACCGTACCTCCCGTTGTGGGATTGACGATATGGTAGCGACCATCCGTCGAGCGGCCCGAAACCGACATCGCTCCCCCATCGAGATGCACCTCGTGAGCCATCGAGCCACGCACCTGCGTATGCTCTACGCCTACGCCCCACCACTCGCCATAGGGGTGATGACCGAGTGCTGCGACGGAACTGTTGCCGAAGTTCATAAGTGCCGTCTTGACACCCTCATCGGCCAACATTCGACGAATCTGCTCCAATGCAAAACCCTTGGCAAAGCCCCCCATATCGAGGCGTATGCCCTCGCGTGAGAGACGAACAGTGTGCGCTTTGGCATCGAGTTGATAGCTACGCTCGCCTGCAGTAGCCGAATCGGTGGCTATATCGAAATATCCCGCCGTCCCGCGACGGAAGGCCTCACAAAGTTCGAGCGCCATAAAGAGTTCATCATCAACTTTCACCGGCTCGCCCGCACCACGCGCATTAACAACGCTCAAGGGGCTACGCTCATCGTGACAGTTGAAGCGACGCTCCATATCGCGGCAACACTCCTCAACTCGCTCGGCAATGCTTCGTCCCGCACTCTCATCAAGGCCCGTCAGCAAAACCTCGATGCGGGTGTGCATAGCATCAAACGAAAAGAGCGAGATGGGGTGCAGAGGATTCTTGTCGCTAAAACGGAACTCCATAGCCGCCTCGATTTATTTCTTTTTCAGCAAGCTAGTAAATACCCACCACGCAATGCGCACGATAAGCAATAGGCCGTACAGCACGCAGGTAGTAACGGTGATATAACCAATCTGCGTGAAGATCTCGTACCAAGGTGTTGAGAACTTGATGATGGCAGCCCAATTTACTATGTTGGCCACAACGAAACACGCGAGCAGGATGTAGAGCTCACGACGTTTGGTAGCAGCCGAAATAATGGTATCCTTCATAATTTTGGTGCGGGATTATATTATAATTTTATGTCGTAAATCTGTATTACGCCACGCAAACGGCCCTCGTCGTCGGTGGCTAGCAGAGAGTTGACCTTGTGGTGAGTCATCATCTTCTCGGCATCGATGAGCTTGGCATTCACGTTGATACACTTGGGATTACGGCTGGCGATATCAATAGCCTTGATGTTGAAGAACTCCGCCTGACGGCTCTCCATAGCGCGGCGCAGATCTCCATCGGTCACGATACCCTCGATCCGCTCGCCATCGCAAATCACGATAAGGCCCAAACCACCGCTACTCATACGATGAATCATCTCCGTGGCCGTGCAGTCTGCCGCTACGACGGGGAGATCGTTCTGACGCATCACATTGCCGACTGTCATCAAAAGGCGACGTCCCAGACTGCCACCCGGATGCAGACGAGCGAAATCCATCGAGGTAAACTCGCGTGCCTTCATCAGCGCAACGGCCAACGCATCGCCCATAGCGAGCTGGGCCGTAGTGGAGGTTGTGGGGGCAAGCTGCAGGATGCAGGCCTCCTCTTTAACACCCGTATCGAGATGGATATCAGAGTTTTTGGCAAGCGTTGAGTTGGGATTGCCCGTGATCGAGATCAGCACATTGCCGTTCGTATGGATGAAAGGCACGATCTTCAGCACCTCATCGGTCTCGCCAGAGTGAGAGAGTGCCAGGATAACATCCTCGGATGAAATCATTCCCAAATCGCCGTGAAAGGCCTCGCCCGGATGGAGAAAGAAGCTCGGAGTACCCGTGCTCGCTAACGTAGCGGCAATCTTGCGGCCAACCAGGCCCGACTTACCCATACCTGTGATGATAACCTTGCCTCGGCAGGCCAGAATGCGGTCG
Source organism: Alistipes sp. (assembly GCA_045650235.1). GTDB lineage: Bacteria > Bacteroidota > Bacteroidia > Bacteroidales > Rikenellaceae > Alistipes. The sequence continues at coordinate 14,160 of JAZRQX010000019.1, read as the reverse complement.
ATAGCACCGATAAACTCGTCGCCGAGCGTGGTGGCCATAGCGCTCAAAGCCTCAGCCTCAAGGCGCAACGTGCGAGCCGCCAAATCCAATATCTCTTGTGAGGTCAGTACACTCATTTCCTTTGAGTTTTAAGTTTTTACAACAGCGAAGCAATAACACGCTCCAAATCATCCAACTGCAACATATTAGGGCCATCGCTCAAAGCAGCATCGGGCGCAGGGTGCACCTCGAAGAAGAAGCCGTTAGCACCGAAAGCCTTGGCAGCCTGCGCCATAGCGGGAACGAACTCGCGGTTACCGCCCGTCTTGCCACCTGCGGCTCCGGGACGCTGAACGCTATGCGTGCAGTCCATAACGACCATAGGCGAGATCTTCAGCATATCGGGGATGTTGCGGAAATCGACAATCAAGTTGTTGTAGCCGAACATATTACCACGCTCGGTGAGCCACACCTCTGCAGCACCCGACTGCATAGCCTTCTCGTAGGGATAGCGCATATCCTCGCCCGAGAGGAACTGTGCCTTCTTGATATTGACAGTGCGGCCCGTCTTGGCTGCTGCGACGAGTAGATCGGTCTGGCGACACAGAAAAGCAGGGATTTGGATAACATCGATAACCTCGCCCGCAGGCTCGGCCTGCCACGCCTCGTGGATGTCTGTGCAGAGTTTAAGACCCCACTTCGACTTCACGTCGGAGAGCATCTGCAAGCCACGATCCAGCCCAACACCACGATATGATGAGAGAGAGGTACGATTGGCCTTATCGAACGACGCCTTGAAGATGATGTCGGTGCCCAACTTATTATTTATCTCGACCAAACGAGCTGCCACAGTGTCGAGCAACTCGGCCGACTCGATGACACAAGGTCCTGCAACAAACTTTTTCATTGTCATACAATTAATTATTTTCGCGAAGTTCAACTAATTTGAACTCTGCAATTTCAAAAATGCCTCGGCACGCTCCAGATCCTCGGGAGTGTCGATACCGACGGTCTTGACATCGGAGATGCCAACGCCTATCTTATATCCATTCTCCAGCCATCGCAGCTGCTCAAGCGACTCAGCCTTCTCAAGCTGAGAGGCGGGTAGCGAGGTAACCTCACGAAGAACATTGGTACGGAAGGCGTACATACCTATATGTTTATAGAAGGTGTGCGACTGCAGCCACTGCTCACGCTCCACGCCACGAAGGTAGGGGATAACCGAACGCGAGAAGTATATAGCACGCGACTCGGCATCGAGGACCACCTTGGGCGAATTGGGATTCTCCAACGCTGCGAGGCCATCGGACTCAGTAAAGGGTTTTACCAGAGTAGCGATGTCGGTCTGTTCGCTATCGAAGCAAGCCATAATGGCGCGCAACTGCGAGTGTGCAATGAAAGGCTCATCGCCCTGCACATTAATCACCACATCGTACTGCTCACCCTGCTTGCAGTAGGCCTCCCAGCAACGGTCGGTGCCGCTGCGGTGCTCCGTAGAGGTCATCACGCACTCGCCACCGAAGGCCTTGACAGCCTGCTCGATACGCTCATCGTCCGTTGCCACCACAACACGCTCGACAACGCCCTTGACCTGCTCATAGACGCGCTCGATGACGGGTTTGCCACCCAAAAGCGCCAACGGCTTGGCGGGGAAGCGCGTAGAAGCGTAACGCGCGGGGATGATGGCTATAAATTTCAATGGTTTCATATCGTTACTTTTTCAATGCCAGCTCCAGCACCTGCTCGATGCGGCTGACGTAGTGGAATGTAAGGCCATTGACATACTCAGCCTTGATCTCCTCGACATCCTTGCGGTTCTCCTCGCAAAGGATAATCTCCTCGATGCCGGCACGTTTGGCGGCCAAAATCTTCTCCTTGATACCACCTACGGGCATTACGCGACCACGAAGAGTCATCTCGCCCGTCATAGCGATGCGCTCCTTAATCTGACGGCCCGTGAAGGTTGAAACAATCGACGTAACCATCGTAATACCAGCCGATGGGCCATCCTTCGGGATAGCGCCCTCGGGGACGTGGATATTAAGGTTACGCTTCTCGAAGAGTTCGGGGTTGATGCCGAGCTCCTCGTGGTGAGCCTGCACCCACTCGTAACCGATCGTGGCCGACTCCTTCATCACGTCGCCCAGATTACCCGTCAGGTTAAGCAATCCCTTACCGGGGGTGAGAACAGACTCGATGTAGAGGATGTCGCCTCCGACAGCCGTCCACGCAAGACCTGTAACAACGCCAACCATACCTGCGATTTCGTACTCGTCGCGGCGGAACTTGGGCTTACCCAGAATCTTCTCCAAATCCTCTGCCGAAATGGCGGCCGAGAACTCTTCTCCGAAGGCAATATGCTTGGCACGTGCACGAGCCAACTTGGCAATATGTTTATCGAGCGAACGGACACCCGACTCGCGGGTATATTCCGAAATAATCTTCTCCAAAATCTCAGACGTCAGCGTCAGCTGCTCATCCTTAACACCGTGAGCCTCACACTGCTTACGCAGCAAGTGGCGCTCAGCAATCTGAATCTTATCCTCGAGGATGTAGCCCGGGATGTTGATCATCTCCATACGGTCACGAAGGGCGGGATTGATCGCACCGATGTCGTTGGCCGTAGCTATGAAAAGCACCTTCGAGAGGTCGTACTCGGCATCGAGGTAGTTATCGTGGAAAGTGGTATTCTGCTCCGGATCGAGCACCTCCAGCAATGCCGATGAGGGGTCGCCGTGGTTGCTCACCGTGATCTTATCGACCTCGTCGAGGATGATGACGGGGTTTGACGAGCCGCAACGCTTGATAGTCTGGATGATACGGCCCGGCATAGCACCGATATAGGTACGACGGTGACCACGGATCTCCGACTCATCGTGCAGACCGCCCAGCGAGATACGTCCGAACTTACGTCCCAACGCCGTTGCCACAGAGCGACCGAGCGAGGTCTTACCCACACCCGGAGGGCCATACAGGCAGAGGATGGGGGATTTCAAATCGCCCTTGAGCTTGATGACGGCCAGATGCTCCAGAATACGATCCTTGACCTCCTCCAAGCCGAAGTGATCATCATCGAGCTGACGGCGGGCGCACTCCAGATCGAGGTTGTCGGTAGTTACCTCGTTCCACGGAAGCTCCAACATAAGTTGCAGGTAGGTCATCTGCACCGAGTACTCCGCAACGGCGGGATTTAGGCGCTCGACCTTCGCCAGCTCCTTCTCAAATATCTCGCCGATCTCCTTGGGCCAATTCTTCTTCTTGGCCGCCTCGCGCATCTGCTCTATCTCGGCATCGGCCGTATCGCCCAACTCGTCCTGAATGGTACGCATCTGCTGCTGCAGATAGTAGTCGCGCTGCTGCTTGTCGATCTCGCGCTTAACCTTCTCCTGAATCTCGTTCTTGAGCTCAGCCATCTGCTGCTCACGCACCAGGATCTCCAGCAACTTGCGGGCACGAGCCAACAAGCCGGGAGCCTCCAACAGCGCCTGACGGTCATCGTCGGAGAAGTCCATATTCGAGCAGACGAAGTTGATAAGTCCGCGCGGAGAGTCGATATTCTTCAGCGCAAAGACCGCCTCCTTGGGCATCGTGGGTGAGATGTTGATGATGTTGAGCGCAACCTCGCGAACAGAGTCCACAAGTGCCTGAAATTCAACATTGCCATCATCGGGCTGCGAGTCGCGGATGGTGCGGACGGTAGCCTTCAAATAGGGCTCCGACTGGAGATATTCGCCTACTTCGATCTTCTCCAGACCGTTCAGAATAACGGTCAGATTACCGTTGGGCATCTCCAGAATCTTTATAATGCGGGCAGCCGTACCGACCTTGTACATATCGTCGGGAGCGGGCACCTCAACTTCGGTTTCGCGCTGAAGCACAGCACCCAGAAGGCCGTGCTCGGCATTAACGTCGCGTACCAGCTTGATGCTCTTCTCGCGGCCCACCGTAATGGGGGTGATAGCACCGGGAAAGAGTACCGACGAACGCAACGAAAGGATGGGGAGCGAATCGGGGAGCGTAACCTGCTCGACGATATCCTCGCCACTGGTTATGATAGGCACCACCTGATGTCTGCCATCGAGCAAATCGGGCAGTGCTTCCAAATCTGTCAAATCAATATTTTTCTTCTTACTCATATTTACACTATTTCACGATTGCAAATGTAATAATTTTTAGCCATACATCACACCACTTTTAACAGATTGTTGATAATTAATCACGCGCGTGGGTATATTCGAAGTATTTTAGTCCCAATGGGGGACAATCAAAAAGCAGGAATTACTGCAATCAAAATACACAATCCGCACCAGCATTGTACCTACTTCAAAATTTTTCTCTGTAATCTCAGGATTTCGGAACGATTTATGGAATAGAGGGATTATTTTCTGTTATTTTAATAACGCAAATTTCATTTTTTTTAGTACTTTTGCGACGGAAAATAAAACGATTTATCATTATGCACGAAATTGAACTTTGGGCCTTGATTCCTTTCGCTTTGATGTTGGGAAGCATTGCCGTTCTGCCGCTGGTGGCCGAGCATTGGTGGGAGAACAATCTGCACAAACTTTATGTTGCTCTGGGACTCGCCCTGCCGGCAAGTATCTATCTGGTGGCCAACAATATGGGTAGCAACCTCGAGCATCAGATGTTGTATGACTATGTGCCATTCATCATTCTGCTCGGAGCACTCTTTGTCGTAACGGGAGGAATACATATCAAGGGTGATATTCAGGCACGCCCGATCAACAATACCATCATTATGACGATCGGCTATCTGCTGGCATCGTTCATCGGCACAACAGGTGCCGCAATGCTGATGATACGCCTTCTGTTAGAGGTCAATCAGCAACGCCGATATAAGACACACACCATACTATTCTTCATCGCACTTGTAGCCAACTGCGGAGGAGTGCTCACACCGTTGGGCGATCCACCGTTGTTCCTGCTCTATCTGCGTGGTGCTGAGTTCTCGTGGTTTATGGGGCTTATGCCTGAGTGGTTGTTCGTGGGCGTACTACTCCTAATCATCTATTTCTTAACAGATTGCTATTTGTACTACCGCAAGGAGGAGACGGTAAACATTATGGCCGACGTACACTACAAGCAGCCGATCAAGATAACGGGCAAGATCAACGTCATCTATCTGGTGGGAATCATCCTCTCGGTGTCGTTCCTCAATCCTACCTATATCCCCGATATGGCCGATCACCACGCGCCACTATATGTGCGATTCCTGCGTGAAATAACGTTGGTTACTATCTGCGGTCTGTCGTGGATAACTACGGCCAAGCGCGTGCGCAAGGATAATAAGTTCTCGTGGGAGCCGATCCTCGAGGTGGCATACGTCTTCATTGGAATCTTCGCCACGATGACACCCGCACTGATCTACCTCAACGCCCACGCCGCAGACCTCGGTCTGACCAAGCCCTGGCAGTTCTTCTACTCGTCGGGAATCCTCTCGGCGTTCCTCGATAACTCACCCACGGCTGTGGCGTTCCACACCGTAGCTCAGGGTCTGCCCGTAGCTGCTGGTGCTACTCTGGAGGCGGGAATTGACGTTATGTTGCTGCGCGCCATTGCGCTCGGATCGGTATTCTTCGGTGCTATGACCTACATCGGCAACGGCCCCAACTTTATGGTCAAGGCGATAGCCGAGCAGGCGGGCGTGAATATGCCCAGCTTCTTCGGTTATATGGTGAAGTTCTCGTTAGTGGTATTGCTGCCCATCTACATCATCACGCAGCTCATATTCCTGTAAAATAGAACAGCAAGAAAATAATTTCGGCCTTGGGTGAACAACTCAAGGCTTTTTTTCATACCTTTGCTCGGATGAAACGCTTCTGGAACATACTCTTTTTAGTGCTGATATGTAATATCGCAGCTCTTGTCGTAAGGGTGGATTATGCCGTGCGAGAGGGTGAGCCGACCGTAGCTGAGATTACGGCTGAGCAGAACGCAGAGTGTGTCGTGGCCACGCCATCGGATTTCGAGCAGTTGAGAAATCCCGAGACTTTTGTTGCCATTGTGAACAACAATGTCGTGGTGACAGAGAGCGTTACAGGCAAGAGCATATCAAATCAAAATCATAAGTTTTACAACGCCGAGCATAGCGAGAAATTCTTTAGTTGCAAGGCTCTGCGTGTAATAAACAAGGGTGGCCACAAGCTCAATTTTTCGCGTGCTGCGGATCACTACATCTACGAATTGAGACACATTCGAATTTAGCCCAAGGCAAATTATAGTTCGTTCCCATATCCTGCCATAAAAGGTGGGATAAAACTGCGTGTAGATACGCAGAACCGACTATTGGCTTGCCGTCGGGTGCACGCTATGATGCATTATATAAACCGTTTTTATTTCCACATTTCCATAATTATTTTCCAATTGGCGGCAAGCCTTTTTTCTATATTTTAACACTTTAGATATGATCCCTGTTTTACTGATTATATTCATTATCGGATACGCCTGCATTGCCATCGAACATAAAATCAAAATCGACAAAGCCGCTACGGCGCTGTTTATGTTCGGCGCCATTTGGTCGGCCTATGCCCTGCTCTCGGATAGCGACAATGTGGCAGGTGAGCTAATCGAACATCTGGGTAGCACCTGCGAGACACTTATCTTCCTTATTGGCGCTATGACCATCGTCGATCTGATCGACACGCACGGCGGCTTCGGAATCATCACCGAGCGCATAACAACGCGCAACAAAATATTGCTCGTTTGGCTGTTGGCCTTCATCACCTTCTTTATGTCGGCTGTGCTGGACAATATGACCACTACGATCATTATGGTGATGATGATGCGACGAATCATCCCTGATGCGCGCGAGCGCTGGATCTTCGCCGGCGTGATCATCATCGCAGCAAATAGCGGCGGCGCGTGGTCGCCCATAGGTGATGTCACCACCATTATGCTATGGATGCGTGGTAATGTGACGGCACAAAGTATCATTATGTACCTGATTCTGCCCTGCGTGGTATCGGTCATAATCCCTATCGTGATGGCAATGAGAATGTTGCGTGGGGGTGAGCAGACCCTGCCGCCGCGCGATAACAGCATCACGCTGCCCGACGGAATTGGCAAGCGATTTAGTCGCTCGGTGTTGTATGCAGGAGTTGCAGGATTGCTGTTTGTGCCTGTATTCAAGAGCATTACGGGACTGCCGCCATACATCGGAATGATGCTCTCATTGGGCGTAGTGTGGATTCTGACCGAGTGGGCCTACGACCACAAAAAACGCGGAATGGAGGAGGAGGCCAAGAACCGTGTGTCGAAGGTGCTGAAGAACATCGATATGCCGACGATTCTCTTCTTCCTCGGAATCCTGATGTCGGTGGCGGGATTACAGAGCGCAGGTATGCTGCACAGCGCAGCCGACTTCCTCGATAAGAACATTCACGAGGTATTCACCATCACGTCGATCGTTGGCGTGCTGTCGTCGGTTATCGACAACGTGCCGCTGGTGGCCGCCTGTATGGGTATGTACCCCGTAGCCGATGCGGCGAGCGTGGCGGCGAGCATCGATCCCGCATACGCGGAGATGTTCCTGCCCGACGGATTGTTCTGGTTGCTGCTGACTTATTGCGCGGGCGTGGGAGGAAGTATCCTCATCATCGGCTCGGCGGCGGGAGTTGTGGCAATGGGACTGGAGAAGATAGATTTCACTTGGTATTTGAAGAATATATCGCTGATGGCGCTGGTGGGTTATCTGGCGGGTATTGTGGTTATTTTCGTTGAGTCGATCCTGCTGATGTAGCACAAAAAATAGCAATCGCGACAAAAGAGGCTGTCCGCAACAGAGTTGGGCAGTCTCTTTTTTGTGCATAAATGTATCTCATTTTGTGTTTTTTTCGTATATTTGTCGGTTGTACGCGCACGCTGCGCGCAAAAGTGAAATTTAACAAATAAAATCGAAATATTATGGTAGCAGACAAGTACACACCACAAGATATTGTGTCGAAGTGGTATGAGTATTGGATCGACAACAAACTCTTTCACTCGGAGCCCGATGCTCGCGTGCCCTACACGATAGTTATCCCTCCCCCCAACGTGACGGGTATGTTGCATATGGGCCATATGCTCAACAACACCCTTCAGGATGTGTTGATGCGTCGTGCACGTCAGGCAGGCAAGAACGCCTGCTGGGTGCCGGGTACCGACCACGCTTCAATTGCAACCGAGGCAAAGGTCGTGGCAAAGCTCACAGCCGAGGGTATCAACAAGGCTGACCTCACGCGCGAGGGGTTCCTCGCCCACGCTTGGGAGTGGAAGGAGAAGCACGGCGGTATCATTCTCAAGCAGCTGCGCAAGCTGGGTGCTTCGTGCGACTGGGACCGCACCTGCTTCACGATGGATGAGGCTCGCACGGAGAGCGTTATCAAGGTATTCTGCGACCTCTACGACAAGGGCAAGATATATCGTGGCGTTCGTATGGTAAACTGGGACCCCTCGGCAAAGACCGCTCTCTCGGACGAGGAGGTGATCTACAAGGAGTCGCAGGGTAAGCTCTACTACCTGCGTTATATGGTCGAGGGTACGGATCGCTATCTGGTTGTGGCAACGACACGTCCCGAGACAATTCTGGGCGATACGGCCGTATGTTTGAACCCCAATGACGAGCGTTACAAGGATATTCCTGAGGGTGCACGAGTTATCGTGCCGCTGGTAGGCCGTTCGGTGCCCATCATTCGCGACGAGTATGTTGATATTGAGTTCGGAACGGGTGCGCTGAAGGTTACGCCGGCACACGACGTAAACGACTATATGCTGGGCGAGAAGTATGCGCTCGAGACCATTGACATCTTCAACGACGACGGCACGATCAACGACAAGGTGGGTATGTACGTCGGTATGGACCGTTTCGAGTGCCGCAAGGTTATCGAGGGCGATTTGCAGGCTGCCGGCCTTATGGAGAAGGTCGAGGCATACACCAACAACGTGGGTTACTCGGAGCGTACGGGCGTGGCTATCGAGCCTAAGCTCTCAATGCAGTGGTTTATGTCGATGCAGGAGATTGCCGAGCCCGCGACACGTGCCGTACTGGAGGATTCGATTAAGTTTATCCCTGCAAAATATAAGAACACATACCGTCACTGGATGGAGAACATCAAGGATTGGTGTATCTCGCGTCAGTTGTGGTGGGGACAGCGTATTCCCGCTTACTATCTGCCCAAGGGTGGTTATGTGATCGCTCCTACGGCTGAGGAGGCTCTCGTGAAGGCACGCGAGAAGGCGCAGGATGAGTCATTGCAACTGAGCGACTTGCGTCAGGATGAGGATGTACTCGACACCTGGTTCTCATCGTGGTTGTGGCCCATCTCTGTATTTGACGGCATCCGCAACCCCGACAACGAGGAGATCAAATACTACTACCCTACGTCGGATCTTATCACCGGCCCCGATATCATCTTCTTCTGGGTGGCTCGTATGATTATGGCCGGATATGAGTATCGTGGCAATAAGCCCTTCGGAAATGTATATTTCACTGGTATTGTGCGCGACAAGCTGGGCCGCAAGATGTCGAAGCAGCTGGGTAACTCACCCGATCCGCTCGATCTGATTGCACAGTATGGCGCAGACGGTATGCGCGTGGCGATGATGCTCTCGTCATCGGCAGGAAATGACGTTATGTTCGACGAGGCACTCTGCGAGCAGGGACGTAACTTCGGTAACAAGATTTGGAACGCTTACCGCCTGATCTCGATGTGGCAGGTGGACGAGAATGCCGAGCAGTCGGAGAACAATCGCCTCTCAGTTGAGTGGTTCCGTCACACATTGTCGAAGGCCGTTGCCGAGATTAACGATCTGTTTGCTTCGTACCGAATCTCGGAGGCATTTATGCGTATCTACAAACTCTTCTGGGACGACTTCAGCGGTTGGTATCTGGAGATGGTGAAGCCCGCCTACCAGCAGCCTACCGACAAGGCAACGATGGAGGCAACGCGCCACTACTTCGACCTGCTGATGCGTCTGATCCATCCCTTTATACCCTTCGTAACGGAGGAGATTTGGCAGGATTTGGCTCCTCGCGCCGAGGGAGAGTCAATTATGTACGCCCCGATGCCTGTGGCAGAGGAGGTTGATGAGGCTCTGCTGGCTCGATTCGCATTGGCGATGGAGGTTATCTCAGGTGTGCGTAACGTGCGCAAGCAGAAGAACATCGCACAGAAGAATGCCATCACGCTGAACGTCATCGAGGATGAGAACTACCCCAAGGAGTATGCTCCCGTCATTGCGAAGATGTGTAACCTGGATGCAATCAATGCCGTAACGGAGAAGGATCCCACGGCCGACACATTTATCGTTAAGACCACGCAGTACTTCATCCCGATGGGTGACCAGATCGACGTGGAGGCTGAGATGAAGAAGCTCGGCGACGAGCTCGCATACCTGGAGGGATTCTTGGCAAGCGTAATGAAGAAGCTCTCTAATGAGCGCTTCGTATCATCAGCTCCCGAGAAGGTTGTGGCAAACGAGCGCGCGAAGCAGTCGGATGCCGAGGCAAAGATTGCGGCCATCAAGGAGCGTATGGCTGCATTGAAATAGTTTTTCTACGAATTGTTCATCGCGCCATTTCGCTTGAGAAAAGCGTTGGTGGCGCGATGATTTTTATATTTTACTATAGATGGCTGATGTAACCATATATACCGACGGAGCGGCACAAGGTAATCCCGGCAGAGGAGGTTACGGCGTGGTGCTACTCTCGGGTCCTCATCGCAAGGAGCTATCGGCCGGCTACCGCCTTACGACTAACAACCGTATGGAGCTTTTGGCCGTATGCGTAGCGCTGGAGGCACTGAAGTTCGACGGAACGAACGTGACATTATACTCGGACTCGAAGTATGTGGTCGATGCGGTGAATCAGCGCTGGGTTTTCGGCTGGGAGCGCAAGGGCTTTGCGGGAAAGAAGAACCCCGACCTGTGGATGCGATTCCTGCGCGTCTATCGTCGCCATCAGGTGCGCTTCGTATGGGTGAAGGGGCACGCCTCCAACATCGAGAACAACCGTTGCGACGAGCTGGCCGTTGCGGCAGCAAACGGTGCAAATCTTTTGGAGGATACAGGTTATCAAGCACAATAGTATGAAACTCACTATTTTAGGTACAGGAACATCGCAAGGCGTGCCCGTAATCGGATGCCGATGCGAGGTGTGCCAATCAAAGGATGAGCGCGACAAGCGTCTGCGCACTTCGGCTATGGTCGAGGTGGGCGATAAGCGCATTGTGATTGACGCTGGGCCCGACTTCCGTCAGCAGATGTTGCGAACCAATGCGAGAAGGATTGATGCGATACTGCTCACGCACGAGCATAAGGACCACACGGGCGGACTGGACGATGTGAGGGCCTTTAACTTTGTGGATTACCCGACGATTCGTCCCGTTGATATCTACGCTACGGCCCGCACAATCACAACCATTAGAAAGGATTTCGACTACGCCTTCGTCACGAACAAATATCGAGGTGTGCCCGAGATGCGACTCCACGAGATTGACAACACGCAACCGTTCCAGGTGGGTGATGTAGAGATTGTTCCAATTCGCGGCAAGCACTCCGAGCGATTCGACATCACAGGATTTCGCATCGGCAAGATAGCCTATATGACCGACTTCAAGCACCTGATCGATGGAGAGATAGAGAAGCTGCGAGGTGTGGAGTTAATGATAATTAACGCATTGAGATTTACGCCTCACGACTCGCACTTCTGTGTCGCCGAGGCGGTGGAGATTGTCCGCGAGATAAAACCCCACAAGGCATATCTTACGCATATGTCGCACGAGATTGGTCTGCACGCAAGCTCTGCTGAGCGATTGCCCGATGGAGTGGAGCTGGCTTGGGACGGAATGGAGATTGAGATAAATGATTAAAACTTAAATATATGAGCAACAAATTAAACGGAAAAGTTGTCGTCATCACGGGCGCTTCGTCGGGTATCGGAGCTGCGATGGCCCGCGAGTATGCCGCAATGGGAGCCAAGGTAGTTTTGGGTGCGCGTCAAGGCGATAAGCTCGAGCAGATGTGTCAAGAGATTGAGGCCAAAGGCGGCAAGGCTGCGTGGTGCGTGACGGATGTAACGAAGGTCGAGGATTGCGAGAAGTTGATCAAGACGGCTGTCGAGGCTTTCGGCGGAATTGATGTGCTGATCTGCAATGCAGGCATATCGATGCGCGCGTTGTTTGATGATTTGGACCTGAGTGTTTTGCACCGATTGATGGACGTAAACTTCTGGGGTACTGTATATTGCACCAAGTTCGCACTACCCTACCTGCAGAAGTCAAAGGGATCATTGGTCGGAATCTCGTCCGTGGCGGGTATTCACGGTCTGCCGGGCCGCACGGGTTACTCGGCATCGAAGTTTGCGATGACGGGATTCTTGGAAACCATCCGCGTGGAGAATCTGAAGAAAGGGTTGCACGTTATGGTAGCCTGCCCCGGATTCACCGCCTCGAATGTTCGATTCTCGGCTCTCACGGCCGATGGATCACAGCAGGGATCGACGCCTCGCGAGGAGGGCAAGATGATGACTGCCGAGCAGGTGGCCCACATCGTAGCGCGCGGCATTGCACGCCGCAAGCGTCTGTGTCTGATGGAGGCCGAGGGTCGCGCTACGCATTTTGTAAAGAAATTTGCTCCGGGCATTGTCGACAAGCTCTTCTACTATGTGATGTCGAAGGAGCCCGATTCACCATTTAAGTAGTTGCGTATGAAACGATTAGAATCGCTCGACGTACTGCGTGGAGCCGACCTCTTCTTTTTGGTAGCATTAGGACCTGTGGTGAACGCCATAGCGCGTGCGGCCGATGCGGAGTGGCTCAACAACTGTATGTGGATATTCCACCACGTCGAGTGGGAGGGCTTTGGCCCGTGGGATATAATTATGCCTCTATTTATGTTTATGGCTGGTGCGACGATTCCCTTTGCGCAGAAGCGTTACCGCGAGAGTGGCAACAGAGTGGATGCGATGAAGCGCGTGGCACGACGTGTTGCGGTGCTGTGGGTGTTCGGAATGATGTGCCAGGGTAATCTGTTAGCACTTGACCCTGATCGCATCTACCTTTACACCAATACGTTGCAGGCTATCGCCGTAGGCTATGCCGTGGCCGCGGTGCTGTACCTGTTCTCGCGCATTAGAACGCAGATTATTGCCGCTATGGTGCTTCTCTTGGCCTACTGGGCGGCGATGGAGTTCGTGTCGGTGGATGGCTTTGGTGGCGGCGACTATACGCCACAGGGCAATCTGGCCGAGTGGGTTGATCGCGTGGTGCTGGGACGCTTCCGCGACAATGCAACCGTTGAGAATGGCGTTGTGGTGTGGAGCGAGAGCTATCACTACACCTGGATTTTGAGTAGCCTCACCTTCGGCGTGACGGGCATCTGCGGAATGCTGGCGGGACACATAGCAAAGAGTGAGATGGAGGATCGACGGAAACTATGGTGGCTCTTTGGTGCAGGTGTGGCGATGGTCGCTGTTGCAATGGCGTGGAGCGTTTGGATGCCGATTATCAAGATTATATGGACCTCGTCGATGGCGCTCTATGCGGCAGGCGTGTCGTTCATACTGCTGGGAATTGCATACTATTTTGTTGATTGTATGGGGTATGGCAAGCACCTAACTTGGCTCAAGGTCTATGGAATGAACTCCATAGCTGCCTATATGCTCACGCAGATAGTCAATTTCCGCGGTGTGGCCGACTCGATATTCTACGGTCTGGAGCAATATATGGGAGCGTACTATAATCTGCTACTCACGCTCTCGCAGGTGGGAACGATATTCCTGATTCTGTGGGTGATGTACAGGAAAAAGATATTCTTAAAAGTATAATGAAAAAGGTTGCTCCTTCGCGAGCAACCTTTTTTAATGCAAAATTCAAAATTATCTCTTTAGAAATTGTATAACGAGAGCTATTATTAATCAACCTTTCGTAATACGACAGCCGTTCGGGGCGTATTGTAAATCTTGATACGGGGATAAAGCTCTCCATCCTCGCCCTCGACGTTGAACGAGAAGTGCTCCTCGCCGAGTGTCTGGCGCTCCTGACCTCCGAAGCGTTTCTCGTCCGACGAGAGCACAACCTCATACTTTCCGGCCTCGTGAACGGGAAGCTCGTAATCGGGAATAGCTGCCGTCGGATGCCAGTTCAGGACAAAAATCAAATCGCGGTGCGAATAGACCATCGTCTT
>JAZRQX010000018.1:0-29728 GCA_045650235.1 Alistipes sp. | reverse complement strand
CAAACTTAAGATTACAGTGAAAGTCTCGAAGGTCTCCATAAACTCCTTCTCCAATGCGGCAATCTGCGCAGCATCGAGCTTCAAACCCTCGTTCTCTTTCTCTACCAAATCAACCATACCGCCCAACCAAGCAGCCTGCTTAGGAATGATGATGAAGAGGCGGTCACCATCCTCATCGGGGAATGAGGTAGCATTTACCTTATAAGTATCGCTGCCTTCGTAGAGGTTGAAGACAAGGTTGTTGCCATTCAGGGTGTAGTTCTTTACCTTTGCCTCACCATCGAGTGTGTGGTTAAGTTTTCCATCAGCTGCGAATGTAGCATCGGCAAAGAACTTCTTCATCACGTCTATAATACGGTCACCGTGCATTGCATCTACTGGGATATAGTTCTGACCCTGGAAGAGAACACCTTCAGGCAACTGAAGTGCGGTCTTGCCTTCGGCGGCTTCTACTTTTACTGCTGAATTTAGGTAAGTGTAATTACCCTTGATATCAAAGGATTCTTGTACGCGATAGTGTGTATTTTTAGGAAGTCCTTCAAATCCAAAATGTTCTAAAATTGTAAATTTATCTTTAGACACCTCGATAGAACGTTGAACTTCGTAGTTAGAATGAGTGGTAAGTATATTTCCTTCAATGCTATAAGTTCCCTGTTCCTGATACCAACCATTATTTTTATCCCAAGCGACTTCACTAAAAGTTTTATCTGCTTGATAATTCAAAAAAATACTTAATTCAGGTGTAAAACAAAACCACTTACCCACAATCAGCTGCGGATAGTCCTTGTAAGGATTCACATCGTCATCGTCGTTGTCACAACTGCTCATCGCAAAGCCGAGCACCACAGCCACGAGGGCCATTCCAATCATTCTGAAAGTCTTCATAATTACTCTGTTTTTTTAATTGTTATGTTTATTGATATGTAAGCACAAAAAGGGCGTTACGGCTCACGACAAGCCATAACGCCAACTATAAGATGGTGTATATCCTCTAACTATTTGACTATTAGGACATTGAGTAATGGGGGGGGTATTTGTGGCACACTATGCAACGACTGCACAAGAGGTGCAGTTCACAGCATTGCGGTATGTCGCCAAAAAGTTATTCATAGCCCAAGTCACTAAATTTCAATGTGTAAAGGTAATACTTTTTGTGATACATCGTATCACAAAAAGTGATTTTTACCTTAATTATACTTAATTTATACTACATAGAAGACTACACGCAAAAGGGTAAAATCAACGCTTAAACCATTTTTGCACAAAAAGTCGTCTCACAACGCAACAATCTAATGCAATGTATATCAATAAAATAGGCGGTGAAATAAAATTCACCGCCGAAAAAGTGCTACCCTCTAGGGGCTGCTTTTTTTGTAATTCATATACGAATTAAACTCTATTTCGCTTTCAGGCGAGACGGCTGATTTTAATCTTCCAGAGAGTATTCAATAGTCGTTACCACTCTAACACGCTTTATGTACGGGGTGTTGGCATCCCTATTGTCGATGCTGAACTGACCTTGTGTGGCGCGTTTGATCTTTCCCAGCTCGCTGTCCGAGTCCTTGGCAAACTTTTGGGCAGCTTCGCGGGCATTCTTGGTCGCCTCCTCTATCATCTGAGGCTTAATCTGATTCAGACTGGTGTAGTCGTATTGGATGTTGTAGCGGTAATCCCCACCCGTGATGGCGATGCCTTGTTTCAGAAGCTCGCCCTGTTCGCTAATAAGGTTTCTCACCAGATCGACTTTGTTTGAGGTGACGGTGATAACAGTTGTTACATTGTATCGGTAACTCTTATTTTCGCCGACGTATCGCTCGGCTTGCATATCGATGATCTCGGGGGCATTGATGCTGATTTCATCTTCGGTGATACCTTTTTGCTTCAGGAAATCAACGATAGCCTTATTCGTATTGCTTATTTTGTTATATAGCGTAGAGAGGTCGTCGCCCACTTCCTTATACATTAGTGGCCACGTTACCTTGTCGGCAGGAATCTCCATCTCGGCCAATCCCTTGACGGTTACTACACGATCTTTGGCTACGAAATCATTGATGCCATCTTCAATTTGTGCCCCTAATGCTGCCATTCCGATAGCCAGTATGACGGCTTCTGTTTTCCAATTGCTCATAATATCTCTTTTTATAAAAAGAATTCGAAATTAACTATAATCTATTTAACGCAATTTGTTGGCAATAAAATGCCTTCTCGCCAGCAGATGGTACGTCGTAACACCAACCAGATTGACTCCCCACGCCGTCCAGAATGCCGCGTGATAACCAACGTGCTCAGCCACAATTCCTCCGACAAGAATACCCAAGCCGATACCTATATCCCACGATACGAGTAGTGTCGAATTTGCCGTTCCGCGCTGTGAGTTCTCCGCCAGATTGATAAACATCGTCTGGAAGGCAGGGAACATATGTCCGTTACCCAAGCCGATGATCAGCGCCGCTCCGTAATATCCCCAGTGATTATGCACCGCTGCGAAGAGCAGATATCCGACGAGCGAAATGGCCGTTCCGATGGTCGCATTCTGCGTAACCTTGCCCTGACGCAACGTGCGACTGCCGACCAAGCGCGACAGAATCAGACCGATCGCCAGCAGCATAAAGAACAATCCTGTTCCGCCCGTTATGCCTAATTCGTCCTTGCCGTAAATTGCGATGTATGTCGCCAGTACTCCGTATGAGAATGAGTAGCATATCATTGCCGCTCCCTGACGCCAGCCCTTCAGCAGAATGAAGCGGTCGAGCGAGAGTGCCTTGCGCTCTCTTACCACCTCGCGTTTGCGATGTTTGACCGAAGCTGTGCAGGCCAATCCCACGAGCGAGGTTACGAAGGCCAACCAGAACAACATATCGTAATTTCCATAGTGCTCGAATAGAACGAGCGCAACGGTAGGACTGATTGCCGTCGCTATGTTGTTGCTAAGTCCATAATATCCAATTCCTTCGGCTCGACGCGATGCGGGCAGTACGTCGATCGCCACCGTGCTGTTCGACACGGTCGTCGCCCCAAATGGTGCGCCGTGCAGCGTGCGCACAATGGCAAACAACATCAGTGTTCCCGCCGCCAAATATCCTGCAAAAAATAGGGCAAAGAGCATATAACTCGCCATCATCACCACCCGTCTCGGAAAGCTATCGACCATATATCCGCTCAGCGCGCGAATCAAAAGCGCTGTCAGTGTATAACCCGACAACACGATACCAATGGTCTGCTTATCTGCCCCGAACGTGTCGCTCAGATATGACGGCAGCAGCGGCGTAAGGAGCATAAACGAGAAGAAGATCATAAAGTTTGCCGTCCAGACCTTCAGATAGTTGCTGTTCCAAAGCCTCTCGCGCGGTGCGGCGACAGATGCTTGCGATGTGTTATTTGTCGTTCCCATAAATACTCTCCTCACAGGATCATTAACCTTATTTTACCCTTGCAAATATAATTATTTCTTCCTTGCGTTATCCTTCGATATCTAAAAAATAGCTCTTATGGGATATTGATCAATAAAAATCATTATCTTTGTGGTCGGTTGTTGCCATTTTGCGACAGCCTCACAATACGCAAGAGAATAAACAAAAAATAATAGCTATGGAAGCAATTGTAAAGACAAACTTTAGTTTCGAAGGTCAGCAGAGCCACTATGTAGGTAAGGTTCGCGACGTTTACAGCATCAATGATGAGTATTTGGTAATGGTTGTGTCAGACCGTATTTCGGCATTCGACGTAGTTCTGCCCAAGGGTATTCCCTTCAAGGGTCAGGTTTTGAACCAGATCGCTGCCAAGTTCCTCGATGCAACTACGGACATCCTTCCCAACTGGAAAATCGCCGTACCCGATCCGATGGTAACGGTAGGTCACAAGTGCGAGCCTTTCAAGGTCGAGATGGTTATTCGCGGTTACCTTTCAGGCCACGCTTGGAGAGAGTATAAGGCTGGTAAGCGTACTATCTGCGGTGTTGAAATGCCCGACGGTATGGTCGAGAATCAGCGTTTCCCCGAGCCCATCATCACCCCTACGACCAAGGCCGATGAGGGACACGACGAGGATATCTCGAAGGAGGAGATCATCGCGCAGGGATTGGTAAGCCGCGAGGAGTACGAGAAGCTGGAGGCCTATACCCGCGCCATCTTCCAGCGTGGTACGGAGATTGCTGCCAAGATGGGCCTTATCTTGGTTGATACCAAGTACGAGTTCGGTAAGAAGGATGGCGTTATTTACCTTATGGACGAGATCCACACTCCCGACTCATCGCGTTATTTCTATGCTGAAGGGTATGAGGAGCGTCTGACCGCTGGCGAGAAGCAGAAGCAGCTCTCAAAGGAGTTCGTTCGTGAGTGGCTGATGGCCAATGGTTTTCAGGGTCAGGAGGGTCAGCAGGTTCCCGAGATGACCGACCAGATCGTTGCAAGCATCACCGACCGCTACATCGAGCTTTACGAGAATATCGTTGGCGAGAAGTTCGTAAAGGCTGAGGCTGAGGATGTGATGTGTCGCATCGAGCGCAATGTCAGCGAGTGCTTGGCAAGGTTGTAATAGAATAAAAATATTAATATAAAAAAGAGGAGAAGCGTATAAACTTCTCCTCTTTTTTACATTGTCAGATTAATTAGCTGTATCCAAATTGTGTAAATGAGAAAACGGAGTTTGGATATAATACTCGAGTCTGGATTCTGCTTTCAAATAGTGGATGCAAAAACTACATAGACGGCTCTTCCGTTGGCGTGTCGGACTCAACGACAGGTGTTTCGCCTAAACTATCTTGGAGTGCCATAACCTCATCTATGAAATTCTCCAACGAGTTATCGGTCGTCATTCCTATTTTTTGGCGGAATCGGTGACGAAGCATCAAAACACTTCGCGGTGCGATGGCCAATAGCTCGGCAATCTCCTTGTTGTCTTGCTTTAGGACAATAAGCATAGAGAGAAGTTCCTCGCGGCGGGAAATAGATGGAATTCTCTCGCGGAGATGAGGTAGAAAACGTGGATATAGCAACTCGAATCGTTGGCGAAACTTCGATTCTCCGCTTTTCTGGAGTATTGCTGGAGTCAGCGCTTCGATTTCTTGTCGGTTCTCCTTATCGCTCATTATATCATCTATCTCTTGCGAAATCATCTTTTTCTCAGCATTCGTTTGGTTTAACTTCTTAACCAACGAGGCGAGTTTATCATCAGCCAGCTTCATCTGGTTTCTATGCAGCCTCTTTTGATGGAAAAGGAGCGTCACGATCACCGTAATAGTGACTACAGCCAACACGGCACAAGCCAAAAACCAAAGGCGCTGGTTGGTTTGTTCAAGTTGAACAATCTTTAGCTCCTGCCTCTGCTGTGCGGTTTGCGACTCGGCGATGGCCTCCACAAGATTAAAATTCAGCCTCTTCTCCTTTAACGCCTGCTGCTCCTCAAGCATCATCTGCGTGTATTGCTCCACCTTTCGCTGATTTTTACTTTTCATATAATAGTTCAAAATCGGCTTGTAGTCCAGATGGATATATATCGGAGAATCATTATGCACAAGCAACGAATACATACTATCCAGCATTATCTCAGCCAAATCGCCCATCTCGCTCTTCAGATACGTTTGTGCCAATTGGTGATATGCCTTTGCGCGGTTCGTGGCAGTTCCTTGGTGAGCGACCTGTTGTAGCTCCTGAATACCCAGATGCAATGAGTCGCCGCCCTTCTCCGTCAGATACGTGCCGTGCAGGAGATCTACATCCACCATTCCGCTGTTGTAAGGCAGCGAACGACATATCTCTCTCGCCTTCTCGGTATATATCGCGATAGAATCAATCTCTCCGACTTGCAGTAGCGCTCGTCCCTTATTTATATATGTCTGCGCCGAAACCATCGGATTTCTCGTCGTCATACGCTCCTCCACGCGTATGGCCTCCGATGCGTACAGGTTGGCATATTCGGGCACATTCCAATAGAGGAAGAGGTCTATCAGCGCGTGCAGGCTGTTCAGCGTACCCAAATCGTCATTTCTCGTTTGCGCCTCCTCCTTACTTTGCAGAAACAACTCCAGCGCCTTGTTGATGTGTCCGTTTCGTTTGTATAACGATCCCAACATCGTCGCCACCCACTGCTTTCCCGAGGTGTTTTCGCACAATTGAGCTTGCTGCAAAGCCTCTTGGCACCAATCTATGACCTGCATCTGGTAGTCGGGATTGCTATAAAATACCGCAGCGGCATAGGCATAGTCGCGGAAAAAACGTTCGGGCGTGGCGTGAAAGAGCGGGACCGCCAAAGCCTTCAGCGTCGCCTCCTCTGCCCCTTTCATATTCTCCGTGCGCGACAGGGCGTAGCCCAGCACTGAGTAGTAATCGCGTAAGCAATGTTTTTGTAGGGTGGGGGAGATGTCGAACAACTCTTTCAGCGTCGTTACGCAAGCCTCTGGCTCGCCTTTACTCTGGAATGTATTCATCAGTTGCACCAACGCATCCGAGTAGGTGCCTATCTGCTGATCGATATCGGCCTCGCTTAGTGGCTGCGACAGATACTCCTTGAATGTATCGATTGCCTTGCCGTACTCTCCCTTGCGTTGTAATTCTCGGGCCTGGCGGAAGAGCTCCTCGCCGGCGAAGCAGGTTGAGCAGAGCATCGCGAGCGAGAAGAAGATTAATATTTTTTTCTCCCAAATAGGTAGTCTCATATTCTCCTTTATTATTGTTATCGTTTTGCAAAAATAACTAATTTCCGAGCAGTAGCACAAACATAGCTGTTTACATTTCGGTTTACATTTGATATTTTTAGTATTAACTTACGCTAAATATAGACAAAAATGTAGGATTGCATTGCTTGACTCTTCAAGAATATCAAAGTAGCTTTGTGGCTATGAATTTTTGTTGGGCTTGTTACCACTACGAGCGAGACAAAAAAATATACAAATTAACTTTTTTTTACAATAATTTTTTTAATACACTATGAAGATTTTTAAGTTAATGATGGTTGCCTTTGTGGCAATGGTTGGCTTTGCAAGCTGTTCGAAAGACGATTGTGAGCACGATTTTATTGAGCACGATTACACCCAAGAACTGGTAGGTACTTGGACTACCTTGAATGGCGAACTTGCTGAGGCTATGGTAATCAAGGCAGATGGTTCGTTTACCACAACAGGTGTTATGAAAGGTGGCAGTCTATATGAGGAGAAAGGTACTATCAAGGTAGTAAATAACAAGGTTACTCTCGCATTCGATGGTGATAATGAAACATTTGAAGGTCGCCTCGAGTTTGTGGCAGGCAAATCGATGTCCATCGTTATGTTTAACGACAATGACGTTCGTTTGACTTATGATTATTGCGAAAACGACCTCTCTGATGAGATTGTAGGTATGTGGGTTTGCAATGACGATAAGGATAATATGAGAATACACACATTTGATGAGAACGAAAGTTCAGTATTCACGGGTTGGTCTGAATATTTAGGAGAATTTTCGGTTTTGGACAATTCGAACTACAAGGTGGTTGGTGACTTGATTTTCCAGGGTTTCTCTAATGCTGCAAAGCCTTCTTCTAAGTATATAGCCGCAAGACTTGTTTACACTCCTAATTGTACCGCATATGGTGATATAATGACTTTTAAGCATTATTTATTTGATGGAACAGAGTCAGCTGAGTCTTGGCTCCGCATCAAGCAAAATCTCGACCTTGCAGGCAAGGCTTACGACTACAACAATACTTATGTAAGCAACGTAAAGGGCTTGGACGAAGATATGACGATGATGGGTTACACCTTCAACATCGGTAAGATGGAGGGTAAGAACCTCGACAAGATGCTCAAGACACTTCTTTTTGCCGTTGAGTTCCCAAATGCCAATACCCTCAAGTATAAGTACTACTACAACGGTCAGAACATTGTTTTCGAGGCTCGTATCGTGGTCGATGGCAACAAGGTAACCATCAAGATGAGCGAAATGCTGCCATATTACCGCGATGTGGATATGTATATGTTCCAAGACCAAAACAATACTCAGTTGCATATGTATATGCCGACCTATTCGTTTATCAACTACTTTGGCAATATGGACGTCGCTGCGTTAGCTTATGCTGGCGAAATCGACGTAACCGATGCGGCAGCAGTAGAGGCTATCTTCGACCGTATGGACGAGAGAGTGGAGAGCATCAACCTTAGCATCGTGTGCAAAAACACAACCACTCGCGCGCTTTAATAAGCCACAGAGGAGTTATTAAAAAGTCAGTTTCCCGCTGACTGCACAAACTATGATTCTAAATTGAGGATTATTTGCGAAAATAGTCCTCAATTTAGATTTTAAACCCATAAAAAAGTCAATACGCTATGGAAAAAACGCTTAAAGAAACCTTCGATTATTCGGCCGAGGATGCCAAGTTTATGCAGATGGCAATCGACTTGTCGGTTGAAAATATCGACAGCGGCGGAGGCCCATTCGGGGCGGTCATCGTACGTGACGGCGAGGTGATAGCCACCGGAGCCAATCGCGTTGTACCCAATGCCGACCCTACGGCACACGCCGAGGTGATGGCAATTCGCAGTGCCTGCGCCAAGTTGGGGACGTTCCAGCTCACCGATTGCACGGTCTATAGTTCGTGCGAGCCTTGCCCGATGTGCCTGAGTGCTCTGTATTGGGCTGGCGTAAAACGCATCTGCTATGGCAACACGAAGACTGATGCCAAAGCAATCGACTTCGACGACTCGTTTATCTACGATCAGCTCGAACTGAGCTATGCCGACCGCTCAATCAAGTGCGAGCATTTTATGCGCGAGGGGGCACTGGTGGCTTTCAGGAAGTGGGAAGAGAAAGAGGATAAGGTGCGTTATTGATTTTGTAGGGCTATTGCTCGAGTGTTTTATTTTGGAATTTTATAAAAAGCTATTGTGCTAATGATTGAAGAGAATAAGAATATAGAGAATCCTGAAACTGAAGATTCGCGGATTGGTTCGCAGAGCAAGCGTTGTCTGAATTGCGGTGAGGAGCTTATGGGGCATTATTGCCACAACTGCGGACAGGAGGTTTTGACCAAAACACCCACGATTGGAGGTTTTATTTTGGCATACCTTGACAATGCCTTTTTGTGGGATTCGCAATTCCTCAAAACGCTGTGGACACTGCTTCGTCGTCCGGGACAGCTTACCAAGGAGTTCCTTGCGGGAAAATACTCCTCGCAGGAGCATCCGCTTAAGTTGAATATGTTCCTATTGTTTATCTTCGTCACGCTGTTCGTATTTTTTGCGAGTGGTGATAAGATGACCAACTCGGCGCATAGCTTAATAAATGATGAACGAGTGTTTTCAAGCGTTCAGCTTGAGTCGATGCAAGAAGATGCGGCGTATTCCCAGAAAATTGCGGAAAGCCCACGCGACACTGTGCTTTTGCGAGCTCCTTTGTTCATAGCAGATTCCTATCCACAAATCGTCAGCAAAGTTGTAACGGTAGAGGACACCAAGGGTGAGGGAGTCGATAAATGGGTAGCTGTCATTCCGCAGGTCTTTATCGATGATGAGATTGTGATTATTGACGAGGAGGGCACCTATCGTTTCAACCCCGATACGGAGTTTGGCAGGAGTAATTTGGATTTGACTCACTTGGTTATAGCCGAGATTATTAGACTTACATCGCAGTATTTCCCGATATTGTTGCTGCTCACGGCGCCAATCCTCTCGATATCGTTATCCCTTGTTCAGCGCAGGTCCAAACTTCGTAAGATCAACTATTTTATCTTCGCGTTGCATTATACGGCATTTCTGGAGTTCTTTATTATATGTATTTACATACTCTATCTGACACTCGCGCCGTCAATGGATATATTGGAATATGCAATGATGATAAGCTCCTGCGTGTATCTAACGATTGCCTATCATAGGGTTTATGCAAGCTCGTGGGTTACAGCGTTCGTAAAGTCGGTGTTGACGAGTTTGATTTATTGTATTATTCTGCTGATGATATTTATAGTTATATTTTTTGTAGCTTGTTTTATCATAGCAGCTCAAATGGTCTAAAATCTTGAAAAAAGATTTGAGAAAAAATGGCGCTGCCTGTCACATTGTGTGCGATGCATAGATTGAGTAAACCGCAATTGAGAACAAAATAATATGGAAATAATTAACAAACCTAATTTAATTTAATATGAAGAAAAATTTACTCTTCCTCCTCCTATTGTGTTTGGCAGTGGCAGCCAGAGCACAAGATCTCCCTTATTCAAAGTATCTTGCTTTCGATAAGAAAGAGTTTAAGGAAAATAATTTTAAGTATGACAATGATACCAATACTTGGGCTATGCGTAAGTCTAACGGTTGGAATACAACGTTAAACGTGTTGGCAATCATCGCCGATGCTTACGAAGAAGTGCGTCCCGGTCGCAACGACTATAGTATTGTTGTACAATTCGGAAAAGAGGATAAGGCATCTTATGTAAAGGTTGTGTGCTATAACGACGATACCTATCATACGCTGCTTACATATATGAAGGATCACTGTCAGAATATTGTTGAGACATCATCGGGTAAACTTACCAAGCATAAGGCAGTATATGGTGATTATGCCTTGGAACTCAATATGGAGCAGCATCTGATCAGCCGCACCTCGGCACGTACGGCTGATCCTAAGGCGCTGAAGAACGTCGATGAGTCATACAACGAGTATGAGTTTATCATCAGAACTGATGTCGAGCCTTGGTCGAGATATCTCGAGAAGAAGGCCGAGAAGAGCGCTAATCGCGATGCCAAGGGCAAGAAAAAGAAGAGCGTGAATGAGCTGATGTAATCAATATCTTTGATGCCATATCAAATAAGGAGTGCATTTGCACTCCTTATTTTTTTGTATCATAATCTATTACAACATCTGTAGCAGATGCGCCATCAGCACTCCGATGTGATTTCCTGCGGCATAGCCGACAATTCCTGCTCCAAGGCCCGTTACGAGCGCTCGCTTGTTGCGCATCGCAGCCGATGCCATCGGCACGAATGGCGGCGAATTGATAAACGCTACCGACGAGATCATCATCGAGTCGGCATCGACGCGTAGCACTCGGCACCCGATGGCGTGAAGGAGTAGCGATAGGAAAACCGCAACCACCATAAACGCCAATTGATTAATGCCGCCCATCAGATCGAGATTAGAGAAATCGGCCATCGAGGCTATCGTGAGGCTGAATATGTAGATCAGATACATTCCCACGTCATAGCTCAAATCCATATCACGCACTCGCTTAACAAATGAGCAGGCTACACCCAGCGTTGTGATCAACAAGATAAAGATCACCATAAACCACTGCTCCGCAAAGAGCAACGCCACACCTGCCGACACTGCCACCACAACCGCCGTAAGCCCCAGCATTTGCAGAAGCTGCCGCCCGCCCTCGCGCGTAAATAATCGTCGATAGGGATTTGGTTCAGGTGTGTTGGCCGCGTCCTGCGGCTTATTGTCGAATGACACTTGAGTTTGCGGCTTCTCTCCATACAAGCGCCGGAAAAGCTTGATTCCCACGCTGAAAAGAAAGACAAAATATGTGAACGAAATGATTATGTCATACGAATTTATCAGCACAAAAGTCTCGCCGTTGATCTTGAAAATTGCTTGCAGCGCCGCCGCATTGAGCGTTCCTCCGGTGTACATTCCCGTGATGATGCCACCTACCTCGGCGCCCTGCTCGATGTTCTGCCCAAAGAGCACATAACCTATCGTTACGGCTATGCACGTTGCGAGAAATCCGCTGGCAACGATCTTGCATTGCAGCCGTGCCTCGCCGCGCGAGAAGGTGCATCCGTAGAGCATCATCGGTATGGCGAGCGGAATCAGCACGTTGGGAAGAAACTCCTGCAACGTAGCAATTTCGGTGGGTATGAAAGGAAGATTGCCAATCACCATTCCGATGGCGTATAGCACCATTATCGGCCCCAGCTGCCCGAGCGGCCGATATCTCCGACATAGCCATACAACCCCCGCCGGTACAATGAAGAATATCATTAAAAGCACAATGTAATTCACAACCGCCATCTGCAAAGCAAAAATTAAATATTATTAATGTCACAAATATACTACTTAATTGGTAAAGCGCATCTAAAAGCCGATATGTGATTTTCTAATTTCCTGAATTTTATCTAACTTTGAGGGGTATATGTGTGGTCGGTGGCTGGCCGCGAGATGGGAAATATAAAACAACCTTATGTAATATGAAGAAAATCTTTGCAATTCTTTTTGCTGCTGTGCTTTTGGCCTCTTGCTCCGATTCTCGGAGCGATGCTTTGTGGGTGGAGGCCGAGAGTTTTGCCGCTAAGGGCGGCTGGAGTGTCGATCAGCAGTTCATCTTCGAGATGGGCTCGCCCTACCTTATTGCTCACGGAATGGGGCGCGCTGTTGAGGATGCCTCGACCGAGGTGGAGTTCCCTTCGGCGGGTACCTACCACGTCTATGTACGATGCTACAACTGGACCTCGCCCTGGTCTGACAAGGAGGGCGCAGGCCGCTTTGCCATTAGTGTAGGCGATAAACAATTGAGCGATAATCTCGGAACCACGGGAAATAGGTGGGAGTGGCAATATGCTGGCGAAGTGGATGTTGCAAAGGGCAAGCAACGTGTCGCATTGCACGATATGACGGGTTTTGACGGCCGTTGCGATGCAATATATTTCACAAAACGTAAGGACGATGTTCCTGCGTCACAGCCCGAAGCGTTGGCCGCTCTGCGTCGCGAGATGGTGCCCACGAAGGCTAAGGCCGTAAAGGCCGATTTTGTAGTCGTTGGCGGAGGCATTGCGGGAATGTGTGCGGCGGTGGCATCGGCTCGCCTGGGTAGTCAGGTGGTATTGATTAACGATCGTCCGTTGTGGGGCGGTACGAATAGCTCCGAGACGCGAGTTCATCTTGGTGGCCATATCGAGATGGGACCCTACGAGAATCTTGGCAATATGATTAAGGAGTTCGGTCCTCTGCGTGGCGGTAATGCACAGCCCGCAGAGTTCTATGAGGATGATAAGAAACGAGCATTCCTTGAGGCCGAGCCTAATTTGACGCTTTATCCGTCTTACAAAGTCTATGATGTTGATAAGCAGGGAGATCAAATTTCGGCTGTCTATGCCAAGCATATCGAAACGGGCGAGGAGATCCGCTTCGAGGCGCCTATTTTCTCCGATTGTACGGGTGATGGAACTGTGGGCTATTTTGCAGGAGCCGACTACTCGATGGGTCGCGAGGGCCGCGATGTGTATGGCGAGCCGTCAGCTCCCGAGGTGAGCGATAAACTTACGATGGGTTCGTCGGTGCAGTGGTACTCGGTCGAAAAGGAGGGCGAGAGCGCATTCCCTCTCTTCGAGTATGGTCTCGACTTTAACGAAAATAGTTGCGAACGTGTAACGATGGGCGAGTGGACCTGGGAGACGGGTATGAATCGCGACCAGTGCGAGGAGTTTGAGTATATCCGCGATTATGGCTTGATGGTGGTCTATTCAAATTGGAGCTTCCTGAAGAACCGCCTTGCCGACAACGATGCGTATCGCAATCGTGAGCTGGGCTGGGTGGCCTACATTGCCGGTAAGCGCGAGTCGCGCCGACTGCTGGGCGACCACGTGCTGACAGAGAACGATCTGGTGAATGAGGTGGAGTACCCCGATGCGTCGTTCACCACAACGTGGAGTATCGATCTGCACTATCCCGATCCCAAAAATACGGAGCACTTCCCAGGTGGCGAGTTCAAGTCGATATGCGTTCACGGGGCGGTGAACCCTTACGCTGTGCCGTATCGATGCCTCTACTCGCGCAATGTCGAGAATCTCTTTATGGCGGGCCGCGACATCAGCGTGTCGCACATCGGTCTGGGTACGGTGAGAGTTATGCGAACGACGGGTATGATGGGCGAGGTGGTCGGTATGGCTGCGTCGCTGTGTCGTGAGCACGATGCCCTGCCGCGCGACATCTATCTCTCGCATCTGGATGAACTGAAGGCCTTGATGCGAGAAGGCGCAGGCAAGCAGGGCCTTGAGAATAACCAGCTCTATAACCTCGGCGGCCATTGGCCAACCTACAAAAAGAAGTAAAAAATAGGCTGACAACGATTGTGGTTGTCAGCCTACTTGTTTATACCTACATAGTTATTAATTATACCTATCCTATTTTTATTGTCTGAATTTTGTATATATTTGTGTAGGCGAACGGAAGACAAATACTTTTTGTAGAAAAATTAATCAAAAAGTATAATAATTTGTTCCTGCTCGCCGTTATTAGAGCAAATGAGTAAAACGAAGATAATATCGCCTATGAAGTAATTTGCCTATTTTGAATTATAAACGATTAATTTTTGGTGTTATTATGAAAAAGACGGCATTAGTAATTTTATCAGCAGCCGCAGTGTCGGCTCTTGCAGGAGGCCTTACGGCTTTGAGTGTAAATAAATATATGTCCGCAGGTGTGTTCGGCGGTAGCAATAGCGCAGTTGTCGATTGGAGCGACACGACTCCTCGCGCTGGCAACCATTTTGCATCGTTCCAGGCCGATCAGTATCCCGATTTGACCTATGCTGCCGAGAATGCTGTGAAGGCTGTGGTGAATATCGAGTCTATCCGCGAGGTGCAGTATGGTGGCCGTTCACGCGGCTATGACCCCTTCTACGAGTTCTTCGGAATTCCTTATGGTGGAGGTGGTTACGGCGAGCCTCAGACCCGCGAGCAGCGTTCGGGTGGTTCGGGTGTTATCATCTCGGCCGACGGATATATCGTAACCAACAACCACGTTATCGAGGATGCAACCAAACTCAAGGTGAAGCTCAACGATGGTCGCACTTTCGATGCTAAGCTCATTGGAACCGATCCCACGACTGACGTTGCGCTGATCAAGATTGATGAGGAGAATCTTCCCACCCTTGCTTTCGGTAATTCAAACGATTTGCGTCTGGGCGAGTGGGTGCTGGCTATCGGCTCTCCGTTCGATCTGCAATCGACCATTACGGCAGGTATCGTCAGCGCTAAGGCTCGTCAGTTGGGCGTTATTCCCGATGAGTTGCGTGTAGAGTCATTTATCCAGACCGATGCTGCTGTTAATCCCGGAAACTCTGGCGGTGCGCTGGTGAATATCCGAGGCGAGCTGGTGGGTATTAACACCGTAATCAAGTCATCTACGGGTAGTTATGTTGGATATTCATTCGCAGTTCCCGAGACTATCGTGCGCAAAGTAGTAGTCGATCTTAAGGAGTACGGCGTAGTCCAGCGAGCAATGCTCGGTATCCGCTATCGTGCTATCGACGATCTGTTCATCGAGCAGTTGGGCGAGGAACTCGGCATCTCAAAGACAGGCGGCTTGTACGTCGATGAGGTTGTCGAGGGAGGCGCTGCCGAGGATGCAGGTCTGCGCAAGGGCGACATCATCACGGCTGTTGATGGCAAGAAGGTGAACGACGCATCGTCGATGAGCGAGCAGATGGCACAGTATCGTCCTGGTGATAAGATCTCTATCGAGTACGATCGCAACGGTACGGCCAAGAAGGCGCAAGTAACGCTTAAGAATAAAGTTGGTAAGGCTGAGCCCGTAACGGCTGACACGAAGGATGTGGCCGAGGCTTTGGGTGGAAAATTTGCAGATGTGAGCCCGAGTCTGCGCGAGAAACTGGAGATTCGTGGTGGTGTTCAGGTAACAAGCGTTGAGCGCGATGGCCTGCTGGCACAGTCGGGTGTTAAGGAGGGCTTTGTAATCACCTACATCAACGATCGCCCCATAACCTCACTGAAGGATCTGGATCGCGTGGGCGACGAGGTTGAGAGCATCGACGGAGTTTACACCAACGGCCGCGCAATGAGATATGTAATCGTAAGGTAACTAAATACTTCTAATAGAAAAGCCTGTCTGTATCAAGCAGACAGGCTTTTTATTTGATCTTCACCGTCGGGATATCATCCCAGCGTGTTGTGTAACAGGGCGAACGATGTTCGTGGGAGGAGAGCACCTTGCCACTTCCTTGCACTCCGAAACGCACCGTTCCCTGACCTATGCGGTCGCTAATCTCGTCGATGGCGCGCGTCAGCCGCTCATCACGCTGTCGCTTCTGCCCATCGTCAAACAAAGACCGTGTAACGCCCGTTTGTGGAATTATCTTCAGCGCCGTTACACCAGCCTTCTTGTAGCCATATCCAGCGGCAAAAATCTCGCGTGCCGCCTCCGCTGCTGCCGAAATTATCTGTCGGCTACTGTTTGTCGGTTCGGGGAATGTAACAACGGTACTTGATATATATTGCTGTTCGTCGCGAAAACGGTTAGTCCGCGCAAAGACGTGCAACTCGCCACAC
The DNA here is from genome assembly GCA_045650235.1 of Alistipes sp. GTDB lineage: Bacteria > Bacteroidota > Bacteroidia > Bacteroidales > Rikenellaceae > Alistipes. The sequence continues at coordinate 13,482 of JAZRQX010000018.1, read as the reverse complement.
AACGATCCCTGATGACGCAACTTCTCGGCCGTCATAGCGGCGAAGTTGGCAATCTGCTCGGTCAGCTGCTCCCGATCGGTTATCTCGTGCGTGAAACTGCGAGTGTTGCTAATCGATTGGCGAGTGTCGGTCGTTGCTGATATCTCTATGCAAGGCTCTCCGCGCAATTCTCGCCAGGTGCGAAGGCCCGTAATACCGAACATATGCCTAACGAGCGAGTCGGGTAGGGTGGTGTAGTCGTATGCCGTCACAACGCCTCTCTCGTGCAGTCGCGCAACCATCCTGCGTCCTATACCCCACACATCCTCGATCGGGAAACGCCTTAGGACCTTCTCCACATCCTCCCGTCGGTGCATATAACATCCGCCTCGCAACTTCGGGTATTGCTTGCATAGCTTCGATGCAATCTTTGCCAGCGTACGTGTCGGTGCGATGCCCACAGATACGGGGATTCCCGTATTTTTCAGACAGCGACGCGAAATCTGTTTAGCTAACGCATCAAAATCTGCGCCCTCCATCCCGCTGAGATCGAGAAAAGCCTCATCTATGGAGTAAACCTCGACGTGCGGTACAAATTCGCGTAGTGTCATCCTTACGCGACGTGACATATCGCCGTAGAGCGAGTGATTTCCCGAAAAAACGGCTACATTGTGCCGCTCCACAATATCCCTGATCTTGAACAGTGGCGCACCCATCCCGATTCCCAACGCCTTGGCCTCGTTGCTGCGCGCAATGGCACAGCCATCGTTGTTCGATAGCACGATGACTGGCCTCCCGTTAAGTTCGGGGCGAAATACACGTTCGCACGAGACGAAAAAGTTGTTACAATCGGCAAGAGCGTACATCCTATACCCGTTTTATTACGAATGTTACCACTCCCCAGACGATAAAGTCATTCTGCTCCGTAATGCGTATCGGCTCATATCGCTCATTTGCTGGCATCAGTTTTACGCCGTGCGCATCAATCGCCACGCGTTTAACGGTAAACTCTCCGTCTATATGACACACCGCAATACACCCGTCGTGCGGTTCAAGGCTCTTATCTACGATGATTATATCCCCTTCGTCGAGTGAAGCATCTACCATCGAAGTTCCACTCACACGAAAGAAGAATGTCGAAGCGGGATGGCGAACCAGCAGCCGCACCAGATCCAACTTCTCGCGCATATCATCGGCAGGCGAAGGAAAACCCGCCTTCACGTCACCGCACATATCAAATTCGCCTCCCATCGCATCGCTGTCGATGGGGTAGGGCATCATCTTATCCAAATTCTCCATCTTCAAAAAAGAAAACAAAACCCGTCTGCACACAACAGACGGGCCGTTATATCGTACCTTCTAGTACTTAGCACTTATCTGTCATAATACCCAGAATCAGCGAGTCCGTCTCATTCATACCCTCGCGGCCGATTGTGGTGAGGTTGCGAATCGAGAGATCGACATCCTCGTCGATGATTCCCTCGAGCGACGATACGCATCGGTGCTCCATCGCCAACATTGCCGACAACACAGCCGTTGATACACCGCTCGCCAACTTTAGAGCACAGCTCGGCTTTGCACCATCACAAATCATACCCGTCAGATTAGCGATCATATTCTTGATGGCCATCGCCACCTCCTCGTAGCCGCCACCCATAAGATATGTTATACCGCAGCTCGATCCCGATGCTGCCACCACACACCCGCACAGCGCCGACAGTCGGCCCAGACTCTGCTTGATATAGATTACGGTCAGGTGGCTCAGCGTCAGCGCACGAATCATCTGCTCCTCCGTTGCGCCGCACTCCTCGCCATACACAACAACGGGCAACGTCGCTGTAATGCCTTGATTTCCACTGCCTGAATTGCTCATCACAGGCACCATTGCACCTCCCATACGCGCATCGCACGCCGAAGCCGTATAGGAGAGAATACGCGAAAATACGCTGTCGCCCATCACCTTCAGCTCACGATCTCCGCGCAGGGTTTTACCCAGCGAATGACCAAAATCGGCCGTGAAGGCGCTCTCTGCCGCAGCCTTGTTCAGTCGCTTCGACTCGAGGATAAATCTAATATCATCAATCGGAGCCGTCATCGCAAAGTCATATACGCGACGCAGAGTGAGCTTCACATCTTCCTCTGCCTGTCCTTCGCCCTGTGCTGAGCGGTTGTCGAGCAGAATCTCCCCATCGCGCTCCAGATATACGAACGTGGTGTGCCCACCCGAAATTATAGCTGTTGCCGAGTGCGAGGTAGCAATCGTCTTGACCTCGATGTAGAGTTTCTCGGTAATGCCCTGCTTAAGATCAATAGCAATACGTTTCTGGTCGATGTAGTCGCGTCCCTTCTTCACAGCCTCTTCGTTGGCATCGCGCAACACCTCAAGACCATACTCCGAACGACCTACGATCGCACCGAGTGCAATTGCAATCGGCAGGCCAATCATACCCGTTCCGGGAATACCCACACCCATCGCATTTTTCAGAATGTTGGCACTCAGCTTTACCTCGATCTTTTCGGGCTGCCGTCCCAATAGCTCGGTTGCTCGAGCCGTACACAACGCCACAGCCACAGGCTCGGTGCAGCCGATGGCGGGGACAACTTCACGTTTGATTAGGGCCACGATGGCCTCTCGTTCCATAGCAGAAAACATAACGTCAGATATTTTCGACAAAAATACAAACACTCTCCGAGTATAGCAATTTTTCGGCGTTTTTTCGATTATATTTTTACGATATGCAAATATCCATCGGAGCCACTGTATGGCATTAATCTATATAAAAAATAAAGGGGTACACCCGCGAAAATGTACCCCTTTCCCAAATAACTATATGCTACAATTAATTATATAGGAATCGTTTGATTGATTGTTTGGGCGTGTGCTCAAATCCGCCCTCGATGATCTCCACCTTGGCGATCTTGCCGTATGCGGGCAGCGATCGGTTCAGCTCCACGCGATTCTGCTCCATAATAGCGGCCATCTCCTCCTTGTCGGCATTCTGATCGTCTGCCGTCAGCGCAACCAGTGCCACCAGGCCACCCTTGCGATCCACCACCAGCGACTCGCCAACGTGGGGCATCGAGTTGAGCTTGCTCTCGATCTCCTCGGGGTAAATATTCTGGCCGTTTGCCGTCAGGATCATACATTTGCTACGACCCTTGATGAAGATGTTACCATCCTTGTCGATGATACCCAAGTCGCCCGTGCGCAGGAAGCCATCCTCGGTGAAGGTCGCTGCCGTAGCCTCGGGGTTCTTGAAGTAACCCTGCATCACGTTGTCACCCTTGACCTGAATCTCGCCAACCACGTTTGCGGGATCGCTCGAGTCGATGCGCACCTCTACGCCCGTTACAGCGCGACCGCACGAACCCATACGGAACGTCTCCCAGGGCGAGTAACCGATCAGCGGAGCGCACTCGGTCATACCGTAACCCACCGTGTAGGGCAACTTGATCTTACGCATCACCTTCTCAACGGGTGAGCTGATTGCAGCACCACCCAACACGAGCGAGCGCAGGTTGCCACCGAAAACGCCCATCAGCTGTGTATATACTTTCTTATAAATAATCGTGTTCAGCACGGGAATCGACGTCAGCACACGTATCAGAGGCTTGTCGAGCGTCGGCATCACCTTATTCTTAAAGATCTTCTCCATCACCAGAGGCACCGTAATGAGCAGATAGGGCTTGATGTCGGCCAGAGCCTGCATCAGCACCGTCGGCGTAGGAGTCTTTCCGAGGAAGAAGACGTGTCCGCCACCACACAACGGGTAGATGAACTCAAATGCCATACCATACATATGCGCCAGCGGCAACATCGACATAATCTTGTCCGTATCCGTTACGGGGATGTTGTTCAGTGCAAAGTCGATATTCGACGAGATGTTAAGCGCCGTAAGCATCACACCCTTGGGCGAGCTTGTCGTTCCCGAGGTGTAGTTGATGATGGCCAGATCGTTGATGTCGCTGAACGTGTAGTCCGTCGCCTCGATCTTCTTCTCGGCCGGAATTAGGCTCGGCATATCCTGCTCGATCTGAGCAACCGTATCGACCAAAGCCTCCTCCTTTGCATATATAATAGAGTAGTTGTCCAAGTCGATTGCCGCCTTCAGGTTGGGCATATCCTTTAACTCCATCTGCTCCCAGATGCGACGCTCGGTAAAGAGAACGGAGCTCTCCGAGTGGTCGGTAAGGCCTGCAATGGTATTGGGTGCAAAGTCGGGCAGGATGGGAACCGCTACACCGCGATACGTTGCAGTGGCCATAAAACTCATTGCCCAACGAGCACAGTTCTTACCCGCCAGAGCAACCTTGTCGCCCGGCTCCAATCCGATTGCCTTAAATGTTGCGTGAAGTTTGGCTATACGCGTAGCCATATCAGCGAAGGTGAATGTCTCACCGCGATAGTCGCTAAGTGCGGGCTTCTCCCAGCGCGCACGCATCGACTCTTGAAGAATTGACAGATAATGTCGCATAATTGTCCCGATATACTTTTGTAGTTTTCGTTTAGATTGCACTACGAAGATCGGGTATATTTAGCGAATTGAAAAATAAAAGTGATAAACCGCGTATTTGTGGGACGAAACCCTTATAAGGGATAAAAATCCCATATTTTGGGGCGAAATTCTCAAAATCACACCCTCTCCAATGTTGAAATTAGGCGTTTTGTCCGCCTTCTGGCCCGCTCATAAGCCACTTTTTAATGCTGTCGGAGAAGGTCTTTGAGATAGGAACATCGGGCACTCCGGCAATTCCGAATTCGATGAACATACCCTCTTTTTCGCGACGCATCACCTTTACCAGATCCAGATTCACCATATACGAACGGTGGCACTGCTGAACGTGTGTCGATGAGAGTTGCTGTGCCACCTGCTTGAGCGTGTTGCGCACGAGCATCTTCTTCGGAGCATTGTTGTTGGTGTACCACACGCAGATGTAGTTGTCGGCCGACTCGATGAAGAGAAGGTGCTCGCGACGTACCGATAGACGCATATCACCCTTCGTGTCGAAGATCTGAATATACGCAGCCTGCATCGCCGATTCATCCTCCGAGATCTGCTGACGTAACAATCGCAGCTGCGCCACGCGCTCCTGCCAGATGAAATAGATGTAGCACATCGTGTATGGTATGAGCAGGATAAGGAAGGTCTTGATGAGTGAGTTGCGGAAGAGTGTTACCACGCCCTTGTCGGTGTCGGTAAAAATTACTGCTCCGAGCGTGAATATTATGGCCATCGACAAGATCTCGCATACGATCCATCCGATGTAGTTCATATATGTCATCTGGCGGTGGCGTGTGTACATTCCCATAAACCAGCGACTGAGCGCAGCTACGCCCATACCGCTCGAAATAAGGAGTATGGTGATGAGCTGCACAACCAACTCGCGTGAGATGTTGAGCCACGAGAGGAATCGTGTGTCGGTGTCGATTCTGTCGAAATCGAACGGACTATATATCGAGATGAACAGCAACGCGAAGATCGGCACAAAGATGATCATCGCAAGCTGGTTCGACCCCTTATATATAAATTCTGGAATATATGTCTTTTTACTCTCCATAACGTGTTGTTGGTTTATCTTACCTCAAGAGCCATTCGACATAGTGCCTCGCCCGCCTCATTGACGTATGCAAAGAGGTATGTCTGCTCGTTTTGTTCACTCTTGAGCGAAAGTTTGTCGTTGTAGCGAGCCTCCTTCATAAAGTTCATATCGAGTCGGAATGCGTTTAACTTCTCAGGCACCTCGATAGGGAGTGAATCGAAAATAATATCGATGTATCTCATCGTATTCATATGGCGGTTGAAGTCGATGTCGCTATATGCAACACGATGTTCTATGACGCTTTCGCTGCTGACTGTGCCAATTCGGCGTGGGCGCTCGCAGGGTGAGGGGGCATCTACCATATTTCCCTCGTGTGCCTGTGCCATTGTATTCATATCAACGGGCATACGCGTCGAGTAGTCGATCATACACCATTGCGATACTGCGCGACCAAATTCGCGTCCTTCGCTATCGCTGAGCGTAAAGTTTCGTGTCGAAGCAAGTCGGTTGTAGTCGCTGATCCAGGTGTGGAGCGTAAAGTCGCTGTACTCTTCGGGCAGATAATCCAGCTCGATACACATACGCGACAATACCCAGCCGTAGTTGTTGTTGGCCAGTGCATCGATACCAAAGCCTCGCCAACGGGCATCCTCGCCGGCGGCGTGGAGTACTAAATCGCAGATTGATGATACGGAAACTCGGTTGGTGAAATCGACGTGTCGGGGCTCGATTCTATATTTGAAAATGCTTTTTTCCATAGGTCGTTTGTAGTGGTTGCAATTTGCGCATATAGTGCAAAGGTATAAAAAAATCACGACATCTCAATATCGCTGCCGACTTTTGTCTTGCCTAACTTTGGAGTATTGCTCTTCAAAATAGACTATTTAACATAATATCCGCAAACCCTCTTACGTTATAAATCCGAAATTGGCAAATAAAAAACCGATAAATGACAAACTTTCAGTAGTAACTCTGAATATGGAAAATAAGATTTCAAAGATTTTGGATAGCCTTCTTGTCCGTGTAGCTTTCGATTTAAGCAAGACCGACTTACGCCACTCATACCTCGACCACATCGCACTCGAAATTCTGCGCGACGATAGCTCGATGGCCTACCGTCTTCTCTCGCTGCGACTCAACGAGTGGGAGATGCGCGAGCTGCCGCTTCGGATTGAGGATCTGATGCGTGCCCAACCCAAGTTCGAGAGCCAGCCTATTGATGAATTTCTCCACTTGTTGCGCCACCGTCTTGAGCAGACGTACTCTTCCGAGCGCCATATATCTACCGTCCACGTCCTGTGCGAGGCCGTGAGCGATACCACAACCGCTACCTCGCAGGTTCTCGCGCATTATGGTATAAATCTGCATACCATCAACTCCATTTTGCGCGAGCTGGGCGAAGGTGTGGAGGGCGCGCAGTCGCCTTTGCGGCTTAGCTTTACGCCGATTGATAACCACACCTTGCCACACTCCGATAACGCCACTCCCTTGCTCGAGAAACTCGCCACCGATCTCACTACTCAGGCCCGCGATGGCAAACTCGACGCGGTCATTGGTCGCGAAAATGAGATCGACCGTATGGTGCAGATTCTTTCGCGCCGCAAGAAGAATAACCCCATCCTGATTGGCGAGGCGGGCGTCGGCAAGAGCGCCATTGTCGAGGGGTTGGCCCTGCGTATCGCCTCGTGCGACGTACCCGTGTCGCTGCAACGTAAACGTATCTTCTCACTCGACGTTGCCTCACTCGTCGCTGGCACGAAGTATCGTGGTGAATTCGAGGAGCGTATGCAGCAACTTCTGGATGAGTTGCGGAGTGCCGACGATGTGATTATCTTCATTGACGAGATTCATACCATTGTCGGCGCAGGAGCCACGCAGGGTAGCCTCGATACGGCCAATATCCTTAAACCCGTTTTGGCTCGCTGCGAGGTGCAGATTATCGGAGCTACGACACTCGACGAGTTCCGTGAGAATATCGAGAAGGATGCCGCCCTCGAGCGTCGTTTCCAGAAGATTGTCATTGAGCCTACTACCGTTACGCAGACGCTGGAGATCCTGCGCAGAATAGCTCCTCGCTACGAGCAGCATCATAACGTGCGTTATAGTGACGAGGCTCTTTCGGCTTGTGTCGCCCTTAGCGAACGCTATATCACCGACCGCCACTTCCCCGATAAGGCCATCGACATTATGGATGAGGCAGGAGCTCGCGCAGGTGCAAATGAGTGTGATCAGGCCGTTCGCCTAACTACGCAACAGCTCCAAGCCACAACCCGCAAACGCGATGAGGCTCTTGCTGCGCGCGCCTACGATAAAATCGCCACTATCCGCCTGCAAGAGATTGCACTCAAAGCTCGCTTAGAGGAACAACTATCCAATCGCACCCGCACGCTGGAGTGTCAGCCCTATATCGTCAAAACCTCCGATGTCGAGCGTGCCGTTGCCACGATGACCGGCATCCCCGTCGAGCGCCTTTCACACTGCGAGACAGAGCGCCTTCGGACACTCGCTGACCATCTGCATCGTAGGGTAGTGGGGCAGACGGCGGCCGTCGATAGCCTCTCGCGTGCACTTTTGCGTTCGCGCGCGGGGTTGAAAGATGCCAATCGCCCCATCGGAGTTTTTCTCTTTGTTGGACCTACGGGAGTGGGTAAGACACTCTTGGCAAAGGAGCTATCTCGCTGGCTCTTTGACGAGCGTCGTGGCCTGATACGTCTCGATATGTCGGAGTATGGCGAGCGTCATAATGTGGCGCGATTAATAGGCTCACCCCCAGGGTATGTGGGCTATGGCGAGGGCGGCCAGCTCACCGAGGCTGTACGCCGCCAACCATATGCGGTTGTGCTGCTCGACGAGATAGAGAAGGCCCACTCTGATGTGTTTAATATAATGTTACAGATTTTCGATGAGGGCCACCTTACCGATGGTGCTGGCCGCCGAGTAGATTTCCGCAATACGGTGATTATTCTCACCTCGAATGTCGGATCGCGCACCGCCGCACACTCTTCATCGCTTGGTTACCAAACCCTCTCTAACGAACGAACGGTAGAAAAATCAGGTGCTGAAATTTATCGCAAAGCTCTGGAGAACCATTTTGCTCCCGAATTCTTGGGACGTATCGACGATATTGTCTGCTTTAACCACCTCTCTACGGAGGATGTCGAGCAGATTGTTGCCCTCGAACTCTCCGAGATCTTCTCCCGTGCCCGCATTCTTGGTTATAATGTCGATATAACACCCGAGGCTCGTCGCGAGCTCGCAACAACGGGCTACAATCCCGATTATGGCGTACGATCGCTCCGCCGTACATTGACCAAAATGGTCGAGGAGCCACTCTCGATGCTAATCGTCGATGGCCAACTCCGCGATGGCCACAACGTCATCGTCGAACACTCCCCACACTCAGGCCTCACCCTCCGCGTAGCATAAGTATTGCTTGTTCAAACGAGAGTCTGTCTCTTCTGCGACAGGCTCTTTCTCTTGTACAAAGAGCGATTTACCTTTCACTTGGTTGCAAAAATTTGTAAGATCTGAAATTTGTATTATATTTGCAGGGTCATTCAAAGATAATCGTCCGATTATTTTCCAATCAACGAACGTAAATTTACCACTATATGCAGGATTTAAATGCACTCGAAGGTAAGACTTTGGCCGAATTGCGCGAAATAGGCAAGGTGCTGGGTATTACCGACACAACTCTCAAAAAGAGAGATTTGCTCAAGAAAATCACCGAAATTGCTAACTCTGACGCTTCTGCCGAGCCCGCTCCAGCGCCGCAAACCGAAGCTCCCAAGAAACGTGGCCGCCGTCCTCGTGTAAATACTACACCAGCGGATGCTCCGACGGGCGAGAGTGCAACTTTACCCGAGCAGAGCAAGCAGTCGGCAGAAGCAGCCGAGCAAACCGAAACACCTGCCGAGACGCAATCGACAGAAAATTCCGTTACGCCCGCACACGAAGTTCCTGCGCACGAAGTTCCTGCACCAAAACGTCGCGGTCGCAAGCCTAAGGCAGTGAAGGAGCAGGAGGAGCGTACAGCTGCCGAGCAGCAAGCCAAGACAGAGAACAATGAAGGTGCCCAGAGCGAGGCTACGCAGACCACGCACAACCACCATCACCGCCACGAGGTTGCGCCCCAGAAAGAGTATTTCGCAGGCGAGATCGTAGGTGAGGGTGTGCTGGAGGTTATGCCCGATGGCTATGGATTCCTGCGCTCTGCCGACTACAACTACCTCAATTCTCCCGACGATATCTACGTTTCGCCCTCGCAGATCAAGCTCTTCGGCCTGAAGCCCGGCGATACGATCAGCGGTGTTATCCACCCCCCGAAGGAGGGCGAGAAATATTTCCCGCTGATCCGCGTCAATACGATTAACGGCCTTGAGCCCAACTACATCCGCGACCGCGTGCAGTTCGAGTATATGACGCCGCTCTTCCCCAGCGAGAAGTTCAATCTCACGGGCAAGGGCCACAATTCACTCTCGAATCGTGTTGTGGATCTCTTCTCGCCCATCGGCAAGGGCCAGCGTGGTCTTATCGTGGCACAGCCTAAGACGGGTAAGACGATGCTCCTGCAGTCAATTGCAAACGCCATTGCTGACAACCACCCCGAGGTGTATATGATCGTGCTTCTGATTGATGAGCGCCCCGAGGAGGTGACCGAGATGGCCCGCAACGTGAAGGCCGAGGTCGTTGCTTCGACCTTCGATGAGCAGGCCTCGCGCCACGTCAAGGTTGCCGAGATGGTGCTCGAGAAGGCCAAGCGTATGGTCGAGTGCGGCCACGATGTGGTGATCTTCCTCGACTCTATCACGCGCCTCGCTCGCGCCTACAACTCCGTGCAGCCTGCTTCAGGTAAGGTGCTCTCGGGAGGTGTCGATGCCAACGCTCTGCATAAGCCCAAGCGCGTCTTCGGCGCGGCCCGTAATACCGAGGAGAAGGGCTCGCTCACCATCATCGCAACTGCGCTTATCGACACCGGCTCGAAGATGGACGAGGTTATTTTCGAGGAGTTCAAGGGTACGGGTAATATGGAGTTGCAGCTCGACCGCAAACTCTCTAACAAGCGCGTCTATCCTGCCGTCGATGTCATTTCGTCGGGTACACGCCGCGAGGATCTGCTTCTCTCGCGCGAGGTGATGAACCGCACGTGGGTGATGCGCAAATACCTCTCGGAGATGACCACCGTCGAGGCTATGGAGTTCCTCCAGAAGCAGATGGGAATGACCGAGTCGAACGAGGAGTTCCTCGCCACGATGAATCAGTAGAAAATAGAGTAGAATATAATAAGGTGACACCCTCGGGAGTCACCTTTTTTGTTTACCGTAATAAAATCAGGGGATGCACCGTTAAGTACATCCCCTGATTGTGTAGTTATTTAATCTGCGAGATTACTCGCGCACTTTGAATACAAAGCTTGCATTGATGCTTTCAACTCGTGCTTCCATATCGGCAAACACTTTCTCTACGGCAGTAGCGTTAGTTGGGTCAATCTTGCCCTCTACCATCATAGTAACAATCTCCAAGTTAGCAAAGTAGTTGATGAAAGCGTCTGTATGCATATACATATGCAACTGAGTATTGTCCTTGTCTTGGAACATATGCATCTCTACCTTGCGGAAAGCAGGGTTTGCAGCGCTCATATCCAGTACTACCTTGTTACCGTCAACAGTGATTGGAAAATCAACCTCTATATTTTGACCATTCGCGCGAAAACTTTGCTTGATTGAGTTTGTTTTAAATTCTATACTGAAGAGTTCTGTACGGAACATCATATTAAAGTTGCTACCTTTAATATTGGCCATGTTGAAAGTGTGACCCAACATTGAGAAATCCTCGTCCTTACCCTTTGCGTTGCTTATATAAGCTGCGCTATAGTCATATATTTGACCTTTTGGGTCTAGGTGTTGCTTTACGCGGAGGAATGAGAAAGTCAACTCCATAACACTATTTTCAGTAGGAGTATACTGATGTTCAATCAAAATGTCACCCAACGATGTTCCATTTGGAGTGTAAACTATACGTGATGCAAGGCAAGAAATTTTATCTGCAGTATTCTCCTTAGGGAATATTTTAAACAGAATATCGCCAACTGCTTTATAATCAGATACCTGATTTACAAAGTCACCAGGGATAAATGTAGAATTTGGTGCTGTCATAGTCATTTTACCATCCTCAGAATAAGTTATAATGGCCATATCATTTTCTACAGTAGAATGACCATCTGTACATACCCACATACCAATAATATCATCAGCGATGTCGTTCGCGCAATACTGATAAATGTAACGCTCTCCAGTGTCTTCGAAGAGAGAGAATGCCTGACCTGGGATGATATCAAAGTGTCCTGTGAAGTTATCATCGTCCTCAAACATCATTGTGATTTTGTTCTCTTTTACAGTGACAGTACCTCTTACATTCTCCCAATACTCACCGTTCTCAACGCCATAAGATACAGCTGAACCATCGGCATTGATAATCAAAGCCTCTGCATAGTTGTCAGTGAGGCAAGTCCAAGTACCAATAAGGTCTGCACTATGGTCGTCATAGATGTGTTCAGTCTCCTTGTCGCAAGCGGTGAAGCCCAACATTGCCACAAGGGCAATTGCCATTAACTTAAAAATCTTCATACTTTTTGAATGTTAGAAATTATTAAACGTTTTAAGAATTTGCACGAAAAAAAGGCGTTACGCACCGGGCACAATATGCCAAGTGGTAACGCCAATATATGACTTAGAGCCGCATTACTACGGCTAACTATCTGATTATAAGAATGTTTACAGGGGGGGGGTAAATGTTGCGAGCGATGACTCCGATGTCGTTGCATAGGAGATCACACAACTGCAGTATGTAAATTTGCCTGTTTTCACCCTTTTACCTTAATTATATTATCTACTCCGTTGCCGTTCCCTTGCGGCGCGAGCGTTTTTCTGTTGTGCCGATCAAGTGTTGTGCGATTGCTTGCTGGAGATTCTGCGGTGCGATGTTGCGCACGATCTGGCCTCGGAAGGCAACCGAGATTCCTCCCGTCTCCTCCGATACGACCACCACAACAGCATCCGAAGTCTCCGTGATGCCGATAGCGGCGCGATGGCGCGTACCGTACGACTTCGGCACGGGTGACTGCGTCACGGGCAGAATACACTTTGCCGCCACGACACGATTATCCTTCACCACGGCCGCACCGTCGTGCAACGGGGCGTTTTTGAAAAATATATTCTCCACGAGCGCCACCGACAGCTTGGCGTCGATCTTGATTCCTCCCTCGATAATATCGTCCAAGTCGCTCTGCTGCGCCAGCACAATCAGCGCACCCGTCTTCGTGGCTGACATCTCGGCACACGCCGTAATGATGGGTTGCAGATTGGTCTGCGACGAGCCGCGGCTATTGAAGATGTTATTTATGAAGCTGAATCCACCCTGACGGCGACCGATCATCTGCAAAAAACTGCGTAGCTCGGGCTGGAAGAGGATGATAAGCGCAATCACACCCACGCTCACGACCTGACCCAGGATGGTCGATAGCAGCTCCATATTCAGCGCACGCACCACCACCCACACGAAGTATATTACGATAATACCCGTGAAGATATACGGAGCGTTGGTGCCGCGTGTCATACGGTAGAAACCCAGCATAATCAGCGCCACCAGCAGGATGTCGATCAGATCAATGAATGTAAAGGGTATAAAATCCATCTTCAGCAAAATCAATGTGCAAATATAGTATAAATAAAAATACTATGGCGGCAAAAGTTGCAAAAATGTTAGCTCGGCACAATTTTAGAGCTAACTATTGTTATTGACGTAAAATGTTATTATATTTGCGTTGGATTTTTGCGTTTTATGGCAAAAAATACCTAACAGCAACGTAAAAGACTGTTATAGTAACAAATAAACTCTTCTAAATTATGATTTATTCACACGAAGTGCAGCAGATGTGCTGCGTTAAAAAGGGTGCCAACCACG
>JAZRQX010000017.1:0-19510 GCA_045650235.1 Alistipes sp. | reverse complement strand
GTGATTATGGTAACTACCAAGAAGGCATCTGCAGGTGAGGCTAAGGTAACTTTCGATGCTAAGTGGGGTGTTAACTCTAAGGCTCTTCGCGAGTATGAGGTTATCAAGTCGCCCGAGCTCTACTACGAGACACACTACAAGGCTCTTTATAACTACTATCAGGATTATGATAAATCTGTAAATTACCTTACTGGTAATGGTGGTGGTGGCTTGGGTTACAACATCTATACCGTACCCGAGGGTCAGAACCTGATCGGTCGTAACGGCAAGTTGAACCCTAATGCAACAATGGGTAGAGTAGTATCGTACAAGGGTGAGGATTATTTGCTTACAGCTGACGACTGGATGGATGAGGCTTATAATAACGCTTTCCGTCAGGAGTATAACGTAAGTGTTGCTGGTGCTAGCCAGAATGCAAACTTCTATGCATCACTCGGTTACTTGGATAACACCGGTATCATCAAGAGCTCAGAGTTGCAGCGTTACACCGCTCGTCTGAAGGCTGACTACCAGGCTAAGAAGTGGTTGAAGGTAGGTGCTAATATGTCTTACGCTCACTTCGAGTCAAGCAATGGTAACTCTTCAGAGGGTAGCTCAAATTCTACCGCAAATATCTTTGCATTTGCATCACAGATTGCTCCTATCTATCCTGTATATATGCGTAACGCCGATGGTTCGATCAAGATCGACCAGTACGGTTTGGAGAAGTATGACTATGGTGATACCAAGAATGGTGGTATGGCTCGTCCTTACCTCGGTGATTCTAATGCAATGCAGACCTCTTGGTTGGATAAGATTAAGAGTGAGGGTAATGCGTTCTCGGCTAACGGTTTCGCCGATATCAATATCGCTAACGGCCTGAAACTTACCGTTAATGGTACTGTTGATGTTGATGAGACTCGTTCAATGGATATGTCAAACCCCTATTATGGTCAGTTCGCTGAGCAGGGGGGTACACTCTATCGCTACCACACTCGTGCTTGGACTTACAACTTTCAGCAGTTGCTCTCTTATACCAAAACCTTTGGTGAGAAGCATAATATGGATCTGTTGCTCGGTCACGAGTCATATCGCCGTCAGTATTTCTACTTGCGTGCTGCGAAAGCTAACCTCTACTCATACGATAGCGAAGAGTTGGCAGGTGCAGTTGTAGATTCACAGTCGGCATACTCTTACACAACCGATTATAACAACGAGGGTTACTTCTTCCGTGGTCAGTATAACTATGATGAGCGCATCTACGCTTCTGCATCATATCGTCGCGATGCATCTTCTAAGTTCCACCCCGATAATCGCTGGGGTAACTTCTGGTCAGTAGGAGGATCTTGGATTATTGACAATGAGAGTTGGTTCACTGCAGATTGGGTTGACCTGTTGAAGGTTAAGGCTTCTTACGGTTCACAGGGTAACGACGGTATTGGCGATTATCTCTACACTGATACTTTCACCGTTGAGAACAACGATGGTCAGGTTGCCGTACTCTTCAACGACAAGGGTAACAAGGACATCACTTGGGAGACCAATACCAACTTCAACGTTGGTGCTGAGTTCGGTTTCTTCGGCCACCGTTTGAGCGGTACCGTTGAGTACTTCAGCCGCAAAACTACCGATATGTTGTTCCGTTTCTCAGTTCCCGCATCACTTGGTTACAGCGGTTATTATGCAAACGTTGGTGATTTGCGTAACTCAGGTATCGAGGTTGAGTTGAGCGGTGATATTATTCGCACAAAGAACTTTACTTGGAACCTTTCAGTTAATGCTACTCACGTTAAGAACAAGGTAACTTCACTTGCTGATGAGTTTAAGAAGCAGAATCTTGAGGGCTACAACGGTTACATCGATGGTAGCTACTTCGTAGCAGAGGATCTTCCGCTCAACACCTTCTATATGCGTGAGTATGCAGGCGTAGACTCTGCAACTGGTAAGTCACTGTGGTATATTGACGAGACTGATGAGAATGGCAACGTAACAGGTCGTACTACTACCGACGATTACAACAGCGCTACACGTTATCTTCAGGAGGATGCTTCTCCCGATTTGTATGGTGGTTTCTCAACTGGTGTTTCATTCTTCGGTTTTGATGCTTCTATTGCCTTTACTTATCAGTTGGGTGGTAAGGTTTATGATAGTGGTTACGCAAGCTTTATGGCTTCTCCCTGGGGTTCATCAGGCGTAGGTGGTAATTACCACAAGGATATTCTTAGCTCTTGGACTCCCGAGAACGCTAATTCGGATATTCCCCGTCTTCAGTATGGTGATCAGTACAACTCTTCATCAAGTAGCCGTTTCTTGACCAATGCGTCATACCTCAACATTCAGAACATCAACGTAGGTTACACCCTGCCTGCAAGCTTCACCAAGAAGTTCGGCGTTGGTTCACTCCGTTTCTATTTGGCAGCTGACAACGTAGTATATTGGTCAAAGCGCCGTGGTTTGGATCCTCGTTACTCGTTCAACGGTTCTACAAACTATGCTAACTACTCACCGATTCGTACAATTTCGGGAGGTGTGAACATTGTATTCTAAACCACTAAATATGAGTTTGACTATGAATAAAATATTAAAATTTTCCGCTTTGACCCTTATGGCTTCTTTTGCCTTTACGGGTTGTATCAAGGAGACCGAGCCTACTACTGTGGTTACTGCAGAGTCAGTTGCACAGTCAGCGACTGCTGTTGAGGCTTTGGTGAACGCTATTGCCGTACGCGAGGCTATGCCTTTCGGAGTATATAGTAGCGCACACTTCGACTTCGGTTATCCTTCAATTATGATTGCAAACGATGCAATGACTGGAGATCTTGTTACTGCAGCTGGTGATACGGGTTCTAACTATGACTGGTTTGATTTTTGGTCAGCTGGTTATAGCCTTAACTCTACCCAATACTCTCCATTTACATGGTACAATTACTATGACTTTATTAAGATCTGTAATGATGTCATTGCTATCGTAACTGATCCCCAGACCGATGATATGAAGGCATATTTGGCTTATGCAAAGGCTAATCGTGCTGCTTTCTATCTCGATATGGCCCGTGCATACGATCCTCTGGAGAATAAGTACACCGATGTATCATCAGTTAAGGGCCTTACAATTCCCAAGATCACAGAGACTACTACCGAGGATGAGGCGCGTAATAACCCCCGTATGACTCGCGATGAGGCTTTTGCATTCATTTTCCAGGATTTGGCCGACGCCGAGGCTCTGCTTACTGGCAACACTTTTGCTACTGGTAAGACCACTCCTACTCTGGGTGTTGTTTATGGCTTGATGGCTCGTGCATACCTCTGGTTGGGTGGCTTCGATTCATCTAACTATGCGAAGGCTGCCACTTACGCTCGCAAGGCTATTGATACCTCTAAGGCTGTTGTTATGTCTGAAGCTCAGTGGTTGGATCCCAAGACTGGCTTCAACACCCCCAACAACTCTTGGATGTGGTACATTCCTCAGTCGTCTGAGAGTGTAAGCAACCTTTTGAACTATGTGGGTTGGTTGTCATATGAGGCTACTTGGGGCTATGGCTCTATGGTAAATAAGGGTGTTACCCCTCGTTTCTATAATCGTATCTCTGACACCGACTGGCGTAAACGCGCTTTCCTTGGAGCTGATCCTTTGGCTTGGTATGATGAGAACTCTGACATTTCACTTTTGGATCTCTATACCTATGACAATGCTACAGTTTATCCTTATGCAAGTGTTAAGTTCCGTCCCGCTAATGGTGAGACCTCGGAGTACACTACTGGTAATGCTACCGGCATTTGTATTATGCGTGTTGAGGAGATGATTCTCACCGAGATCGAGGCTTTGGCTTATTCTGATCCCGGTGCTGCACTTGCTAAACTTAATCAGTTTATGAAGACTCGTGATGCTTCTTACTCATTCTCAAGCACCGACACCGCTACTTTGGTTGAGGAGATCATTTGGCAGAAGCGTGTTGAGTTGTGGGGCGAGGGTATCCTCTTCTATGATATGAAGCGTTTGAACTATAGCATCGAGAATGGTTATAAGGAGTCAAATGTTCCTAAGACCTCAAAGTTGAATACTGATGGTCGCGCTCCTTGGTGGAACTGGGTAATCCCCGAGCAGGAGGCGCAGCAGAATACGATTTTGAAGACCACCAACAACCCCGAGGTAAGTAGCTTGGTTGCGCCTTGGTCAGAGTAATCGTTTAACGAACAAAAATAGAAAAAGATTATGAAGAAATTTTTTAGAATATTTGCAGTTGCTGCTCTGCTTTGCACTACTTTGGTAGCCTGCGAGGAGAAGTTCGACGATTATACTCCTGCAGAGCCTCAGGGTGATTACTATGGTGTATTCTTCCCCGAGTCGGCGACATCTTTCGAGCTTGATCCCACCGATCCTACTGTGCTTACTCTCCCCGTTGAGCGTACTAACACAACTGAGGCTATCACCGTACCTGTAAAGGTAACTGCTGGCGCTGAGGTTTTCTCAGCTGAGCCTATTGTATTTGCAGCTGGTGAGTCAAGATCAACACTAAAGATCAATTTCCCTAATGCAGAGGTTGGAGTTAGCTATAAAGTAAACGTTGAGATTGACGATCCAGATTATATCTACACTTCAATTTGGGATATTACTGGCCCCACAAGCAAGAGCCTTACAGTTGCTCGTGTGAAGTGGAACTTCCTCGGTACTGGTGTATTTACCTATAACTTCTGGTGGGGTGGTCAGGCTACTCAGACGCTTGAGCAGCGAGATGGTACCAACACCTACCGTATGAAGAACTGGGGTGGTGGTGTCACTCTTTTCTTTGAGATGGTAAAGGGTGTGCCGACGATCTCACGTCAGTTTATTGGTGATGTTCACCCCTCATATGGAAATGTCGATGTATATAGCCTTGAGGGTAAGTATGATGCTGAAACTAAGACCTATTCATTCTTAAATAGATATGCTGTTTCTGCTGGTTACTTTGGTGAGGATTGGGAGACCTTCCAGCTCACAAATCCTGCTGAGTAATCTAAGCTATACTCTAAATAAAACTCCCCGTCTCATTCGAGGCGGGGAGTTTTTACTTAATGATCAAAAAGATATATACAAAAACTACCTAACAAAAAACTTATCAGACAGCCCATTTGCTTCTTACACCTCTTATCTCGGTGACTATTATAATAAGGGTAAGTTCATTGACTATAAACGACATCGAAATAGCAGCCCCTCAAAATCCTGCCGAAATGCAACATAAAATTACGCCTTGTAATGAAAAATTTGTATCTTTGTGCGGGAAACACGACATAGTACAATAAATAGTAGTAGAAATATGAACCAGACAGATAGAAAGAGTCCGCTCTTCACCTATATCGATAGTACGGAGTACGACTTGATAATCAACGAGAACAACGTGCCGCGCGTTTTTGGACGTGGTGGAATATTCATCTGTCTCAAGGGAAAGGGTTATGTTACCATCAACGAACATAAGTATCAGCTATCGCCACGCACGATGTGCATCGCCTTCCCCGGAACGATTATCCAGGAGTTCAAGCGCGAGGAGGGATTCGAGAGCTACACACTGCGTATCGACACAGAGTTCCTGCGCGATATAAACTTCCCGTCGGCATCGACCATACATATGATGATGCGCGACAATCCCTGTATGACTCTCTCGCAGGAGCAGTTGGACTCGATACTGCAGGTGTGTCACCTGATGCACGAGCGCGACAAGCGTACAGAGCATCCATTTCACGACCAGATCAATGCACAACTCTTGACGCTGCTATGCTTTGAGCTGGCGGGTGTATATGCCAACGATATGCCTGTAAAGCGTGAGCCCTGCTCGCGTCAGGAGGTGATCTTCCGCAAGTTTCTCTCGCTGCTGGCCACCGACATCACCATCTCGCGCGAGGTGCAGTATTATGCCGACAAGCTCTGCATCACGCCCAAGTATCTGACCATCGTAACACGTCAAATGTCGGATCGTAGTGCGGCGACGTGGATCACACACTCGGTGATCATCAACGCCAAGGCCCTGCTCTCGACAACGCAGCTGACCGTTCAGCAGGTGTCAAGCCGACTGAATTTCCCCAATCCGTCGTTCTTCGGACAGTACTTCCTGCGTCATACGGGTATGACACCCAAGGAGTTCCGTCGATCAAAAATGTAAATCACAGGTTACTATGACTTCACTTTATGACGATATAATCTTCGGTCCCATACGCTCACGTCGTCTGGGGCTGTCGCTGGGCGTTAATCTGCTGCCCGTCGAGTCGAAACTATGCAGCTTCGACTGCATCTACTGCGAATGTGGCTGGAATGCCGACCACGTCGGTCGCCGTCGCTTCAACTCGAGAGAGGATGTTCGGGAGATGCTCGCCGAAGTGTTGCAGCGAATGGTAGGCGAGGGTACACCACCCGATGTGATCACATTTGCGGGCAATGGCGAGCCGACAATGCACCCCGACTTTGAGCCGATCATCAACGATACACTCGCGTTGCGTGACAAGCTCTGCCCATCGGCCAAGGTATCGGTACTGAGTAACGCCACGCAGATTCATCGTGAGGATGTGAGGCGCGCGCTGCTCAAGGTTGATAATAACATCCTAAAGCTCGATTCGGCATTCGACAGCTCGGTGCAGCTTATCAACAAGCCCCAGGGAGCATACACCGTCGAGCGCACGGTGGAGCTGCTAAAGCTCTTCGAGGGGCAATTCATCCTGCAGACGATGTTCCTAAGGGGCGAATATGAGGGCCAGCGGGTGGATAACACCACCGAGGAGCAGGTAGCAGCGTGGCTTCGGATTGTCGAGCAGATCGCACCGCGTCAGGTGATGATATACTCGCTCGACCGCGATACACCCTGCCCCACGCTCGAGAAGGTCAGCCGCGAGGAGCTTTGCCGTATAGCCGAGCGTGTCGAGGCGCTGGGAATAACCTGCTCGGTGGCCTAAGAATTGTTTTAGTAGATTTTTAAGCGTATATTTGTGGCCCTAAAAGCGCCCGCAAATAAACTATGAACGATGCAATGCAACATATAGAATACGACCTATTATATCGTGTCAATTCGCCCGCCGACCTGAAACGTCTTCAGATCGACGACTTGCCTCGTTATTGCCGCGAGCTGCGTCAATACATCATTGAGGAGTGCTCGAAAAACCCCGGCCACCTGGCCTCGAGTCTGGGTACGATAGAACTCACCGTGGCCATACACTACGTTTATGACACCCCACACGACAAGCTCGTATGGGATGTCGGCCATCAGGCCTATGCCCACAAAATCATCACGGGCCGACGCGACCAATTCCCCACAAACCGTAAGTTAGGCGGTATCAGCGGATTTCCGCGTATGGCCGAAAGCGAGTACGACGCATTCGGTGCAGGACACTCATCGACCTCAATTTCAGCCGCATACGGCCTTATGAAAGCTGCCGAGTTGCAGGGCGGGGATAATCACGTTGTGGCCGTGATTGGTGATGGTGCGATGACGGGAGGCCTGGCCTTCGAGGGATTGAATAACGCGGGAGAGAAGAAGCGCGGCAAGTTGCTGGTAATATTCAACGACAACGAGATGGCCATCGATCAGGCTACGGGTGCGCTGGATAGCTATCTCGCGCGAATGTCAACCTCGCGCACATACAATCGCCTCAAGCGTAGCCTGTGGAGCATCCTTTCGCACGTCCCGCCCGTGCTGCGATTCTGTCAGAAGGTGGGCAATGCCGTAAAGCAGGGATTGCTGCAGAACAGCAACCTCTTTGAGAGCCTTAACTTCCGCTACTTCGGGCAGTTGGATGGCCACGATGTAAAGGAGCTGGTAAGGATGCTATCGGCACTGAAAGATATAGACGAACCGAAGCTACTGCACGTTATAACAACCAAAGGCAAGGGTTACACCCCCGCTGAGGATAATCAGGCCGTATGGCACGCGCCAGGCCGTTTCAACCCCGAAACGGGCGAGCGAATTCCCTCGAAGAGTACAGCGGCACGATATCAGGATGTCTTCGGTGAGACGCTGCTGGAGCTAGCTCGCAGGAATGATAAGATTGTCGGTATCACGCCCGCAATGCCATCGGGCTGCTCGATGAATATTATGATGCAGGCTATGCCCGAGCGTTGCTTCGATGTGGGCATTGCCGAGGGACACGCCGTGACATTCTCGGCAGGTCTGGCGGCAGGAGGTATGCACCCCGTGTGCAACATCTACTCGTCGTTTATGCAGCGTGCCTATGATAATGTGATTCACGATGTTGCATTGCAGAATCTACCCGTGACACTATGTATCGACCGCGGAGGATTGGTCGGTGAAGATGGCGCTACGCATCACGGAGCCTTCGACCTGGCCTACTTCTCGTGCATCCCGAATATGATTGTCGCCGCTCCGATGGACGAGGTGGAGTTACGCAATATGCTCTACACGGCAACCAACACTCACTCGCCATACTCAATTCGCTACCCTCGCGGAGCAGGTGCGGGAACGGAGTGGCGCGACAGGGAGTTTGAGACAATACCGACGGGCAAGGGCCGCCGCCTCAAAACGGGCGAGGATCTGGCTATCGTCACGATCGGTACGGCCGGAAACTTCGCTGCGGAGGCTATTGGTCGCGTGGAGGCCGAGGGCAAGGTGAGCGTTGCTCATTACGACCTCAGATTTGCCAAGCCTCTGGACGAGGAGTTGTTGCGCGAGGTGGGTGAGAAATTCGATAAAGTGATAACCGTAGAGGATGGTACTCTGCGCGGTGGCGTGGGTGAGGCTGTAGTGAAGCTACTGAGTGACAATGGATATAAGCCTACGGTGCGTACGCTCGGAATTGACGACAGATTCATTGAACACGGCACGCCAGCCCAGCTTTACTCTCTCTGTGGCTACGACAGCGACGGCATCGAGAGGGCTATCTACGAAATGATCGAGAAGTGATGAAGCGAATTTTTATTAGTGCGGTGTTTTCATTGCTTGCCATTGGTGCATCGGCCCAGGGAGACTCATCGCGAAAATCGGGAGAGAAGATTTTGGGCGAGATGGAGCAGTTTGTGAATGTGGCCGATATTCTGCCCGATGATGTGAGCGTGGAGGGTACCACGCAGGGCTTTGCCATTCACGGGCGCTACGGATTCTCGGTACACGATCGCGGGCAGTGCGTCATCATCGACCTGAAGCGACGCTCGTTTGTCAGCACCTTTGTGATGGAGGGTAACACGGGCCACTGCAACAATGCCTCGTTCGGCGTGGAGCGATACGACAAGTGTTCGCAATTTCCACTGCTATACGTTACAGAGTGTCGCGGCGAGAGAGCCTGCTACGTTAATGATGTGTCGCTCACGGGATCGCGTCTGGTGCAGACGATATACTACGATGGCGAGGAGATAACGGGCCCGGCAGATTGGTTTGTGGATGCCCGAAGCAAAAGAATCTTCCTCTACTGCACGATAGGTAATCTGCGATGGATCAAAGCGTTCCGTCTGCCAAAACTTGCCGACTCCGACTCGCGTGGAGAGGTGCATCTTCGTCCCGAGGATTCAATCGGATCGCTTCCCGCGGGCGATATTTCAATCCCGCAGGGCAGCCACTTGCATTCGCGTTACATCTTCCTGCCGGCAGGCGTTCCGTCTCGCTCTACGGCACTGCACATTACGGATGCGCTAACGGGTGAGCACTACCCTACGCTCGACCTCACACCGATGGGCCTCGAGCCCGAGGGTGTGGCTACGCGTCGAGGAGGGCTCTACGTCTCGTTCCACACACCGCGCGACAATCGAGCCAATGTGATCTACCGAATGAAGGTCAATTAGAGATGCGCGAGGAGTCGAAGATCAGATTCTCGGTATTGTAACCTCGGCGATTGGCCAATTCGACTATGTAGTCGAGGGTCGAGCCAGCGAGCGATGGCGTGCGCGAGAGAATCCACAGAAATCGCGGCGAGCGACTGCCGATGAGCACCCACTCACCATCGGGAGCCATCTCCAGAATATTATAATCCGAATAGAAAATCCAGAAAAACGAGACACGCAGTCGGCCTGGCGTAGAGGTAACTTTAGCGCGGCCGATAGCCTCGTGTGGCTCGTCGCCACGATCGCCCCGATTGACAACCTCAACGGTGCCGTCGTCGAGCAGACGATAGTCGGCCGTCACGTTGCGCATACCGCGCTCGAAGCGGTTGTCGAAGCGCGCCACCTCATACCAACGCCCCATAAATTCGTCCAAATCGAACTTCGCAAAGGTCGAACGATTGATCACGTCGCGCCCCGAATTATAGACACACGCCGCAAGAAACATCAATAGCAACAGCAACACAATTGACATATGAAACCTGAAACATTTTAACATCTTTTTCACATTCGCTTTCATAACATTTTTCATACCAATTTTGAAGATTCTACTTATCTTTGCCGCTGCAAAAACCTTGCATAATGATACGAGAAGATTTAAGAAGATACATCGAGCAGGAGATTCTGCCCTTATACGATAGTTTCGATCGTGGACACCGCCGCGACCACGCCCACCAGGTAATCGAACGCAGTGCCCAGATAGCCGAGGCGTTTGAGGTAGATGCTGAGATGGTATATGCGATTGCGGCGTATCACGACACGGGTCTTAGGTTCGGACGCGAGAACCATCACTCCGATTCGGCACGCATCATCCTCGCCGACAAGGAGCTACAACGTTGGTTTACAACGGAACAGATAGAGACAATTGCTCAGGCTGCGGAGGATCATCGCGCCTCGGCAGCGCGTGCGCCACGCACGATTTATGGCCGCATCGTGGCGGAGGCCGACCGTTTGATAATTCCCGAACTGATCATCCGCCGCACGGTACAGTACAGTCTGGCCAACTTCCCCGCGCTCGACCGCGAGGGGCATTGGTTGCGCTCGCAGGAGCATCTGCACGAAAAATATGACGAAGGGGGTTACCTCAGATTGTGGATCGAGGGCTCGGACAATGCCGAGCGGTTGAAGCAGCTGCGAGAGATAATTGCCGACAAGGAGCAGTTGCGGGAGATTTTTGATAAGATTTTTAATGAAGAGCAGAATAAAAAAGAGCCTGTCTAAATAGACAAGCTCTTTTTTATTCGAAACCGCCTCGTTGGGCAGATTCTAATTAGCGAACCTTGAACTCGGGATCGGCCATCTGAGGGATAGGCATCGACGCATAGTAACCAGCATCGAACTTCTCACGAACAGCCTTGAATGCCTCGATCGTGCGCTCCACATCCTCCAGCGTGTGAGCAGCCGTAGGAATGATTCGCAGGATGATCTCACCCTTCGGGATAACGGGATAGATTACGATCGAGCAGAAGATACCGTAGTTCTCGCGCAGATCGACGATAAGGTTGGTACCCTCCTCGTTACCGCCCTTCATATATACGGGGGTTACGGGCGACTGGGTCACACCAATCTCGAAACCATTCTCCTTGAAACCGGTCTGGATAGCGCGGGTGATCTCCCACAGCTTCTCCTGATACTCGGGGTGGTTGCGAATGAGCTCCAGACGCTTCAGCGCACCGATAACCATAGGCATCGGGAGTGACTTTGCGTAGAGCTGTGAACGCATATTGTAACGGAACAGGTTGATCAACCAACGGGGACCGCTGACGAATGCACCGATACCAGCCATTGACTTAGCGAAGGTGTTGAACAACACATCAACGCCATCAACACAGTCGAAGTGAGCAGCCGTACCACGACCGCCAGGACCCATAGTA
Organism: Alistipes sp.; assembly: GCA_045650235.1. Taxonomy (GTDB): domain Bacteria; phylum Bacteroidota; class Bacteroidia; order Bacteroidales; family Rikenellaceae; genus Alistipes. The sequence goes on along the minus strand of JAZRQX010000017.1, from coordinate 7,870 downwards.
CCGAAACCGTGAGCATCGTCAACGAGCAGACGGAAGTTGAAGTCCTTCTTTGCCTTAACAATCACGTCGAGGAAGCCCAGATCGCCCTTCATACCGAATACGCCCTCGGTGATTACGAGCACACCACCACGCTGCGACTCTGCCAGCTCGGTTGCGTGCTTGAGCTGCAGGCGCAACGACTCCTCGTTGTTGTGAGCATATACGAAACGCTTGCCCTTGTGCATACGCAGACCATCGATGATGCAGGCGTGGCACTCGGCATCGTAAACCACAACGTCGCGAGGCGTAAGCAGGCAGTCGATAATAGAGATCATACCCTGATAACCGAAGTTCAGAAGGAAAGCGTCCTCCTTACCAACGAACTCTGCGAGCTCGCGCTCCAGCTGCTCGTGATACTTGGTCTGACCACTCATCATACGAGCACCCATCGGGGCTGCCATACCAAACTCCTGTGCACCAGCTGCGTCGGCCTTACGCACCTCGGGGTGGTTAGCCAGACCGAGGTAGTTGTTCAGACTCCAGTTGAGCATCATCTTACCGCGGAAACGCATATGGGGGCCAAGCTCGCCCTCCAACTTGGGGAATGCAAAATAACCGTGTACCAACTGCATATACTGACCAATCGGGCCACCGGTGTTCTTCTCTAATCTTTCAAAAATATCTACCATAATATTTTATATTGAGTTATTAGTTTTTTTCAAATGTCGTTGCAAAGCACATCATATTACTATGCAAAGTAACACATTTAATTCTTTTTTGACAAATTTTTTGCTCCTTATATCTACTACAAATCTATGACAAGCGTGGTAACACCTCGCATCGGCACATCGTACGTGAGCGAGTTATCAAGCTCCGCATAAGCCAGATCGTGGCGTGCATCGGTGCGGTAACTCTTGACGCTTCTTATGCCCTTCTGCCACTGTTTGGGAAGCTCCAGTTGCACATCGCGGCCCTCGAACGAGGAGTTTGCAAGAACAACGACCATCTGCTTGCCATCGGGCGCGAGGAATGCCGTTACGGCCAGAGTATCAACATCGTCGGCACCTTTGACGTCGATGCGCTTATAGTTGGGACGGACGAAGCGACTAAAGTTTCCGAGCACCCACAACATCTTATTAGCCGAGATATAGCCGCTCTTATGGATGTCGCCATCGGTGGCGTGGAGTGCAACCAAAGCGTGGTCGCCACGCAGCTCCATAGCCTTCCAATAGCACCACGACACGGCGTTCATATCGACAAAGTCGCTGTACATCACACGAGCCATCATCAGTGCAGCCTGGATATCGCCGTGGTTACCCTTCTGCCAATCGTCGGTAATGCCGCCATACTGCGTTGATGTAGGCAGCAGACACCACTCAGATGAGTGGTAAGCAAGGCCGTACTTCTTGGCCTCAGCGGCGGCCAGAAGGTGCGTTGAGCGCATATCCTCCGAGGTGAAGTGATTGTGGTAGGGATGGGCTGTGAATTCCTGATCGACGTGCTTTAGATCGCCCAGATAGTGGGGCGACTGCTTATCAAAGAACATATAGAGCTGTCGGCCCGGGGACTCCGTAGTGTCGTTGTCGAAACGGGCGTTCAGCGACTCATACTGCGAATAAACCGCGCGAAGGAGTGCAGTCTCGGCAACGCTCATTCGCACGCCATCGAACTTTGCCGAGCGAGAGAGCTCCTTATCCAGCTCACGGAACATACGGCTTATCTGGCTATTGCGCCACGGCGAACCCTCCTGACGTGGAGTGTTCCACTCCACCTGCGGCTCGTTGATGGGGCTGATGTAAGGGATGTTAAAACCCTTCTCCATCAGGTGCTCGGCAACATCGACCAGATACTTGGCATAGGCCGCATAACCTTCGTCGGTAATATTGGCACTGCTGAACGTGGGGGCATAGCCCTTGCCGTTTTTAGTGTACTGCACAAGTGGCGAATTGGAGAAGAGGATAAACTGATTACAGCCACGATCCTTGGCCGCCTGCATAAAATACTCCTGACCAGCGCATTTGCCCCAATCGTAGGCACGGCCGTCGAGCGTGAGGTAGGACTCAGCGCGACGCTGATAGGGGTAGATGTCGGCCCCGGGTTGCTCCAGCGTACCTGCTCCGAGATTTACTCGCCACATCGTAAGGCCGATGCCGACGGGGTTGCCCGCAGCATCCACCTCCTCGGAGAAGAGCAGATCGGCAATATCGCGCTTCGTAACATCGTTCCAGTATTTTCCGACAAAGTTGCCGCTCCACGCATCGGCCGCACCGAAGAATTCGATGGTCTGGTGCTGGATGTCGGGATTGATTGAGATCTTCTGCTGGGCCATCATCGTGCCGCCAGCAAAAAGACAAATAGCTGAGAGTAGGGCTCTTTTCATTGTGCTGATATTTGGTGTAGTTTGCTAATTTTCTGTCCACTCGCTCACATACTCCACCTCCTCGGCCGAAAGTGCGCGGTCGTAAACCGCTATGCCGCCAATCTGCCCCTTGAAGAAGTTTCCGATGCGCTTATTGACGAATACCGCGCCGACGGTGAAGTCCGAGCCGTTGTCGCCGATGCCATCGGGGAAGTAGTATGGATTCTTGACCTGACGCAATCCCTCGGGGTAGCCCTCGAAACCCGTGGTGTGGTCGATAAGCTCCTTCTCGCGCTCCTCGAACTCTCCGTTGAAATAAGAGCGGATATACTCACCGTCGTAGGTAAAGGCTACAGCACACCACTCATCGGCGGGAACGGTCTGCGGCGAGGCTGAGTAGTCAATAGAATAGGGGAAGGGAGGCGTAGGCTTGCCCGAACGAGAGATATGACCGCACACCTGATTGCGACCATTATAGTGCGGCAGCGAGACGAACAGACCGTACTGGCGCTTGCCGCCATCCTCATACTCGTTCCACATTCCCGCAACGAAGCCAATCTGCTCGGCGGTCCACTTTACCCACGCGACAACAGTAACTTCGCCACTCTGCACGTTCAGGTCTCCGGTCTCGGCGTAAGGGATATAGAGGTAGTCGTCGCCATCGAAACGGAGTGAGTGGCCCGACACGGGTCCCTCCTCAACAAATGCTGGAATAGCACCCTGCTCGCCACGCAACGTGGCCTCGACATTGCCTTTAGAGCGGAGATACTCCTCGCCCTGGAAGTCCCAATAGGCAACAAGGTTTGGCAGGCTCTCGACACGTTTAACAACCTCGGAACGATTATCGCACCCGACAAGAAGCGTGAGTGCCAGCAGCAGAGAGAGTGTACGACGAATTTGCATAGGGTTTATGTTTATTGCAAAGATACTCAAAAATGGGTTATGGCGTAGCTCGGAAGGGGATAAATAGGCCATCGAGGCAGAGAAAATAGGTATTTATACTTACGTTGAAAACAAAAGTTTTGCTGCGAAGTGTGATATAACGGGATTTTTTTCTTATCTTCGCAAAAAGATAAATTGATTTAGCAATGAAATACAACAGAATACTTCTCAAACTCAGTGGTGAGTCGCTGCAAGGCGAGCAGCGTTATGGTCTTTCGCCCGAGGTTTTGCAGTCATACGCCGAGCAGATCAAGGCCGCAGCCGCGACGGGCGTGCAGATTGGCATCGTTATTGGCGGAGGTAACATATTCCGCGGCCTGCAGGGCGCAAAGAAGGGTTTCGACCGCGTCAAGGGCGACCAGATGGGTATGCTCGCAACGATCATCAACTCGCTGGCACTACACTCGGCTTTGGAGGATAACGGCGTTAAGGCAAAGGTGCTGACATCGATCCGTATGGAGCCCATCGGCGAGTACTATTCGAAGGCAAAGGCTATCGAGTATCTGGAGGCAGGATATGTGGTGATCATCGGTGGCGGCACGTCGAACCCCTACTTCTCGACCGATACGGCATCAGCTTTGCGAGGCATTGAGATTGAGGCCGAGGTGATGTTCAAGGGCACTCGCGTGGATGGAGTCTATACGGCCGATCCCGAGAAGGATCCGACGGCTACGAAGTTTGATAAGATCACGTTCGACGAGGTCTATACGCGCAACCTGAAGGTGATGGATATGACCGCCTTCACGCTCTGCAAGGAGAATGGTCTCGACATCATCGTATTCGATATGGACACCGAGGGTAACCTGGCAAAGGTGCTTGCGGGCGAGCAGATCGGAACGCTCGTATGCCGCGAGTAAAGATATTACAAACCATAAAAAACCGTACAATTATGTCAATCAAGAATTTCGGCCGCAAGGCATATATCTTTTTGGCAGCCTTCGCCTTGATGGTGATAGCTGCACCAATGAACGCTTCGGCTCAGTCGCAGGAGGAGCAGATCGAGGCTACCACACTGATTAAGCAGGGTGACAAAGCTCCCGACTTTACCGTTGAGATGGTTACGGGAGAGAAGATTGCCCTCTCGTCGCTCAAGGGCAAGGTCGTGCTGATCAACTTCTGGGCAACGTGGTGTCCTCCCTGCCGTGAGGAGTTCAAGCGTATGCAGAAGGATGTCGTAGATCGCTTCAAGGGCAAGGATTTCCAGCTGCTGGCAATCTCGCGCGGCGAGAAGAAGGCTACCGTCGATCAGTTCCGCGACAAGCAGGGCTACACCTTCCCGATGGGATTGGACCCCAAGCAGGAGATCTACAACAAGTATGCATCGAACTACATCCCCCGCAACTTCGTGGTGGGCAAGGATGGCAAGGTGATCTACGTCTCGGTAGGTTACGAGCCCGCCGAGTTCGAGAATATGCTCAAGGCTATCGAGGCAGCACTCTAATCAGATCAAGAACAAATAAAAAGATACTACTATGGATACTAAAACAATCATCAATGAGGCAACCGACCGTATGAAGCGTACGGTGGACCACCTGGACGAAGAGCTTTTGAACATCCGTGCCGGCAAGGCATCGACCAACGTGCTCAATAGTGTATTTGTGGATTACTACGGTTCGCAGACCCCCGTATCGGGCGTAGCGAGTGTGACCGTGCCCGATGCACGCACGATCCTGATTCAGCCTTGGGATAAGAATATGATTCGCCCCATCGAGAAGGCAATCATCGACTCTAACATTGGCCTCACCCCCTCGAACAACGGCGAGACAATCCGTCTTTCGATTCCCCCTCTTACGGAGGAGCGCCGTAAGGAGCTGGTAAAGCAGGTTAAGGGCGTTGGCGAGAATGCGAAGGTGAGCTTGCGTAATGCACGTCGTGATGCTGTGGAGGCATTCAAGAAGGCCCAGAAGGAGGGTATGCCCGAGGACGAGGCTAAAGATGGCGAGACCCAGGCTCAGAAGCTCGTGGAGAAATTCACCAAGCAGCTGGAGACGCTGATGGCCGCCAAGGAGAAGGAGATTATGACCGTATAATGCGGTAGATCTACATAAACAATGCAGGCTACCTTCGGGTAGCCTTTTTTACAACCCAAACACGAAAAACAATGAAGAGATTTTTTATTACACTTTTAGCCCTTACCGCAGCTGTCGCAACAATGGCACAGCAGGCGCGTGAGATTCAGGTTATCGGCCATCGCGGCGGTCGCTACGAGTTCGAGGAGAACACCCTCGCAGCGTTCAAGGGCTCCTACGAGAAGGGCGTGCGCGGCTACGAGACCGATATTCGTATGACTGCCGACGGCGAGCTTGTCATAACTCACGATGCATCACTCAAGCGAATGACGGATGTTGATCTCGACGTTGAGAAATCGACGCGCAAGGAGATTAAGAAGGTGAAGACCAAGCAGGGCAACCCCATCCTCTTCGTGGATGAGTTGGTAGATTACTTCCGCGGTAGCGACATCGCCTACATCGAGTGGGAGATGAAGTCGGACAATTACTCAGAGGAGCAGCTCAAAGTATATTGCGACAAGGCTTACAAGCTCATTATGGGCGGCAAGCCGGAGGGTGCATTCTACATCTTCTCGTCGTTTGACCACCGCTCACTCAAGACGATGAAAGAACTTCATCCCGATGCCGAGTGTATGCTTATCACGAGCGAGCCCGTGAGCGAGAAGACCATCGAGACAACCAAGTCGCTGGGACTTAAGCGCGTAGCTTGTGGTGTGCAAGGAACGTCACGCCGCGCCGTGACCGAGGCTCACGAGCAGGGCTTGATTATTAATCTCTGGCCCGGTGCTTCGATCGAGGATTTTCAGCTGGCGCTGGCTCTCGGAGCCGACATCGCCTGCACGGACTACCCCGTAAAGGTGCTGGGATTCGTAAAGGAGAATATGCCGTGGATCACGCCACGAAAGGTTTTGAAATAATACGAAAAGAGGTTGTCCTTGCGGGACAACCTCTTTTTATATAAACTCAATCTGGTAAGCACCGCCCATATAACCCGCCTCGACGGTGTACTGGATTGCCGTGGGCGAGAAACGCTCCTGATAGAACGAATGGGTGTGACCGCAGAGGATGGCCTTCAACAGCGGCTGCTCCTTGAGCCACGCTATAAAGGCCAGTGTCGACTCGTCGGCTCGTTGCTGAACGGAGCGGTTGCGCCACTGCTCCGAAGCAGGGCGTGAGGGGTCTTGCTGATAGGTCTCCGTCAACTCGAGCGGCGCACCCGTCATATAGCCAGCCAGGCCGTTGTTACCAGCAAGGATCGAGCGGCAGTGCTCGGGCGTATAGAGAGGAACGTGGCACATCAGCACTACGGGGAGCCCCCTCTCGAACTCACGCTTCAAGGCTGCGTGCTGCTCGGCCGTAACATTATAATATACGTCATCGAAGGCCACGAAGTTGACTCCGTTAATCACCCTCGACGCAACCGTCAAATCGTTGGGATAGGCCACCTGCACCTTGTGATAGCTCTGCTGCTTGTAGGCCGCATCCTCACGCGCCTCACCCACATACTGCGAGAACTCGTGATTTCCAGCCGAGGCGTACCAATCGCCTACACCCATCTGTTCCGCGATGAAATCGAGATTGGCCTCGCTAACGAAGTCCTGCAAATCGCCCGTATGGAGCAACATCAAGTTATTCTCGCGCGCATAGCGGATGGCGGCGTCGAAGTAGTGCTCGGCCCACGGGAAGACACGCTGGCGCGATGCGGCAAGAGAGTGCTTGCGCTCGTTGTCGCGCTCATCAACGCGCGTGAGGTGGGTATCGGAGATGTGCAGCGCACGAATCGGCGCGGTAGCACCTACGGCGATGGTGATTTTCTTAATGGTCCTAAGCGATGTGGGGCCAGCGATAGGCTCAAGGAGGCGGGCGCAAGCCTTATCAGGCAGTTGCGAGGCGATAAGCATACCGCCGCAGAGTTGCAGAAATTCAAGTCGTTTCATAGCGGGGAGTTTTTATTTACACAAATATAATGATTTTTCGGGATTTTGCGCTCAAGAGAGATGCCGAAAGAGCAAGCCTCTGCAGAAAGGGAATTCGGAGGGCATAAGCTATTTTGAAGCTATCGCGGAGCGAGAAACCGCAGCATACTTGCGGTATGTGAGGATTTCGAGGTCAAGAGAGATGCCAAAAGAGCAAGCCATACGAATCCCCCCCACGCACAAAAAAAGCGGGACTATAATTAGTCCCGCCCATTTCGGTTATCCTCAACCCCGACTTACTCAGCCAGAGGTGTTACGCTTACGTAAGACTTACCTGATGACTTCTTGCAGAACTCAACGGTACCATCTACCAATGCGAAGAGGGTGTGATCCTTACCCATACCCACGTTGTTGCCGGGGTTGTGTACGGTACCACGCTGACGAACGATGATGTTGCCGGCCTTAGCGAACTGACCACCGAAAAGCTTTACTCCGAGTCGCTTGCTCTCTGACTCACGGCCGTTCTTTGAACTACCTACTCCTTTTTTGTGTGCCATTTTCTCTAAACTTTTTAATTATGCAACAATATCCTCCACGAGAATCTGAGTCAAGTACTGACGGTGACCGTTGCACTTCTGATAACCCGTTCTACGCTTCTTCTTGAA
>JAZRQX010000016.1:0-27683 GCA_045650235.1 Alistipes sp. | reverse complement strand
CATTGCGGTATGTCGCCAAAAAGTTATTCATAGCCCAAGTCACTCAATTTCAATGTGTAAAGGTAATACTTTTTTTTGATACGATGTATCACAAAAAGTGATTTTTTACCTTAATTATACTTAATTTATACTACATAGAAGACTACACGCAAAAGGGTAAAATCAACGCTTAAACCATTTTCGCACAAAAAGTCGTCTCACAACGCAACAATCTAATGCAATGTATATCAACAAAATAGGCGGTGAAATAAAATTCACCGCCGAAAAAGTGCTACCTGATTAGGGCAGCCTTTTTTATTTGAAATCTATTCGTGCAGCACACTCATACCCCTCGTCATACAGATCGAGCAATTTGCGCGTGTCGCGCTCCATTCTATCCACCACGATGGGTCGCTCGGGCCTCAAAACCGTAATTTCACCCTGTTGCTCTAATCTTTCGACCAACTCTATCTGCTGGTTATACAGGATATTGCGTTGGCGTATAGCCTCCCGTAGGGCAGGGTAGCGCAGATAGAACGGCGGAGGCACCGTACCCCTCTTGTTAGGCTTGCGGTAGCCTTTGTTGCGTGTCAGCACCACTACATTATTATCAAATCCCAACTCGCGGGCACGCAGTAGCGGAATAGAGTCGGCTATGCCTCCATCAAGCATCGGCTCGCCATCGATCTGAGCTATGGGACAGACGAATGGCAGGCTGCTCGAGGCCTTCACGATATCGATTATTCGTCGCGGATCGTGCTTCTCGTCATAATAGCGGGCACGTCCCGTGCGGCAGTCGGTCGTAACCATCTCATATCGCTCCTCGCATTGCGCGAAAGTGGGGTAGTCGTAGGGAATGATCTTCTCGGGAAAGGTGTGAAAGAGCAGGTCGAAATCCATAATATTACCCTTCAGGAGCAGGTTTTTGAGGCTGATGTATCGATACTTCTCCATCAGGTCGATGGTGCTGAACTTGGCCCTGCCGCGCTGTCCCGACATATACGAAAGACCGTTGCACGCACCCGCACTCACTCCGATAGTGTAGGGAAACCGAATTCCCCTGTCCATCAGATTATCGAGCACACCACAGGTGAATACACCCCTCATACCGCCGCCTTCGAGTATCAATCCTGAGCGTGATGTTATCACAACCTTTTTTCGTTCCATATCTCTGCATATTATGATATGCTCTTGAGCTGTGTTAAACTTGTCTCTTCGACACTATTTTCGATGATTTTATCGTATAAAATTCATCATATCCCAACCCTCGTCGGTGGGGCGGCCGGGGGAGGGTTGGCCACCTGTGCAACGGAGTAGCCAAGCCATATTGCGGGCAAGGGTGCGCATCGTCTGCATACCCTCTCTATCCAGCGCTGCCTCGCCTTCGCTGCGTCCATAGACGATGTTCCAGTACTGCGACGTTACGATGGGCATATTCAGCATTTGGAAAGGCATATTCAGTGCCTCGAACGTAGCCGTCGCACCGCCGCGTCGGCATACTGCGATAGCGGCTGCGGGCTTGCCTGCTATATTGGCGCTATTTGAGAAGAATGCACGCTGGATAATAGACAGCAGCGCTCCGTTGGGCTGGCCGTAATAAACCGGTGAGCCGACGATCAGACCATCGGTCTCGGCAAATTTCTCTGAAATGCGGTTGCACACATCGTCATCGAAGATGCATCGTCCTAAACCCTTGGTGGCGCACTGGCGACACGCAATGCAACCCCTGACGGGGTGGTTGCCGATCCATACCATTTCGCTCTCGATGCCTTCTGCTTCGAGTTGTTTTGCGACCTCGGCCAATGCAGTGGCAGTGTTTCCCTGTAAGTGGGGACTTCCGTTGAGGAGTAATACTTTCATAGTAGATATTTTATTCAATTATTTACAAAGATATTAATTTCTTGCAAAATTGATTCCGTCGGGCTATCCCCGTCGTGCTAATATACTAAAAAAAATGCACATAGAGTGGTGGTGAAGAGAATTTGGCACACTTTTGGGAATATCTGTGTAATTCAACAAAAATCCGATATTATGCAAACAAAGAAAAAATATCTAACTGCCGAAAATGGCCGCCCCATTGCCGATAATCAGAACACACAGACCGCAGGGGTACGAGGTCCCGTAACGCTGCAAGATCCGTGGCTGACCGAGAAGTTGGCTCACTTCGACCGCGAGGTGATACCCGAAAGGCGTATGCACGCCAAAGGATCGGGCGCATATGGCACATTCACCGTTACGCACGATATCTCGGCCTATACACGCGCCTCGATATTCTCGGAGGTGGGCAAAAAGACCGACTGTTTTGTCCGCTTCTCGACCGTTGCGGGCGAGCGAGGCGCAGCCGATGCCGAACGCGATATTCGTGGCTTTGCGATGAAGTTCTACACCGATACGGGCAATTGGGATTTGGTGGGCAACAATACGCCCGTATTCTTCCTGCGTGACCCGCTGAAATTCCCCGATCTGAATCACGCCATCAAACGCGACCCACGCTCTGGTATGCGCTCGGCAAACAGCAACTGGGACTTCTGGACTCTTCTGCCCGAGGCGCTGCATCAGGTAACAATCACTATGTCGCCACGAGGCATTCCCTACTCCTTCCGCCATATGCACGGTTTTGGTAGTCATACTTATAGCTTTATCAATGCCGACAACCGACGAACTTGGGTAAAGTTCCACTTGCGCACCTTGCAGGGCATCAAGAATATGACCGACGAAGAGGCCGAAGCTGTGATTGCCAAGGATAGAGAGTCGCACCAAAGAGATCTGTTCGAGGCTATTGAGCGCGGCGACTACCCTCGCTGGCTGATGCAGGTGCAGCTGATGACAGAAGAGCAAGCGAGAGAGTATCATATCAACCCCTTTGACCTTACGAAGGTGTGGTATCACGGCGATTTCCCGCTGCACGATGTCGGAATCTTGGAGCTAACCCGCAACCCCGAGAACTTCTTTGCCGAGACCGAGCAGGCGGCATTTAACCCGATGAATGTCATCGACGGCATAGGCTTCTCGCCCGATAAGGTGTTGCAGGGACGATTGTTCTCCTATGGCGATGCGCAACGCTACCGCCTGGGTGTAAATCACCACCTGATACCTGTAAACAAGCCTCGTTGCCCTTATCACTCGTATCACCGTGATGGGCAGATGCGCACCGACGACAACGCAAGTCGCACGATAGGCTACGAGCCGAACAGCTATGGCGAGTGGCACGACCAACCCCACCTCAAAGAGCCACCTTTGGCCGTTTCTGGCGAGGTATATAACTATGACGAGCGCGAGTTGGATAGCGACTACTTTACACAGCCGGGCAAACTGTGGCGACTGATGTCTGCCGAAGATCAGCGAGCCACTTGCGAGAATACGGCCCGCGCTATGGGCGATGCGGAGATATTTATCAAGCAACGCCATATCCGCAACTGCCACCGCGCCGACCCATCGTATGGCGAGGGCGTAGCAAAGGCATTATGCCTTTCGCTCTCCGAGGCTCTCATTGCCGAAGACCCTGCACATCCCGCGTGGGATTGGAGATAATCAATTACCTCAACAAATCAAAAGCCCCGTACTTGCATCTGGGCTTTTGGTTTATTAGAGCGGTAAGCGGGACTCGAAACTTGTGCAAGCACGAGCTATCCGTGAATTGTATTTACACCCCCAACCCCTGAAAGGGGAGTAGAGGGTCACGGGTTCTTGTGAAGTCAAAAAAAGAAAGTGGCACAAGACTTATCACCTTGCACCACACTGGAGCGGTAAGCGGGACTCGAACCCGTGACCCTCGGCTTGGGAAGCCGATGCTCTACCAACTGAGCTATTACCGCATTGATTGATAAAAGGATGATCTACGTCGCGGGGCAGCGTACCGCCCGCCCGCATCGCAGAGTATAACAAAATTACTAAAAATCCTTCAATCGCAATGCCGCCCGCCGAAAATTAATAAAAAATCCACTCCCGACAGATCTTTTTCGGCACAAATGCGTCTTATATTTGAAAGCGCGTTTTCCTAAAAACGAAAAACTCAAACGAATGAAGAATCATTTTAACCACCCTGAGAGTAACGATCGCGAGCAGATCGATGGGCTCATAACCCGCGAACTGGAGTCGATGTATCGCTACGCCTGCTATCGTCTTGGCGATCGAACCGCCGCTCGGGACCTGATCCACGAGTTATACCTGCGGCTTCTTCGGAGCGAAGTGGCCCGCGCACGCAATCCGCGTTGCTATCTATATCGCGCCCTGTCGAATGCCTGTACGCAGCACTTGCGACAGAGTCAAAAACGTGATTTTGTTGGTGTTGAGGCTCTGACTAATCTTCGGAGCGAGGACCTTGAACCTGCGGATTTCGCGCAGGAACAGGCCCTTATCGAGCGACTTTTGGCGGCACTCGGCGAGGACCAGCGCGAGGTCGTAAGGCTTCATCTCCATTGCGGATGCACCTTTGCAGAGGTCGCCGAGATTTTGGAGATTCCGCTGCCGACAGCCAAGTCGCGTTATCGCTACGCCATAGAGCATCTGCGCGAGGAGCTACATCGTCAGGGACTTATTTAACAAACCATTAAAACCCAAAAAAAGTATGAAAACCGAGAATCAGAATAACAATTTTCAGGAGTTAGATCGCCGTGTCGAGCAGCTACTCACTCCGCGTTTTGCGCCCTCTGCCGAGGAGATTAAGTTACTCATCCACCCTGTAACGTCCAAGCGTCGTATATGGCTTAATGTACTGCGTATTGGAGCCGCGGCAGCAGTTATTGTTGTAGGTTTATTTCTAATGTTCGAGCCTACAAACGAAGCCATCGCAAAGACAAATGAGATCATCGCAGAGGCCTTGGATGCATTGCAGAATTCTGATGCAATTAGCGTTGATTTCCGAATGAAGGCTACGATAAATAATAATGGAGACGAAACTGAATACTACAAGTGTGACCCCAACGGAAAGGATATTGAGGGTACTTTGACACTGCTTAAATCCGGAGATAAGGAGTATATGCGCATTGAGTGGAGTAGTGGCATAGTACAACTCTTTGACGAAGGAAATATGCGTTACAAAATGTGGCAGAATGGGGAACTTAAATGCGATATGGAACGTAGTTCATTCGTTTTCAAACTCCTCAAACTCGCATCCTTGGGTGGGGCGAAGGCTATAATTAAAACGGCAGATGTGTCAATGAATATAGAGGAGTCTGGCGACAACATAATAGCTAAAGCTGTTAATGAAGATAGTTCTGTGGAACTTGAAGGAGTATTTTCTCGTCAAAATGGAGAGTTATTTGAGTGTGATGCAAGAATGTGCATCGGAAATGGTGAATGGGTAGAAGTATTGTCGGCTAAGATAAAATACAATCAGCCAATTACTGTTGAGCAGATTTGTGCAGCACCAAATAAATAATAATACAGGGTGTTGGCTACAGAACTCCAAATTGTAATTTGGTTAATATAAAAAGGGCTGTCGCAACGATTTGTTGGACAGCCCTTTCTCGCCATAAGGCGATAAATAGTAATTTGGTTTTTGTAGCAAGGACTTGGGCCTGCAGCATCACTGCTCATCCCCTCGCCCCTGTGGTGTATTGCGTTGTTACTTTGCAATCTGCTTGATAGACTCCAGGTTCTTGGGATTGTCGATCTTCTTGCCCTCGGGAGTATATACATACTCGATACGATCGGCAAAGTGCTCCTCGACCTTGCCGCGCACAACCTTCATCGTACTGTTCACAAGGCCGTTCTGCTCGGTGAATGCCTCGCCAACGATAGCCAGCGCACCGGGCAACCAGCGATCGGGGAACTCGTCGGCATACTGACCACCCGTGCGGTACTTATCTACCTCCGCACCGATAGCCTTAGCAGCTGCACGCAGCGACTCCTCGTCATCCTTGCCACCCAAGATCTGGCGCATAGCCTCTCGGTTGGGCACAACGATAGCCGATGTGTAGGGGCTCTGGTTGTTGTAGATGATGATCTGGTCGATCAGCGGCGACTTATCTACGATAGCCTCCTCCATACCCTCGGGGCTGTACTTCTCGCCATCAGCCGAAATCAAGAGGCTCTTGAAGCGGCCCAGGACGTAGAGGAATCCATCCTCGCCCATATATCCCATATCGCCCGTATAGAGCCAGCCGTCCTTAACGGTGTCGGCCGTAGCAGTGGGGTTCTTCCAGTAGCCAGCCATCACATTCTCGCCCTTGATTACGATCTCGCCCTTAACGCCTACGGGCATCTCGCGGCCCTCGTCATCCATAATCTTAAGGTCCAGAGGCTGGATAACCTTACCCGACGAGCCGAAACGGTGACGACCTGCGCCGAGTGAGTTGGCCGAGATGATGGGGGTAGCCTCCGAGAGACCGTAGCCCTGCAACATAGGCATACCTACGGCGTAGAAGAAACGCTGCAACTCCGAATCCAGAAGCGCACCTCCACCCACGAAGAACTTGATGTTGCCACCAAATCCTGCACGCACCTTCTCGAAGAGAATCTTGTCGAAGAGCGCAACAAGCGGCTTGAGCATAAAACGCCAGCCCTTGCCCTTGTTCAGACCATCCTGATTATATTCGTAAGCAACCTTCAGCGCAAACTTAAAGAGTTTCTCTACCTTGGGGCCCTGCTTCTTGATTGAGGTCTCGATCGACTTGCGGAAATTCTTCGCCAGGGCGGGTACCGACAACAGAACGTGGGGCTTCACCTCCTTGATGTTGATAGGGACGTTCTTCAGCGTCTCCATCGGAGTGCGGCCAACCTGCGTTGTTGCTACCGACGCTCCGCACGCAACCATAATATAGAATCCTGCAACGTGAGCGAAGCAGTGGTCCAGCGGCAGGATGATGAACATCGTGTAGTCGGCAGGAATCGAGATGCGCGTGAGGGCCTGCTCGACGTTTGCCGTATAGTTGCGGTGTGTAAGGATTACGCCCTTGGGGTCGGCCGTAGTACCTGACGTGTAGGTGATCGTAGCGTAGTCGTCGTTCTGGATAGCCTGACCGATGGCGAGGAACTCCTTCTCGTTTGTCTTGAGATACTCCTCACCCTTAGCGGCAAGCTCCGAGAGGAAGATTTCGCCCTCCTCGAGCTTTGCGTCGCAGTCGAATACGATAACGTGCTTGATAAGTGGCAGCTGCTCGCGTATTTTGCGGAATTTGGGCAGCTGGTTGCGCGACACGAAGATTGCAACTACGTCGGCGTGGCGCAGACGGAACAAAAGGTCGTTTGCCTCCTCCAACTTAATCGAAAGGGGTACGCTGATAGCGCCAGCATAGAGCAAACCGAGCTCCGAGAGAATCCAGTTGTTGCAACCCTCGGCCAGAATCGACACGGTCTGCTTGGGTGTGATACCCATCTGGACAAGACCGGCTCCGATATTCATTGCCTGGCGCTTACACTCCTTGTAGGTCGTTGGCTGAAACTCGCCATCGTACTTCTCCAAAAGGAATGTGCGATTGCCAAATTTCTCAACCGATTGCTCAAAAAGGTCAATGATAGTTTTTTTCATATTCTGTTTATTTTTTGTTTTAATCCATCTTCAGTACAGCTAGGAATGCCGACTGCGGCACCTGCACCTGACCAACCTGACGCATACGCTTCTTACCCGCCTTCTGCTTCTCGAGCAGCTTACGCTTACGCGAGATATCTCCTCCGTAACACTTCGCCGTTACATCCTTACGAACGGCCTTCACGGTTTCACGGGCGATGATCTTGGCACCAATGGCGGCCTGAATAGCGATGTCGAACTGCTGGCGGGGGATAAGCTCCTTGAGCTTCTCACACATCTTGCGGCCAAAGTCGTAAGAGTGGTCGGCGTAGATGAGTGATGAGAGTGCATCGACGGGCTCGCCATTGAGCAGAATGTCCAACTTCGCCAACTTCGAGGGCTGGTAGCCTGTGCGGTGGTAGTCGAACGAAGCATAACCCTTCGAGATACTCTTCAGCTTGTCGTAGAAGTCGAACACGATCTCCGACAGTGGCATCTCAAAATTTACCTCGACACGATCCTGCGTGATGAAGTTCTGATTCTTCATCACACCGCGCTTGTCGATACAGAGTTTGATTACGGCACCGAGGAAGTCGGCCTTGGTGATAATCTGCGCATTGATATATGGCTCCTCGATTGAGGATATTTTCGTTACTTCGGGAAGGCCCGAAGGGTTGTGAACCTCCAGGGTGTCGCCCGATGTTGTGGTGATGCGGTACGATACGTTCGGCACGGTGGTAATCACATCCATATCGAACTCGCGGTACAGACGCTCCTGAATGATCTCCATATGCAGTAATCCGAGGAAACCGCAACGGAATCCGAATCCGAGCGCCAGCGAAGACTCAGGCTCGAAGGTAAGCGATGCGTCGTTGAGCTGCAGTTTCTCCAGCGAAGCACGCAAATCCTCATACTGGTCGGCCTCGACGGGATAGACTCCGGCGAAGACCATCGGCTTTACATCCTCAAATCCTGCGATAGCCTCCGTACAGGGGCGTGCCATATGTGTGATGGTATCACCCACCTTTACATCCTTCGAATTCTTGATACCCGAGCAGATGTAACCTACGTCGCCTGAGCGAATCTCGCTCTTGGGGCACATCTTCAGCTTCAGTACGCCCACCTCGTCGGCATCGTAGTCGTTACCCGTATTGAAGAACTTGACGTGGTCGCCCTTGCGGATGGTGCCGTTGAAGACACGGAAGTAGGCGATAATGCCTCGGAAGGGGTTGAACACAGAGTCAAAAATCAGTGCCTGCAGCGGAGCATCGTCGTCACCCTTGGGAGCGGGGATGCGCTCGACGATAGCCTCCAGAACATCCTCGATGCCCTGGCCCGTCTTGCCCGATGCCAGAAGGATATCCTCATCCTTGCAGCCGATAAGGTCGATAATCTGGTCCTTGACCTCGTCAATCATTGCCGACTCGACGTCGATTTTGTTCAGTACGGGGATGATTTCGAGGTCGTTGCCGATTGCAAGGTAGAGGTTTGAGATGGTCTGCGCCTGAATACCCTGCGTAGCATCCACAACCAGCAACGCTCCCTCGCACGAAGCGATGGCGCGCGATACCTCGTAAGAGAAATCGACGTGTCCCGGGGTGTCGATAAGGTTCAGAACGTAGGTCTCGCCGTTGCGAGCCTTGTACTCCATCTGGATGGCGTGGCTCTTGATAGTGATACCCTTTTCGCGTTCGAGGTCCATATCGTCCAAAACCTGCGACTGCATCTCGCGCTGGTTGAGTGTGTTAGTGAACTCCAAAAGACGGTCGGCCAAGGTTGATTTACCGTGGTCGATATGTGCTATGATACAAAAATTGCGAATCTTTTTCATATATATAACGTGTAACCGCGCAAATATACGCAAATTCGAGCGTATCCGCAAAATTATTGTATCTTTGCCCTGTCAAAAAATAAAAAACGATGAATTCTGTTACAAAATATGCCCGTTTGGTGAAGTTTTCGCACACCATCTTCGCTATGCCCTTTGCGATGTTAGCCTTCGTGTATGCCGTAAAGACGAGTGGCGTCGCGGCAGGGGGTAACTCGCCTTGGTGGTGGGCGACGCTGCTTGTGCAGGTAGTGTTGTGTATGGTCTTTGCCCGCAACGTGGCGATGGGTTTCAATCGCTGGGCCGACCGCGATATCGATGCGAAGAATCCCCGCACGGCCGACCGTGAAATTCCCGCAGGGAAAATCTCGGCACGAGCTGCGTTATGGTTTGTGATTATCAATGCATTGCTGTTCGTTGGCGTAGCTTCGACAATAAATCTTCTGACGGCTCTTCTGTCGCCCGTGGCACTTGGCGTTGTGATGTTTTACAGCTACTGTAAGCGCTTCACTTCGTTGGCTCATATGGTGCTGGGACTTTCGCTTGGAATTGCCCCCGTGGGAGCATACATCGCCGTTGCGGGCGAGTTTGCGCTGGAGGCCTGTATCCTCTCGCTGGTGGTGATAACGTGGACATCGGGTTTCGATATTATTTACGCCCTGCAGGACCGCGATTTCGATCGCGAGCAGGGGCTACACTCCATCCCCGCGAAGTTTTCGCCCGCACAGGCATTGGCTATCAGCATTGCGTTGCACGCGGTGAGCATTGCATCGCTTGTGTGGTTTGCCACCTATCTGCCCTCATCGGTATGGACGTGGGCAGGTGTGGCTGCATTTGCGGCAATTCTCTGTTTGGAGCACATCCTGGTAACTCCCAGCCGCACACGCCATATCGGCATCGCATTTGGCACGCTCAATGGTCTGGCGAGTATGACTCTTGCCGTGCTGGCGATTATCGGACTCTTGACAGCATAGCGTATGTGGCTTTCGTTGGCATTTCTCTCGGCAGCGCTGCTTGGTCTGTATGATGTGGCAAAAAAACAGGCCGTAAAGGATAATTCGGTACCTGTGGTATTGCTGCTCAATACCCTCTTTTCGACGCTCTTCTTTCTGCCTGCCATAATTTCAGGTTTGGCCTCACTTGGATGGTTCGAGGGAACGCTCTTCGATATCGCTCCGATGGACTTACGTTCGCATCTTTTGGTGATGCTCAAGGCGGCCATTACACTCACCTCGTGGCTGTTCGGATATGTGGGTATTAAACATCTGCCAATCACCATCGTAGGCCCGATCAACGCCACACGTCCGGTGATGGTTCTGATGGGTGCTTTTATCATCTTTGGCGAGCGTCTGAATCTGATGCAGTGGATTGGTGTGGCGCTGGCTCTTGTGTCGCTTTTTCTGCTCAGCCGTGCCGGTAAGAAGGAGGGTATCGACTTCGTGCGAAACAAGTGGATTCTCTGCGTTGCCGTCGCCGCTATGTTGGGAGCTGTGAGCGGCCTTTACGACCGCCATATCCTGCGTGAAATCGAGCCGCTGGCGGTGCAGAGCTGGTTCTGTGTCTATCAGGTGGTGATGATGGCTGTGATTGTCGCGGCGCTGCGACTCTCGAAGGCGGCAGCAACCTCTTTTCGCTGGTCGTGGGCTATCCCGATGATTTCGATTTTTCTAACGGCGGCCGATATGGCTTACTTCATTGCTCTGTCGCAAGGTGATGCTATGGTCTCGGTGGTTTCGATGGTGCGCCGCTCGTCGGTGGTGGTGTCGTTTGCTTGCGGAGCGATGTTGTTCGGGGAGAAAAATCTCAAGGCAAAGGCTATCGATATGGTATTCATCCTTGTTGGAATGATCTTTTTGTGGCTCGGCAGCCGATAATTAAGAATTAATTATTACCTTTGTAGGTTGTAAGCGCAAAAGCGCCAAATTGCTACAGACTAAAAAATGTAAAAATATCACAATATGGAAATCTCATTTAATTGGCTAAAGAAGTATATCGACATCGATCTTTCGGCATCGGAGGTGGCTTCAATCTTAACTGACATCGGTCTTGAGGTTGAGGATTTTCGCAAGGTGGAGACCATTCGCGGCGGTTTGCAGGGCGTAGTGGTTGGCCACGTTACGGAGTGCTGGGACCATCCCGATTCGGATCACCTCCACGTGACCAAGGTGGATGTTGGAGCAGAGGAGCCTCTGCAGATCGTCTGCGGCGCGCCCAACTGCCGTCAGGGCCTGAAGGTGCTCTGTGCAACGGTTGGATCGGTGCTCTACCCCAACGGCGGCGACGAGGAGTTCAAGATCAAGCGTAGCAAGATTCGTGGCGTCGAGTCGCTCGGAATGTTGTGTGCCGAGGATGAGCTGGGTATCGGATCGGACCACGCAGGTATTATGGAGCTTCCCGAGGAGGCTGTCGTAGGCACAGCGGCCCGCGACTACCTCAATATCAAGGACGACTACCTGATCGGTATCGGCCTCACGCCCAACCGTGTAGATGCCGCTTCGCATATCGGCGTGGCACGCGACGTTGCGGCCTACCTGCGCTCGCAGGGTAAGGATGTCAGGGTGCAGCTGCCCTCGGTGGAGGAGTTCGCTGTCGATAACCACGATCTGGAGATCGAGGTTGTTGTCGATAACCACGATGCAGCTCCCCGTTATGCGGGCCTCACCGTTACGGGATGTAAGATTGCCCCCTCACCCGAGTGGATGCAGAACGAGTTGCGCGCTGCGGGCATCAACCCCAAGAACAACCTTGTCGATATTACCAACTACGTTCTCTTCGAGCTGGGCCAGCCCCTGCACGCCTTCGATGCCGACAAGATCGAGGGTAAGAAGGTGGTTGTGAAGAACTGTGCCGAGGGTACTCCCTTTGTAACACTCGATGGCGTTGAGCGCAAGCTATCGGCAGAGGATCTGATGATCTGCTCGGCCGAGCGTCCGATGTGTATCGGTGGTGTATATGGTGGCTTGGACTCTGGCGTGAGCGATACGACGGTAAATATCTTCCTCGAGAGTGCATACTTCAACCCCGTATCAATCCGCCGCTCGGCAAAGCGTCACGGTCTTTCGACCGACGCTTCGTTCCGATTCGAGCGTGGTATCGACCCCAACATTCAGGTCTATGCGCTGAAGCGTGCTGCACTGCTCTTCAAGGAGCTGGCCGGTGGTAAGATCTCAAGCGAGATTACCGACCTTAACCCCACGCCTGCCGAGGATTTTGTCTTTGACTTCTCACTCGATCGAGCTAATACGCTCATTGGTAAGGAGATCCCCGAGCAGACCGTACGTGCGATCCTCGATGCGCTGGAGGTGAAGATCCTCAAGGAGGAGGGCCGCGTTTTGACCGTCGCTGTTCCTCCCTATCGTGTGGATGTGCAGCGCGAGGCTGACCTGGTTGAGGATGTGTTGCGTATCTATGGCTACAACAACGTGGAGATTCCGCAGGCCGTACACTCGACCTTGTCGTATGCTCCCCGCCCCGATAAGAATAAGCTCATCAACATCGCTGCCGACCACTTGGCCGCTACGGGTTACACCGAGATTATGTCAAACTCGCTGACGAAAGCCTCTTACTATGAGGGGCTCTCGTCGTACAAGGCCGAGCAGTGTGTGAAGATTATGAACCCGCTGAGTGCCGATTTGAACGTGATGCGTCAGACACTGCTCTTCAATGCTCTGGAGGCAGTCGAGCTGAACGTGAACCACCGCAATGCCGACCTGAAGCTCTTCGAGATGGGTAATTGCTACTACTTCCACCCCGAGGTTGAGCAGGGCGAGAATCCGTTGGCTCGTTACAGCGAGTCATATCGTATCGGTATCGCCGTTACGGGCTTGGATGCAGCTCCATCGTGGAATCAGAAGGCTGCCAAGGCTTCGTTCTACACCTTGCGTGCAACGGTGGAGAAGTTGTTGCGCCGTTTCGGTATCGACCTCTACACGCTTCGTGGTGAGTCATCACAGAGTGATCTCTACTCGGATGCTATCGCCTACACACAGGGTCCTCGTACCGTTGTTGAGATGGGTATCGTAGCGCCTGAGATTCTGCGTCGATTCGATTTGAAGCAGCCCGTATATTTTGCTGAGATTGACTTCGATTTGATCGTTCGTGCAGCCAAGAAGCAGCGTATCGCCGTCGAGGAGCTCTCTCGCTTCCCCGAGGTTAAGCGCGATTTGGCTCTGCTGGTTGATAAGGGCGTATCGTTCTCTGAGTTGCGTAATATTGCCTTCGCTACGGAGAAGAAGCTGCTGAAGAGCGTAACGCTGTTCGATGTTTACGAGGGTGATAAGCTGCCCGAGGGCAAGAAGTCGTATGCGTTGGGCTTCACGCTTGAGGATAAGAATCAGACCTTGAACGATAAGATGATTGAGAAGGCTATGGCCAACCTGCAGCGTCAGCTGGAGGCGAAGGCTGGTGCCCAGGTCCGCTCATAAGAAATTGTCAAACAAGGTGATTTTTGCGTTACGCCAAAATTAAAATATGGAAAAGCCTGTCTGCACACCGCAGACAGGCTTTTCTTATCTGAATTCAAGTATCGCCCGTTCGGCTTCGTCGGCCGTATCGGCAATGGAGAGCAGCAGATTCTTGTAGCGTCCCTCGGCCTGCAACTGCTCCAAAAGCGGATATACGGGAATCCGCTGTGTCCAGTGCTCGCGCCCGAGGAAGACCATAGGCGAAGAGAATCCGAAGGTCTTGTAGTGATTCTGCGCTGCATCCTGAAATACCTCCTGCATCGTGCCCGCACTTCCGGGCGAGTAGATTACGCCACCTTTGGCGATGGCCAATAGGCCATCCTCACGGATGCTGTTATCGAAGTATTTGGCAATGTGGCTGGCGAAAGGTGTGGCGGGTTCGTGGCCGTAGAACCACGTCGGAATACCTATGCTGCAATACCTCTGCTCGCGTGGGAAACGCTCCATAACGCTGAATGCCAGCGCCAACCAACCCTCATCTTCAAATCGCGGAGCGCTGCGCATCATATCAATTGCCTCCCGCAGCTCCTCGTCGCTGCGTCCTGCCATCCACGCGCCCAGGTGTGTAGCCTCCATCGCTCCCGGGCCGCCTCCGCTCACCATCAACTTGCCTTGCTCGGTGAGGTGCTTGGCCGCGAGAGCCACCGAGTGATAGACCTCCTCGTCGCGTCCTACGGCGTGGCCTCCCATTACGGCAACTACGGCGCGTTCGTCGTATTGTGCCAACATATCGTGCAGCGCATCGCTGATGGAGTGGTCGTGCAGTGAGCGAGCCAGTGTCTCGCCTATGTCGGCAGCCTGTTTGCCCTGCGCGATGTAGTGCGCATAGACGCGCGAGTCGTAGCACTCAAGAAAACTATGCTCGCACTTGGGGTCGTAGCCCCGATAGAGTGTTGCGGCGGAGTACATCTGCGCGGGAAATATCGTGTAAGGCTTTGGCAGCGAGGGAAAAACGTAGCAGTTGGGATCGATGTGAGCCATCATCTGCTCCGACAGATTACATCCCATAAAGATACAATCGGTGTAGCTACAATTGGCAGCCTCCGCAACCTTGCTGAAATCAATGTTTTGGAAGGCGTAGTGGCGTAGCTGATGCCCCTCTGTAATGGCTGATCGCAACGCATCCGCACTCTCTATCTCCTTGTATGTTAGTTTTTTCATAACTTAAAGTATTGGGAAGACCATCGGTTCCTGCACCGTGACAAAGTCGGCTCCGTTGCCCGACTCGGTGCATACCACGCGCACGGCCTTGATTGCTCGTTTGGGGTTGTCGATCGCAGCACCGCCATTTTTCAGATCACCCACGCGGGTGAATGTCTCGCCATCGTAGCTTACCTCCATATAACCTGCATTGAAGATAAAGCGCGGCAGCTGCAGATTACCCGTGCGCACCTCCAGTCGGCGGCACTCGACGGCCTGCTCGAAGGTGTAGAGAATCCAATCGCCATCGCGTCCAACGCGCGAGGTACGAGCGATGCGGCCGTACCCCTCGGCATTGGAGTAGGGGAATCGCTCACTCTCTGTGATTGAGGAAGTTATCTTGACCTTCGGCTGCAAGCGGCTAAAGCGTTTCGCCACGCCCGCCTCGGGGCTATGAGCTCCGCCTGATCGTGTCCGAAAGGCGTAGCGCTCGGGGTGGTTGGTCTTAATGGGTGAAGTATAGACTTTTTCGCCCTGCTCGCCGATGACGGTGTAGTAGATGTGTGAGCGGTCGTCGGTCGAGGCCGTGAGCACTCCGTCCTTATAATTTACCGTCGGCGGGAAGAGTCGAAAATCGATCCCCATAGCCACCATACGGCTGTAATGGCTATCCTTGAGTCGTGCATAGAACTCCTCCCACGCAGCCCCCTTGCCACACCACGCCACCTCGCTTAGGGCGCAGATGCGGGGGTAGGTCTGGTAGTAGAGGAAGTCGTAATCGTACTCCAGACGCGAGATGTATGCCTCGCTGAAGAACGATGCCTGAACGCCAGCGACGTGCTCCATCTGCTCGTCGGTAAACTCTTCAAAACCAAACGATAGCGGTTTCTTCGCATCGAAGATTGCAGCCCAGTCGTGCCCCTCCTCTCGGCGTGATTGGCGCATATCGAAGTAGAAATACTCGCCCGGCATTACCACCGTCTTGTATCCCTTCGTTGTTGCATCCTGACACGCCTTCACACTCTCCCAGCCATAGACCAACGCCCCCTGCGGCAGCGCATTGCCACGCGCAGCCTCGTTCCAGACTCCGGGGTGCTTGCCATACTTCTCGACGATGGCCGATATGCGACACGTGAAGTAGTCCTGCAGCTCTCGTGCCTCGCTCATCCCCTCGCGCTTCATCAGCGCCTGACAGTCGGGACAGCGCTCCCACTGCGAGGTACTCACTTCGTCGCCACCGACGTGGATGTATGACGAGGGAAACAACTCCGACAGTTCGCGGATAACATCCTCTAACAGAGCGTAGTTCTCCTCCTTTGCAACGCACAGAACACTTCGTGTGTCATATCCGTCCGAAGCCTTTAGTCCGGGTGTGTAATTACACAGCACCTCAGGGCGAACGCGCGCCAGATTGTGGCTATGGCCCGGTAGGTCGATCTCGGGGATTATCTCGATATTACGCTCTGAGGCATAGGCGACTATTTCGCGAATATCCTCGTGTGTAAAGTAACCTCCGTAGTGCTCGTCCCAGCGACCATAGCGGGCTGCAACGGGCGAATCCACACCGCGAAAACCTCCTACTTCGGTAAGCTCGGGGTGCGACTTTATCTCCACGCGCCAGCCCTCGTCGTCGGAGAGATGCAGGTGCAGATGGTTGATCTTGTGGTGTGCGAGATTTGAGATAAATTTCTTCACTTTCTCCTTGTCCATCCACGTTCGGCATACGTCGAGCATAAAGCCTCGGTACTCAAATCGCGGCTCGTCCTCGATGTGGCACGCTGCCAGCATCGTGGGCATTGCCACCTGTCCTGAATAGACACTCGATGGGAGCAGTTGTAGCAGTGTCTCGATTCCGTTGTGCACTCCTGCTGCCGATCCGCCTTCGATCGTTATGCCGTTCTCGGTAACGTCCAAACGATACTCCTCCGAAGATAAATTTTTATTTGTGGTAAGCACAATATTGCCCGTCGAGGGCTCGTTATATTCCCGAATCTGGAGCGGGAGGAACTCGGCCAGATAATTTGCCGAGGAGCGGAGTCCCTGATAGTGTGTAATCTTAGTTGTTGTTAGTATGGTAAAGACTCCGTTCCTTTTTTCATATTTCAGCGGAGTGGGAATAATATCTACGGCCCACGATTCCAGCGCTACGATAGCCATCACAGCAGCCGCAAAAAAACGAAAATATCTCATAAGGCAGAAAATTTATTGGTAACAAAGTTAATATTTTCAAACGAAAATCATAACTTTGTAAAAATATAATTTAATCCGAAGATGAATTACGACAAAAAACTCAAAGCTGCCGAGCGACTGCTGGAGGTTATGGACACCCTGCGCGAGAAGTGCCCCTGGGACCGCGAACAGACCATCGAGTCGCTGCGCAACAACACTATAGAGGAGACCTACGAATTGGCCGATGCCATTGCTGACAATAATATGGACGGCATAAAGGAGGAGCTGGGCGATCTTTTGCTGCACGTTGTCTTCTACTCGAAGCTGGGTGAGGAGCAGGGCGCATTCGACTTTGCCGATGTGGCTGATGCCGAGTGCGATAAGCTCATCTACCGCCATCCCCACGTCTATAGCGACATCCACGCCGACACCCCTGCGGAGGTGATGCAGAATTGGGAGGCGCTGAAGCTCCGCAAGAAGAATCGCCAGGGTGGAATCCTGGGCGGAGTGCCGCGCTCGCTGCCCGCAATGGTCAAGGCTTACCGAGTGGGCGAGAAGGCTGCATCGTCGGGTTTCGATTGGGAGAAGAAAGAGGATGTATGGGATAAGGTTAAGGAGGAGATTGCCGAGATTGAGGTCGAGATGGCTCGTGGTGACAAGGAGCGCACATTCGATGAGGTGGGCGATCTGTTCTTTGCCTTGATCAATATGTGCCGCCTCTACGGCATTGATCCCGAGCTGGCACTCGAGAAGACCAACAAGAAGTTTATCTCGCGTTTCCAGCATATGGAGGCCGAGGCCGATGGCCGCCTCTTCACGGATATGACCGCCGAGGAGCTGGATGCGTTGTGGTGCAACGCAAAGAAGCTGGAGCGATAAATAATATAATACTATGAAAATCAAATGCTTGACCTCCGAAAATCGGGGGGGTAATTTGTTGAATTGCAGGGATTTAACACGAAAAATGTTACGCACGACTTATTGGGTAATCCTCATTGCATCAATGCTCAGCATCTCCTGCTCGGGCGCAAAGGGCAAGGAGGCAAAAGAGGAGTTGCCGCAGACTCTTGAGCAGGAGGCTGCGCCGCGCCCGCTGCCCGATGGAGCCGTAGCGTTTGACTATGCGGGACATTTGTATTTCGATGTCGTGCTACGCGACACGATCCCCGCGCGGATGATTTTCGATACGGGTAACACCAATATCCTGCTCGATACGCAGTTTTTCAAGGAGCACTTCGCTCCATCGCCAACCCTGCAGCGAACTCTGATTCAGGGCACGGGCAACAGCTTGGAGGCTGCCTACCGCGATGTGGCCGAGTGGGAGTATAGCGTCGGGGCGACCAAAGTCGCCGAGCAGGGCGCTACGGTATTGGATTTGCGCAAGATCATCGGCTATCAGGTCGATGGAATGTTTGGTATGGAGTTTATGCGTGGCCGACGGGTGGAGTTTAACTATGCCGACGGTTATATGCTCCTTCTGCCATCTGAGGCACAGCCTGCCGAAGGCTATGTCTGCGTAAAGTGCAAGTGGCTGGATCAGAGGCAGGCACGAATGGTGATGCCGTTGAGCCTGAAAATTAATGACGAACTCTCGTTCGATGGGGATTTCCTCGTCGATATGGGCTCAAGCGGCAGCGTAAGTATTAGCAGCAGCTTGGTTGCCAAGTTAAAGCTGAATCGAGTTCTTACCGATGTGAGAAAGAAGATTTACGACACGGGCGGCGTAGGCGGCTCGCGTACCGATTACCTCTTCGAGGCCGACAGAGTGTCGGTTGCCGGAAACGATCTTCTCAACGTGAGAATGAATTATTCGGGCAACACGCAGGGTATGATGGCGAGCGACAGTTACGATGGCCTTGTCGGCAATGGGTTGTTAGAGCATTTCGATGTTATAATCGACTTTGCCAAGTGCGAGATCTGGCTGCGCCCCAACCGCAATTTCAACGCCCCGAAGCGCTACGATTCGGGTATGACCCTGACGCCGCAAGCTGATGGCTGGATTGTGAATGGCCTTGTCGAGGGCGGCAATGCCCAGCAGTCGGGCATCAGACGAGGCGATTTGATTACCTCGATTAATGGCCTTATGCCCAATGAGGTTGATATAAAGCGCCTCAAGACGATGAACGCCTCTGCGGAGGAGTGGTCGTTGGAGGTAAAACGGGGAGATGCGACCTCGCAAGTTAAGTTTGAAAAGGAGAAGCAATAACGCTTCACGAAGATAATTTTGAATTTTGCATTTTGAATTTCTAAACTATGGCAATAATTAAAGAAGTAAGAGGACACAAACCCTCAATCGGAGAGAATACATTTTTGGCCGACACGGCTGTGATTATTGGCGATACTACCATCGGCCGCGACTGCTCGATCTGGTTTGGCGCGGTATTGCGTGGAGATGTGAACAAGATTACCATCGGCGACCGCACCAACATCCAGGACGGAGCTGTCATCCATACCCTCTACGACAAGTCGCCCAAGCCCTCGCAGACGCACATCGGTAACGACGTGTCGGTCGGCCACAACGCTACGATTCACGGTGCTACGATCGGCGACAGCGTGCTGATTGGTATGGGTGCGACGGTTTTGGATAATGCCGTAGTGCCCGAGGGTTGCATCATTGCGGCCAACGCACTTGTGCTGTCGAATGCGCAGCTCGAGCCCAACTCGGTCTATGCCGGCGTGCCTGCCAAAAAGGTGAAGGAGATTACGCCCGAGCAGCGCGAGACCATCGTCAAGCGAACAGCCCGCGACTACCAGCTCTACGCCTCGTGGTATAAAGAGGAGGAGTAAGCCTCCGACGGCCGACCTATTGCCCGAGACAACCTTACGCCCGACACTCCACTGCCCAAGAAACCATAAAACTCGGACACTATGTTAAAGCTAAATACCCGACATTCGACATTGATTGTCAATATATTGGCTGCGATCGTTCTCACGCTGATTGTCAATTTTTCGTATATCATTTCGATGATTGTCGATGAGCGCGAGCGCGACCGTGGCCGTGATCGTGAGGCCTATCGTCAGGAGCAGCAGGATCGCGAGCGCTACCGACCTCGATTTTTGGGTACGTTGCATCTCTCGCCCGACGGCTACGGCTATCTCGTGGCCGAGGATGGGCTGATTCTGCCCTCTGAAGAGGTGCAGCAGGAGATGTTGGAGCGCGAGCGTGAGCGACAGCTCGAACACGGCGAGCAGATGGAGCGTCAGACCGAAAATGAGGATCGCTGGCAGCGATGGCGCTCCGATAGTGTCTTTGTCAATCAGCAGACTATCTTTATCTTCAACCTTCAGGATGGTGACCAAGTTCTCGGTCTGTTGAACCGTCCGCGTGGTCAGGCCAACCCCTCACTCGATCGTCCTTTGGAGCGAAATGGCGAGGAGATTGCCCCGGTGATCTACGACCGCCCGAATCGCAATGAGGAGTTTGTGGTGCAGTTGCTCTTCTATTTCGGTCTCTCGCTTATTGCGCTGACGATTATGACCTTCCGTTTCGATGCCAACAACTTTACCGTTAGACGCTATACGTTGCGTAGCATTATCACCTTGTTGGTAATATCTTCGTTCTATTTCTTTGCGCCCGTAGTGGACTGGGGACGACATTCGGCTGAGATTACGATGATTGTGAGCCTCGATAGGGATAATCTGCTCGATTGGATGGTTATATATAAGTACCTTGTGGTGATAATCGTATGTCTGCTCTATGGCCGTATCTACGGAATGTTGCTCACGCAGCAGAAGATACAGATTGAGAATGAGCATCTTAGAACGGAGAACCTGCAGACTCGATACAATATGTTGCTCGGTCAGATCAGCCCCCACTTCTTCTTTAACTCGCTGAACTCGCTCTCGATGTTGGTGCGCGAGCAGGATGAGGATAAGGCGCTGGCCTACATTGACCAGCTCTCCTACACCTTCCGCTACATCATACAGAACGGACAGAATACGCTCTCATCGCTCGAGGATGAGATCGGATTTGCCCGCGCATACGGTGAGCTGTTCAAGGTGCGCTATGCCGATAAGCTCTTCTTCGACATCGAGATCAACCCCGAACTCAATGCGTGGACTCTGCCTGCGCTGACGCTCCAGCCGCTGATTGGTAATGCCGTGAAACATAATACTATAACGCGCAAGTTGCCGCTCCACGTCTCGATTCGTACCGAGGGTACTACGCTTGTTGTGTCGAACCACAAAGCCCCCAAGATCGAGACTGAGCCTTCGACGGGCATCGGTTTGGATAATCTGCGCAATCGCTGGATGCTCATAACGGGCCAGACGTTCGAGATTGTCGAGACCGACACGGAGTTTACAATCTACCTGCCCCTGCAGAAACCCGCAAATTCTTAAATTAAACCGACCCACAATGAAAAAAAATGTACTCATCATAGAGGACGAAACTGCTGCTGCGGTCAATCTGCAGGCCATTCTTCGCAAGGTGGCACCCACCTTCAACGTGCTCACCGTGCTGGAGAGCATCGAGGAGAGTGTCGAGTACTTTGAGGATGAGACCTCTCCCCAGCCCGACCTTGTCTTTATGGACATCCATTTGGCTGATGGCGAGTCGTTTCGCATCTTCGATAAGATCGACATAACAGCTCCGATAATCTTCACTACGGCCTACGACGAGTATGCCCTCAGAGCCTTCAAGGTCAATAGCATCGACTACATCCTCAAGCCGATCAACGCCGAGGAGCTGGGGCGAGCCATCGAGAAGTTCGAACGCCTCGGAAGTGGCGAGCGGAGCGAATATCGCAGTCGTCTTAATACGATGGTTGCCTCGACCAAGCGCGAGAATCAGCGCACCTTCCTTATACATTATAAGGATAAGATTATTCCGCTCTCGATCGACGATATCGCCTTCTTCTACACCGCCAACGACAAGGTCTCGGCCTACACCTACGATGGCGGATGTTACCAGATCGACCGTACGCTCGAGATGTTGCAGGCAGCGCTACCCGAGGATGAGTTCTTCCGCGCCAATCGACAGTTCATCATAGCACGCCGTGCTGTGAAGGATATTGCCGTATGGTTTGGCAGTCGTCTTTCGCTCAATCTGACCGTTGAGTTGCCCGAGAAGATTATTATCTCGAAGGCGCGCGTGCCGGAATTCAAGCAGTGGCTGATGTCGAAGGCCTAATAAATAGTTTCTGTTATACGACTTGAACGGGTTGTTCTGACTTTTGAGCAGGACAGCCCGCTTTTTTTTGTCGTAAAGTCGGTTCACCCCGTGATTTGGGCGATTCACCCCTCAAAATAGGGCGATTGGCCCAATCTTCGGCACCAAATGACGAGTTTGTTTCTAATTTTGTATAGAACTTGGGAGAGAAGGTTTGCCCGAATAGTTCACAAAACCTTAAAACAACGACCTTGCACAACAAAATAATAAAAGTTAAACATCGATATCCTGCAATGATAAGAGAATGGGATTCTAAGATTCAGACCTGTCTTATGTAAATCTCATAAAAAATCCATTCAAGGGCAGTAATGGAAATTAGGTTGTTTTTCGGAGAAGAGTCGGCCTCGGGCCGGCTCTTCATTTTGTATTTGTAGCGCACTGAGGGCGAGATTGAGGCCGTTTGACACCCATTCGCTCGCTTGGGCGGTCGTTTCACCCCTGCGGTTTGGCGTTTCACCTTTTGTAGGGAGTATTTCGGCATAAATTTTCCTATATTTGCAGTAGAAAAAGTCGGGTCTAAAGCCCGATTTGCTTTTGAAACGATTTGGATAAGTAAGAGAATAAGAATAGAAATTAAAATTGAGAGAAAGATGAAGAAGTTTTTTAGTACAATCCTTTTCCTCTGTATTGCAGTCGGTGCTTACGCCCAGAGCGGTCGAATCACGATGACAGTCGTCGATGCAGCATCGAAGTCGGGTGTTGTCGGAGCTGTTGTAGAGATCTACAATATCAATAAACCCGACGACAAGAAGTATTTTACCACGGGCGAGGATGGCAAGATTACGATCCCATCACGCGCCTATGGCGACTACGAGATGGTTATTACATATATAGGTTACGAGGATAAGAAGGTCCCCGTGAAGATCGACTCGGAGACTGAGGCTTTGGGTAACGTCGAGCTGGCGGAGTCAACCACCCGCATCGAGACCGTAACCAAGACCGTGCAGGCTATTCGTGCTTCGCAGTCGGGCGATACCATCTCATATAATGCCGACGCCTTCAAGGTCGCTTCGGATGCCGACGTGGAGGGCCTTTTGAAGAAGATGCCGGGTATCCAGGTGTCGGACGGCCAGGTGACGGCTCAGGGTGAGGCTATCCAGAAGATCTTTGTCGATGGCAAGGAGTTCTTCGGCGACGACGTAGCAACGGCTATCAGTACCCTGCCCGCGCAGTCGATTCAGTCGATCGAGGTATTCAACAAACTGAGCGATCAGGCCGAGTTCTCAGGCCGCGACGATGGCGACAGCTACAAGGCTTTGAACCTCATCACCCGCGCAGGTATGCGTCAGGGCGTTTTCGGTAAGGTGTATGGTGGCTACGGCTACCAGCCCGAGACCGACCGCGTGACCGATCACAATAAGTATATGATCGGCGGTAACGTAAATATCTTCAACGGCGACAGCCGTACCACCGTAACGGGCCTTTTGAACAACATCAACCAGCAGAACTTCTCGTTCCAGGATATTCTGGGCGTAGCAGGTGGCGGTATGGGTGGCCGCGGTGGCGGTATGGGCGGTGGCTTTATGCGTGGCCGTCAGGGCGGTATTGCCAACGTAGCATCTTTGGGTCTAAACTACTCTAACAACTGGAAGAACAACAAGATCAAGTTGCAGGCGAGCTACTTCTACAACCGCACCCGCTCGAAGAACCTCAATGAGCAGACCACTTGGTATGAGGCTCCCCTCGAGAATATGGGTACCAAGGAGCAGTCGGCATTCTCTGACAACAAGAACTACAACCACCGTTTCAACGCTCGTTTCGATTGGCGTTTGGCTGACAACCAGTCAATTATGACGCGTACTAACTTCAGCTTCCAGGGTCACACTCCCTTCAGCGAGACCGATGGCTATCAGGATGGACTGGATTTCTACAACATCATTATGAGCGGTAGCGAAGGTAAGAACAAGGGTTACAACTTCTCGCAGTCGTTGCAGTACAACCTCAAACTCAACGACAAGGGCCGTATGCTTTCGCTCAATGGCGATTTCAGCTACCGCGACAACGACAACGACTCGCGCAGCTTCTCGACCGAGCGCACGATCGACAATGGCGACGGAACTTACAATCCCTACCTGCGTTATTTGTCAAACCTCTCAGGTTCAAAGAATATGGGCATCGAGGCCGAGGTTGAGTTCACCGAGCCTATCTCAAAGTCGTCGCAGATCTCGTTGGAGTATGAGTTCAATATCACCAATCAGGATAGCGACCGCGATACCTACAACTTCGGTAACGACGCATCCTACACCAACGGTGTTCTCGATCCGCAGCTCTCGAACGTATATACGAGCGACTATATGACACACTCAATCGGCCCGAGCTTCAACTGGAGCAAGAACCGCAACAACATCGTTCTGGAGCTTAACTACCAGTACTCTGAGCTCGATGGTTACATCCGCTCGTCGAAGGAGCAGGCTGTGAAGCGTTCTTACAACGACTTTACCTACTTCCTGCGCGGTATGTTCTACCTGAATCAGCAGCACTCGATCAACTTTATGGCTAATGCCAACACCAACAACCCCGGCATTCAGCAGCTTAATACGATCCTCGACATCTCGGATATGCAGTATATGTCGCGTGGTAACGAGAACCTCGATCCCGCATACTCGCATATGGTTATGTTGAACTACAACTACACCAATATCGAGAAGGGCCGCACGCTGATGTTGATGGGTATGTTCAACACCTCGAACAACTACATTGGTCAGAGCGTCTATACCGGAGCAAACGTACCTCAGGATGTTGTTGATGAGGCTGGTGCGCGTCCCACGCAGTTCTCGACCTATGAGAACGTGGGTGGCCAGATGATGGTTAATGGTATGCTTCACTACGGATTCCCCCTTAATTTCATCAAGTCGAACGTAAACCTTATGTTTGGTGTAAATTACTCGGAGACTCCCTCTTTGGTGAATGGTCTGAAGAACATCGCCAGCAATATGGGTTACAACGGAGGTATCACCCTCGGTAGTAACATTTCGGAGAATGTCGATTTCACCCTCTCGTGGAACGGAGGCTACAACTTGGCCGACAACTCTTTGGCTGGTCGAGGCAACAGCAAGAACGAGTACTTCAACCACTCGGCATCGGGTAACCTGAAGGCCGGATTCTGGAAGGGCTTCACCTTCACTGCATCGGCAAGCTACGTTCAGAACATCGGTTACACCAACGACTATAATGAGGACTTCACCCTTGTGAATGCTTACATCGGTAAGAAGCTCTTCAAGAGCCAGCTCGGCGAGTTGCTCGTGGGTGTGAACGATATCTTGGGCCAGAACAAAGCCTTCTCTCGCTCGACAGGCTCTGGTTTCACGCAGAACACTTGGAATAGCGTGATCGGCCGTTACTTCACGGTTCAGTTCACTTACAACATCCGCGCCTTCGGCAAGAAGGGCTCGCAGAATATCAGCGACTACCAGATGGGCGGCGAGCGTCGCGGCTTCGGTGGTCCTGGCGGACGCCCCGGCGGTATGGGAGGTCCTGGTGGACGTCCCGCAGGCGGTCCCCCGATGGGCGGTCCTGGTGGCCCCGGCGGATTTGGCGGCGGCAGACGATAGTTTATCGTTCAATGTTTATAATAGGTTAAGTAGGGAGAGCGGTCAGACAGTAGGGTGTCAGGCCGCTTTTTTAATTTTTTTACAAATCCATCTACCGCGACGCTGCATAGTCCCGCGGCTCGACGCGTGCCAGCCATTGGCGGACGTTGCCGACTTTTTGTGCTATCAGCAGCCCTCCGAGGCGAAATATGTCTGCTATTCGGTGAAAAACATCTCTCATTGGGCGAAAAAAGTCGCTGTTATGCGGCAAAACGTGAATACCTTTATATATTATATTATTGTTAATTTTTTAGGCCATTTCTAATTTGTCATTTTTTTAATATTTTTTAATATCACATTTTGTAAAGAAATTTTTGAAACCTAAAATTATTGACGAAAATCATTTTTTCGTGAAAAATATTTGCTTGTATATTTTTTTATTCGTAGATTTGTAAATGAATTAGAGGCAAAGACAACAACAATTTACCTAATTAATACTTTTTACTAACCTTTAAACATTATCACTATGAGGAGATTTACACAACTCATTATGATGGCTATCGCATTATGCATTAGTACGATGGCCTATGCGCAGGGAGGTAGAGTGACAGTTACCGGTACGGTTACTGACGCTTCAAATCTTCCTATCCCCGGTGTTACTGTTACCGTTGATGGTACAGACCAGGGAACTACTACCGACGTAGATGGTAAGTATTCGATCGAGGTTGCCTCTTCGGATATCCTTACTTTCTCGTTCATCGGCTATGCACCCCAGTCAGTAGCTGTTGGTGCACGTACAACTATCGACGTTCAGCTTGCTGAGGATACTCAGGCATTGGACGAGGTTGTAGTCGTTGGTTACGGTACGCAGGCTAAGAAGGATATTACTGGTTCAGTAGCAGTCGTATCTCGCGACGCTATCGCTGAGCAGCCCGTATCTTCTTTCGCTGAGGCATTGCAGGGTCGTGCAGCTGGTGTGACTATCACCAACGCCGGAGGTCCCGCTGGTGACTCTCAGATTCGTATCCGTGGTGTGGGCTCTGTAAACGGTTCTGATCCCTTGATCATCGTTGACGGTGTTCAGGGTGTGAACATTTCATCAGTTAACCCCAACGATATCGAGTCAATGCAGGTATTGAAGGATGCTGCTGCAACCGCTATCTACGGTGCTCGTGCTGCTAACGGTGTCATCATCGTTACTACCAAGCAGGGTAACAAGGAGGGTAAGGTTCGCGTATCTTACAACGGTTACCTCTCTCTCGGAGAGATGGCTAACGACGGTTACAACACTCTCGGTGCTTGGGATTATATGAAGGCTGAGGAGCTCTCTCAGTGGAACCAGGTTAACTACCGCGGTGTTGATATCAACGCTGTAGGTCACGACCAGTTCGGTTCTATTAAGAACGGTGAGCTTAAGATGCCTTACACCATCGTTCCTTCAGGTCTCTCTAAGGAGGAGGCTATGGCACGTTGGGGCTCTTACGAGGGTATGGTTGCTGACTATGATGGCAACGGTGCTAAGTCTTGGGCACTCTCTGCTTACTACTACATCAAGGAGATCCTTGGTGGTACTGAGGAGGAGGCACGCGCTGGTACTCAGTGGTTCGATATGGTAACTCAGACCGCTGTAACTCACAACCACGAGCTTTCAATCAATGGTGGTGGCCAGAACGGTATGTACTCAATCTCATTCGGTTACTTGAACCGTGAGGGTACTATCAAGGAGTCAGGTTTCGAGCGCTACTCACTCCGCGCTAACTCTACTTTCAACGCTGGTAAGCACGTTACCTTCGGTTTGAATATGAACACCTCTGTTCAGAAGCGAGTAGGTGAGATGGGTGGTCAGGGTGATGACTCTACTTTCGGTCGTACCTATACTATGAATATGTGGGTTCCCGCTTACAACGTAGGTGGTGAGAAGGCAGGTTCACGTGGTAATGGTGGTCGTGCTCAG
>JAZRQX010000015.1:0-1629 GCA_045650235.1 Alistipes sp. | reverse complement strand
GCCGATGCCGAGGATGTGATTCAGGATGCCTTCCTGAAAATAGCATCTGCGGAGAGGGCCATCCTCAACCCCAAGGCCTACCTATTCCGCACCGTTGCAAACCTGTGTGCCGATGCTTTACGCCGCAACTCACACCTGCAGCCCATCGAGGAACGTATGCCGGCACCCTCTCTTCAAGACGAGGCCGAGGCACAGGAGGAGCAACGCCGCATAGTCCGCCTGCTCGACAAGCTACAACCCCGACAAGCCGTGGTTATCCGTCTGCACATTCACGCAGGGCTGAAATTTACCGAGATTGCCGAGATGTTGGATGAGCCGGTAACAACCATCAAGAGCCGCTTTACAAGTGGTATTGAAAAACTTAAACAGATGTATATCAACTAAAAAAGAGCAACTATGAAGACACAAGAATATGACAAGCAGAGTGAGCAGATTATCGATATGCTCACACCAAAAATGGAAGTCAAGCCGTCGGCTGATTTGCGAGGCAGAATCCTCCGCACAGCAAAGCAGCAGGCCGAGCAACACGCAGAGCAGCCTCGTCGCCGCACTCCGCTCTACTGGCTGGGGACAATCGCTTCGGCAGCGGCTGTTGTAGCCATCGCCATCACGCTGACGCTAAACACACCCGCCTATGCCGCACGCAGATACTTCTCCGAAGCATTGACAGTTGCCGAGGATATCAAGACGATGGTGATGCAGCTCAGTGTCCGCACCGAGAAGGATGAGCCAATCGACTACATACACCCCTCGCACGACTTTATTCCTGCCACGATTAAGGTTATCTACGACGAGCCGATACTGTGGTCGATAGAGAAAATAGATGGTCGCACGGTGCTTTTCAAGGGTGGCAATCAGCTCTACGAATGGCTCAATGGCGGTGACAATGGCGTGGGCTGGGCAAAATACTACGATGGCTATCCCGACAGCGATTTAGCTATTTTTCTTGACCCTCGCCTGCTCCTCGAAGCAGAGCTGCGTACTGCTGAACGCAACCGAGGCACGAAATACGCCACCTATGACAATGGAGAGACCGTAGTTGTATCGGTAACAACAATCGCCCAGGGTGATTTCTCGGAGAGTGAATATATGCTAAACACATCAATTTTGGAGGCTAACACCATTCGCGAATACACCTTCGCAAAGTCAACAGGCGAACTCCTCAAATTGCGTATAGATTTTATAATCGACAGCCAGCCCGTAACGGTCATCGAAAGCGAGGTTATACGCTACAACGAACCAATGTCAGCCGAAGACCTCTACAACGAGGCTCTATTTGAGAGTGTATCGTTCCAGACTACCGACATTGAGGGTGCAGAGTCTTCACCGCTGGTTTGCCACTCGGCCGACGAGGCAGCAAAAATCATATTGGGTGCAATGGGTGATTGGAATACCGAGATTCTCTCAACCGCAATGTGCTACTATCGCGATTTTATGCCCACATTGGAGGCAAAATATAAAGGCTTGAAGGTAAAGTCTGTTAAGAAAGCTGTAAAGTCGGGATTGTATCCGGGTCGCTTTGTCGAGTGTCAGGTTATCCTCGCCAACGGAGAGAAAGAGAGATTGGTTCTTGCACTACGCAACGACAACTCATCACACGTCTGGCTACTTGACGGCGGATTGTAATCA
>JAZRQX010000014.1:0-112191 GCA_045650235.1 Alistipes sp. | reverse complement strand
TTCCGCAGGGAATCTGATTTTGTATCAGGCAGCTTACCATTGCGGAAATGTGGAATGACGTAATCTATAAATTGAATTTTGAATTTTGAATTTTGAATTTTGAATTAAACAAAAAAGCTACCGAAAATGGTAGCCTTTTTTGTTATAACCATTTCTTGTACCGGAAATACCATATCGTCAATCCCGAGGCCAGAATCATCAGCAGGATGGCGAACATATAACCCAGCGGCAACGTCACACCCCCGATGTTCCACACCCAATCCAGCTCGGGCATCAGGTGGAAGTTCATACCATAGACACTCGCAATGAGCGTCGCGGGCAGGAAGATCACAGCCGCCACCGAGAAGATCTTCACGATCTCGTTCTGCTCGATGTTGATCAGTCCGAGGGCCGAATCCTGTATGTAGTCCAGACGCTGCGAGCTGAAGTCGGCGTGGTTGATAAGCGAATTCACGTCCTTGATCATCAGCTGCAGACGGGGATAAATATCGTTCGGGAAGCGCTCGCTTCGCAGGATGTTCGACAGAATACGCTGGCGGTCGAAGAAGTTCTCTCGAAGGACCATCGTGCTCTCCTGCAACAAGTTAATGCGGTGGATAACCTCCTTGTCGATGGTGTCCTCCGTATTGATATCCTTGCTCAGCTTGGCAACCTGCTTGGCCACAAGCTCCACGAGGTCGGCATCGAAGTCGATGCGCACCTCGAGCAGCGAGATGAAGATGTGGTAGCCGGTCGAGTAGCCGCGATAGTTCATCTGCAGTCGCTTCTCCGCCTCGCGGAAGGTGCGCGACTCGGCCGTACGTTGCGACACGAGCACACCCTCGTTGGAGATGATGAACGACACGGGCTCAACGTCGAACGAGCCGTCGGGCTTGGGGATGAAGAAGTTGGTGTTGGAGATTATCGAATTCTCATTCTCCGAGTACTTCGAAGTTGACTCAATCTCCTCGACCTGCTGGCGCGTCTGGAGGCTCTCCTCCATAAAGTTCTCGACGGCCTTCTGCTCCTTGATCGAGGGTGAGAGCAGGTCAATCCACAGAATATCATCGTAGCCCAGATTGTCCAGCAATTCGGGCTCAGCGTTGCGAATGATCTTGTTGTATTGCTTGAGGTAAATGGTAAGCATTGTCTGCAAATTTTACGGGTTGAACTCCTTGATTATCAGGGGCGGTGGTGAGCAACACACCTCCGCAGTCATCCGTCCCCGTGGGGGCGGCTAACCTCTTCAGCCCGGATTGGATCGAGGCTCAACCTTGAGACCTGCGTTCCAAAACTTTTGCAGTGCCGCGTGCTTCTCGGCGTTAAATACGAAATCTATATTTTGAGTCAGATACTCATAAGCGTTGTATGGCTTCTGGTCGAAACCGTGCTCGACCACCGCCTCCCAGATCGACTCCACGCCGAAGGTAAGGGCGCGCTCCAGAGCGTCGATATGTTCGTACGAAGTACCCTTGCGTGCCACCCATACGGCAAAGGCGAAGGGCATACCCGTTGCGCGGTTCCACTCCTCCGACAGATCGTACGAGTAGTTGAACAGCCCCTCGTGGTCGAACACCTTGTCGCCGATCAGAAGGAACGCATCATCCTTCTCGGCGAAGGCCACCTGCGAGTAGTCCCGCAAGTCGTACCACTCGGGAGCGATTCTCCAACGGTGGGCGGCGAGCCATCCCACGAGCTGCACCGATGTGCGTGAGTGGGCATCGAGATATACTCTGCGCACCTGCTCCACAGGCACATTCGAGAAGAGCACGACGGTGCGCACTCGGCCCGAAGAGCCAATGCAGTAGTCGGTGATAATGTTGGTTGATTTGAGCGTGGGAACCATCGCCGAAGGCATCAGAGCGATGTCGGCCGCACCCGAGATGTAGTTCTCGTAGCAGCCTGCGGGAGGAGCCAACAGAAGGTCGGCACGAAGGTTACCCTCGTGCTGGATACCATAGATGAATGGTATCGTATTGAGATACGACACAGCCGCTATACGTGCACCCGAAACCATCATCCATACAGAGCTCCAAATTAGTTCCACAATCGGCCATTTCCATTCCAAAATGGCACTTTGACGTGCAAATATAACAAAAAGAATGCAAAATGCAAAATCAAAAATTGCTGATTCTGCATTTTGCACTCCCTTATTGTGCTGTCAGCGCGGGACATTCGCCCCGCTCGGACTATTTCGTATCGTACTTGATAAGCTCGTAGTCGCGTGAGCCCAGGCCGATCTTCTCGGCGTGCTCGAGGCACGAGCGCCACTCCGACTCGGGGGTTGAGTTCTTGAAGTGGTCGTGGTGATCACAGAAGCCCTCGGCGTGGATATGGTCGTAGAGCTGGCTGCCGGGCAGAGGCGTAGCTGCCAGACAAGCGTCGGCACAAGCCTGATCGAGAGCCAAAGCGTCGGCCGAAGCAAACATACCGATATCGGGAAGGATCGGGGCATCGTTCTCGGCGTGGCAGTCGCAGTTGGGCGAGATGTCCACCACGATCGAGATGTGGAACTGCGGGCGACCATCCACTACGGCCTTAGCATACTCGGCCATACGGCGGTTGAGCATCGTCGGAGCCTGCTCGTTCTCGAAGCTGATGGCGTCGAAGTTACAAGCGCCCAAGCAACGGCCACAGCCTACGCAGTTGGTGTAGTTGACCTTCATCTTGCGAGTCTCAACGTCGAACTCCAATCCGCCATTGGCACACTGAGCCATACAGAGCTTGCAGCCGCGACAGCGCTTCTCGCTGATGCGGGGCTGGCCACCACTGTGCTGCTCGGTCTTACCCGCGCGTGAGCCGCAGCCCATACCGATATTTTTGATAGCACCGCCGAAGCCCGTCATCTCGTGGCCCTTGAAGTGGCTCAGGCTGATGAAGATGTCGGCATCCATCACCGCGCGACCGATCTTGGCAGCCTTCACATACTCGCCACCCACAACGGGAACCTCAATGTCGTCCGTACCCTTCAGGCCATCGCCAATCAGAATCGGGCAACCAACGGTCAGAGGCGTAAAGCCGTTCTCCCACGCGCAGTAGAGGTGCTCGAGGGCGTTCTTGCGGCTGCCGGGGTACATCGTGTTGCAGTCGGTGAGGAAGGGCTTGCCGCCCAGCTCCTTCACAACATCCACCACGGCGCGCGCGTAGTTCGGGCGCAGGTAGCTGATGTTACCCAGCTCACCGAAGTGAATCTTGATGGCCACGAACTTGCCATCCATATCGATCTCGCCGATGCCGGCTTTGCGGATCAGCTTCTGGAGTTTTTTGGGGAGTCCGGCACCGTGAGCCTTGGTGCGGAAGTCGGTAAAGTAAACTTTAGATTTTTGCATAGTCGTATGAGTATAGTTTTTACAAAGTAAGCGATAAATTTCCGAACTTCAAAGCGTGATGCAGAAATAATTACGATACTATGACACAAAAACAAAAAAGCACCTGCTCTAAAGCAAGTGCTTTTCGGGTGGGCCCAGAGGGGCATGATCCCACGACCTTCGGATTATGAGTCCGCTGCTCTAACCAACTGAGCTATGGGCCCTACACTTAGCGCGCGGCACGACGACCGCCACTTAGCGATGCAAAGATATGATAAAATTTTGTAATATAAAATTATCATCCGAAAAAATGCGGGGCCCACACCCACCTCGCCCCTAACGCGTACGCTCTCGGCCACGCGTGAAGAGCCCGACCACGAGCAGCAGGATGATGGCACCCAGCACCGAGGCGATCAGCACGCCCCACGTCCCGACGGGCACCCAGCCCATCCGCTCGGAGAGCCAACCACCAAGCCAGCCGCCCACGAGCCCCACAACCAGGTTGATGAGCAGTCCCGCGCCGCTACCCTTGACGATGAGGTTGGAGATCCATCCCGCCACCAAACCAATAAGTAAATACCATAACCAATACATAACAGAAACGATTTATCAACCCACGGGCAGCAAATTCCGTACCCGAAAAGTGTTGGGGGTATGGTAATTTATTGAATTTTAGCAGTTGTGTATGTGCAATTTATTCCGTAATTTTGCGTTGTAATATTTATAGCGAGAGTTTTTAGCGGAATAATGAAGCGTACGATACTAATGATTTTGACGGTGTTGCTCATCGGCGGCGTGATATTTTTGCGCCGCGGATTGGGCGACACCGCTGTCATTTTGCCCGCCGAGGAGCAGGATATGCGCTACCATCTGAACGACTCGCTGCTGAACACCTTCTCCGACCTGCCCGAGATGGAGCGTATGGAGCGCTACATCGAGCGCTGGATGCAGCGCAACGGCATTCAGGGCGCATCGCTGGCGGTGATGCAGGACGAGCACCTGATCTACGGCAAGGGCTTCGGCTGGGCCGACAAGGAGCGCGAGCGCAAGGCCGAGGTGGGCGACATCTTCCGCATAGCGTCGGCATCGAAGCTGATCACCGCCGCAGGCATTATGAAGCTCTGCGACGAGGGGCTGCTCACGCTCGAGAGCAAGGTCTTCGGCCCCGAGGGAATACTCTCGCACCTGAGCGAAATACGCGACAAGCGCGCCCATAACATCACTGTTCGCCACCTGCTGAACCACACCTCGGGCTTCAGCCGCAGTATGGGCGACGTGATGTTCCGCACGGCCGATGTGATGAAGTGGAAGGAGATGGATACTACGCCCACCGCCGACGAGATGATAGCCTTCCAGCTCGGCCTTAGACTGCGCTGCGCACCGGGCGGATCGGCGCAATACTCGAACGTGGGTTATCTGGCCCTCTCGCGCGTGATCGAGCAGGTGTCGGGGATGGAGTACGAGGAGTATATTCAGACCCGTATCCTCTGGCCTGCAGGGTGTTACGATATGCACATCGCGCGCAACTACTACGAGGAGCGTTACCCGGGCGAGGTGCGCTACTACGGCAACGACGACGAGGGCATCGAGTCCTACGACGGCTCGGGCAAAAAGCGCCTGCGCGAATATGGCGGCCACAACATCAGAGGTCTGCAGGGCGCGGGAGCGTGGGTGGCCTCGTCGGTTGAGCTGATGCGCCTGGTGGCCTCGATCGATGGCAAGCCGGGCGTGCCGGATGTGCTCTCGGCCGAGAGCGTGGCCGAGATGAAGAACATCACACGCGATGGCGACTATGCGCTTGGCTGGGCGCGATACAATGCAGGCAGCGGCTCGCTAATTCGCACGGGCTCGATGTCGGGAACGTGTGCTTATATCGACCTGCGCGAGAAGGGGATGTCGTTTGTCTTCCTGACCAACACGAGCCACTACAAGGGCGCAACGTTCACCAACTCGATAGGTCGAATGGTGCGCGACGCGATGACGCGTGTGAAGGAGTGGCCCTCGAATCGCGATATGTTTGTCGAGGTGCCGCACCAGAGTGCCGACTCGATTTTGATGTCGGGAGTGAATGATATTTCGTAGATATTTCAAATAAAAAAAGCCTGTCACGCAGACAGGCTTTTTCTTTCTTAAGAGCATCTATTACTTGAACAATCTCGGAGCCAAGTTATGCAGATCGTGTCGCCAAACGTGCCAAGTGTGGCCGCCAGGCATCTCGCTGTACTCGAACTTGATGCCGCACTTCTTGAATACCTCCAGCATAGCCTTGCCGTTGGCGTAGGCGATATCCTCCTCGCCACCCTGAGTGAAGAGCAGCAGCTTGGCGGTCTTGTTCAGCGTTGCGGCAATCTCACGCAGACGTGCCTCGCCCTTCTCGTACATCTCCTTGTTGTTGGTGAACCAGCCCGAGCTCATCACGTTGATGTAGCCGAACATATCGGGGTGCGCCATAAATGAATCGAGAGTCTCCAAACCACCCATCG
Source organism: Alistipes sp. (assembly GCA_045650235.1). Taxonomy (GTDB): domain Bacteria; phylum Bacteroidota; class Bacteroidia; order Bacteroidales; family Rikenellaceae; genus Alistipes. Next base: position 106,421 of record JAZRQX010000014.1, on the reverse strand, counting down.
ACAGACCTGCCAGCGCGCGGTTGGCCGCATCGGTCTTCACGCGGTAGTTCTTCTCGATGTAGGGGATAATATCCTTGGTCAGCTCGTCGGGGAACTTCTCGGTCGAGATGCTACCGTCGGGCATTACCACAACCATCGGCACCATCTTGCCCTCGGCCAGAAGGTTGTCCAGGATGTCGCCCGCCTTACCCACACCGGGCCACGAAGCGTCGTTGTCGCCACCGCCGTGAATCAGATACAGAACGGGCAATTTGTCCGTCGAAGCGTTGTAACCCGCGGGAGTCCAGATGTGCATACGGCGCGTAGTGCCCATCGTCGAAGATTTGTAATATACCTGCGCCACAGCACCGTGCTCAACATCCCTCTGCGCCCAGAAAGCACCCTCGGGAGCAATCTCCACGACGGGACGAATCTCGCCCAGACGCTTGAACTTGGGATCGAACACCGTAATGCCATCCACCACGAACGTGTAGCGGTAAGCACCCGGCGTAGCCTTAGCCATCGTTGCGCTCCACACGCCGTTGTCGGCCTTGGTGAAGGTAAGGCCACGCGCAGCGATATCGCCCGAGAGCGACACCTGCTCGGCCTTGGGGGCGTAGATGCGGAATGTTACACTACCGTCGGCATTGGTCTCAACCGATACCAGATTGTCATTGGGCGTGGGCGTACGCTGGAACTGCGCACTTGCGCTGATGCTCACCAACAGCGCCACGGCTGCGAAGATTAACTTTTTCATACCTATTTACTATTAAAGGGAATTCTACTTAATCTCAATCGTCTGGCCCGTCAGGCGGCTGGTCTCGGCCTCGTAGCAGACGACGTGGCTCTCGATCGAGGAATCGATCGTTGAGCTGAGGATGCCATCGGCCGAGCGGGTGATGCTATTGACAAACTCCTCGACGATGTTAAGGTCGGCACCCGCGTGGAAGGGCTGCGAGCAGAGATCCGAGAAGTCGAACACTCGCTCGGCATTGTCGCGGAAGCGACGCACGCGGAGCGTGGTCTCGTTGCCGTCGATCTCGCCGTGGGTGAGTTTGATGTGTGTACCGCGGAAGTCGTTGCGCGTGAAGGCGTTGACAACGAACGAGATGAGCGTACCGTTCTCAAGCTCCATATTGAGGATCTGGTTGTCGACAACATCGTTGTCGCAGCGATGCACGCAGCGGCCAAAGCGGCCCGTGCGCAGCTCCTCGTCGATCACCTCGTCGATGGTCTTGCCCTCGGGCACGTCGAAGTTGCGGATCCACTCCTTGCGCTCCTTGTACAGATTCACAGCCGAGTAGGGGCAATCCTTCTCCACCGAGCAGTCGATACAACGCTCGGCACTACCCTCGGGGGCACGCTCCTCACGGAACCAGCGCAGCGAGCCGAATGAGCTCACGCGGCGGCACTTCGCACCGGCCACCCACAACAGGAAGTCGATGTCGTGGCAGCACTTGGCAATCAGCATCGGGTTGGTCTTCTTGGCCTGACTCCACAGACCGCGAACGTAGCTGTGCGTCATACGGTCGATGTTGATCTCGGCGTAGTGGTTGATCGAAATTATCTCGCCCAGAGCGCCCGAATCGACGATCTGCTTGATCTTCATAAAGTAGGGGTGGAAACGCAGAACGTGGCACACGCCAACCACAACGCCCTGACGATGAGCATTCTGCTGGATGGCCAGACACTCCTCCTTGGTCTGCGCGATGGGTTTTTCCAACAGAACGTGGTAGCCCGCATCAATCGAGCGCATCGTAGGCTCGAAGTGCTTATCCTCGGGGGTACCGATCAGCACCGCGTCGGCCTCGACCTTAGCGGCGAAGAAGTCGTCCAGCGAGGCGTAGCAATCCTCCATCTTTAGGCCGAAGCGCTCGGCCATATTACGACGACGAATCTCGACAGGCTCAACAACACTCACCAGCTGGAGTCGCTCGGGATGCCTGTGGGCATACTCCATATATTTGTTTGTACGGTTGCCAGCTCCAATAACAACTATTCTTACTCTCTGCATATTAAGTTTTAGGTTCGGTTATTGCGGGGACGGTTGTGGCTAAATCAAATAGTTGTTGACACAACTCCACATTTCCCACACAAATATATATATTCTGATTTCCAAAATCAATTTTTTGAGTAAAAAAATTTCTTTTTCGCTAAAATCGGTACATAATTTAGTCGTTTGCGCGGCGAAAAGCCTATCGGAGCGCAATTTTGAACTCTGCATTTTGAATTTTAGAACATCTTTACCGATTTTTCTGTATATTTGCCAAAATTAAGGTTAAAAAACTGGTTATGAGTCAGCAAAAAAGAGCCTCGTTCGGAGGCAAGTTGAGCGCTATCCTGGTTGCTGCCGGCAGCGCTATCGGTTTGGGAAGTATTTGGCGTTTCCCCTATATGGCAGGTGAGCACGGAGGTGCCGCCTTTATGTTGGTCTATCTGCTCTGTGTCTTTGTGGTGGGTATCCCCGTGATGCTGGGCGAGTTTGCCGTGGGCCGCCAGACCAAGATGAATGCCGTGGGCGGCTACCGCTCGCTGGCGAAGAATTGGCGATGGCTGGGCTACTGCGGTGTGATTGGCGCGATGTTCATCTCGGGCTACTACTACATCGTGGCGGGCTGGTCGCTCGAGTACTTCGTATCGTCGCTAACGGGCTCGCTCTACTCATCGACCGATAGCTTCACCACGCAGTTCGCTTCGTTCCAAGCATCGTGGCGCGAGATATTATATACGTTCCTCTTTATCCTGCTCACGCACCTGATCATCATCCGCGGCGTGGAGAAGGGTATCGAGAAGGCCTCGAAGGTGATGATGCCCGCGCTGTTCGTAATTCTTGTCATTATGGCCATCCGCGTGGCGTTTATGCCGGGTGCCGAGGGCGGTTATGAGTTCTTCCTAAGGCCCAACTTCGCCGAGGCATTCTCCGCTAAGACCATCTTTATGGCCATCGGTCAGGCCTCCTTCTCGCTCCCGGTGGGAATGGGTTGTATGGTGACCTCTGCATCTTATTTTAAGGAGGATACCAACCCCACGAGCACCTCGCTCAGCGTGGCTCTACTCACACTCCTGGTGGCCGTTCTGGCCGGCTTGGTGATCTTCCCCGCGGTCTTCAGCGCAGGTCTGGAGCCCTCGGAGGGTGCTTCGCTGATCTTCGTCACGCTGCCCGAGATCTTCAAGGATATGCCTATGGCGGGGGCGTGGTCGTCGGTATTCTTCATTCTGCTGATTATGGCCTCGCTCACCTCGACAATCTCGTTCCACGAGGTGCTGACGGCCTACTTCCTCGAGGAGTACAACCTCTCGCGCAAGGCCGCAACGCGCATCACGTCGGGCCTCTCGCTGGCGCTGTGTCTGCTGTCGCTGCTGTGGGTGTTCGACATCAAGGTGCTTGATATTCAGAATACTTCGTTCTTCGACGTGTTCGACTACACCACGGCCAACGTACTGATGCCGATCGGTGGTCTTTTCACCTGTCTGTTTGTGGCGTGGAAGATGAAGCCCTCGTTCCTGCGCGAGCAGATGACCAACAAGGGCGCGCTGCGCGGCCGTCTGTTCCCGCTGCTGTGGTTCACGCTCAGATACATCACGCCGCTGCTGATCATCTACATCTTCGTGAAGAATCTGGGTATTATCTAATGCGGAACGATTTTTGAAGGAGAAAGGCTATGAGAACACTATTTTGTATTACTATATCGGCTCTCGCGGTGATTCTGCTGAGTGGCTGCTGCGCCTGCCGCAAGGGCAAGAACAACCTGCCTTTAGAGGGGCCGCAGTGGCAACTGGTGCGAATGATGGGGCGCGACTACACCTTCGAGAAGGGGCAGTTCACCTTCCGTTTTGGCGAGGATGGTATCTTCGCGGGACGCGGTGCGTGCAACCAAATAAGTGGCGGATACACCACCTCACCGACCGGAGCACTAAAGTTTGACTCGCTCGGCTCGACACGGATGATGTGTCCCGACCAGGCCCTGGAGAGCGAATTTACGGCCCTTCTGGAGCGCGTGACGCACTACGAGGTGGATGGCTCACTACTGCTGCTATTGAGCAATGGCGAGATGCAAGCGGTGCTGAGCGCGGTGGCGGAATAAACCGCAATGCCGCCGACAGCAAGAGTAGCAGGCCGTTGCAAAACACGCCTAAGGCGTGCAGGCGGTGCTGAGCGCTGTTGCGGAATAATAAAACAAGGTGTCCGAACGGGCACCTTTTTGTTATTTGAAATTGCATAACAGCCGTTACGGCTGCTCTATGGGGCGGCGGTTGAGCAGGGCGTGCGTAATGGTGAGCTCATCGACATACTCCAGCTCGTCGCCAAAGCCTATGCCTCGCGCAATGGTCGATACCTTCACCGCAGGGAAGGCCTTCAGGCGGTTCATAATGTAGAAGAGTGTGGTCTCGCCCTCGATGGAGGTTGAGATGGCCAGAATGACCTCGCGCACCTGTCCCGTTGCCACCTTCTCGAGCAGCATATCGATCTTCAGATCCGACGGACCAACGCCCTGCATCGGCGAGATCACACCCCCCAGAACGTGGTACAGACCGCGATACTGGCGCGTATTCTCGATCGACATCAGGTCGCCCACCTGCTCCACAACGCATATCGTCGAGCGGTCGCGCTCGGGATTTTGGCATATAGGGCAGCGGGCCTCGTCGCTCAGGTTGTTGCACATCTCGCAGTGGCGCACCTCGCGGCGGAAGCGCGCTATGGTCGAGGTCATCTGCTCGACAGCCTCCGGGTCCATCTTCAGCAGGTGCATCGACAGACGCAATGCCGTGCGACGCCCAACGCCCGGGAGCTTGGCAAATTCCGCAACTGCGTCTTGCAATAACTTCGACATTCCTTTTGAAAATTATATTCTTTCGATTCTATCAATCTCAATCCAGCCCTTGCGGCCGTCGGCGATACGCACCTCGGCCCACTTATCCATCACCTCGCCTACGCGCACCTTCGTGCCCTCGTGCAGCACGAAAAGCTCGGTCGAGTTGCTGTCGGGTGAGCTCTTGATCGAGGCCGCCGAGCTCATAATGATGGCATCGCGCTGGGCGGTAGCCTCGGTGCGGGCACTCCACGCAAAGGAGGTAGTGATAATGAAGAGCAATCCGAAGAGTGCCATCGAGTAAAATCCCGTCTTACGCATCGTGAGGGGCTGTGCCAGAAGGTAGAGCAGCGCCATCGCGAGCGCCAGGGCCAGCATCACAATCGAGAGGATGGTCCACGTATTGCCACCCATAAGGTTGCGCACCGAGCGCATCCACGTCGAGAGGAAGAACTCGGGAATCTGCTCGATGCTATCCTTGGTCGACTGCTCGGCGAAGGCCAGATTGTGGCGAATATCCTCGTCGGCGGGCTTCAGACGCAGGGCGCGGTTATAGTTCAGCAGCGCCTCACCCACCTGCTCGCGCTTGAAGTAGGCGTTGGCAAGGTTGTAGTAGAGCTCGGCCGAGTGGCGACCACCGTCCAGAATGGTGGTGTAGTACTCGATGGCGGTCAGGTAGTCGGCCGCATTATAGGCCGCCGCAGCCGCATCCCACAACGCCTCGGGGTTGTTGGGCGAGGGTTTCATCGTAAAGAGGGGCTGCTGCTCCTGCTGTGGCTGCTCCTGCGCCTCGGTCGGCATCGGCTGCTCGGTCTGCGCCTGAACAAAAGTAGCAGAGAGAGCGAGGAGAGCTATTATAATAAAAAATCGTCTCATAGCTTAGCGTTTTATAATCGACTCGATTTGCGATATGATGTTCACTCCGTCCGCATAGACCTCCTCCATCTGTACCGACTCCACGGGCGAGTACTGCGCCTCGTCGCAGCGCGAGATGATGTCGGTGAAGTGGTGTGCCACCTCGGCCGAGCAGCCGCGACGTTGCAGCTCCTCGCGGATGCGCTCCTTCGTCAGGCTCGAAACGGGGATGTTGAGCTTGTCGCTCATATAGCCCCACAGCGCCAGCAACATCTCCTCGAAGAAGGAGTGGCGGTTGTGCTCGTTCATATACTTCTCGGCCACGCGGAAGCGCTGCACGGCCACCTTGTTGGCGCGGCGGTTGCGTCTAAGGACCGTATTCTTGCTATCGCGGATTACGCGGCGCAGGATAAAGTAGGCCACAACGGTAGCCACCACGACAAGTGCGATGAGCATAAAGTAGGTTCCGCTCAGCATCAGCGGCGAGGAGATCGAGCGAAGGCGCGGCTCGCCAATCTTGATGAAGCGGATGTCGCTGCCGATCTGGCGCACGCCCTCCTTCGATGAGCCGATGATAAGCTGCTGTGCCGTAGCCGATGAGCCCGAGCCGTCGGGAGAGACGGTGAGCGTCAGGGGTGCCGACTGCAACGTGACGTACGACTCACGCTCGGGGCTGAAGAATGTGAACTCGATAGGTTGCAGGTTGTAGTCGCCCTCCGAACGCGCAATGAAGGGGTACTCGAAGCGGCGATAGCCCGATGTGCCCGCCGTTGTGGTGCGGATCGACTCCGTTGAGCGCACATCGTAGAGCTCGAACGATGTGGGCAGCGAGAGCTTGGGGGCCTGCAGGAAGGTGAGGTTTCCCGTACCGTTGATCGTGACGGTGTATGATGCGGCCGAGTTGGCCTTGAGCATCTGCGGGGGATTCTCGGTATCCATCGTGAACGATCCCACAGCACCCGTGAACGATGCGGGAGCACCTGCGGGCAGGGGTTTCACATTGACCGTCAGCGCGCCCGTCGATAGCTTGCGCGGCACGTTATAGACCTCGGCACCACCGCCGAAGAAGGGGTCGAACGTGCGGCTCGAACGCATCACCACCTGCGCTACGGCCGTCAGGTCGGTCGATTCGATCGTGAGCTGTCCCGACTGCTGGGGGTAGAGCAGATACTCCTTGATGATCTGCGAATCATAGACCTTGCCATCGACCGTCTGGCGTGTTGCGGCGTAGCCGTCGGTGGGCAGCTCCTGCGACCAGAAACCGTTGAACGAGGGGAGTTTGACATCCTCGAAGCCTGCGATGCTGGCGCGGGTGTAGAGCGTGAGCGAGGCACGGATCGGCTCGCCCTGATAGACCTCCTGACGCGAGAGGTTCAGTCGTAGCAGGATATCGTCGGCAGCGATCTGATTCTGCACCGCCGTGCCCTGCTCCGTTGCGGCCTGCTCGTCGCGTCGGGCGCTCTGCGCCACAACCTCGATGGGGGTTGATTTGGTGGTGTAACGCTTGCCCGCGACCTTCACCTCGGCGGGCGAGATGGTAAGGTTGCCGGCCGTCTGCGCCACCACGACGTAGGTTATCGTGTAGGTCGATTTACTACTCGAGACGCCGTTTATCGACTGGAACGAGTGGCCCGTAGCCGTTGTGGGGCCCGCCAGTACCTCCAACCCCTCGAACGAGGGTGTGTGGAACGAATCCTTGTCGGGCGTACCGTTCGTCAGCACGAACTCCACGCGGAACATCTCGCCCGCCGTGACGATCAGCGGCGTGTTGATCTCGAACGAAACATCGCCCTCGGCACGCGCTACAGCAAGTGAAAAGGCGGCCACGAGGGTGAGTAGGATATGTTTAAGGAATGAGCTCATTTATATGTTGTTTATCCTCAACAAAAACGTAATTTTGCCGTGATTTATTTCACGGCAAAGCAAAAAGTTCTCCCAAAAGAGAGAAAATTGAGGGTGTTAAAGCGATGTTTAGCACCCTCAATCTCGTATTGTAGTTTTAGTGGTTGTATAACAAGAGGAATTTCAAGGCTTGCGAAGATTTCAAAAGCGGAGTTTACTCCAAGTAAATGAGCATTTTGAAATCGAGCATAACGCCGAAATTACCTTGTTAGACGACTACTAATGGGCGAAGTCAGCAAAGAAGTCGTTACCCTTATCATCTACGATGATGAATGCGGGGAAGTCCTCAACGTAGATCTTACGCACAGCCTCCATACCCAGCTCGGGGAAGTCAACCACCTCAACGCTCTTGATCGAACGCTTAGCCAATACGGCAGCGGGGCCACCGATTGAGCCGAGGTAGAAACCACCGTTAGCCTGACAAGCATCCGTCACAGCCTTCGAGCGGTTACCCTTCGCTACCATCACCATCGAGCCGCCAGCCTTCTGGAACAGATCAACGTAGGGATCCATACGACCAGCCGTGGTGGGGCCGAACGAACCTGATGCCATACCCTCGGGAGTCTTGGCGGGACCAGCGTAATATACGGGGTGGTTCTTGAAGTACTCGGGCATAGGCTTACCCTCGTCGAGCATCTGCTTGATGCGTGCGTGGGCGATATCGCGCGCTACGATGAGCGTACCCTTCAGGTTAAGACGCGTCTTGATGGGGTACTTCGTGAGAATCTCGCGTACCTTGTCCATACCCTCGTCCAAGTCGATATCTACGGCGGGGCTCATTGCGGGAGCCTCGGCGGGCAGGAAGCGAGCGGGATTCTTCTCCAGCTTCTCCACGAAGATACCCTCGGGAGTGATCTTAGCCTTGATGTTACGGTCAGCCGAGCAGCTTACGCCGATAGCTACGGGGCAGCTCGCTGCGTGACGAGGTGCGCGGATCACGCGAACGTCGTGAACGTAGTACTTACCACCAAACTGGGCACCCATACCCATCTCCTGACAAATCTTGGTGATGCGCTCCTCCCACTCCAGATCGCGGAAGCAGCGGCCACCCTCGTTACCCGATGTGGGCAGGTGGTCCAGATAACCAGCCGATGCCTTCTTTACGGTCGAGAGACACATCTCGGCCGACGTACCGCCGATGCAGACTGCAAGGTGGTAGGGAGGACAAGCCGAAGTACCCAGATCGGCCAGATGCTCGCGGAAGAACTTATCGAGCGACTGCTCGTTCAGAAGAGCCTTGGTCTGCTGGTAGAGGAAGGTCTTGTTGGCTGAGCCACCACCCTTGGTGATGAAGAGGAAGTCGTACTCCATCGAACCGGGATGACCAGCGTAGATGTCGATCTGCGCGGGCGGGTTGGTGCCAGAGTTCTTCTCGTCGGTCATCGTGAAGGGAACAACCTGCGAGTAGCGGAGGATGCGCTCGGCGTAGGTCTCATAAACACCGCGAGCGATGCACTCGGCATCGTCAGCGCCCGTATAGACGTCCTCGCCCTTGTGGCCGATACAGATAGCCGTACCGGTATCCTGGCAGGTGGGCAGCTCGCCCTCGGCAGCTACGGCCTGGTTCAGCAGCATAGTGTATGCCACGAACTTATCGTTGTCCGAAGCCTCCTGATCCTCCAGAATGTTAGCCAGCTTCTGCAGGTGTGAGGGGCGCAGGTAGAACGAAACGTCGCTGTAGGCGCGCTTTGACAGCAGCTCGAGGCCCTTGGGATCGACCTTCAGAATCTTGCGACCGTCGCACTCGACAACCTTCACATAATCTTTCGTAACGAGTTCATACTCGGTGGTGTCCTTCTCAATGGGGAAGGGTTCCTGATAGATGAAATCAGCCATAATTTAGGTTTTGTTTTTATTTTGTTTGTAATTGATTTTTCCTCGTTTTGAGCCACAGTAGGGCAAAATCACCGCAAATTTACAAAAAATTAACTCTTTACGCAGATTTTCGGGGACTTTTTTCTCCCTAAAGGGAGATTTCCTATTTTTTTAGTAGAACAGGCCTCTGTTTCCGAAGATCGGGTAGCCGAAGTTGAACATAACGTAGAGGTTGTTCTTCGTGTCGAAGTTGTATTTGGTCAGCGACAGCGACACCGGCCCGACGGGGGTGTGATAGACGAACGACAGATCGCCCATATAGTGCAGATATTCGTTGTTCCACTGCTGGTCGCGCATCATCGCATAGATACCGCCTCGGAGGTAGAAGTTGGGCAGGAGTCGGAACGTCGGCATCACACCCGCCGCAGCGTAGCGATTGGCGTAGAACTCAGGCATATAGAGCATACGCGAGTGCGGCGTGGGGGCAAATCGCGGCGTGGTGAGGATCGTGGCGTAGGGGTTGCCGAAGCGGGGGTGGTTGGTATAGACAGCCTCGAGCGTGTAGCCCACCGAGAACCACCAATCCTTCCAGTTGCTCGGGTAGTGCTCCCACTTAACCTTCGCACCCACCCACGAGCGGCGATGGCGCTCCCACTCCTTCAGGGCGTGGAGCTCGGCATTCTCGTAGCGGTCACGACCGTGAACACCGATTATCGAGGCCGTGAAACGGCCTCCGTGTGTGGGGTACTCCAGCTTGTCGAGCGTCGAGTGCTGGAACTGCACGCGCCCGGCCACGAAGCGGTAGGCATCGTGTGTCGAGGGGTTGTCGTGCTCGTCGTAACTGTCTATGTATGAGAAGAAATTATATCCCGCATTACCCGACAATTCGAGCACGCTCTTGCGCGATGTGGCAATGCCGTACGAGAGACGGGCGTAGGTCTCGATCGTGCGGGCCGAGATGGTGTTTCGGGCGGGCGTGACGTTACCGAACGAGCCGCGCAGATTCGACTGCCACGACCCCTGCACCGAGTAGTCCAGGTAGGTCGGCGTGCGGCCTGCAAAGACCGTGCGGCCACCCACGCGCAGCACCGTCGAGACGGGCCCCACGAACAGGTCGGTCGTATAGGTTACGGCATCGCGTCCCAGGCGGAAAATCGACATCCCCAGAAAGGCCTGGTTGAAGGCTGTCGAGGAGATGTTTCCTCCGACGCTAAAGCGCACGCCGGGCTTGGTCGAGAGGTTGAGATGGAGGGCAAAATCGTTCCACAAGGAGTCGTATTTCACTCGCGGGAAGGTGTTGGAATTGAACTCGTTGGTGGCCATCAGCAAGAAGTATCGCTCGCGCATCTCGTCAAACGAAATTGCGCTGCGATTGTCCTTGCGCTTCTGTCCGAAATTCATAAACGTCAGCGCATAGTCGCGCTGGCGGTCGCTCAGGCTGTCGATCTCCAGCTGCGAGAAGTTCATCTCGGGCAGACGCGAGCGGAACTCCCGACGGCGACGCTCCAGCTCCTCGGCCGTGCGACGGGCCTTGACGCGCTCGATGATGTAGGGCATAGCGGCCATAGCGTCGTTGTAGCCCTGCTCGATGGTTGCCTCGCCACCCGAGAAGTCGAGCAGCGACGATGTGATCTTGCGCTGGATGACCACGCCACGTCCCTCGGGCAGCGTATATTCCGAGGGCAGCGTTACGAGCGCCATCACCTGCTTCTCGACCGAAGAGTTCTCGGTGATAGGCTCCTTGCCGTCGAGGCACTGCGAGCCGATGATAAGGTCGGGCTGGAAATCCTCCTCGAGCGGCTGCCAGGGGAAGTTGTTGTAGATTCCGCCATCGACCAGAACGCGCCCCTCGTCATCCGTCACGGGGCGGAACAGGATGGGGTACGACATCGAGGCACGCACGGCAAAGGGCAGATCGCCCTGGCGATAGACCACCGCCTCGTGGCGATTCACGTCGGCCGCAACGGCACGGAAGGGAATCATCAGCCGATCGAAGTCATCGCGCGCCACAGCCGAGGCTGCCGAGAAGAGTTCGATCAGGGCCATATCGATCTGCGCCGTATTGATAAATGCGTGAGGCAGAGCCAGATTGAGCGACTGGCGACTGCGGAGCGTGTCGCTCTGGATGTTGGCATAGACCGAGAACATCGAGGGGGTATTGTCGCGCTGGTTGTAGAAGAATTTATAGCGATCGTCGATGCGACCCGTAACCCACTGCTCCACCTCGCCCGAGGTGGCGATGGCGGCCATCTCGTCGGGCGAGTAGCCCGAGGCGTAGAGTGCTCCGATGATGGCACCCATCGAGGTGCCTGATATGTAGTCGATAGGTATGTTGTTCTCCTCCAATGCCTTAATCACGCCGATGTGGTAGAGTCCGCGTGCACCGCCACCCTCAAGTGTGAGCGCTATGCGACCACCCTCGCCCACCTGTCGAAGCTCACCACGAAGCAGCACGGAGTCGATGCGCGGTGGCGCTGGCAGCTGCTGTCGCAGACGCTCCGCGCGGCGCACATCGCGGCGACGTAGGGCCACAGCAGCATCCTGCGCAAAGCCCTCGGCAAGGCCCGCGATGAAGAGTAGAGATATAAATAGTATAAAAAAACGATCTGTTTTCATATTTTTTCGTAACTTTGCACGTTATATATACTATACAAACGCAAATTTATCGAAAATAATATAAAAAGCAAAATAGCAATGATCAACAAAATCGAAGATCTTCTCAAGCGTGTCGAGGCTTTCGCGCCCGCCACAGCAGCCGAGGTTGAGGAGTTTCGTATCAAGATTCTCGGCAAGAAGGGCGAGCTTACGGCCCTGATGGATGAGTTCAAGAGCGTTCCCGCCGAGCAGAAGCGCGAGCTGGGACAGAAGATTAACGCCCTGAAGCAGACCGCTACGGCCCGCATTAACGAGCTGAAAGCCAGCCTGCAGACATCGGCCGTCAGGAGCGAGTCGATCGACGATATGACCCGCCCCGGTGAGCCCATCGCCGATGGTACGCGCCACCCCATCTCGATCGTTAAGAACCAGATCGTCGAGATCTTCTCACGCCTGGGCTACACCGTAGCCGAAGGTCCCGAGATCGAGGACGACTGGCACGTATTCTCGGCGCTGAACTTCCCCCTGTCGCACCCCGCACGCGATATGCAGGATACGTTCTTCGTAGAGAAGGCATCTAACGAGCCCAATGTCAAGGACTTACTGCTGCGTACCCACACCTCGTCGATTCAGGTGCGCGCGATGGAGCGTCAGCAGCCCCCCATCCGCATCGTATGCCCGGGCCGCGTGTTCCGCAACGAGGCCATCTCATACCGCGCACACTGCATCTTCCATCAGGTCGAGGGATTGTATATCGATGAGAATGTGTCGTTTGCCGATATGAAGCAGTCGATTCTCTACTTCGCCAAGGAGCTCTTCGGCGAGTCGGCTACGATCCGTATGCGCCCCTCATACTTCCCCTTCACCGAGCCTTCGGCTGAGGTCGATGTGAGCTGTAACCTGTGCGGCGGCAAGGGCTGCAACGTATGTAAGGGTACGGGCTGGCTGGAGATTATGGGTTGCGGTATGGTCGATCCCAATGTCTTGGAGGCCAGCGGCATAGACTCGAAGAAGTACTCAGGCTTCGCCTTTGGTATGGGTGTTGAGCGTATCGCTATGTTGAAGTACGGCGTGAAGGATTTGCGCCTCTACTTCGAGAACGACGTGCGCTTCCTCCACCAGTTCGACTCGGCTTTGTAATTGAGCCACTTTTAGACCGAAATAGAACAAAAAAAATTGACCTCGAAACGGATATATCGGCTCGTTGTGATGCTTGCCATCGCTACCACACTCCTCGGTGGGATTGTGGCACGAGCCGTCGTGCCGACCTTTTCGGGGCGAGGCAGCCGCACCGAGCAGGACACCGTAAAGCGAGTGCCCGAACTCGTCGTGGCCGACTCGATGCGCGCCCTCTACAAATACACCGACGCGCTCAAGCGTCGCTACATCTACTCCGACACCGCAGGTGCGCAGGCACTGCTAAACGAGGCAGTTGAGATCGACAGCCTCTACGCCCCCGTGCTCTACGAGCTCACGCGCGACGGGGTAGAGCAGACACAGATCGACGAGCAGACCATCGAGAATGCCCGCAAGGCCTACCTGAGCGACACGACAAATCGTTGGTATGCAGCCATCTATGCGCAGTCGCTCGTCATCGCGGGCCGCCACGATGAGGCCATACCGCTCTACCAGCGGCTGATGAAGATCGACCGTCAGAACCCCGACTACTATCGCATCCTGGCGCTGATCTACCAGCAGCGACAGCAGCCCTTCTCGGCGTTGGCGATACTCGACTCGGCCGATATGCGTTTCGGCAAGATAGCCTACCTGGCCAATATGAAGCGCCACATCCTGCTCTCGACGGGGCAGATAGATCGTGCCATCGATGAGGCCAAGCAGATTGTCGATGCCGCCCCCTACGAGCAGAGCAACGTCCTCTCGCTGGGCGAGACCTATGCCGCCGCAGGACGCGACTCGCTGGCACGCATAACGCTGGAGCAGGCCCTCAGGATGGACTCCACCAATATCGATGCGCTGACCATCTACGCCGACTTCTGCTCGAGCAAGCGCGATATGCACACCTACCTCAAAACGCTGCGAACACTCTATGCACAGGAGGGATTCCCGCTCGAGAGGAAAATCGAGCTCTTCAACCGACTCACGCAGGATCGCAAGTTCTACACCGAGCATTTCTATGCGCTCGGTGCGATGGCATCGACGCTGATAATGTATAACCCTGACCATAAGGGTGTTATCGACCTATACGCCAACCACCTCATAGCGGGCGGACAGCTCGATCTGGCACTCGACCTCTTCAAGCGACACCTTCAGGACGAGCCCCCCGTGATGGATTACTATATGGCCGTCGTGGATATTGAGGAGTATCTGGGCCGCACCGACTCGATGGATTACTACCTTGCCCGCTCGATGGAGCGCTTCCCCAATGATGCCGTATTCCAGATCCGCAAGGCCAACCGCCAATACATCAAGGGCGACCTGCACGGCGCCATAGCCACCTTCGACGAGGCACTCGGCTTTGCGAAGAACGACACGGTGCGAGGCGAGCTGTGGGGCTACATCGGCGATGCCTACCACGCCATAGCCGACCGCGCCCGACTAAAGAAACTAAAGGCCGACACCGTCAAGGCCTATCCCGTGCGCTTGAGCGAGAAGGCGGCAATGAAACGATGCTACGAGGCATACGACAATGCGCTCAAGTTGTGGAGCGATAATGTGTTGGTACTCAACAACTACGCCTACTTCCTCAGCGTGCAGAACGAGGATCTGGAGCGTGCCCTCGAGATGTCGAAGCGCGCCACCACGCTCGAGCAGAACAACTCCACCTACATCGACACCTACGCCTGGATTCTATATATGATGGGCCGCCTGGACGAGGCCCGCACACAGATGCGTCAGGCACTCTCGCTCGACCGCTCGGGAAGCGCCGAGCTGCCGCTGCACTATGGCGATATTCTCTACGCTATGGGCGAGAAGTTTATGGCCGAGACCTATTGGCGCAGGGCACTCGAGGCGGGTGCCGACCCCAAGCGTATAGAGCAGCGTATGGCCATATCAAAGAGCGGCACAAAGGGCCGAGTGGAGGAGTTAGGAGCTGAGTAATATGAGACAACTGCTACGCATATTTATCGTTGTGCTGGGGGTGCTTTTCGTGGCATCTTCCGCCTCGTTTGCGCAGTCGCAGTCGGCCGAGGAGAAGGCCCGCATCGCCGAGCAGCGCCGCATCATCGAGCAGCTGGAGAAGGAGCTGGCCGACGACGAGAAGAAGCTCAACTCGATCAAGAAGGATAAATCGACCGCCCAGCAGCGTGTGCGCTCCATAACGCGCCAGATCAACACCCGCAACCAGCTTCTCACGCGCACCGAGCGCGAGATTGGCACGATCGAGCGGGAGATCGACCACAACGACTCGCTCATCACGGCCACCTCGAAGCGTCTGCAGTCGGAAAAAGACCACTACGCCGAGATGGTGCGCGAGGCGTATCGTAACTACAAGCAAAACAACTACATAACATATCTCCTTGCCTCGGAGAGCTTCACCGATGCGGCCCGCCGCATAGCCAATAACCGCGCCGTGGCGGCCTTGCGCAAAGAGCGTATGGAGAGCATCGATTCGCTCTCACGCTCGCTCACCGAGCAGCAGACCTCGCTCGCATCGCGCCGCGAGGAGTTGAGCGGTGTGCAGCGACGCGCCGAGCAGCAGCGCACCAAGTTGCAGGGCGATGTTCGCTCGGCACAGCAGGCGATGAACCAGCTCTCGAAGCGCGAGCAGGCGGCCCTGAAGCAGAAGATCGAGAGCGAGGAGAGGCTCGATGCCGCCATCGACGAGCTGCGCAAGCTGACGAAGGGTAACACCGAGGGTGCTTCGTTCTCGCGCACTACGTCAAACCTGAACCTGCCCGTAGTGGGTGGCCGCGTGAAGGAGTACAAGGGCAATATGGCCGAGATCACGGGCTCGAAAGGGGCTGTTGTACGCTCTATCTACGACGGAAAGGTGGTGGAGGTTAGGCGCAACCGCATATCGGGAAAATACGACGTTTTTGTGGCTCACGGCGAGTATATAACCTCCTATGCCAACCTCGACAGCGTCTCGGTCGAGAAGAACGCAAAGGTGGCAAAGAATGGCACTTTGGGCGTGATTGGCGCCTCGATGAACCTCACGACGATGAAGACCGAGTATAAGATGGTATTCGGAATCTACTCGCCCAACCCCAAGGAGACAATGCGTGCCGCGGATTGCTTCAAGAAGAAATAATTTTATCGTTTTTTGAAGTAATGCAAAATTGGGACTCCTCCGTCCTTCGGACACCTCCCCTACATAAGGGAAGGAGTTGAAAACCCGCACTGCAGAATTTGCGGAAAAAGGGCGGCGCGGCGGCGGGGGGTTAAAAAATGGAGACCTTTTGATTGCTTCAAAAGTGCGTAGCATCCATTTTACCGACGACGACGTGACGACCCCGCAAATTGTGCCTTAACGGAGTTTTCCTCCTCGCGGCTCGGCAAAGTGAGCAAGCTCCCTCTGCCCTCGCTCCGCAGCGTCGGTTGCGGCCTTTTTGCGCAACTTTTTTGGAAAAAGTTGCAAGGAAAATTTATATAAAAAAGGTATGGTAAGATATTACAACGACTCCACAACATATCGCTTTCTAAAGAAGCGCCGCGTGGCCGACTGGCTGCGCACGGTGGCCAAGTCTGAGGGCTACACGCTGGGCGACGTGACATACATCTTCTGCTCGTCGGCCGTGCACCGACAGATGAATATCGACTACATCGGCCACGACTATTTCACCGATGTTATCACCTTCGATTACAGCGACCTGAAGGGTGAAGGCTACGTCAGTGGCGACATCTTCATCGACGTTGAGACCGTTGCCGACAATGCCCGCATCTACGGCTCGACGGCACGTCAGGAGATGCTTCGCGTGGTTGTTCACGGCCTGCTGCATCTTTGTGGCCAGAAGGACAAAACACCTCGCGCCGAGAAGCAGATGCACCGCAAGGAGGATAAATATCTCCAGATCTGGGCCGAGAAATTCGATGAGTAGAGGAGTAAAATACGAGAGGAAATGTCTGTAATTCAACCAAATAACGATTTATACCGCTACGACATCATCGTCATCGGTGCCGGCCACGCGGGTTGCGAAGCGGCCTCGGCTGCAGCGCGCCTCGGCTCACGCACGCTGCTGCTGACGATGGACGTACAGAAAATAGCCTCGATGTCGTGCAACCCTGCCGTCGGAGGCGTGGCGAAGGGACAGATCGTGCGCGAGATTGATGCTCTGGGCGGCTGTATGGCCCGCATCACCGACCGCTCGACCATCCAGTTCCGTATGCTCAACCGCTCGAAAGGAGCGGCTATGTGGAGCCCCCGTGCGCAGTGCGACAAGGAGCTCTTCACGCGGCTGTGGCGAAGGGAGTTGGAGCAGACGCCCAACCTCTTTATCTGGCAGGATGCCGCAAACGAACTCATCATCGAGAACCGTGAAGGCTCACCTCGCATCGTGGGTGTGCGCACCCGTATGGGCGTTGAGTTCCGCTCCGAGGCAGTGATTCTCACCGCGGGCACCTTCCTCGGTGGATTGATGCACTGCGGCGAGCGGAGTGCCGAGGGCGGTCGCGCTGGCGATGCCGCCTCACACGGCATAACGGAGAGTCTGCGAGAGCTCGGCTTCGAGGTGGGACGTATGAAGACGGGTACGCCCGCACGCATCGACGGTCGCTCGGTGGATTTTTCTGTGCTGGAGGTTCAGGAGGGTGATGCGGAGCCTTCGAAATTCTCGTTCTCGCCTGATACTGAGGCGGTTAAGGAGCAACTTCCTTGTTATTTGGTATATACTTCACTCGATGTTCACTCCACATTGCGCGACGGCTTCGACCGCTCGCCTCTGTTCAATGGCACGATTCACGGCATCGGTCCGCGCTACTGCCCGAGCATCGAGGACAAGCTGCGCACCTTCGCCGACAAGGAGCAGCACCAGCTCTTCCTCGAGCCCGAGGGACGCGACACTAACGAATTCTATCTCAACGGTTTCTCGTCTTCGCTACCGCAGGAGATACAGCTCGCCGCACTGCGTAAGATTCGCGGCCTGGAGCAGGTACACGTCTATCGCCCAGGCTACGCCATCGAGTACGACTACTTCCCGCCCACACAGCTGCGCCACTCATTAGAGACCAAGCTCATTGAGAATCTATACTTCGCAGGTCAGGTCAACGGCACAACGGGATATGAGGAGGCGGCCGCGCAGGGACTCATCGCCGGCATCAACGCCCACCGCAAGATTCAACATCAGGAGCCGATTGTGCTTCAGCGTGACGAGGCCTACATCGGAGTGCTGATTGACGACCTAGTGACGAAGGGTGTCGATGAGCCGTACCGTATGTTCACATCGAGGGCCGAGTACCGAATTCTGCTCCGACAGGATAATGCCGACCTCCGACTCACGCCGCTCGGTCACGAAATTGGATTGATTTCCGATGCGCAGTGGCAAATTTTCACCGAAAAAAAATCGCTCGTAGAATCGCTTATTTCATACGCGCACGAGCAGAGTGTCAAAATATCAGAAATTGAGACGCTATTAAAATCGCGCAATTTGCCGCCGATGCAGCAGGGTAGAAAGCTCTATGCGCTCGTTGCACGCAACGAATTCACCTTTGCTGAGCTTATCGAGGCGCTGCCGAAGGTGCGTCGTTTCGTCGAGAACAATCACATCACGGCCGAGGTAATCGAGCAGGCGGAGATTCAAATTAAGTATAAAGGCTACATCGAGCGCGAGAAATTGTTGGCCGAGAAGCTCCATCGACTGGAGAATATTGCCATCCCTGCCGGATTTGACTTCTCACAGATGAACGCGTTGACGATCGAGGCACGACAGAAACTGAACAAAATCCGCCCCGAGACCATCGGTCAGGCATCGCGAATTCCGGGCGTGAGCCCAGCGGATATTAATGTGATGCTGATTAAGTTTGGTAGGTAAGAGTGAGAAATTCAAAATTCAAAATTCAAAATTCAAAATTATATAATAATAAAAAGAGAGGCTTTAGGCCTCTCTTTTTATTCGCTTACTCGATTATTTTTCCTTTTTCTTGAACAAATCCTTAGTCTTGTTGAAGGCATTTTTCACGCCACCAGTAACCTTGTCCTTGGCATTCTGAATACCTGACACAGGCGAAGCATCGCCTGAACCACCAGATTTCTTGAAGAAAGCATCACGCGCCGCCTCGTCACCAATAACGATAGGACCATATTTCTCACCATCAGAATAAATTCTGGTCACTGTGATTTTCTCGTCGGTAGTGACAAGCTCCATACTCTCTATAAGTATATTGTCAGGTGTATAGATATCGAATTTCTCTACATTACCCGTCTTCTTATAGTTTTTAATGTGTGTGGTACCATCGCTATCAGAATCCCAATTACAAATCATCTTATCAACATCTATCTGAAACCAACTGCTCATAACCTCACTCTCATTACCATCGAGATAGAGGAAATAGAACTTACGCGGCTGTGTCGACGCAGTGAGAATTGTTACCAAACAAAACACCACCAAAAGAAAATACTTTTTCATAATATCATAAATTTATAATTCTTATTTTATTGTTATTGTTCCACGTGGAGCATAAAGATAATTTACTCTACAATCAAAGTCCAACCAAACTTATCCTCCGAACGACCATACTGAATATCCTGCAACTTATTATAAAGCGCAAGACAGGTCTTGCCGACCGTCTGGCCATCGCCATAGGTAACCTTCTCCTCTGTGTCGATGTCGAAAACATAGCCGATGGGCGAGATCACAGCCGCCGTGCCGCAAGCGCCAGCCTCCTCGAACGAAGCCAGCTCATCGACTGCAACGGGACGCTCCTCGACCTCAAGGCCCATATCAGCAGCCAAAGTACGCAGACTCTTGTTAGTGATTGAGGGCAAAATCGAGGGCGACTTGGGCGTGATATACTTGCCATCCTTGATACCGAAGAAGTTGGCAGCACCGCACTCCTCGATGTATTTATGCTCAGTAGCGTCGAGATACATCACATTAGAGTAACCCATCGAGTGAGCCTTCTCGCCTGAGAATATAGAAGATGCATAGTTTCCACCCGCCTTGATATCGCCTGTTCCACGTGGAGCAGCGCGATCCTGAACACGGTCGATAATCACCTTGATAGGCTTCATTCCGCCCTTGAAGTAAGGCCCAACGGGCGAGCAGAATACGAAGAACATCGCCTCGTGCGAAGCCTTAACACCGATACCAACCTTCGTACCGATCAACACGGGACGCAGATACAACGAAGCACCCGACTCATAAGGAGGCACAAACTCGATATTGCGCTTGACAACCTCGTAGCACGCCTTCACGAACATCTCAACGGGAGGCACAGGCAGGCACAACTTGCGAGCCGACGACTCCATACGGCGGCCATTCTCGTCGGCACGGAATAGACGCACCTTGCCGTCAGCACCGCGAAAAGCCTTCAAGCCCTCGAAGCACTCCAAGCCGTAGTGGAGGCAAGTGGTGGCCATATGCATATTGATATACTCGTTGTCGGTGTACTCCAACTCGCTCCAAGCGCCATCCTTATAGTAGGCGCGGACGTTGCAGTTGGTAGGTATATAATCGAAACCTATATTGTTCCAATCGATATTTTTCATAACTGTAAGGTTTAGCAATTAACTCTTTGAAAAAAGTTCCACGTGGAACATTAGCCGACGATAGCGCCGTTGTTGGTCTTGTTGTTGGGTGAGAGAAGCTCCAACTTACCGCTCGCATCCTCCGCCATCAGGATCATTCCCTGCGACATCACACCCTTCATCTCGCGCGGAGCGAGGTTTACTAATACAAGCACCTGCTTTCCGACAAGCTCTTCACACGAAAAATGCTCGGCAATACCCGACACGATGGTGCGCTTGTCGATACCCGTATCGACAGTGAGCTTGAGCAACTTCTTGGTCTTGGCAATCTTCTCTGCCTCCAAAATTGTCGATACGCGGATATCCATCTTCTGGAAATCATCGAACGTACACTCATCCTTCTGTCCCGTGACGTGCTCGGCAGCGGCAGCAGCGGCGTTAGCCTTCTTGATATCCTCCAGACGCTGGAGCTGCTTCTCGATAACATCGTCCTCAATCTTCTCGAACAGAAGCGCAGCATCGCCAATAACGTGGCCGGCAGCGATAAGATCCATCGAACCGAGGTTATCCCAGCCGAACTTCTCAACGCTCAGCATCTTCAGAATCTTCTCAGCCGAGAAGGGCATAAAGGGCTCGATGGCAATGGTGATGTTGGCCGTAATCTGCAACGCAATGTTAAGAATGGTCTTAACGCGCTCGGGATCGCTCTTCACGACCTTCCAAGGCTCGGTGTCAGCCAGATATTTATTTCCGATACGAGCAAACGACATAGCATCCTTCAACGCCTCGCGGAAACGGTAGTTCTCGATATTAGACTCGAGCGAAGAGCGGATGCCCTGAAGCTCAGCAATCGTATCTCGGTCATAATCAGTGAGTTCGCCACATACGGGAACAGCGCCGCCATAATATTTCTTGGTCAGCACCAGAGCGCGGTTCACGAAGTTACCGAGGATCGCCACGAGCTCGTTGTTGTTGCGAGCCTGGAAATCTTTCCAAGTGAAGTCGTTATCCTTGGTCTCGGGCGCATTGGCGCACAAAACATAACGCAGCACATCCTCCTTGCCGGGGAACTCATCGAGATACTCGTGCAACCATACGGCCCAATTCTTCGAGGTCGAGATCTTGTCGCCCTCCAGATTGAGGAACTCGTCGGCAGGTACGTTCTCGGGCAGGATGTAGTCGCCGTGAGCCTTCAGCATCGAGGGGAAGACGATGCAGTGGAAGACGATGTTGTCCTTGCCGATGAAGTGTATCATCTTGGTCTCCTCATCCTTCCAATACTTCTCCCAATCGGGCGTAAGGTCCTTAGTAGCAGAGATATAGCCAATCGGAGCGTCGAACCAAACGTACAACACCTTACCCTCTTCGCCCTCCACGGGAACGGGAATACCCCAATCCAGATCGCGGCTTACGGCACGCGGCTGCAGGCCCGTATCGAGCCACGACTTACACTGGCCATAGACGTTGGATTTCCACTCCTTGTGGCCCTCCAAAATCCACTCGCGCAGGAACGAATCGTACTGATCCAAAGGAAGATACCAATGCTTGGTCTCCTTCTTCACGGGTACCGAACCCGATAGCTTCGAGGTGGGGTTGATAAGCTCCTCGGGTGAGAGCGTCGAGCCGCACTTCTCGCACTGGTCGCCATAGGCACCCTCGCTCTGACAGCGGGGGCAGGTGCCGACGATGTAGCGGTCGGCAAGGAAGGCCTTAGCCTCCTCGTCGTAGAACTGCTCCGAGGTCTTCTCGATGAACTTACCCTCGTCGTAGAGCTTGCGGAAGAAGTCGGAAGCCGTCACACGATGAGTGGGCGATGATGTACGCGAATAGATATCGAACGACATACCGAGGCGGTAGAAGGCATCCTTGATGATGGCGTGGTAACGATCCACAACATCCTGAGGGGTGATACCCTCCTTACGAGCCTTGATGGTGATGGGCACGCCGTGCTCATCACTACCACAAACCGAGATCACATCGTTTCCACGCAGACGCTGGTAGCGAGCATAGATATCCGAGGGAACATAAACTCCAGCCAGGTGGCCGATATGCACAGGGCCGTTGGCGTAGGGTAGAGCCGAGGTGATAAGGTAACGCTTAAATTTTTTCTCTGCCATATTGTTATAATTATTTGTCTTCAACACTATTTATTCGATTTTGCTCCTCCGCGCACAAGCGCAGCGTAAGGCAAAATCATTTTCAAAATTACAACTTTTTATCTCTTTTTGGAAATTTTTCGGCATTATTCTAATATAATATGGTATAAAGAGCTGTTCGGAATAAATTTAATGCTCACTTTTTAGCCTTTTCTGCGGCATCAAATATCCCTTGCGGAGAGTTTTACCACCCAGCCTCCGAGAGCCTAAAAAAGGGCCCTTTCTCGGCCCTGGAATTATACACTTCGCCCGGATAGGTCGGCTCGCAAACTTCTCCTCATTCAAGCCTCCGCCACGGCCGATGTTTCGGGTGTTCGGCCATCATCGCAACCTGTGAGCGACAAAAAATTTTTCCTCACAGGGAGGGTTGTTGTCAACAAACTGATTTTATATTTTTTTATTTTATTTATAAATATTAATAATAAAGAATAAAAATAAAGGGCTGTTGATAGTGTTGATATCTTTTTTCGGAATTATTTTTCCACACGCTTAAACACCTTTTCAACATAGTTTTTTACACCTTTATTATTTTCTATTTTGTTGATTTTTAATTTTTTACATAAAAATAAGATTAGAAAAATAGTAAAAATCGAAAATTGTAGAACTAAGTAATCAACATCTCAACACCTACAAAATCTTCACAATCGCCGCCCGAAAATGTATGATAAATATCTTCAAAAATTTTAATATTTTTTGGCATAAAAATTTGGTCATTTACTACCCCTGTTCGTTACCAAAGAGTTACGATTTTGACGGTTTTCGACAGCAAAAAATTGTTAATACTTATCATCATTGAATCACCAATTTTTCAACAATTTTATTAACTATTTTCCGCAGCTTTTCAACACCTCAGCTGCGGACAGGGAAATATGTTTATAACATACTTTTTTCTTTCTTTTATTTTATTTCAATAAAAAAGAAAGTATATAAAACCTATGATTTTCAATAAAATAGATATTAGAACGGATATCCCACTCCGAAGTTCAGCGCCGTGCGTTTCCACTTCAGGCCCTGTATCCAGCGCTCGCCCTCGGGGAGGTTGGGCGAGTGAAGCTGCACACCCCAGTCGAGGCGCAGGATCACAAATTTGATATCGATACGCAAGCCGAGACCTGTATTGAAGCCCAATTGTTTATAGAATTTGTCAATGTGGAAAACTCCGTCCTCGGGCACCTGAGCACGCTTGCCGCCAAGATACCACACATTACCCAGATCGAGGAACGTAGCGCCGTTGAACATACCCCAGATCGGGAATCGGAACTCCATATTCGCCTCCAGTCGCATATCGCCCATCTGCACGGGGTAGGGCGTATTCTGCTCAGGCGTGTTGCCGGGGCCGAGCGTTCGGGGAGTCCAGCCGCGCATACTGTTGCTACCGCCGACGTAGAACATACGGTCGAAGGGCAGCGCCGTAGAGTTACCATACGGCACACCCACACCAGCGAAGATGCGGCCCGCGATGGCGGTCTTTTCGCCTAACATAATCTGACGACTAAGGCTCACATCGCCACGCACATACTGCGAGTAGCGCACACCCAAAATCTCATAATATCCCCCCTCGGTCTTGTGCGAAAGGGCTTTTTCAAAGAGATTAAGCAGATTACCCGACGACTCAAAATTCATATGCATCAGCGTAGCGTTGCCGCCCGGATTCTTGCCCTGATTATTATAGGTGTATGATGCCGAGAGGCCGACGATAGCCTGCGTTAAGTAGCTCTGGCGCAGGTACTCATTCTCGAGCGATGAGAAGAAACCCTCGTCGATGTATCCGACGTGGATCCAGTTCAGGTCGATGGGTCGCAACTGGTAGCTGTAACGACCATTCAGACTGCGCCACGAGTAGGTCCACGTCGCACGCGAGAGGTCGCGCTGGTAGTAGGGGCGATCCTGAAAATTGTACGACAGCTCCACCCTCGTGCGCGGCATATTGACGTTGCGCGTCGAGATGCGGAACGGAGCGACAAATCGCGGGAACGACAAGCCGACCGAGAGACCAATCTCGTTGGCGCGGCGGCGCGAGGTGTGCGGCGCCTTCATATACTCGTAACCGAATGTGAGCGACGTGTTTAGCGTCTCCACACCTCGGAACAGATTGCGGTTCTGGTAGCCCACCGTGGCCGTCAGGCCGTAGAAACTCGACGTGGTGCTACCCTCCAGCTCGAGGTTGAAACCCTGCTTGAGCGTGGGTGCGCCCAGGATATAGCAGCGCAGGTAACCCTCGCGGATGGCATCAAACTTCGCGGGCGTGTAGGCCTCGCGGCCATCGCCGGCGTAGTTCACCACCAGCGTGTCGTCCTCTGTTCGCGGCAGCTCCTCGAAGGCTATGCGGGCGCTCTTGAAGTAGCCGAGCGACATAATCTCGTTGTAGGTGCGATCGACATCCGAGGCGCTGTATAACTTATTGGGCGAAAGCGGAATAGCGGCTCTCAGCACAGCGGGGCGCACATTGGGCTGGCCCGACGAGATGATATTCAGGCCGCGGTAATAGGTCGTATCGCTCATCGCCTCGCGTCGTGCCGACTCATCCTCCGAGGGGTCGTAGTCGGGCAGCACGTTGATCTCCGTTATGCGATAGATGCGGTTGTCCTCCTCGATGGCCTCGCCACGCTCGTTGTAGCCCGTGGTGTTGCGTCTGACGATCATACGGATGCCCACCTCGCGGTTGCCGCCGAGCGTATCGACACGATACTCGATGTTATTGACCGAGAAATTATAGTAGCCGCGATCGTTCAAGTAGGCGGCAATGCGCTCGCGCTCGCGGTCTAACTCTGTAATATCGAAGATGTTACCTACGCGTATGAGCGACTGCGCCGTGTCCGACTCGATGACAGGCGCGAGGAGTCTGTCGCGGAAGTCGTACTTCAGGCTTCGGATGCGGTAGGGCTCGCCCTGACGTGTGCGGTAGGTGATGTAGGCTCGCTTGGCACGACGGGTGGTATCGACCGAGTAATCGACCGAAGAGGAGTAGTAGCCGCGCGAGTTCATATAGGTCTTCAGATTGTCGGCACTGCGCTCCGTAAGGCCCATATCGAGCAGCACGGGCTCCTCGCCCACCTTGCGTTTGAAGTTGTTCCACCAGTTATCCTTCGCGGGGTTGGCCAGGTTGTAGGCCCAGACGTAGAAGTCGGTGCCGAGGAAGTGTTTGTTGGGGGTTTGGCGGACGTATTGCTCGAGTTCGAGGGCTGTGATGCGCTCTGTTTTGGGGACGGTGTGGTCGGTGCGAATCTTCACCTGCTGAACGAGATACTCGCCCTCGCTCAGGCGGCGCGTGACGCTGCACGCCGAGCAGAGAATGCCCAGCACACACAACCAAAACGCCAATTTGAAAGCTCTCATCTCGCAGTCTTTATTTCTCGCAGTCAGCCGCACAAACCTATCGGCACACACCACGCCAAATTAATGTTCAAATGTAGTAATATTTCCGACTTAAAACAAATAATTTGTCAGTAAGGCGGCAGTTATGCCGTTTTCCCATTTTTTTCGTATATTTACATCAGCTAAAAAATACTACTATGAAGGAAAGATTCTTAATGGCGGGCTCAGTTGCCTTACATATAGCCGATTCGGGCGCAGCGCCCGAGGGCCAGAGCGAGAAGAAGTGTGTCGTGCTGCTGCACGGTTACCTCGAGTCGATGTACGTCTGGGACGATTTTGTGCCGCTTCTCAGGCGCGATGTGCGCGTTATCACGGTCGATATTCCCGGTCACGGAATCTCGCAGGTACTGGGCGAGAAGCATACGATGGAGCAGATGGCAGGCGTGGTGCGCGATATGCTCGATGCGCTTGATATTGAGCGTTGTACGCTCGTGGGCCACTCGATGGGCGGATATATCACGTTGGCCTTCGCGGCACTCTACCCCGAGCGACTGGATGGCTTGGTGCTGCTCAGCTCGACACCCAACCCCGACACCGACTTAAAGCGCGAGAACCGTCAGCGCGAGATCGAACTCGTCAAGGCGGGCAAGAAGGATGCGTTGGCGCGTGTGGCTCCCGAGGCGGGCTTCGCCGAGCAGAATCGCCGCCGCCTGAAGGAGTACATCGACGATCTGACCGAGTGCGTTCACATCACCGAGGACGATGGCATCGTGGCGCTGCTGGGCGGTATGATGGAGCGAGCCGACCAGAACGATATGCTGCGTAAATTGACTGTGCCACAGCTCTTTATAATGGGTAAGAAAGACCCCTACATCCCCCTCGAAGCTGCCGAGGCGATCGTCGCCTCACATCCGCAGGCGAAGGTGAGCTGGCTCGACGAATCGGGACATATGGGCTTTATCGAGCAACCCAAGGAGTGCGCCGCGGCGTTGCTGGAGTTTGTTCAGCAGGCGTAACGCCTGCATTAAATAAAAAAAGGTGTCCAACAAGGACACCTTTTTATTTAACCTTTCAGGCAGACACTCACGCGGCCCACTTTGCCGCCGAGGGGCGGAGCGAGTTTCGAGACCTCGCACTCCACCTCCACAATCTCGGGGTAGAGCTCGCGGATGGCGCGGATGATGTTCTGCGCAACGCACTCGATGGTGCGGCACTTAACCTTCATCACCTCGCTAACACGCTCATATACCGTAAGGTAGTTCACCGCCTTCTCCACCGCATCCTCGTCGGCCACAACGCCCAGCGGGGTGGTTATCCTTAGCTCCACCACGAAGCGGTTGCCCACCTTCTGCTCCAGATCGTAGCAGCCGTGGTAGGCGCGGAACTCCATCTGCTGAAGTCGAATCGTGTACAGCATTACTCAACGATGATAAGGTAGTAGTTCTTCTTACCGCGCTGTGCGATCATATACTTGCCGGCGATAAGATCCTCCTCCGTAACGGTGCGCATCGGGTCCGCAACCTTCTCCTTGTTGAGCGATACGCCACCGCCCTGTACCATCTTGCGGCACTCGCCCTTCGAGGGGAATACCTTCGTCAGCTCGGCACACATATCAACGAACGTGCAACCCAGCTGATCCTTCGCGATGGTGAACTGCGGCACGCCCTCGAACACCTGCAACAGCGTCTGCTCATCCAGACGGTGCAATGCCTCAGAGGTTGCGCCACCGAAGAGAATCTGCGAAGCCTCGACAGCCTTCTCGTACTCCTCAGCCGAGTGAATCATCGTGGTAATCTCCTTAGCCAGAGTCTTCTGCAACTCGCGCAGGTGGGGAGCCTCGTCGTGACGAGCGATCAGCGACTCGATGGTCTCGCGGTCCAGCAGGGTGAAGATCTTGATGTAACGCTTGGCATCCTCGTCGCTCACGTTGAGCCAGAACTGGTAGAACTTGTAGGGCGATGTGTAGCGGGGATCGAGCCATACGTTGCCGCTCTCGGTCTTGCCGAACTTGGTGCCGTCGGCCTTGGTGATCAGGGGGCAGGTCAGCGCGAAAGCCTCATTCTCCGAGCCGAGCTTGCGGCGGATAAGCTCCGTACCGGTGGTGATGTTACCCCACTGGTCCGCTCCGCCGAGCTGCACCTTGCAGCCGAGAGTCTGGTAGAGGTGGAGGAAGTCGTAGCCCTGCAACAGCTGGTAGGTAAACTCGGTGAAGGACATACCCTCGCCCTCGCCTGAGAAACGCTTCTTTACCGAATCCTTGGCCATCATATAGTTTACGGTGATGCACTTGCCGATGTCGCGTGCGAAGTCCAGGAACGAGAACTCCTTCATCCAGTCGTAGTTGTTGACCAACAGAGCCTTGTTCTCGGCATCCGACTCGAAGTCGATGAGCTTCGAGAGCTGTGCCTTGATGGCCTCCTGATTGTGGCGCAGGGTAGTCTCGTCGAGCAGGTTACGCTCCTGCGACTTACCGCTCGGGTCGCCAATCATACCCGTAGCACCACCCACCAGGGCGATGGGACGGTGGCCACACATCTGGAAGTGCTTCAGGATCATCACGCCCACCAGGTGGCCGATGTGAAGTGAATCGGCTGTGGGGTCGATACCCAGATATGCTGTTGTCATCTCCTTGTCGAGCTGTTCCTTGGTGCCGGGCATAATCGTGTGGATCATACCGCGCCACTCAAGCTCCTCTACAAAATTCTTTCTTGCCATTGTTTTATCTTTTTAGTTAATATCTTTCGTTGTTTTCTTCTTCCTACTCTACTTTTTTTCCTTGCAACTTTTTCCGAAAAAGTTGCGCAAAAAGGCCGCAAGGCACAATTTGCGGGGTCGCCGCGCCGTCGTCGGTAAAATGAATGCTTCGCACTTTTGAAGCAATCAAAAGGTCTCCATTTTTTAACCCTCCGCCAACGCGTCGCCCTTCATCCGCAAATTCTGCAGTGCGGTTTTTTCTTTACAAACTCCTCCCCTTATGGAGGGGAGGTGTCCGAAGGACGGAGGGGTCCCTCATTTTGCATTTTGCATTCTACATTCCTCCATCCGCCGCCCACCACGCTCAGTAGCGGGAGTAGCAGGCGGTTGGGAACCAGGCCTTAGGCCTGCTACTCATACTCCATATCCAGCGCCTTTTTCAGCTCCAGCAATAGGGGTGCGCGCTCGGTCATATATTTAATTCTGTCCTCCAGCTTTATCGGGCGTGAGGCCTTAATCTGCTCGTTCACCTTCACTTCGAGGTCGATCATACCCTCCACGCCGGCCGTGCGGGCGATGGTGAGCAGCACCTCGGTCTTCGAGCGCAGAATCTCGTCGTGCAGCTGCTGCGTGGGCACCTCCACACTCACGGTGTGCCCCTCGACAATCATCTTCTCGAACGCCACCACAAAGCGCGGACGCTCGCGCAGGATAGCCTCCACAACCTCCTCGCGCTTGGCCACAATCTTCTGCTCGGTGAGCGGATCGTAGTGCACCTGCTCGGTGCGGGCACTCTCGGCGCTGGTCGCCTCGGCAGCCTCCGAGGCCGCCGACGCAGCTCCCATAAGGCTCGTTATCGAAAATCCCGCCAATGCCGAGCGACGTGCCGTTGCCGTTGTCGGCGTGGGCGTTGTTCGTGCGGGCGCGGGCCTCTCCGCAGGCTTCTCTGCCACTCTCTCCACCGGTTTTTTCACTACGGGCGCGGGTGCAACTCGCTGTGGCTCAGTAGTATTTGGCGTAGGCACAGATGCTCCGCCCACGGCAGTAGCGACGGGCGTGAACGAAGTGGGAAGGTCGGGAAGGGGGTAGTTATCCGCTAAAGGGATGTCGTCATTTTTTTTTTTGCCGAGACTTGCGATCTTCATAAGTCCCAGCTCCACTAACAGTCGTTGGTTCGACGACTGCTTGATTCGTCCGTCCGCCTCGGTGAGCAGCGCTATGGCTCCGAAGAGGAACTCCGTCGGGCACTGCTCCGCCTGCTGGCGGTAGCGGTCGAGCAGAGTGCCCGTAAGCTCGATGAGCGAAATCGCGGGCCCCTTGGCCAGCAGCAGATCGCGCAGGTGTTGGTTCAGGCCCGCCATAAAGGTCTGGCCCGAGAATCCCTTCGAGAGCACCTCGTCAAAGCGGATGAGGGCCTCGGTGTAGTCGCCCCCGAGGAGCAGATCGACCATCGAGAAGTAGGTGTCGTAGTCCAGCACGTTGAGTGTCTGCGCTACGGCCTTGTACTGAAGGTTGGAGTTGCAGAACGAGACGGCCTTGTCGAACATCGACAGCGCATCGCGCATACCTCCGTCGGCCTTCTGGGCGATCAGGTTCAAAGACTCCTCGTCGAACTGAACGCCCTCCTTCTGGGCAATGTATTTCAGGTAACGCACCGAATCCTCGACGCGGATGCGGTTGAAGTCATAGACCTGGCAGCGCGAGAGGATGGTGGGTATGATTTTGTGTTTTTCGGTTGTGGCGAGGATGAAGATGGCGTGTCGCGGCGGCTCCTCGAGCGTCTTGAGGAAGGCGTTGAAGGCCTGCTGCGAGAGCATATGCACCTCGTCGATGATGAAGAGCGAGTAGCGTCCCACCTGCGGCAGGATGCGCACCTGCTCGATGAGGGTGCGGATGTCGTCCACCGAGTTGTTCGAGGCGGCATCCAATTCGTGGATGTTGAGCGAGCGTCCCTCGTTGAAGGCGCGGCACGATTCGCACTCGTTACAGGCCTCCGAGCCGTTGGGACTCAGGCAGTTGATTGTTTTGGCGAAGATACGCGCACAGGTGGTCTTACCCACGCCGCGCGGCCCGCAGAAGAGGTAGGCGTGCGCCAGCTGACCACGCTCGATGGCGTTTTTCAACGTCGAGGTGATGCTCTGCTGTCCCACTACCGATTCGAATGTCGCGGGGCGGTATTTTCGTGCCGAAACAATAAATTCGCTCATAACTTTGCAAAGGTAGTTAGAAAAATTCAAAATTCAAAATTCACCCCTAAGGGGTGTTTTGCAACCGCCTGCTACCCTCACTATCGAGCGTTATGGGCGGCAGAGGAAAAAAACCGCACTGCAGAATTTGCGGAAGAAGGGCGGCGCGGCAGCGGAGGGTTAAAAAATGGAGACCTTTTGATTGCTTCAAAAGTGCGTAGCATTCATTTTACCGACGACGGCGCGACGACCCCGCAAATTGTGCCTTGCGGCCTTTTTGTGCAACTTTTTCGGAAAAAGTTGCGTGAAAAAAATTTGGTATCAGCAAGCCGTTTTTCAACAAAGGTAGATTCCAATCATTTTTGCAGAGGAGGCTATTTCCGTATCAGGTAGCTAATCCTATGCAAAAATGTGGAATGACGTATATATTAATTCTCAATTTTGAATTTTGAATTGCATCATCTGCCGCCCACCACACCCGAGAGCAGGAATAGCAGGCGGTTGGGGAACACCCCTTAGGGGTGAACTATCGTAACTTCAATTCCGCGCTGCTCGAGGGCCTCCAGAACGTGGGCGGGGATGCCGCTGTCGGTGATGATCTGATCGACATCATCGACCGAGCAGATGCGGCTGAAGCCACGACGACCGAACTTCGACGAGTCGCACAGCACGATGATCTTCTCCGCTGCCGCAATCATCACGCGGTTCAGGTTGGCCTCCAGCAGGTTAGTCGTCGAGAGACCATACTCGGGGTCGAGTCCGTCCACGCCGATGAAGAGCTTGCTGCCGGCGAAGTTTTCCAGCTGACGCTCGGCATCGCAACCCACAGCCGAGAGCGATGTGCTGCGCACCAATCCACCGAGCTGTATTACCTCGATGTCGCGGTTGGCCGAGAGCACCGATGCCACGTTCAGCGCCGAGGTGATGACCGTCAGTCGGCCCCCCGTCTCGTCGGTGTTGATCTCGCGGGCGAAGTACTGCACGGTGGTTCCCGAGGCGATGATGATCGAGTCGTTGGGCTCGATGAGCTTCACCGCTTCGCGCGCTATGGCGGTCTTCTCGGTGGGGAACTGATGCTCCTTGACATTTACGTCGCGGTCGTTGATGTAGGGGCTGAGCTTGATGGCCTTGCCGTGGGCGCGGTAGAGGAGGTTGTTCTTCTCGAGAATCGAGAGATCCTTGCGGATGGTTACCTCCGATACGTTGAGCAGCGTCGAGAGCTCCGTAACGCTCACTTGGCCCTTGGCCTCGAGCTGGCGGGTGATGAATTCGTGACGTTCGTTGATGTTCATTTAGATGGATTTTTTGTTCTGGTGGTAAAGGTAAGAAAAAAGGCGTAAAAACTTGACAATCTTTTGTAATAATATTATTTTTGTTTCGATACGAAAAAAAATTTCTTGTTAATTTGCGAGAAATAGAAAATAATTTGTTAATTTTACATCCCCAAACGGGAAAATTATTAAGCCTATGCTCGAATTTTTCAACCCGCCTGCGGCACGTCCGCAAATCGCGGCCGACAAGGTAGATGCCGAGTATCGCCGTATGCGTCTGAAGGTTTTTCTTGGTGCATTTTTTGGCTACGCAGCCTACTATCTGGTCCGCAAGAATCTTTCACTCGCAGCCCCCGGAATGATGGCCGACGGCCTGCTCGACAAGGAGACAGCCGGTTTCGCTATGGCCGGAATCCCCATCGCCTACGCCTTCAGTAAGTTCCTGATGGGTAGCCTGTCGGACCACTCCGACGCCCGCAAATTCCTGGTCGTGGGACTCATCATCGCTTCGTCGGTGATGGCCGCCGTGGGATTGATTCCCTACTCGGCGTCGATTGCCGTCAATGGTGGTATTCTGTTCGCCTTTATGCTGGCTGTGGGATGGCTCTCGGGTATGGGTTGGCCCCCGTGCGGACGCGTTATGGCGCATTGGTTCTCGCAGAACGAGCGTAGCTTCAAGATGTCGATCTGGAACTGCTCGCACAACGTGGGTGGCGGCTCGCTCGGATTGTTGGTTTCGGGCGGAATCGTGATTTTCGCCTCGATGGGCATCGCGGAGAGCTGGCGCGCGGCATTTATCTTCCCCTCGTTGGTGGCTATTCTGTTTGCCGCCTTCTGCTGGTGGACGCTGCGCGATAGACCCGAGGCTTGCGGTCTTCCGTCGATCGAGGAGTACCGCCAGGACTACACCAGCCGCAAGGCTGCTGAGGGCGAGGAGACGTCGATCCCGTTCAAGCGTCTGTTCGTTGAGTATGTATTTAAGAATCATCTGCTTTGGATGATCGCCATAGCCAACGTGTTTGTCTATTTCATCCGCTACGGCATCAGCGACTGGGCTCCTACCTACCTGCAGGATATGCAGATTATGTCGGCCTCGGAGAGCCGCGTGGCATTCTCGCTGTTTGAGTATGCGGGTATCCCCGGCACGATCATCTGCGGATGGCTCTCGTCGCGCTTCTTCCAGGGACGCTGCGCACCGGTCAATGTGATCTATATGTTGATGGTGTTGGTTGGAATTTTGTGCTACTGGCAGGCTGAGGCTGTGGCCGCGCTGTTCGGTGGCGAGCAGGCACTCTCGATGGTGGTATTCTTCTCGCTCGGACTGACAGGATTTGCCGTCTATGGCCCTATCGCTCTGATCGGTATTCAGGCGCTGAGCTTCGTGCCGAAGAATGCGGCAGGTACGGCTGCGGGATTTGTAGGATTGTTTGGCTATCTGCTGGGCGATGCGCTTCTGTCGAAGATCGTCGTAGGTCAGGTGGCAGGCTCTGACTTGGGTTGGGGCGTAACGTTCTGGATGTTTACGGTGGGATGCGTCGTGGCGACGCTCATCTGCGCCGTAACTTGGAAAAAGGAACTTCGTGTAATGCGCGAGCGCGCAACACAAAGATAAGAGAAAGTACGAAGCATCTACCCTAACGGGGTTTGTGGATTTTCCTTGTTGTCATTAAGGGGAGATGTGGAGTGCTTTATAGGTCGGTTTTTTTGTGCTCCCCCCGCCCAGAAATGGGTGGGGGGAGGTTGTTTTCAGGCGTAAGGCCTGTTTTGCATTTCTTAAGCGGGCAGCCGCCCGAGCAACTCCTCGCCGAGGGCACTCTTCTGCTCGATGTGGTCGAGTGTGGCGCGCACAAAGGGGTTGCTCTCGAAGTCGCCACGCACCTGCTCGAAGTCCATATCCTTCTCGGCGCGCGTGCCGTCGGCACCAAATCCCGTGCGTGAGGCGAGCGAGAACTCCTTGCGGGCATCCTCATAGACCATCCTGTCGAGTCCCACGACAGCCTCGCGCCACTCATTGACGATACGTCTTATGTCGTCGGCCGTAATCTTCTCGGGATCAATACCATAAAACTCCTCGATGTGGTCGTAAACCCACGTCCACTCATACTCATAATAACGCTCGTGCATCACCTGCCACTCGGCATTTATCAACCTGAGCCGCTTCAGCTCGCCACTCTCGATGGCCTCCAGCACGCGATCGACCTCGCTCTTCGGGGCGATAAGGCCCGACAGATCAACCCACTCACCCCGTCCAACCTCGGTCGTGGGGCGCAGGTGGCGGCGGATGGTCTCATCGTCGGGCAGGGCCACGCCCTCCAGACGCTTGATGATGGAGTTGCCCATAAACTTATGCACCGCCGTGCGGTAGTAGTCGATGCCCTTGCGCAGGGCCGAGTTCTTGATCTTGGCGCTGTGGAACGAGTACTCATCCGAGAGCTCGCCGCTGGCCGCGCACAGGTTGCGCAGCAGCTCCAAGCCCTTGAGCATCTTCTGCACGGTGTAGGGACTCAGCAGGTTGAAGTTGATGCAGTCCAGTCGGTTAGGGTCGCTGCGATGATCGCGCACGGGCCACTTCTTCACATCGCGTATCGTGCCCACCGAGCGCAGGTTCACGCCCGGCGCCAAGTATGTCGTGTTGTTCTGCTCGATAAGGTACGAGAAGGGGAGATTGGTAGTGTCAGAGTGGCTGGTGTGGCGGCCCATAACCAGCGAGAAGGCTCCCACGCGGGCGGGCCAGAGGATGTAGGAGTTGGAGGTTGTCTTCGCTCCGCGCTCGAGCGTGCCCTGATGTATGGGGCCGAGCTTATACATATGGTTGCTCTGGTTCGAGCCCGAGCCGGCATTCATAAACGAGAACATACCCGCAATGAGCAGCGTCGATTTGTGGTGCGTTACGGTGTAAGGCCCCGCGAAGATGGCGCAGGCCTCGCCATTCTCGCCCTGACAGTTGCTGAAGAAGAGCGAGTCGGAGGCCGAGTAGTTGTGGCCTATCTTGCAGGCCTGCCCCACGAAGCAGCGCTCGAGCGTAGCACCCTCATCGACGCTCGAGCCGCTCGAGATGATTACATCGTCGCAGATCACGCCGTCGCCGATGTGGATGGGCGCAGCCGCATTGGAGTTCAGCGAGCAGTTGCGCAGACGTGCCGCGCCGCTGATGGTGCAGCAATCCCCCACGCGAACATCGCGCATCAGACCGACGTTGGTGATGTGTACATCGGCGCCGATGGTACCGACTGAGGAGGAGTATTTCTCTGTGTAGTAATCGGTTATCTCCTTCAGACGAGCCTTCAGCGCGGGGCGGTGGCGGTAGAGCGCCATAATGTAGGCCATCTGCGCCGAGAGTTTGTCGTTGATATAGACCTCGCGGCCGCCCGTCTCGTTCAGCACATTCACAGCCACACCATTGCCGAACGACGAGCGCCCCTCGACGTAGATCTGATTGACGTTGCGGATGATCGACGCGCGGCCGATGCGGTAGTTGGCTATGTAGTTGTGAATGTTCTCGATAAGGCAGTCGTCGGCCACATCGACATTGTGTAGCGTGGCGTTGCGAATGCCCGCGTGGCGACTGACGCCACCCGCGAGAGTGAATGAATGGTTGAAGCATCCCAAGCGCACATCGCCCGAGAAGGCGACATTGCGGATGTGCTCGGGCGAGAAGGCTGGCGCAACCATCACGCGCCGCCAATCCTCGGCTGTGCAGCCGTTGGCCTCGAGAGCAGAGATCTGCGAAGCGGTAAGATTGATACGTGTCATAACTAACCTATTTGACTGCAAATGTATAAAAAATGATTTAATTCAAAATCAAGAAATAAGTCATTCCAATCATTTCCGCAGGTATCAGGGAGCTAACCCTTGCGGAAATGTGGAATGACATTATACTGTTTTAATTAGAAAAGACGATCTCCTCGCCGTTGGCATCGATCTTAATCACCTTCTCACGATCAACCTCGCCCGCCAAGATTCGCTTCGAGAGGGCATTGACCACCTCGCGCTGAATCACGCGCTTGACAGGTCGCGCACCGTAGAGCGGATCGTAACCAAGACGCGCTATAAGGTCGCGGGCCGAGGCGGTGTACTCCAATTTCAGGCCGTTGTGCTTGAGCATACGGGCGATGATACCCATCTGAATATCAACGATATGCTCAATATCGCGGCGCGTGAGCGGCTCGAACATCACAATCTCGTCGATGCGGTTCACAAACTCGGGCTTGAGCTGCTGCTTGAGCATTTCGACAACCTCCTCGCGCGTGCGCTCCACAAGCTCTTCCGTAGGCTCATCGCCCGCAAAGGCCGAGGCGAAACGCTCCTGAATAAGGTGCGAGCCCATATTCGAGGTCATAATGATTATCGTATTGCGGAAATCGACCGTGCGACCCTTGTTGTCCGTAAGGCGGCCATCGTCCAACACCTGCAACAGGATGTTGAAGACATCGGGATGGGCCTTCTCAATCTCGTCGAGCAGCACCACCGAGTAGGGCTTGCGGCGAACGGCCTCGGTGAGCTGGCCACCCTCGTCATAGCCCACATATCCCGGAGGCGCACCCACCAGACGCGAGACGCTGTGGCGCTCCTGATACTCGCTCATATCGATGCGCGTGAGCATCCCATCGTCGTTGAAGAGGAACTCGGCCAACGCCTTCGCAAGCTCCGTTTTACCCACACCCGTTGTGCCGAGGAAGATGAACGAGCCGATCGGGCGGCGCTCATCGCTCAGTCCCGCACGCGAGCGGCGCACGGCATCCGAAATCACCTCGATGGCCTGCTGCTGTCCCACAACGCGGCGATGCAGCTCCTCCTCCATACGCAGCAACTTCTCGCGCTCCGACGAGAGCATACGCTGCACGGGAATGCCCGTCCAACGCGACACGACCTCCGCAATATCCTGCGAGGTTACCTCCTCGCGGATCATCGCCTCGCCCGACGCTGTGGTCAGATCGAGCTGCTCCTGCAGGGCGCTGATCTGGCGCTCGGCCTCGACAATCTTGCCGTAGCGAATCTCCGCCACGCGGCCGTAGTCGCCTGCGCGCTCGGCCTGCTGGGCCTCGACCTTCAGGCGCTCGATAGACTCCTTCTCGTGTTGAATCTTCTGCAGCAAATCCCTTTCGCCCTGCCACTTGGCTCGCAGAGCCGACTCCTTCGAGCGCAGCTCCTCAACTTCGCGCGTAAGCGACTCCACACGCTGCTCATCCTTTTCGCGG
Organism: Alistipes sp.; assembly: GCA_045650235.1. Taxonomy (GTDB): domain Bacteria; phylum Bacteroidota; class Bacteroidia; order Bacteroidales; family Rikenellaceae; genus Alistipes. The sequence goes on along the minus strand of JAZRQX010000014.1, from coordinate 69,060 downwards.
CGGATGGCCTCGCGCTCGATCTCGAGCTGGCGGATGCGGCGATCGAGCGTGTCGATCTCCTCGGGCACGGAGTTCATCTCCAGACGCAGACGCGAGGCGGCCTCATCGACCAAATCGATAGCCTTGTCGGGCAGGAAGCGCGAAGTGATGTAGCGGTGCGAGAGCTCGACGGCGGCGATGATGGCCTCGTCCTTGATGCGCACCTTGTGGTGGCTCTCGTAACGCTCCTTCAGGCCACGCAGAATCGAGATGGCATCCTCGGTCGTCGGCTCATCGACCATAACCTTCTGGAAACGACGCTCGAGGGCCTTGTCCTGCTCGAAGTATTTCTGGTACTCGTCGAGCGTGGTGGCACCGATGGTGCGCAGCTCGCCACGCGCAAGTGCGGGCTTGAGGATGTTGGCGGCATCCATCGCTCCCGACGACTTGCCCGCACCCACGAGGGTGTGAATCTCGTCGATGAAGAGCAGAATCTCGCCATCGCTGGCGATGACCTCCTGCACGACGGCTTTCAGTCGCTCCTCGAACTCGCCCTGATACTTTGCACCCGCAATCAGCGCACCCATATCGAGCGAGAAGATCTGCTTCGAGCGCAGGTTTTCGGGCACATCACCATTGACGATGCGGTGGGCAATGCCCTCGGCGATGGCGGTCTTGCCCACGCCCGCCTCACCCACGAGGATGGGGTTGTTCTTGGTTCGGCGCGAGAGGATCTGCAGCACGCGGCGACACTCCTCGTCGCGGCCGATGACGGGGTCGAGCTTGCCGCTGCGGGCCATCTCGTTGAGGTTGATGGCGTACTTGCCCAGCGCATTGAACTCCTTCTCCGAGGTCTGCGAATCTACCGTCGAGCCCTTGCGGAAGTCGCGGATGGCGGCCACGAGCTCCTTCTCTGTCGCTCCCGCGCGCTTGAGCATATCGCTCGCAGCGCCACGCTCAGCCTGAAGGCCGAGCAGGAGGTGTTCGACAGAGGCAAATTTATCGTTGAAGGTGCGGGTGAAATCCACCGCGCGCTGAATAGTCTTCGAGGTGTCGGTCGAGAAGTACTGCTCGCCATTGCCGCCCGAGACCTTCGGCAGCGCATCCACCGCGCCCTCGACCTCGCTGCGCAGCTGTGCCACATTCACACCCACGCGCTGAAGCAGGTAGGCAGCCAGAGAGTCCTCCTTGGTGATAAGCGTAAGGAGCAAATGGTGTGGCTCGACGGCCTGCGCACCCTTCTCGCGGGCCAACTGTACGGAGGCTTGCAGCGCCTCCTGAGCCTTGATGGTAAGTGAATTGATGTTCATTGTCTTTTCGTTGTTTTGTTTTGGCCTTACGGGGTGCAAAACCTTTGCCAGAGGACAGAATCGGACATTTTAACATACTGCTGGCAGAGATTGGCAGAAGATTTGTGCCACAAAAAGACATTTTGACAGGCCTGAGGGAATTCAAAATTCAGCCGTAACGGCTGTTTTGCATCATCTGCCGCCCATCACGCTCAAGAGCGAGAGTAGCGTGCGGTCGGGAAACACGCCTTAGGCGTGAAAAAAAGGTTGCCCCGAAGGACAACCTTTTATTTCGACCAAATAAGTTATTACAACTTACGAAGCCAGATGTTACGGAAGCTGATAGGCTCCGAGGGGTCGCCGTGGCTCTGCAACTTGATGGGGCCTGCGCCGTGCATCTTCACCTGGGGATGACCGATGTACTCGGTAGTACCGCGGATGATCACGTTGTTCTGCAACACTACGCCGTTGTGGATAACCGTAACGGTGGGAGGCACGCGATAGGTACCATCCTCCTTGAATACGGGGGCGTTGTAGATGATGTCATATACGTTCCACTCGCCGGGCTTACGCATTGCGTTAGCAAGGGGAGTTGACTGCTTGTAAACGCTACCTGTCTGACCGTTGGTGTAGGTCTCGTTGTTGTAGCAGTCGAGGATCTGGATCTCGTACATACCCTGCAGGAACACGCCGCTGTTACCGCGTGCCTGGCTCGTACCGGTGATGTTCTCGGGAACCATCCACTCGATGTGGAGCTGGAAGCTCTCGAAGCTTTCGCGGGTCTGGATATCGCCCTTCTTCTTATTTACGGTGAACACGCCATCGTGTACGTCCCACTCTGCGGGGCCGCCGTTAGCACCCTGCCAAGCGCTCAGATCCTTGCCGTCGAAGAGTACGATAGCATCCGAGGGAGCTGAGTTGGTCATAATGTTACCCGGGGTTACGATGGGGGGCACGGGGGTGTAGAACTCAGTCATACCAGGACGCATACGGTTGGGGTCCTGCTGCTGGGGCTGCTGAGCCGAAGCGCTTACAGCGATGGTCAATGCCAAAGCCGAAAAAATCAATTTCTTCATAGTTAATAGGTATTTAATGGTTTAAGTTATCGTAGGTGAGACTGAAACTCAACGCAAATTTATAAAAAATGATTCTAATCGCACAATATCGAGTCATTTTTTTGACAAGTTCGCCGATTTTCGTATCTTTGGTAAAATTTATATTATAATGGGCCTTTTGTCGGCCTCGCCGCAAACCCGCCCAAACAGAACAGAACGACAACCGAAAAGATAATTCCCTATGGCAATCTTCAAAGTCGAAGGCGGTCATCGCCTTCAAGGCAGCCTCACTCCGCAGGGCGCGAAGAACGAGGCATTACAGATACTCTGCGCTACGCTGCTTACGTCCGAGCGCGTGGTGGTGCACAACGTACCACAGATTCTCGACATCATACAGCTCATCGACCTGCTGCGCTCGATGGGTGTGGAGGTGGAGGAGTTGGGTGGCGATTCATACGCCTTCCGCGCTGCCGACATCGACCTTGACTACCTGCGCAGCGAGGACTACCACCGCCGCTGCCGCCGTCTGCGTGGCTCGGTGATGATGATCGGCCCGCTGCTGGCCCGCTTCGGTGTGGGATATATGCCCAAGCCGGGTGGCGACAAGATTGGCCGCCGCCGATTGGATACCCACTTCCTCGGTTTTCAGAAGTTAGGCGCTACGTTCAACTTCGATCAGGCCGACGAGTTCTTCTCGGTGGAGTGCAAGCGCCTGAAGGGTTGCTATATGCTTCTCGACGAGGCCTCGGTGACGGGTACGGCTAACATCATTATGGCTGCCGTGCTGGCCGAGGGCACTACCACGATCTACAACGCCGCCTGCGAGCCCTACATCCAGCAGCTGTGCCGTATGCTCAACCGTATGGGAGCGAAGATCTCGGGCATCGCCTCGAATCTGCTCACGATCGAGGGCGTGCGAGAGTTGGGCGGCACGGAGCATACGATGTTGCCCGATATGATCGAGGTGGGCAGCTTCATCGGTATGGCGGCAATGACGCAGTCGGAGCTGACCATCAAGAATGTCTCGTACGACAATCTGGGAATCATCCCTGCGCAGTTTGCCCGTATGGGTATTCACTTCGAGCAGCGGGGCGACGATATCTACATCCCGCAGCAGGATCACTACTCGATAGAGAGCTTCATCGACGGCTCGATTATGACCATCGCCGATGCGCCGTGGCCGGGCCTCACGCCCGACCTGCTCTCGATCTTCTTAGTCGTAGCAACGCAGGCCAAGGGCTCGGTGCTGATTCACCAGAAGATGTTCGAGAGCCGCCTCTTCTTCGTCGATAAGCTGATCGATATGGGTGCGCAGATAATCCTCTGCGATCCCCACCGCGCAACGGTCATCGGCCACGACCACCGTCTGCGACTGCGTGCCACGCGAATGACCTCGCCCGATATTCGTGCGGGTGTGGCACTGCTCATCGCCGCGATGAGTGCAGAGGGCACGAGCATAATCCAGAACATCGAGCAGATCGATCGCGGATACAAGGATATTGATGGCCGCCTGAATGCCCTCGGAGCAAAGATTACCCGAATGGAAGAATAATTCAAAATGAAGAATTAAATATATATGTCATTGCCCGACACCCTTTGGGTGGCGAAGGCAATCCTCCACTCATTGAGCCTTGATGGGTTATCTACCCGAAGATCCCCATCGCCTTGCTCCGCAAGTCGGGGGATGACGTTCTTAATTAATTTTCCGTTTTACCCCTCCGTCCTTCGGACACCTCCCCTCCATAAGGGGAGGAGTTCATAAAGAAAAACCCCGCACTGCAGAATTTGCGGAAAAAGGGCGGCGCGTTGGCGGAGGGTTAAAAAATGGAGACCTTTTGATTGCTTCAAAAGTGCGTAGCATTCATTTTACCGACGACGGCGCGGCGACCCCGCAAATTGTGCCTTGCGGCCTTTTTGCGCAACTTTTTTGGAAAAAGTTGCAAAGAAAATTTATGATAGATTATTTATAAATAAAAAACTACTAAAACCCACAAAAATATGATTATCACAACAACAAACAACGTCGAGGGCGCTCGCATCGATGAGTACCTGCAGTTAGTATCGGTCAATGTGGTTATCGGAACCAACATCTTCTCCGATTGGTTTGCCTCGATAACCGATGTATTCGGTGGTAAGTCGCGCACCTACCAGCGCAAGTTGGACGATGTCTATGACGAAGCCTTGAAGCGCGTGCGCGAGAAGGCCGAGAAGCTGGGTGCCGATGCCGTCGTGGGCCTGAAGATGGACTTCGGCGAGGTGTCGGGCAAGGACAAGAGTATGTTTATGGTATCGGCCGTAGGCACTGCCGTGCGTCTGCGCAGAATGTAACACAAACCTAAACTTATAAACAATGAAGAGACTTATTCTTTCTGCCGTTGTGCTGCTCATCGCTATGAGCGCCTCGGCACAGGAGTTCCGCTCGGCCATCTCGAACGTGCCGGGCAACGAGTACCCCAAGGTTTCAAACGATATGCGCGCTATTGTGCGCTACAGCTCAAAGACCGCCAAGAAGGTGCAGGTGCAGGGTGGCGACGGCTTCGCCGCTCAGCCCGTCGATATGGTCAATGACGGCCAGGGCAACTGGACAGCCGAGCTCAAGGGCCTAACGCCGGGCTTCCACTACTACTGGTTCCTGGTCGATGGCGTGCAGGTGAACGACCCCGCCAGCGTGGCTTACTTCGGCTACAGCCGCCCCACGAGCGGTATCTACGCTGCCTACCCGGGCGAGGATTATATGGATGCGAAGGATGTTCCGCACGGCGTGGTGCGCGAGCAGTGGTATAAGTCGAGCGTTACGGGTCTGTGGCGTCGCGCCTACATCTACACCCCCGCGGGCTACGACGAGGGCAAGGGCGAGTACCCCGTATTCTACCTGCTGCACGGTATGGGCGAGAACGAGCGTGGCTGGAGCTTGCAGGGCCGTATGAACTTCATTATGGATAACCTTATTGCCGAGGGCAAGGCTGTGCCTATGATCGTGGTGATGGATTGCGGCTACACCGACACTCAGGATCCCGCAACGGGCGCCATCAAGCGTTCGACCGACGCAGGCTCGCTGGGCGAGATCTACTTCAAGGATATCATCCCGATGGTGGAGAAGAACTACCGCGCCAAGTCGGACCGCGAGAGCCGCGCTATGGCGGGTCTCTCGATGGGTGGCTTCCAGACGATGAATATCGCCCTTGCGAACACCGATAAGTTCGCCTACATCGGCGGCTTCTCGGCGGCACTGATGATGGGTGGTCGCCAGCAGGTCGATCTCAAGACGGCCTACAACGGTGCTTTCGCCGACCCCGCAGCCTTCAATAAGAAGGTGAAGCTGCTGTGGTTTGGCGCAGGTAGCGAGGAGAAGATGTTTGTCGATGCGGCAGCTACGATGACTAAGCAGCTTACCGAAATGGGCGTGAAGGTGGAGTCGTATATCTCGGAGGGTACCTACCACGAGTGGCACACCTGGAGCCGCTGTCTGAAGGAGTTTGCTCCCAAGCTGTTCAAGTAAAATCAGATGATAAAATAAAAAAGGTGTCCGATTATTGGACACCTTTTTTATTACTGAAAATAAGGAACATACTTCTCAGGCATCTGCTCCAGCGGGCGAATCTCGATTCCCTTGTAGAATACCTCGCCAGCCTCGCTCTGCAGCTGCAGGCGGCCCTCAACGAGAGGCTTATCCTCGCCCTTATCGGTGTAGCGCAGGTTCTTGAGCGCCATCACCACCTCGCCATTGACGATATGCACGCTCTGCCCCTCGTAGCAGATCAGCTCAAGGGTGGTCCACTCACCCTCGGGTGAGTTGTGATCCTCCGTGCCGCAGAAGTTCGTCACGCCACGACTGCCGACCGTCAGCCACTCGCCCTCGGGATCGTAGTAGTAGGTGCGCTTCTCGGGGTCGGGCTGTGATATCTTGATGTCGGCCTTGGTGCCCGCGATCGACCAGAAGTCGCCGCTGTTACCCTCCGTCGTGCCGCTCTGCATCACCTGAAACTCGAACGAGCGCATCCACGAGAGCCAATAATCGACACCCGCGTCGCCCACCGAGTGATACAGCAGTCCCGAGTCGAGCGCCTTCTCCAAGCGGGGCTCCCAGCGCTTCTGGCCGAACTTTACCTGCAGGCGCAGATGGTAGTTGCGGTAGCTCTGGTTCGAGATCACGCAGCCGTAGGTCTCGCCACTCACGCGCAACACGGGCTCGCCCGCCTCTTCGCTAACGGTGAACAGGTCGTAGAGATTCTTGTCGTAGCCGATGGGCGGAATCTTCTCGCCCTCGGCATCAACGGGTGCGCGGCCACGGAAGTCGTTGGTGTGCTGGTAGCTCTGATACACGCGCCAGTGCGACAGATCCTTATCCAGAAGCTGCTGCCAATCCTCGCCCGATGAGCAAGCCGAAGATAGCATCGCGGCGGCGAGGCCAAAAAATAGAGTCGATTTTTTCATAGGATAGTGTGTTTTAGGTGTTGTTTTCACAAATATACAAAAAAAGGAGACCTGACCAAAGGGCAAGTGCTAAAATCTTTAGCATCAGCATTAGAAGTCGCTTCGACGAATAATTTTTATTACGCGGTTGGTTACTAAAAGAAAGTTTGTTACTTTTGTAAAGCAAAGATAATATCTCGCCTCGTTCTGCGCAAGAAGGCACTTTTTTGTGCGGTAGTTACCTTCAGGTAACCATTGTTGAGCGAGAGCCGATTACAAAACCAAAAAACTGAAAAAAATATGAAAAAAGAGGATTTCTGTCCCATCCGCGACATTCTCGACCAGACCGCCGACAAGTGGTCGCTTCTGGTGCTTTACCCGCTGCGCCACAACCAGATGCAACGCTTCTCGGAGCTACAGCGCGCCATCCCCGACATCTCGCAGAAGATGCTCACGCAGACGCTTCGCCGCCTGGAGGAGATGTCGCTCATCTCGCGCGAGGCCTACCCCGAGGTGCCGCCCCGCGTGGAGTATCGCCTCACGGAGCTGGGCCACTCGTTTATGGACAACATCGAGCCGCTCGTTAGGTGGGCCATCGAGAACCGCGATCGCTGTTTGGGTTAAACTCTTTAGAGTTTAGGCTCGAAACGGAGAAAACTTTGTATCTTTGTGCAAAATCGAATAAAAATGGCAAGACGTAAAAAACAGAATTATCCCCTCATCGAGGCGTTGGAGATCACAACCCTCGCCGCCGAGGGCAAGGCTATGGGCCGCTACAACGATCAGGTGGTCTTCGTCCCGATGACCGTGCCGGGCGATGTGGTGGATGTACAGATACGCAACAAGCGCCGCCGCTTTATGGAGGGCGTGGTGGTAAATTATGTTAAGCGCTCGCCGCTGCGCGAGGAGTCCTTCTGCGAGCATTTCGGCGTGTGTGGCGGCTGCAAGTGGCAGAATCTGCCCTACGCAGAGCAGCTACGCTTTAAGACCGAGCAGGTTAAGGACCAGCTCACCCGCATCGGCAAGATCGCTCTGCCCGAGGTGCAGCCCTGTCTGGGGTCGGCCAAGCAGACCTTCTACCGCAATAAGCTGGAGTTCACCTTTGCCGACAAGCGTTGGCTCACCTACGAGGAGATCGCTGCCGGCGGCGACATCGAGCGCGAGCCCGCACTCGGATTCCACATCCCCAACTGCTTCGCCAAGGTGCTCAACATCGACAAGTGCTACCTTCAGGCCGAGCCCTCGAACTCAATACGCGACGCCGTGAAGCGTTTCTGCATCGAGCAGGGCTACACGTTCCACAACTGCCGCGAGCACGCGGGACTGATGCGCAACATCATCATCCGCACCGCCTCGACGGGCGAGGTGATGGTGGTCGTCATTTTCAACGAGGCCGATATGGAGCGCATCACCGCGCTGATGGAGATGCTCAAGGCGCAGTTCCCCGAGATTACATCGCTCTTCTACGTCGTCAACACCAAGTGGAACGACTCGGTGGGCGATCTGGAGCACATCTGCTACGCGGGCAAGGACCACATCATCGAGCAGATGGAGGGCCTTCAGTTCAAGGTTGGCCCCAAGTCATTCTACCAGACCAACTCGGAGCAGGCCTACGAGCTCTACAAGGTGGCGCGCGAAGCAGCCGACCTAAAGGGCGACGAGGTATTGTACGACCTCTACACGGGTACGGGAACCATTGCCAACTTCTGCGCCCGCCGCGCGAAGAAGGTCGTGGGTGTTGAGTATGTGCCCGAGGCGATTGAGGATGCGAAGGTCAATTCGGCCATCAACGGCATCGAGAACACGTCGTTCTACGCGGGCGATATGAAGGATGTGCTGTCGGACGACTTCGTGGCACGCAACGGCCACCCCGACGTAGTGATCTTGGATCCGCCGCGCGCGGGTGTCGATGAGCGCGTGATTGATGTTATCCTGCGTGCCGCACCCGAGCGAATCGTATATGTGAGCTGCAACCCCGCCACGCAGGCGCGCGACCTGCAGCTGATGGATGGGATGTACCGCGTAGTGGCTGTGCAGCCCGTCGATATGTTCCCCCATACGCATCACGTTGAGAATGTGGTGAAGCTGGTGAAGCGGTAGCTTCGCAATGCAGAATGCAAAATTCAAAATGCAAAATTCAAAAAACACGCCTTAGGCGTGCAAGGAAATTGCAGGCAAAGCGTTTTATAGGTAAAAACCCCTTAAAACAGAACGCTATGAAAAAGATTTTTATTGGAGCGATAGCTCTGATGGCCCTCGCACTTACGTTGAATATCCGCCCCGCACAGGCGCAGACACAGCAGATCATCCCCACCGTCTCGGTCAATGGCTCTGCCGAGGTGAAGGTTACGCCCGACGTAATCTACCTCTCGATACGCCTCGACGAGAGCGACACCAAGGGTCGTCTGCCCATCGAGGAGCAGCGTAAGAAGATGTTCACGGCACTCAAGCGTGCCGATGTGGATGCCGAGAAGCAGCTCTCGGTGCAGGGTATGTCGAGCGAGTTTTTCCGTCGCCGTCAGTCGCTTCTGGCTACGCAGTATGAGCTGAGGCTTGAGTCGGCTGCGGCCGTTCGCAAGGTCTTTGACGAGCTGGACAAGGCGGGCATAACGAATGTGAATGTCACTCGCACCACCTACTCCGATATGGAGTCGCTGCGCTCCGAGGCCCGCACGAAGGCTATGCAGAATGCGCAGCAGCGTGCCCGCGAGTTGGCCGAGGCTGTAGGGCAGAAGATTGGTGCCTGCTACGAGATTAACGACTACACCACCACGACCGAAACCGTCTATGGCAAGCGCCTGATGATGAGTAACGCCGCGATGATGGACTCGGCCACAGCGGAGGTCGAGCCTAATGTGGAGTTCGAGCAGATTAAGGTAGCATACAACGTCTCGGCAAAGTTTTATTTGATAACAGAAAAACCCTAATACTATGAAAATAGCAAGATTGATTTTCAACCCCATCCAAGAGAATACTTACATCATCTGGGACGATACTCTGGAGGCTGCCATCATCGACGCAGGAGAGTCGAGCGAGCGCGAGCGTGAGATTCTGGATAAGTTCATCGCCGAGCGCGGCCTGAGGCCTGTGCTGGCTATCAACACCCACGGCCACTTCGACCACCTGATGGGCGTGGAGCATCTGCAACGCAAGTATGGTGCGCGCTTCGCCCTCTCGTCGAAGGATGAGTTTCTGCTCAAGGGCGCCTCGGTGAGTGCCGAGCTGTTCGGTGTCCGCGCAGGCGATATGCCCGAGACTATCGACATCGATCTGGACGGACTGGAGTCAATCAGCTTCGGCCAGACCGAGCTGAAGATTATCCCCACACCGGGCCACACGCCCGGCCACGTTGCGCTGTATGAGCCTGAGGCGGGCGTACTCTTCACGGGCGACACGCTCTTCCGCGAGAGTATCGGCCGCACCGACCTTCCGGGTGGCGACTACTCGTGGATTATGCGCTCGATCATCGACAAGATCCTGCCTCTGGGCGACGAGGTACGCATCTACCCCGGCCACGGCGAGGATAGCACCATCGGCCACGAGTCGATGTATAACCCCTTCGTGGTTGAGGTTCTCAACGATGAGGTAAATTATAAGAATTAATATGCGAGGTCTGCTGCTAATGCTTGCGGCGCTGCTTGTCGGCACTGTTGCCGAGGCGCAAAACCCCACCCCCGAGCAGGCAAATAACCGCGTGGCGGAGCTGATCAACAATGCCGATTACGTTACGCTCGCGGCCGAGCTCCCCGCCGTGCGAGAGATGGTGGTGGAGTCGCTTCGGACTCTCGCCGACGTGCTGGTGGCCCATAGCGAGGGACGATTCGAGGATAGCAACCGCGCCATTGGCCAGTTGGGAAATTACACCGAGCAGCTGGGTGCGGCAACCATCTTTGCGATGCAGAATTTTGCCCTTATCAACCACCTCGCATCGGAGGATTATCGCGGGGGCAAGGCTACGGTCGAGCAGCTGATGGCGGCCCTGCCCGCCGAGGCGTCGAGTGGGGAGCTGAAATCGATCCACCGATGGATGTCGGCTCTCTCCGAGCGCGAGCAGGTTGAGGTGGTGCGCCCTAAGGGAGATGTTGTGATCCCCGTCGAGCGTCGTCGTGTGGGACGCGGCGAACACCTTATCGTGCGGGGCAAGGCGGGTGCGGTGAGCGAGGATTTCATCTTCGACACGGGTTGCAGCTACGCCAATATGGTCTCACGCGCCGCCGCCGAGCGGTTGGGTGTGGAGATCGTGGCCGACTCGATCATCATCACGGGCCTCGATAAAGGATATGTGCAGTTGGGCATCCTGCCTGAGTTGCAGATAGGCGATGTTAAGGTGCGCAACGCCACCTTCTTCGTGGCGGATGAGATGGTACCCGCCGATACCGCGGTTGAGGAGCTCTGCGAGGCGGTGCTGGGTACGCATATAATCCGCAAGTTGGGCGAGGTGCGCTACGAGCGCGCGGCCGAGCGTTTCGTTCTGCCCGCCACACCGAGTGCCCCCGAGGAGCGTAACCTTGTCTGCGACAACGGCACATTCTACCTCGTATGCCACCAGCGCGGCGAGCGACTGATGCTGCACTTCGACACGGGCAACGTGAAGAGCCAATTCTCGCCACGTTACTTCAGCCGTTTTCAGCCCTACGTCGAGGCCGAGGCGGGCGAGGTGGAGCAGTCGCGCAGCGGCGGATTTGGCGGAGTGGTGGTGCGCGATGCGCGTCCGATAGGTGAGGTGCAGTTGCAGATTGGTGCTGCGGCCGCCACCCTCAAAAATATCTACGTCAGCCTGCCCCCGAAGGGCGAGGCGGCCTTCACCGCGCTGGAGAGTGGCGACGGAAGTGCCGGCGTCGATCTGCTCGCGGCCTCGGAGGTGGTAACCTTTGATTTGGAGAAAATGTTTTACAGAATAGATAAATAAAATGGGAAAACTCTTGCATCGCCTGCTCTATCGGGTGCTCTCGCTTGAGGGCTACCTCCGCGTCGTGAGCCGCCTGTTCTTCCTTGCGCGGGCTCTCGGCATTGGCCGACGGGGGCGGGCGCTGGAATATAACTACCACCTGCCGCAGCTCCTGCGCAGGGGCGACATCGCCATCGACATCGGCGCAAACCTCGGCTACTACACCCGCCCGATGGCCGACATCGTGGGGGCCGAAGGGCAAGTCTATGCCGTTGAGCCTGTGCCCGTTATCTTCTCGGTGCTGGAGCGTAATGTGCGCGGGCGGGGGAATGTGAGCCTGATGAATTACGCTTTGGGCGAGCAGGACGACACCATCGAGATGGCCAACGACTCGGTTGCCGAGGCGGGTTACTTCGGCACGGGCCGCAACTTCGTCAGCGAGGGCAAGCTCTCGGGCGGGGCGATACGCTTCTCGGCTCAGATGCGTCGCGGCAGCGAGCTCTTCGGGGCGCTGGAGCGCGTCGATTTTATCAAGTGCGACATCGAGGGCTACGAGCGTGTGGTGATTCCCCAGCTGCGCCCCATCATCGAGCGCCACCACCCGACGGTGCTGATCGAGACCGACGGCCAGACGCGAGAGCAGATTATCGAGATCTTCTCGGCGATGGGCTACAAGGCCTATATGCTGATGGATGGGCGCGAGGTCGAACTCGACGCGGAGAGTGATAAGGATATAATTTTTAGATTTGAATAAGCAGTAACCTTTGGGACCCCCGATATGGAGCCATCTATGGCGACCAAAGTCCCTGCCTGAGGCGGGGATTTAGGGGTAATCCACTATCGCGGCTTTTCACCGCCTCGGCTCGGCAAAGTCAGCAAGCTACCTCTGCTCTCGCCTTAATGGCGGCGTTGGGTCAGATTTGCAACTGCGACCAGAGGTCGCAATCAGGCCTGATTAGAGCCGAGTGCTTGAATTATTGCAAGAGATAAATTAGAACTACATAGCCATAAAAATAGTATGAGAATAGACATTATAACCGTAGTACCCGAACTTTTGACTTCGCCCTTGAACGAGTCAATCCTGAAGCGTGCGCAGGAGAAGGGGCTGGTTGAGATCGTTATCCACAATCTGCACGACTACGCCCACGACAAGCGCAAGACTACCGACGACTACCCCTTCGGTGGCGAGGCGGGAATGGTGATGAAGTGCGAGCCCGTATTCGAGCTTGTGGAGAAGCTGCAGTCGGAGCGCAAGTACGATGAGATTATCTACACCTCGCCCGACGGCATCACCTACAACCAGCACGAGGCCAACCGCCTCTCGATGTGCGAGAATATTATTATTCTCTGCGGCCATTATAAGGGTATCGACCATCGTATTCGCGAGCACCTCATAACGCGCGAGATCTCGATCGGCGACTACGTCCTGACGGGAGGCGAGCTTGCCGCCTGCATCATCACCGACTCGGTTGTGCGACTACTGCCGGGCGCTATCGGCGACGAGGCATCGGCACTGACGGATTGCTTTCAGGATGATTTGTTAGCCCCGCCCGTCTATACCCGCCCTGCGGAGTTCCGTGGCTGGCGAGTGCCCGATGTGCTACTCTCGGGCAACTTTGCCGAGATCGAAAAGTGGCAGGAGGAGCAGTCGTATGAGCGCACCAAGGCGTTAAGGCCCGATCTATTGGAAAAGTAATTATAATTAAATGTAATATTGTATATTTACCCACATAAATCGGAATTTACCACCATGAGCACAATATCCAACAGGCCCGACCCGAACGCTGTCTTCCCGAACCCGAATCTTCCACGTCTTTGCTTCATAAAGAATGTAGTTAAGAATCCTCGTATCATCATCGGGGACTACACCTACTATGACGACGTGGACGGTGCGGACCAGTTTGAGAAGCACGTCACACATTTTTACGACTTCATCGGCGATAAACTGATTATCGGAAAGTTCTGCGCCATTGCCCAGGGCATTGAGTTCGTAATGAACGGTGCCAACCACAGAATGGAAGGCGTTACCACCTATCCGTTCTATATCATGGGCGGTGACTGGGGCAGCGCCATCGCACCGGTGAAGGACGAACTTCCCCTGAAGGGCGACACAATTGTTGGTAATGATGTGTGGATTGGGCAGAACGTGACCGTGATGCCGGGCATCCACATCGGTGACGGAGCTATCATTGGTGCCAATTCAGTCGTAGCATCTGATATCCCTCCGTATGCCGTGGCAGCCGGTAATCCTTGCCGGGTAATCCGGAAGCGCTTCGATGATGAATTCATCGCATATCTCTTGGACTTGAAGTGGTGGGACTGGGGCATCGAGAAGATAGAGGCCAACTTTGAGGCTCTCTCCAGCGGAGACTTGTCGCTTATCAAGAATATTGAAAGGTAAATTCTAATTTAACGCAAAATATATGAAATATTATATCATTGCCGGTGAGCCTTCGGGCGATCTGCACGGCTCAAACTTAATGCGTGGCCTAAGGAAGGCCGACCCCGAGGCCGAGTTCCGCTTCTGGGGTGGTGATATGATGGCCGAGGTGGGAGGCCGCGAGAATTTGGTGAAGCACTACCGCGAGATGTCGTTCTTCGGCTTTGTGCAGGTGGCTATGAATATCCGTACCATTCTGGGGCAGATGGGCGACTGTTGCCGCGACATCAAGGCCTTCGCGCCCGATGTGGTGATTCTTATCGACTACCCGGGCTTCAACGTCAAGATTGCCAAGTTCGCCCACGGCGAGGGCATCCCCGTACATTACTACATCGCCCCCAAGGTGTGGGCGTGGAAGGAGCATCGCGTCAAGGCGCTGAAGAAATATGTCGATAAACTCTACATTATCTTCCCCTTCGAGAAGGAGTATTTTCGTGGAAAGGGCATCGAGCCGCACTTCGAGGGTAATCCCATTATGGATGCCATCGCCCAGCGTTGCGCCGCCGCACCCGAGGAGTCGGTTTTCCGTGCGGAGAATGGCCTCGACGAGCGCCCCATCGTGGCGCTGCTGGCGGGTAGCCGCGTGAGCGAGATTAAGGCTAACCTGCGCTTTATGGCCGAGTTGGCGGAGCGTATGCCCGAGAAGCAGTTTGTCGTGGCAGGCGTGGGCTGGATTGCCCGCGAGCAATACGAAATCTTCACGAAGGATATGCCCGTAAAGTTCGTCTGCGACAAGACCTATGAGCTGCTGCAAATATCTGAGGCGGCGGTTGTTACGTCGGGTACGGCGACGCTCGAGACGGCGCTTATCGGTATTCCCGAATTGGTCGTGTACGGTATTCCGTGGCTCTACGAGAAGGGTAAGCCCTATCTGCTGAAGATTCCATTTGTTTCGCTTGTGAACTTGAATCTCAAGCGTGAGGCTGTTCGCGAGATGGTAGTCTATAAACCCTCGGTCGATGAGGCGGAGAAGGAGTTGCGCTCGATACTCATCGGTGGCGCAAAGCGCGAAAAGATGCTCGCCGACTTTGACGAGTTGCGCTCAATTATCGGCGGCGCAGGAGCGAGCGATAGGTTTGCAGCCGACATCGTGCGGACAATTCAAAATTCAAAATTCAAAATTCAAAATTAATTTGCGTTATGCAAAACTCTCAACTACTACTCAATCCACTACTGCATCTGGCGATTATCCTGCCGCTCCTGCTTATTTTTATGAAGGAACGCACGCGCGAGAATTATCTGCGCGTGTTGAGCATTGTTGTATGCTATTGTCTATACAGCATTGCTCTCGTTTTGCCATATCTTTTTGATTCACTGCATTTTATTAATGGCAGTTGGAATTGGAACGGCAAATTGTTTGGCCTCGCGTGTGGCGTAATATTGTATTTCCTCTTCCGCCGTCAGTTTGCTGACAACAATTTTTTCACACTCAAGCAGAATAAAGAGGGTTTGCGCTCGGCATTAAAGGTTGCCATCGGACTTCTCTCTGTCTATGTTCTTGCAGGACTTTTGGGCGAAAAGGAGTTTGATGCCGAAACACTACTATTCCAGATTTCAATGCCAGGCCTCGACGAGGAGGTTATGTGCCGCGGTGTAATGCTCGGATTGATGTGCAGTACTCTGCGTGAGGGAGGCAAGCCCTCGCTTAATCCCGCCATCATAATCAATGGTATTTGGTTTGGTATGGTACACTCGCTATCATTCCAAAGTGGCGAGGTGGTGTTCAGTGTAGCTTCGTTTATCGTAACGGGTCTAGTCGGTTACGCGTTGGCTTATATCGCTCTACGCAGCCGCAGTATCTTGATTCCGATGCTGACCCATAACCTCTGCAACTTCTGTAATAATTTGTTGTCGATGATTTTGTAGATATGCTTTTGGGTGCTGTTATTTTTGCCGCTGTCTGGTGCCTCATTGCCCTGCTCCTGCGCCACTATCCCGAGACAATGGCGGGCTATAACACTATGCCAAAGGCGAAGCGCGAGAAAATAGACATCCACAAACTTGGCCGCTTCATCTCCAGCGCGATGTTCGCGGGCGTGCCCTCGGTGATGCTCGCGCCACTTATGCCGAGCGTAACGTTATATTCGCTGCTGCTCTGCTGGATTCCCTGCGGGATGTTGGTTGTGGCGGGAATATATGTAAATGTAAGAAAAGAAAAATTTGAGAAACAATGAAGATAATCTGTATCGGTCGCAACTATGCCGACCACGCCGCCGAGCTGCACGACGGAGCGGAGTTGCCCAAAGAGCCACTCTTTTTCCTCAAGCCCGATACGGCACTGCTACGCAATAACGACCCATTCTATATCCCCTCGTTCTCCAACGAGGTGCATTATGAGTGCGAACTCGTGGTGCGCATCACCCGCCTTGCAAAGTGCATCGACGAACGCTTCGCCTCGCGCTGCTACGAGGAGGTGGGACTCGGCATCGACTTCACGGCGCGCGACCTGCAGCGTGAGGCCATCGCAAAGGGTCTGCCGTGGGAGCTCTGCAAGGGTTTTGACCACTCGGCCGCGCTGTCGAATCAGTTTGTGCCACTCGCCGAGCTGGGTGGCGACGTGCAGAACCTGGAGTTCGAGATGGAGCTCAACGGCGAGGTGCGCCAGCGTGGTCTCACGCGCGAAATGCTCTTTACCGTAGATCAGATCATTGCCCACGTCTCACGCTATATGACGCTTCGCATCGGCGATCTTATCTACACAGGTACGCCCGTAGGCGTGGGAGCCGTAAAGCCGGGCGACAATATCAAGGCCCGCATTGGAGGACACACGTTATTGGATTTTGATGTGATGTAGATTTTTGTAATTCAAAATTCAAAATTTTCTGGGATATGCTTTTGCACGAAAAATTGAAGAGTTACCGCCTCATACTTGCCTCGCAGTCGCCGCGTCGTCGTCAGTTGCTGGAGGATGCCGATATTGAGTTTACACTCGCGCCCCGTTTCGAGTGCGAGGAGTGCTTTCCTTCGGAGCTGCCCGCCGCCGAGGTGGCGGAGTATCTCTCGCGCCTGAAGTCGGAGGCCTACCCCGAGCCTTTGGGCGAAGGCGATATATTGCTGACGGCCGATACGGTGGTTATCGCCGAGGGCCAGATCCTCGGTAAGCCCGCCGACCGCGCCGAGGCTATAGCTATGATCTCGATGCTCTCGGGCCGCGAACACGAGGTGGTTACGGGCACGACACTCCGATCGAAGGATAGGGTGCAGTCGTTCTCGGTAAGCTCGAAGGTCCGTTTCAGAGTGCTTGATAATGAGGAGATTGAATATTATGTCGATCGCTACCGCCCCTTCGACAAGGCTGGCGCCTATGGCATTCAGGAGTGGATCGGCTACGTCGGCATCGAGGGCATCGAAGGCTCGTTCTACAACGTGATGGGCCTCCCCGTCC
Source organism: Alistipes sp. (assembly GCA_045650235.1). Classification (GTDB taxonomy): domain Bacteria; phylum Bacteroidota; class Bacteroidia; order Bacteroidales; family Rikenellaceae; genus Alistipes. The sequence continues at coordinate 51,611 of JAZRQX010000014.1, read as the reverse complement.
AGCGCCTCTACTGCGAGTTGAAACAGTTTTAGATGAAATGAAAAAGCCTGTCTTTCGGACAGGCTTTTTTTGTTATTATAGGCTTAGGAAAGCTAAGTAGCAGGCGATGGTGACAAGTGCCATCAGGGCTTTGAGCCAACGGCGACGGGTGCGCAGCAGAACATAGATTGCGAGCGAGCTCGCGAGGCCGAAAATTGTGAGGTTCACGACCTTATCGTCGTCGAAGCTATATGCTGAGCCGCCCGAGTAGAGCACGTCGGCGATGGCCAGCACGAAGTAGTTGAAGACGTTGCTGCCGGCGATGTTGCCGAAGGCGATGTCGAAGTTACGCATACGGAAGAGTGAGATTGTCGATGTAACCTCAGGCAGCGACGTTGCAACGCCGAGGAAGAGCGCGCCCGCCAATCCCGAGCCGAGGTTGAGCTCCGTAGCGATGTCGTCGGTGACGTAGGTCAGGATAACACTCGCCACGATGATTCCCACGCTCGCCAGCACAAATCGCACCACGATAGCGCGCAACGATAGTGTCACAGGCTCGCCCTCCTCGTCGCTCTCCGAGCCCGAGTCGCCCGCAAGGAAGCGCACCGTCAGGGCGTAGAGCACCGCAATCACGATCGACGTGGGCGATAGGTAGAGCCACGGCTTATCGTTCGAGCCGAGGATGATGGCGTCGTCGTTCATCCACTGCCAATTGACCATCAGCGCCAGATACATCAGCATCAGGAACAGCATCACATAGTTGTGTCCGCGCGAGAGCTTCGCCGCGGAGAATCCCTTCAGGAAGCAGAGTATCACAACGGCCAGCATACCGAAGTTGAAGAGGTTGCTACCCAGGATGTTACCGATGCAGAGCGAGGGGTTGTCGATGAGCACCGTAGCTGAGATGCTGGTGAAGAGTTCGGGCAGCGATGTGATGGCCGAGAGCAGCACTCCGCCCAGGAATGCACCCGAGATGCGTGTCGAGCGATCGATCATATCGATGTAGCGCGAGGCCAGGATCGAGAACCACACTACGGCCGTCACCGTAATAAGATAAATAACGTATAGCATAATTGTAAAATTGTATTCTGTTTAATTCAGTGCCGAGAGTCCCTTCGTCGGTGAGGCGTCGAGGCGTATGGCGATGAACACAAGTATCGTAAATGCCACCAGCGACGATCCGCCGTAGCTCAGGAACGGTAGCGGGATACCCATCACGGGCATCAGGCCCACGTTCATACCCACGTTGACCATAACGTGGAACAGCAGCACCGAGGCCACGCAGTAGCAGTAGATTCGGCTGAAGGGCTCCTGCTGACGCTCGCCCATCTTCATAAGTCGCAGAATCAGAGCGCAGAGTAGTGCCAGCACCACCACCGAGCCTATGAAGCCCCACTCCTCGCCCACGGTCGTGAAGATGAAGTCGGTCTCCTTCTCGGGCACGAAATAGCGGTTCTGCGTACCCTGCATAAAGCCCTTGCCCACCAGGCCACCCGAGCCGATGGCGATCTTGGCCTGCGTCACGTTGTAGTCGGCACCCGAGGGGTCGTTCACGATACCGAGGAAGCTCAGTATTCGCTCCTTCTGGTGCGGCTGCAGCACCGACTCGAAGATCTTGTCGGCCGTCGGCACGAAGACCATCGAACCGATGAAGAAGAGCAGCGAGAGGAAAATCGGCGCCAGATTCTTGCGTATGGCATATATAACCGCCACGGCAGCGCCCGCCAGCGAGCATATCACGAGCGAGTTATATCCGCTCAGCCCCCAGCCCATCACATCTCCCGCGACGAAGAGCACCATCGCCGCAAGCAGCACACCCGCCACGAAGACGATGTGCGTGCGCCAGCGTCCCACCATCATCGCGCTCGAGAGCGTGAAGATCAGCACCAGCACCAGCAGCAGGATGAGCGGCGTGAAGAGGAACGAGAAGATAAAGAGCGTGGCCACCATTATGAGCGGGATGCAGATCCAGTTGTTCAGGCCCTCGCGGTAGAGGACGATGATGAACGAGCAGAGCACCACGCCCGATCCCGTGTCGTTCTGCAGGATGATGATCACCAGCGGCAGCAGGATGATGGCCGCGACGTGGGCCATATCGCCGATTTTGCGTATCGAGTAGTCGTAGTTACTCATCAGTCGCGCCACGGCCAGCGCTACGGTAATCTTCGTAAACTCAACGGGTTGGACGGCAAAACTACCCAGACTGTACCACGCCTTGGCGCCATTGAAGGTCGGGGCGATGGATTCGGGCAGTACGATCGTACCGAATATGAGTAGCACGCCCAGCGCATAGGCGTAGTAGGCGTACATATGGAAGTATCGCGAGTCGAGCAGCAGTATCACTATGGCCACCACTACTGCCGCCGAGGCCCAGATGGCCTGCTTGATGTGGAAGCGCGAGAAGGAGAAGAACTCCGTGATCTCGGGCTCCTCGAACGAGACGGATGTGATGCAGAGCAGTCCCGTAGCCACCAGCAGGATGTAGAGGAGCACCGCCACGCGATCGACGCCGCCAAAGAGCGATATTTGGTTGTTCTGTTGCATTATCTGTATCTCTCGGGTAGGTAATAGGGTAAATTCTTCACCTGCTGGATCATCTCCGGGCGGGTGATGGTATCCGTCAGGTACAACTCCTCCAGAAGGCTGGCGATGGGCAGCGCGGCCGAGGCTCCGAAGCCTCCGTGCTCGACATACACCGAGATGGCGATCTTCGGGTTATCCTTCGGTGCGAAGGAGAGGAACGTAGAGTGGTCGCGGCCGTTGGGGTTCTGTGCCGTACCCGTCTTTCCGCAGACATCCCAGCCGGGCAGGTAGGCGCGCGACGATGTTCCCGCTCCGGGGATATTCACACCGCGCCACATACCCTCGACGATAGGCTCGAAGTGCTTGGCCTCGACCTTCGTGTATTGGCGCTCGTAGAAGCGGCGGTCGATCGAGTCCTGTCCCTCGATAGCCTTGACGATGTGGGGAATGTAGTAGTAACCTCGGTTGGCCACAATAGCCGCGAGGTTTGCCATCTGCAGGGGCGTACAACCCAGCTCGCCCTGACCGATCGAGAGCGAGAGTACGGTGTGGCCGTTCCACGAGCCGCGGTAGCGGCGATCGTAGAAGTCGCGCGTGGGGACATATCCCTCCTGCTCGTCCAAGAAGTCGGAGTCGAGCTTGCGACCGAAGCCGAAGCTCTTGACGTAATCAACCCATACGTCGAGTCCCTCCTTCACGCTGCCGAACTTGCGGTTCTCGATGATGTTGCGGAAGACGTAGCAGAAGTAGGCGTTGCACGACTGTGCGACGGCCGCTCTAAGGTCGAGAGGCGAGGGGTGGGCGTGGCAGCCCATCTTCACATTACCCCAGTGGTAGCCCATATTGCAGGGGTAGGCATTCTCGGGGCGGAGCGTACCCTCCTGCAATCCGATGAGGCCCTGCACCAGCTTGAAGGTCGATCCGGGCGGATAGCGCGACTGCACGGCGCGGTTGAACATCGGGCGATACTTGTCGCCCAGCATCTTCATATAGTTGTTACCGCGCTGGCGGCCTACCATATCATCGGGGTCGAACGTGGGCGAGGAGGCCATCACCAGAATCTCGCCCGTCGAGGGCTCGATCGCCACGACAGCTCCCACCTTGCCCTCCATCAGCTCCTCGGCGAAGGCTTGCAGGCGGGCATCGATCGTCGAGGTTATGCGCAGACCGGGCACGGGCAGCGTGTCGTACATACCCTCCATATAGGAGCCCTTGATTGCGCCGTGCGCATCCCTCTCGAGCACATTCACGCCATCGTCGCCACGCAGGTACTCCTCGTAGGCGCGCTCCAGTCCGCTCTTGCCGATGTAGTCGCCCGCGCGGTACTCGCCCTCGCTGCGTTTGATGTCGTTCTCGCTCACCTCGCCCAAGTTGCCAAGCAGGTTGCCGCCGATCTTTCGCGGATATTGGCGGGCGTTGCGCTGCACGGTGTGGAAGCCCTGGAAATTATGCTCGTCGAAGCGTAGCTTCGCCTCCTTGCTCACGAAGTTCGTCACCAGAACGGGTGCTCGCGGACTCATACGCGCATCCTTGAGCTTCTGCACCATTCGCTCCTCCCTCAGGTCGACGAGCGAGCAGAGCAGCGTCGTATCGAAACCCTCCTTCGGCAGGTCGCGGTAGATGACCATCAGGTCGTAGCACTCCATCGACTGCACCAGAAACTCGCCGTTGCGGTCGAGCACCTCGCCTCGGGGGGCATACTGCACCTCGTAACGCAACACGTTGCCTGCGGCCAGCGTCTTGTAGCTCGAGTCGAAAAGCTGGATGTAGGCCACACGGCAGGCTATGACGCCGAAAATGAGCAGCACGATATAGCGTAGTATCGTGCGACGTGTATATTCCTCTTTTCTTGCCATTGCGTTAGCGTGTTATGATTTTTTCGGTGAAGAGTTTAATGATATACCAGATAAGGGCGATGGCCACAATGTCGCTCACCACCAGACGCAGGAGCGTATGCAGGGCGTTGCTCAGCGAGAGCGACTCCATAAAGAAGTAGATCGCGCTATGCAGCACAACCACCATCACGATGAACCACACCAGGTGTTTGGTCGATAGGCGGTGCAGCGCCGGAATGGTGTCGTCGGCGGCTGTCGAGTGGCCTACGGCGGTGTTGAGCAGTGCGGGGCGCAGGAATCCTACGGCAGCTGTAGCCATCACATTCACGCCTGCCATACCCGTCAGCGCATCGATCGTAAGGCCCATCAGCGTCGAAAGAAGCAGTACCCATACGTGCTTCATATCCAGCGGCAGCATAATGACGAAGGCCACATAGACCAGCGGATGGAAATAGATGCTCAGGGCGATGTTGTCGATCAGGAAGATCTGCAACAGCACCAGCGCGATGAAGGCTGCGATATATAATAGACTCTTTTGCATTTTACTTCTCTGTAAGATTTTCGAGCGATGTAATCTCGACGATGTTGTTGTTCTCGATCAGCACAACGTTGCTCAGACGTGTCATATCGGCCGCCAGACGCAGCTCCACATCGAGCGAGGTGTGGTTCTCGTTCTCCACGCGGCTCTCGACATATCCGATGCGTACTCCCTCGGGGAAGTAGTGCGAGAGACCTGAGGCTACCACCTCGTCGCCGATCTCAAACTCCGAGTACTTCGTCAGCTCGGTCATCTGCACGCGGTGGGGCGAGTGGCCGTTCCACGTTATCGAACCGAAGTGCTCGTCGCCGCGGATCTTGCCGCTGGTGTGGAAGCCCGTGTTGAGGATCGACATCACGACCGAGTAGTTGTCCGAACACTCCATCACATATCCCACCATACATCCGTCAGGTGTCACCACCGCCATCTCGGCCACCACGCCATCCTGACGGCCTCGGTTGAGAGTCAGGTAGTTGCGGTCGTGGTGGATGGTGTTGCCCACAACGCGGGCCGTCGTATAGCGTCTCTCGGCCAGGCCCACCATCAGCGTCGAGTCCATCTGCCACATCGACATCGTGTCGGTCTCGATCTGCTCCTCGCGCTCGCGATAGCGCGTTAGGGTGTTCTCCAGCTCGGCCACGCGCTGGGCCAGCATCTCATTTTCGCTGCGCAGCGTGAAGTAGTGCTTGACGTTGAAGACGGTGTTCTGCATCCACCCCGCCACGGTGTTGGCGTGCGAGAGGATCTTGGCCTCGGTGTAGTGCGAAGAGTTGGCATAGAAGTTCAGCGCCACCGCCTCGATCAGGAGGAACAGCAGCACGACATATATTCGGCGTATGAGTTCTATGAGTTTATACATCTACTTGCACTACTATCGTGCCCCCGACCGCTGGAGCGACCGAGGGCACAAACTTTATATCTCAGTGAATGAAACAGTCTTAATTATTCGCCGTGCATCAGGAACGAGAACTTATCGACGTTCTTCATCGCGATGCTCGTACCGCGAGCGATAGCACGCAGGGGATCCTCGGCGATGTGTACGGGCAGGCCGCACTTGTTCGACAGACGCTTGTCGAGGCCCTTGATCAGGGCACCACCACCGGCCAGGTAGATACCGTTCTTCACGATATCGGCATAGAGCTCGGGGGGCATAGTCTCCAGCACGGTCATAAGTGCTGCGTCGAGCTTCACGAGCGACTTCTCCAGCGCGTAGGCGATCTCGTTGTACGAGAGCGTCACGGTCTGCGGCAGTGCGGTGAGCATATTGGGACCCGTCAGCACGAAATCCTCGGGCTCGTCGTCCAGCTCGGGGATGGCAGCGCCGATGGCGTGCTTGATCTCCTCGGCTGTGCGCTCACCGATGCGGATGTTGTGCTGCTGACGAACGTAGTTCTGAATATCGGTGGTGAAGACATCACCCGCCACGTTGATCGACTCCGAGCATACGATACCGCCCAGCGAGATGCAGGCGATCTCCGACGTTCCGCCACCGATGTCGATGACCATATTTCCTTCGGGCGCCTCAACGTCCAAACCTGCACCCAGTGCGGCGGCCATAGGCTCGAAGATCATATATACGTCGCGTGCTCCGGCGTGCTCAGCCGAGTCGCGCACGGCGCGAATCTCGACGTTGGTCGATCCCGAGGGGATGCAGATAACCATACGCAGCGAGGGCGAGAACATCGACGAGGTGGTGCGCACCTTCTTGATCAGTCCGCGCAACATCAGCTCCGTGGCCTTGAAGTCGGCAATCACGCCATCCTTGAGCGGGCGGATGGTCTTGATGTTGGGGTTTACGCGACCGTCCATCTTCTTTGCTTCGGTACCGATGGCCTTGACCTTGCCCGTCTGCAACTCCAGAGCGATGATCGAAGGCTCATCCACTACAACCTTGCCGTTGTAGATAATCAGCGTGTTGGCCGTACCGAGGTCGATGGCCAACTCTTGCATCAGTGAAAAAAAACCCATATCTGTAACTATTTATTATTCAATCATTAAGGCGGCGCTCGGACTGGTCGATAGAGCGAAAAACACCGTTTGCGCCGAGCCCCTCGGCCCCCCGCAAACAGCTGAAAAATGCCTCCTCGCGAGGCCCTTCGCACCCTTTGGCGACCGAAATGCTCCGACCGCACGACAAAGGTAGTGAAAAGATGGGTAATTATTCCAACTTTTTGTTAAGAAATTTTTACCTTTTTTTTCGCCGTAGCGTGCAGTATTTTGCCCCGCCGCGCGTTTAAGGGGAAAAAGAGGAATTCAAAATTCAAAATTCAGGCGTAACGCCTGTTTCCCGACCGCCTGCTAACCCTGCTTTCGGTCCTTGTGGGCGGCAGATGGAGGAATTCAAAATTAGGCTGGCGCACAAAAACAAAAAACCGCACTGCAGAATTTGCGGAAAAAGGGCGGTGCGTCGGCGGAGGGTTAAAAAATGGAGACCTTTTGATTGCTTCAAAAGTGCGAAGCATTCATTTTACCGACGACGATGTGACGACCCCGCAAATTGTGCCTTAACGGAGTTTTCCTCCTCGCGGCTCGGCAAAGTGAGCAAGCTCCCTCTGCTCGCGCTCGCAGCGTCGGTTGCGGCCTTTTTGCGCAACTTTTTTGGAAAAAGTTGCAAAGAAAAAACGTATATCACCAAACATAAAATTATAATAACAACAAAAAATCTACCCCAGAACATAAAATTTTCACCAAACCGTTTGGTTATTAGTAAATTAATATGTATCTTGGGGGGGTATTAATCACTTAAAGGTATAGCGTTATGAGAAAGATTTGGAATTTTGCGATGGCCGCTATCGTGATTGTGGCCTCGGCGGGGCTCTTGGCAGCCTGCGACAAGGATGATTTGGGAACTGATAATCCGTGGTCAAACGGAGAATATGAATTTGCCGAAACAAATCTTTCTGCAATAGAAGTTTTAAGTTCGACTGATTTATGGATTGCAGTTGATATATACTACTATACTGAGCCCGACGGGAAAGGCGATAAATTTTATTATGGCAACCCTGGGTCTTATGATGGTGGTGGTTTCCCTCTCTATTCATTTACTCCAAAGTTTTTAACAACATACAATGATAATTTGGCTATTCCTGTCAGATATTATATAGATTATGCTTTAGAGGAAGTTGATGAAAATATGTATCTCTATAATGATGGCAAGGAGTATATTAAGATTTTGGATTACGATGAAAAGAGTGTCTTAATCGAGACCAATGCATTCTTAACAACTCGTAATGATGTAACCTATAAATATTCAACAATCCTTTTAGAGAAGAAAGAGATGTTGGATCCCAATTGGAAAGATAATTACATTTCCTACGAGGAGTATTGGGAAAACCGCGATTATTGGAATAAAAAGGAGAAAGGCGAGCATATAGCATCGTTGCCTATCGAGGAGCTTGAGAGATGGATTAAGGAGTGGCTCGAAAAGGGCAACTATACAGTAGAAGGGCTTGAAGAGTTGTTTATGGAGTTGTGCCCTGAATACTACGAATCAACAATAAAGTACATTCTCGAGAAATATAAATAACCTCCCGTAACACTAAATAATTCCGCAGACGCTGAGTTTGCGGATTTTTTTATATTTTTGTAGCGGTAAAGATTCGCTGAAAGAAGAAGTTACAATAAATCATAAACCAAAAACACGAAAAAACAATGAGTTTGATCAAATTGAACGTCGCTAAGAGTGGCGTTGAAATCAACGAGCAGATGCTCGCCGCAGCAGCCGCTGCCAACACCTTGCTCCACACGGGCGAGGGCGCAGGTAACGATTTTCTGGGTTGGGTGAACCTCCCCTCATCAATCGACGCCGATCAGATTGCAGCTATCGAGGCACAGGCCGCTAAGTTGCGCGAGAAGGCCGAGGTAGTTATCTGCATCGGTATCGGTGGCTCTTACCTCGGTGCGAAGGCCGTTATCGAGGCTATGAGCAACTCGTTCGAGTTCCTGAAGAAGAAGCACGACAACCCCACCGTAGTTTTCGCTGGCCAGAACATCTCGGAGGATTACACCCACGAGTTGCTGGAGGCTACTAAGGACTACTCGGTTGCCGCTATCGTAATCTCTAAGTCGGGTACCACCACCGAGCCCGCCATCGCATTCCGCCTGATCAAGGCCGAGCTCGAGGCTCGCTACGGCAAGGCCGAGGCCGCCGAGCGCATCGTAGCCATCACGGACAAGGCTCGCGGCGCGCTGAAGACGCTGGCGACGAACGAGGGCTATCCCACGTTCGTTATTCCCGACGATGTAGGTGGTCGTTTCTCAGTTCTCACGCCCGTAGGTCTGTTGCCGCTGGCAGTTGCTGGTGTTGATATCAAGGCTCTGGTAGCAGGTGCGCAGGCTATGGAGGCCGCTACGGCTGCTGACGTTCCCGCTCAGGAGAATTTGGCTGCACAGTACGCTATCGTTCGTAACGAGCTCTACAAGGCTGGCAAGAAGATCGAGATCCTCGGCTCATACGAGCCCAAGTTGCTCTACGTTGCCGAGTGGTGGAAGCAGCTCTACGGCGAGTCAGAGGGTAAGGATGGTCTGGGTATCTTCCCCGCAAGCGTTACGCTGACTGCCGACCTCCACTCTATGGGTCAGTACATTCAGGAGGGCGAGCGCACTCTGTTCGAGACCATCATCTCGGTAGCTAACGCTAAGCACGACGTGAAGGTAGAGTCTGACGAGGCTAACCTCGACGGTCTGAACTTCCTCACCGGCAAGCGCCTCTCTAACATCAACAAGATGGCTGAGCTGGGTGTACAGCTCGCACACCTCGACGGTGGTGTTCCCCAGATGTGCATCGAGATTCCCGCAATCACGGAGGAGGCTCTCGGTGAGCTGATCTACTTCTTTGAGAAGGCTTGCGGTATCAGCGGTTACATCCTCGGCGTGAACCCCTTCAACCAGCCCGGTGTTGAGGCTTACAAGAAGAATATGTTTGCTCTTCTCGACAAGCCCGGATATGAGGAGGAGTCGAAGGCTATCAAAGCTCGCTTGTAATAATAATCCGTCCTGCACGGCCCGTTCGGCATTCGGCTTGATCTCAAAATCCTCATTTGCGCCCAGCAAACTGCGGTTTTTCGATCGGCGACCGACTTCAAACGAGCTCGCGCAAAACGAATTATTCCGAGCTTCGGATGCTCGCTATCCATTTTTTAGGAATATCGAAACAGCTCCCTGCAAAGGGGGCTGTTTTTTTGTCTCTATTTTCGCGCGCGGGAAATATAATTGTATCATTTGGCCGAAAATTCATTATTTTCATTATATTTGCATTATAATCGGGTAGTGTGGCCTTGGGGTTTCGTGGCGATGGGGCGGAAAAGCTCGCCGAGGCATACTAAAACGGTGCATTACATCGTTTTATATTAAAGAAAAGGAAGAAACCATCGGCCGCAGCAAAAAAAAGTTGCCTCCACGATGCAAGGTTTTGGCTACCGTCCCGTTTAATGGGTAAAAACAAAAAGAAAATTATATACAAATTCCGCACAGCCTTGGGTTGTCCCTCTTGCAAATGCGGCCTAAGGCCACCAAGGTGAGCCTTCGGAAGTAAGAACCGCAACAGGTTAGCGCAGAAACGTATATAAGCAAAATACAAGGGTATGAACAATAAAACTCTCTGCCTTATGAAGAACATTAAGATGATCCTCCTTGCCGCTACGGTGGCCCTCGCGGCCAGCGGTTGCAGCTCGACCTTCTACACCGCATCGAGCAACGCCTACGATGATCTCTACGCCATCCACGACCGTCAGGCCATTGCCGAGCGCCAGAAGGCCGAGGCTGAGGCACGTCGTGCCGAGGCTGAAGCGCGCCGCGCCGAGGCCGAAGCACAGCAGGCCGAGTGGCGTGCGCAGCTCGCCGAGTTGGGTGTCGAGCTGGCTCAAAATAATACTCGCACTGACAGCGACGGCGTGATCATCGTCGATGGCGACAGCTACTCGTCAGGCAACGTCTATGACAGCTTCCTGGCCGACTCTTACGAGAGTGCCTATGCGCGTCGTCTGCGTGGCTTCAAGTCGCTCACCTACAATATGCCGTCGAGCTACTTCGATCTGCGCTACGGCAATAGCCGTTTCTACGTCTCGGCCTACGACCCCTCGTTCTACAACGTGATGGTGTCGGGTTCGCAGGTGTGGGTTGAGCCCAAGTACATCACCTCGATGTTCGGAACGTGGGGCGCAACCAACGCCACGATGCTCATCCACTCGCCTTGGTACTATGGCTGGAGCACAGGCCTCTACGACCCCTTCTACTACTCGTCGTGGGGCTTCCCCCACTACTCGTGGTACGACTGGAACTGGAACATCTGCTACGGCGGCTGGGGCACTAACCTCTGGTGGGGTTGGGGCGGCGTGTATCGTCCGTGGCGTCCCTACTACGGCTTCCACTACGGTCATCACCATCACCACATCGGTGGCCTGCATATGCCTCCCCGCTGGGATATGAGCGGTGGCGGTGGCTACTGGTATCGCGGTGGTAACTACTACGGCTCACGCGGTCAGTCAGGCTCGCGCGTGAATGGAGCTTCACCCGCTCGCGGCTCGTCGATCGTCAATCGCGGCTCGGCACACTCAACGCCCTACCGCTCGCCCAACTCGGGCAACACCTATGGTCAGGGCACGCGTGGCCAGCAGGGCACAGCCGTTACCCCCTCGCAGGGTAACAACACTGGACGCTCGCAGGGCTCAATCGGTCGCAATAACAGTACGCGCCGACCCACGACCACCTCAACGCCGCAGCGCCAGAACAATAGCTACAACTACAACCAAAACCAGAATAGCAACCGCCAGAACCTCAACCAGAACCAGAGCTTCGGTTCGAGCACTAATCGTGGCTCGTCGTTCTCGTCGGGTTCTATGGGCGGAGGCTCACGCGGTGGCGGAGCGATGGGCGGCGGTGGCGGCTCACGCAGCAGCGGCTCACGCGGCCGATAACTTAACGCTAAAGTCGGGTGCGATGGGCTTAGGTTGGCTCTATCGCACTCGTTTTTACTGATGATATAATCGCGGCACAGGAGTTGCCGTCTTCTTTTAGCAAACAGGCCCTCGGGCCGCAAAGTGTGCAAACGATGAAATTTTTATCAAGATTTATCCTTCTGGTGGCTCTGGGCCTCGGCCTTATGGGTTCGGCCGTGGCGCAGGAGTTCCGTTTCGGTGGCCTTTTGATGGACCGCGACGGTATGATGTCAAACGATATGTACACCCTCTCGCAGGTGGGCTTCGGCTTCGGCACGGCCCGCTCGATGGCTATGGCCGGAGCGTTCACCTCGCTCGGCGGCGACCTCGCGTCGATGGGTATCAACCCCGCGGGTTTGGGTATGTATCGCTCGAACGATGTCTCTTTGTCGCCTATGATGGGCTTCAACAACGCTTCGAACAGCGCCTCGGCGTGGGGTGAGAACTCGCTCAGCCGCTTCTCGGTGGCAAACCTGGGCGTTGCGTTGAACCTCTATGAGGGTGCCTCGGGCGGCATCACGAGTCTCACGCTCGGTTTCGGCTACAACCGCGTGGCCGACCTTAACTACAACTACGGCTACACGTCTGAGAGTGCCCCCTCGGGCGCTCCCTACCGCTCGATCATCGACGCCTTCTCGCGCCAGATGGGACAGGGCGGCATCTTCCCCGATGCTGGCGGTGCGCTCAATTACGACTACGGCGCAGCCTACTACTGGGGCGGTATGCTGGCCTACAACGGCTATATGCTCGATGTCGAGACCGACGATTTGGGCGACTACTGGACCTCGGCCAACCGCATCGGCTCAAACGCCTCGGTGGGACACACCACGGGCGTGGAGAGTCGCGGCTCGGTGGGCGAGTACGACGTGGCACTCGGTATGAACATCAGCAACAAACTCTACCTCGGCGCGACGCTCGGCCTGCAGCTTGTTAACTGGAAGCGCGAGCTCTACTACGGCGAGGATTACCTCTACTCATCCACTCCCGTCGATGGCGCGGGCTATGAGCTCACGGCACCCGCCTCGTGGATGGACTACAATCAGGCGGTCGATATCGAGGGTACGGGCGTGAACTTCAAGTTCGGCGCGATCTACCGTCCCATCCCCTCGTTGCGCTTGGGCGTGGCGGTGCATACCCCCACCTATTACACTCTGGAGCGCAGCTATCAGGCATATATGGGCACCAACTTCAACCCCGCAGGCGACACCACACCCGTGCTGGACGACGTGGCAACCAATGCGTGGGACTTCACTTCGCCTACGCGACTGATGTTCGGAGCGTCGTACTCGCTGGGTAACGTGGCTGTGCTGTCGGTGGATTACGAGCGCGACTGGTACAACGGCATCCGCGTGAAGAACATCCCTGCAGGATTTGACTACGTTGCGCAGATGTACCGCGAGGAGTTCAAGGATAACTTCAAGGGCTCGAACACGCTGCGTGTGGGTGCGGAGGTTAAGCCGCTGCCCAATTTTGCCCTGCGCGTGGGCTATGGCTACAACGATGGCGCTCTGCGCAACTCCTACTCGCAATACTACAACCGCCCCCTGACCTACCGCACGGTCTGCTACTCGGGCGGCTTGGGCTACTCGTTCGGTCGCACGACGCTCGATTTGGGCTACCAGCACTTGGTGCAGGACCAGACCGCGTATATGCTCTTCTATGCGTTGGAGAGTGCTACGGGGATGTTCGACACGGCAAGCCCCTACTACTCGAGCAGTTTCAACCGCGATTACGTTGTCCTCACTCTCGGATATAGATTCTAACCCTAACATACCACTAACCCTATGAAACAACTCCTAATCTCCCTTTTTGTGGCGCTCGCATTTGTGAGCTGCGGCGAGAAACCTATCCAGATGCGCGCTGCAACCTTTAACGTACGTTTTGATTCGGAGGCTGACGCCACCGACGGCAACTCGTGGGCCGAGCGTAAGGGCTCGGTGGCCGACGTTATCCTGCGCCACGACTTCGACATCGTCGGTACACAGGAGGCCAACAAGGATCAGATGCCCGAGCTGGCGGCGCTGCTGCCCGGCTACGACTACATCTACCACTCGTACGGCATCAGCGAGGGTTTTCATAACTGCATTACGTTCTACAAACGCGATAAGTACGAACTTCTGGACGAGGGTACCTTCTGGTATAGCCCCACGCCCGACGTCGAGAGCTTCGGCTGGGATGCCAACGATCTGCGCCTCTGCAATTGGGGACACTTCCTGGACAAGGCTACGGGCCGCGACTTCTACTTCTTCAACTCGCATCTCTACTGGCGATTGGAGGTGGCTCGCGCCAACTCGGGCAAGGTGCTCATCGACAAGGTGCGCGAGATTGCGGGCGACAAGCCCGTCATCGCCGTTGGCGACTACAACTCACGCGAAGAGACTCCGCAGGTGATGGATATCCTTACGCTGCTCAATGATGCCTACAAGGTATCGCTCACCCCGCCCGCAGGCCCCGTTGAGACCGATCTGGGTGGCGGTAACTTCCTCGGTCCGGCCAAGGCGCGAATCGACTATCTGTTTGTGTCAAAGAATGTTACCGTAGAGGATTATTTGGTCATCGACGACAAGCGCCCCAACGGCCACTATCCGTCGGATCACCTCCCCATCGTCTGCAACATCAAGATTGAATAGAACCATAAACAATTAAAAATCCCCTAACTTATGAAGAAAATTTTTGCTATCCTCCTCGCCGCAGCCTTCGTGGCTTGCTCATCGGAGAACACCCCCACAGAGCAGAGCGCTCCGGCACCCGTTAAGATTGACCACGCCGCCTACTCATCGCCCAACGCCGCCGTGCAGCAGCGTGTATATGACTATATGAAGGGTATAGGCGTATTCTACATCGCCACCGTCGATGGCGACCAGCCCCGCGTGCGTCCCTTCGGTGCGTTGCACATCTACGAGGGTAAGATGTATATCATCACCGGCCACAAGAAGCGCATCGCGCAGCAGCTGGCGGCCAATCCGAAGGTCGAGTTCTGCGCCCAGAAGGATAGCGAGTGGGTGCGCGTAGCCTGCACCCTTGTGGAGGATGAGCGCGTCGAGGCCAAAAAGGCTTATCTGGATGCCTACCCCCACCTGCGCGGCCAGTACAACGAGAATGACGACAACACGGCCATCTACTACCTGAAGGATGCAACGGCCACCTTCTCGACATTCACCACGGCCGACGAAACAGTAAAATTCTAACAGCCGTAACGGCTGTTTTACATCCGCCTGCTATCTCTGCTTTCGAGCATTGTGGGCGGCACGCCTAAGGCGTGTTTTGCATCCTCCTGCTACTCCCGCTTTCGTGCGTGGTGGGCGGCAGATGATGCAGTGCAGAATTCAAAATTCAAAATTCAAAATTAAAGAGGGTGCTAACATTTAGTTATGCACCCTCTTTCACAATTAAAATTAACCCTAAATTATCTCTTCGGACGAAGCATCTCTCGCAGATAACAATCCATATAGAATAGATCCACCTCTTCGCATATAACCTGACTCATCAGCAGTCGGTCATCCTCGGAGATAAGTTCTAATGTAGCTTTACTGTCAATATCCTCCATAGGCACTTTGTTTTAGTTGTATATATAACGCCACTTGCGACGCCATTATTGTGCCTATCGTCTCTTTTTATTCGCTTTTTTCCTCTCGGAGGGCCGTTTTTTCCTCCGAAAAGGCAATTTTTTCGCTTTTCTGGTCTTTTTTGTCCGACCGAAGCCTTAGCACAACGTGATGTTGTGCTCCTTGATCATCTTTCTGAGGTTGATCAGGGCATAGCGCATACGTCCCAGCGCGGTGTTGATGCTCACCTCGGTCTGGTCGGCAATCTCCTGAAAACTCAAGCCGTCGTAGTAGCGCAACATCACCACCTCGCGCTGCTCCTCTGGCAGATGGTCAATCAGGCGGCGCACATCGGCCTCGATCTGCTCGGCCACCATACGATCCTCGACCGTGGCATCGGCAAAACGCAACGTACCCAGCACATCATACCCCGACTCGGCCTCGCTCACCGTGCGAGCGTTGCGCTGCGAGCGGAAGTGGTCGATCACCTGATTGTGTGCGATGCGCAGCACCCACGAGAGGAACTTGCCGCTGTCGGCATAGCGGCCCTCGTCGATGACGCGAACGACCTTGATGAGCGTATCCTGAAGGATGTCATCAGCCAGATCGTGATCCTTGACCATCATACGAATGTAGTCGCGGACACGATTTGAGTGTCTTCCTATGAGTTGTGATATAGCACTACGATCACCTGTAAGATAGCGATTAAGCAACATCTTATCGCTTAACACTTGTGTGTTCATACTCTCTTATTTTAATAAATGTTCAAAGAGTAGAATTTTTTCAATAGGCAATCCGTTTTTAAGAGTTAAAATTTTATTTTTGTGGTTGCAAGATACGGATATTTTCCCGAAGTTGCAAATTTTCCTACTCGCTGCGGCCCCTCCGAATTGGACTATTTGTTGCTACGAAGTGCAAAAACCGTACCTAATGACGAAAAAACCGCCCCCGAAGCGGAAAAAAGCGGGGGTGAAATGTTCCAAAAAAATGTAATATTTTTCGTAAAAAAATGACTTACGCCCTTATAACAGGCTCTACTTCAGGCATCGGAGCCGAGTATGCACGCCAGCTTGCCTCGTGCGGCTACGGCATCGTGGTGGTCAGCAACCGCCGCGAGGAGAACCTTCAAATGGCCGCCCATCTCCGCTCGCACTATGGCGTGGAGGCCCTCCCGATCTATGCCGACCTGACGCGAGCGGAGGCCGCCCGCGAGATCTTCGACTATGTCGAGCAGCAGGGCCTCGAGGTCGAGATCCTCGTCTGCAACGCGGGGATGCTCCTCTTCTCGTCGCTCTGCCGCACCGAGCCGCAGGCGCTGGAGCGCATCGTGGCGCTGCACTGCACCACGCCCACGCTTCTCTGCCGACTCTTTGCCGCGCGGATGATGGAGCGCGGTCGGGGGCGCATCCTTATAATGTCATCCATCACGGCGTGGACTCCCTATCCCACCATCTCGCACTACGCCGCCACGAAGGCCTACCTGCGTAGCTTCGCGCAGTCGCTGTGGTATGAGTTGCGGGGTACGGGCGTGAGCCTGACGACGGTCTTTCCCTCGGCTGTCGATACGCCGTTCTACGACCTGAAGGCCGAGCATCGCCGCTGGCTGCTGCGCTTGGGCCTTATGCTCTCAGCCGAGGAGGTGGCCCGCAAGGCTCTGCGCGCAATGTTTCGTGGTCGCCGCCGCTCGCTGCCGGGCGCGTGGACCAAAGTCGAGGCCGCTATTTGCGCCTGCCTTCCTGCGTGGGCGTTATTACCCGTGCTGAAACTGCCCGTGGTAAAAAAGATTTTGGAGAGGATTTAAAGCAAAACACCCCTTAGGGGTGCCGCCCACCGCGCTCCAAAACGAGAGTAGCAGAAGGATGCAAAACACGCCTTAGGGGTGCCGCCCACCACGCTCGAAAGCAGGGTTAGCGGGCGGTTGTAAAACAGCCGTTACGGCTGTTAGAATTGGAAATAGATAAATGGCTGAATATCGCTCGATTTGATCTGCATCACACACCACGCCGTAATCACCAGCAGCGCCACCTGCCACCAGAACGAGCTGTTGGCAACCTTGCGTTGCAGGTCGCGGTCGATGGCCGAGGGCATCAGGTGCATCATATATCCCAGCACGATGAGTGCCACAACCTCCTTATATCCAAGTACAAACTGCGGTATGATCGAGGGGTTGAAGCTATGTGCAATCTGGTAGATCATCACCTGCACGGTCTGCATATCCTCGGCGCGGAAGAGCAGCCAGCCCAGACATACGATGTGGAACGTCAGCACGATTCCCAAAAGGCGCGATATCGGGTTCATATCCTTGCCGAAGGCCTTCGCCCACGGCACCACTGCCATCCACATCTTGTGCAGCGCCAGCGCCACGCCGTGTAGCGCACCCCACAGCACAAACCTCAGTGCCGCGCCGTGCCATAATCCGCCCAATACCATCGTCATCAGCAGGTTAAAATACGTCCGCACCTTGCCGCGACGATTGCCGCCCAACGATATGTAGAGGTAGTCGCGCAGCCACGACGAGAGCGAGATGTGCCAGCGTCGCCAGAACTCGGTGATCGTAGCCGACTTGTAGGGCGCATCGAAGTTTTTGGGGAAGCGGAAGCCGAGCAGTAGCGCAATTCCGATGGCCATATCCGAGTAACCCGAGAAGTCGCAGTAGATCTGCAAGGCGTAGCCGTAGATACCCATCAGGCACTCGAAGCCCGAGTAGAGCGCCGGCTCGTCGAAGATACGATCGACGAAGTTGAGCGATATGTAATCCGAGATGATGGCCTTCTTCACAAGGCCGATTATGATGTAGCCTATGCCTGCGCCAAACATCGCGCGCGTAACCATCAGCGGACGGCGTATCTGCGGGATGAAGTCCCTGGCTCTGACGATCGGGCCCGCCACCAGCTGCGGGAAGAACGAGAGGTAGAACAGGTAGTCGATCCAGCGTGTCAGGGGGCGTATCTCGCGGCGGTAGATGTCGATGGTGTAGCTCATCGACTGGAAGACGAAGAACGAAATACCTACGGGCAGGAAGATATTCCGAAACTCCAAAAATCCCTCGCCCACAACCGAGTTGGTAATCTCGATGAGGAAGTTGGTGTACTTAAAGTATGCGAGCATACCTAGGTTTATCACTACGCTCAGCGCCACCAACTGTCGGCGCATCTTCTCATCGCGCGAGGAGTCTATGGCGTGGGCTATCCAGTAGTCGCACACCGATACGAAGACGAGCAGCAGGAAGTATATTCCGCTCGACTTGTAGTAGAAGTATATCGAGAAGGCGATGACGTAGAGTATGCGCAGTGTCGTAGCGCGTTTTAGCAGCAGATAGCCCGCACCGAAGGCTACGAACAGGAAGAGGAACAATCCGCTGTTAAAGATCAGTGGCGCCGAGCTGTCGTAGCGAAGCAATTCGCACGCTCGGCTTATAAGGGAGTCGAGTGTGGTCTGCATCATTCAATCGGGATTATATTAATGAGTGAGTCGGGTAGCTCGGGCATCGGCTGCGCAATCATCGGCAGGGGATTTTCGATCACGGGCTTGGCCATCTCCATACGCTGACGCAGCGTGCGGCTATGACGCTCAGCGCCCTGCAACAGAGCGTGATACAGCGCTCGCGCCACCTCGCGGCCACCCGCGTAGTTGATGTGCGTGTAGTCCTTGCCGGCCCAGCCCTGAGCCACAAATTCGGTCATTCCGCCCTTGCGCTGCATCGCCTCATAGGTGTTCCAGAAGGCCACGCGGCAACGCTCGGCAGCCTCCCTCTGCGCACGCACCAGATCGGGTGCCTCGTCCATCGGCGCAAAGCCATTCTCGTCGCGTTGCGCACGGTCGCTCACGCCCATCACCACAACGGCCGCCCCGGGGAAGCAGCTCTCCACATAGCGCACCATCTTCTCGACCTGCTCGCCGTAGAGCGAGTAGTTGTGGCGGTCGGCCTGCATAATGTTGAGTCCATACTGCAGAATCACCAGATCGTAGGGGCGTATGGCGTGCATCTGCGCATTGACGGCGGCGTTCGACCAGAACATCGCCTGACCGTTGTTGCTGCGGATCGAGAGGTTATCGACCTGCACGCCCCCGATCGAGTCGAAGTCGGCACCGATGGCGGTGAATCCCGCCTCTCCGCTCTCGACACGCATCTCGAGCGAGCGTATCTGCTCCTCCTCCACAACAATCTGACGCACAATATCTCCCGCCTCAAAGTCGAACCATCGCTCCTCGCCTTCGTTCAGTCGGATGGCTATGCGTGCCGCCTCGCGGCAGATGAATGTGAGTCGTGCCCGCTGGCACTCCTGCAGGTGGCGGCGCTTGTCGCTCATCTCCCAGCGTGTCGAAGCACCTGCCGAGGCTTTGGCCACCCAGCCCGAGACGAAGAAGTCGCCAACGTAGGGCTCGGGCACCGAGCGGCGCTGCATAATGTTATAGGGAGTCCACCCCTTCGAGGTGGTCTTTACGGTCTGTCGGAAGCCCGTCAGGGGCGATGCTACGGGCACGAAGCCCACGCCTCCGCCCGAGAATGTATCTTGCAGCAGCTCACGCAAATCGGCCGTCAAGATGTCGCCCTCGACAAACGAGTCGCCCATAAATGCCACACGGACAGGCTCTTTGCCTAAGAGCAACTTCTCGTAGAGACGGCCCATCGGCGTGTCGAAATCGTCGCCGCGGAACTCCTCCACGCTCACTATCGTCGAGTCGGCCGGCAGCAGATGCGAGAAGTCGGCCGTGAGCAGAGCATCCAGCTCCAGCGGCTCTTCCTCCTCAATCGGGGCGTAGTCGCCACCCGTCGGCTGCTCGTCGAAGATACCCTCCCACGATGCCGAGGTAGCCTCGCCCGTAGGCGTTGCGGATGCGGTGGCCTCGGCAACCTGCGATGCGACCTGCTCCAGATCAACCTCAAATTCGGCCACATCAATCTCGGGCGCAGCCTCGGCGGCGGCCTCATCTGAGTGGTCGTTGTGGGTGATAAGATCGGATATGATACTCGCACGACGCAACGACACACCGCCTGCGTCGATGGGCGGTATGAAGCTGACCAGGATCAGCACTGCGAGCGTAGCTGTGGCAACCAGCCAGCCGCGCGAGGTGAAGTCGTCGTTCGGATTAGTCATTTCGGCGTGAGATGAGCGAGACGTAGTAGAGCACCGTAGCGATGGCACTCAACGCTGCTACGAGGTAAGTTCTTGCGGCCCAGCGGAGCGATTCGCGGGCATAGCCAAGCTGCTGGCCCTGCAACAGTCGGCTCGACTCGAGCCACTCCAGAGCGCGTGCCGAGGCGTTGTACTCGACGGGCAGCGTAACGATCGAGAAGAGTGCCGACATAGCAATAAGGCAGATGCCGATCCAGCATACCATCGTGCCGCTACCTGCGGCCATCAGCGCGATACCGCCGATGATAACCCACGTTGCGATCTTCGACGAGAAGTTCACGATAGGCACCAGAGCCGAGCGCATCACAAGGGGCGCATAGCCGCGCGCGTGCTGAATGGCGTGGCCGCACTCGTGGCAGGCTACGGCAGCTGCGGCAATCGAGCGTGAGGCATAGACGCTGTCGCTCAGATTGACGGTCATCGTCGCGGGGTTGAAGTGGTCGGTGAGCTGGCCCGAGACGTGCGTGATCTTGACGTTATGCACGTTGTTCTCGCGTAGCATCTTCTCGGCTACCTCTGCGCCCGTCATTCCGTTGGGGAAGGGGACCTGCGAATACTTGGCAAATACCGACTGCAGGCGGGCCTGCACGATCCAGCCGATGACACCGATGACACCCATCAGGATGATCGACGTGCCCGACGAAAATCCCATCGAGGGGTCGGCGTATGAATATGAGTAATAATCCTGTACTGCTTGCAATAAATCTAACATCGTCTTTCGTTTTTTAGTGAAACTTGTGCCGCCGCTTTAGGGGGCTTTGGCGTAATAAACAAACGCTTTGCACCACGCTAAAATTATATTAGTCCTAAATAATAATCATAAAACTCGCACAGCGCACCATTAATAGTGCAAAAGTAAGAATTTTTTTCTGTAACTTTGTACAGTTTTAAGCAAAATGAACAATATCGAGTACAAGCTTGCTTCGCGCACGGCCCAGAGCGATCGCTCATCGCGCTCGTCGGTGATGATGCTTATCGCCACCATCTCGGTGGCGTTGGGTTTGGCCGTGATGGTGGTAACGCTGGCCGTTGTCGATGGCTTCCGCCGCGATCTGTATGCCGACTTCCGAGGCTTTGCGGCCGATGTGAGGGTGTCGCACATCACTTCCCTTACGGACCAGAGTGCCGCGCCGCTACCCTTTAGCGGGGATTTCCTCTCGGAGGTGCGCGCGATGGACGAGGTGGAGTGGGCAGCCCCCTATGCCGAGGCTGTGGTGATGGTGCGTGCGGGCGATAACTCGTTGGGATTGAAGCTTAAAGGACTCAGTGCCGACTACCCTTTGGAGTGGTGGCAGAGCCGTCTTACTCAGGGGCGTATGCCCGACGTGGGGGCCGAGGAGCGAGGCCGTGAGGTGGCTCTCTCGCGCTCGACGGCACAGCGTCTGGGCGTTGGCGTGGGCGATAAGTTAGAGGTTTTGTCCGTCGAGGATGGCCAGCGACCGCGCCGCAATAGCTTCCGCGTGGTGGGCCTCTACCATACGGGGCTGGAGGAGATGGATAGCCAGATTGCACCGGCCGACGTGCGCGACGTGCGCAGTGCGCTGGGGTGGAGCGCCGACGAGGTGTCGGGATATGATATTATGCTGAAGGAGTCGGAGCGCTCGACCGAGGTGGCCAATCAGATCGACAGCCGAATTGTCGATGGCCAGTGGGCGGAGGATATGACCAACTACCTCCCCGCGACGTTGCAGCTGCGCTACCCGATAGTCTTCGACTGGCTCAAGGCACATACGGTCATAGCGCGCTCGGTGGTGATCATTATGATGGTGGTTCTGCTCTTCAATATGGCGGCAGCGGTGCTGATTATGGTCTTCGACCGCATCGGTATGATCGGAATGCTCAAGGCGCTCGGTATGCGTACAAGCTCCATTCGCCGCATCTTCCTCTACCGCTCGGCGTTGCTCTTTGCGCGCGGTGCTGCGTGGGGCAATGCGGTGGGATTGCTGCTTGTCGGGGTGCAGGCCCTGTGGGAGCCTGTCAGGCTCGACCCCTCGGGATATATGCTCTCGACCTTGCCCGTCAGCATCGGGTGGTGGATCGTGTGGCTCAACGTGGGTGTGATGGTGGTGGCCGTAGGTGTTATGGTGCTGCCCTCGATGGCCGTTGCGAGGATTGCGCCCGAGGAGTCATTGAAGTATAAGTTGTAAAAAGGTGAATTATGAAACCATATAACTCGCAAAAATCGAAAAAAGAGGAGGTGCAGACGATGTTCGACAACATCGCCCCCACCTACGACAAACTCAACCATATTTTCTCGCTCTCGATCGACAAGGTCTGGCGTCGTCGCGTGGTGCGCAAGGTGCGCCGTATGAAGCCACTCCGTATCCTCGACCTGGCCACAGGCACGGGCGATCTGGCCATCAAGATGGCCAAGCGCATACCCAAGGCGCGCATTATGGGAGTCGATCTGTCGGAGAATATGCTCGCCGTAGCGGCCGAGAAGGTGCGTCGTCAGGGCCTGGACGACCACATCGCACTGTATCAGGGCGATGCCGAGAATCTCGACCTGACGGATGGCGTAGTGGATGTTGTTACGGTGGCCTTTGGCGTGCGCAACTTCGGCAATGTCGATCAGGGCCTGCAGGAGATATGGCGTGTGCTGCGCAGCGGTGGCCACGTCGTGGTGCTGGAATTCTCCACGCCGCGAAACTTTCTGGTGCGCAAGCTATATCAGTTCTACTCGAACCACTTTATGAAGCCCATCGGGGGCTTGGTCTCGCGCGACCGCAAGGCCTATAACTATCTGCCCGACTCGATCGTAGAGTTCTCCTCGCCCGAGGAGTTCCTCTCTCAGCTCGAGCGCGCGGGATTTGAGCAGTGCCGTCGTCGTAGCCAGAGCTTCGGCATCGCGCAGATCTACATCGGCAAAAAGGCGTAGCCGATGGTGCGCATCCTATGGCTGTGGGCGGTGGCCCTTGTGATGGTGGGTTGCTCGGCAGGGCGACCTGTGATTGGCGATGTGGCCCTCGTCGGGACAGACTATCCCGTTGCGGGCGAGTGGCCCTCGAGGGTGGAGCTGGCGGCCGATGTCGATAATGCGGGGGGACAAGTGAAGCTGTTGCGTGGCCGCATAAGGGTGAGCTACGATGGCCGTCGCGTGGTGGTGCTGACGCTGGAGCGTAAGGTTGTGGTCGGTGGCCGAGCGAGTGAGCAGGTCATCCTGCCACTGAAGGTGAGCGTGGCCCGCTCGTCGCAGAGTCTGGCCCTGAGGGAGGCGCTGCGCGAGGGCAACCTGGAGCGTATCGCTGTCGATTGGCAGCTGGCCCTGAGGCGTGGCGTGGCGTATGCCGAGCTGGAGCAGCCGTTGCGACCGCTCGGCGAGGTGCTCGATGCGGCGCAGCGCGAGCAGCTGATTGAAGTTTTGAGGAGTATAAATGAATGAAGATATGAAGACACTGTTTAAGATATTTTTGACGGTCATCGCTGCGGTGGTGGCCCTCGATGGCTCGGCGCAGAACATCGCCGCCAAGAAGAGCCGCCTGGCTACGGGCGCCAATGGCGTTACGGTGGTCGAGCAGAGCGAAGTTGCGGATGCTGTTCGCTCGGTGGAGAGTCGCGCCAAGCGCACGAAGGTTAACGGTTATACGATCCTGATCCTGTCGGATAACTCGTCGCGTGCTCGCGAAAATGCTGTCGAGGCGAAGGATACCTTCGAGGAGAACTTCCCCGAGACGGAGGTTAAGATGTACTACGAGAGCCCCTCGTTCTACGTTACGGCCGGCTCGTACCTTACAAAGGAGGAGGCCATCATCGAGATGATGCGCTTCCGCGCGGTCTTTCCCAAGGCCATTGCGCAGAACCGCGAGATGGATATAACGGATTTTATAATCGGTAACGAGGAGGAGCAGGATGAGTAACGTCGTTGAGCGTATGCGTCGTGGCGACCACGTCGGCCACGAAGATCCCGACTACCCGCAGTTGTGGATGGAGTTTGAGAAGACCCGCGCCCTTGTGGCCGAGCTCAATGCATCGTACCACACCCCCGATCAGATTCGCTCGTTGCTGGAGCAGATCTGGGGACAGAAGCTGGATGAGTCGGTGCGTATGTTCCCGCCCTTCTACACCGCCTTTGGCAAGATGACCAAGGTGGGCAAGGGTGTGTTTATCAATTTCGGATGCACGTTCCTCGACCAGGGCGGCATCACCCTCGGCGACGGAGTCTTTATCGCCCCCGATGTGAAAATTTTGACCGAAGGCCATCCCGAGGAGCCCTCGCGCCGTCGCACGCTGCTGACCAAGCCCGTCGTGATTGGCAACGGGGTGTGGATCGGAGCGGGAGCTACGATTCTGCCGGGCGTAACGATCGGCGAGAATGCCATCGTGGCGGCAGGTGCAGTCGTATCGCGCGATGTCGAGCCCGACACTATCGTCGGCGGCGTGCCCGCCCGCGTGCTGCGCAAGATCCGCCGCGACGAGGATATAAATGAATAATAACCAAATTTACATATCGAAAAATGACGTTTAACAAATTTCGTTCGATTTACGACAGCGAGCAGCTTCAGGAGCGTCTCGGTCGTATTCGACACGTTGCCCTGGATATGGACGGTACCATCTATATGGGAATGACGCTGTTCGACTATACGCGCCCCTTCCTGCAGCGTCTGCGCGAGCTGGGTATCACCTATTCGTTTCTGACGAATAACCCCTCGACCTCGATTGCCGACTACCTGCATAAGTTGGAGGGTATGGGCATTGAGGCCACCGAGGAGGAGATGTATACCACGGCGCTGGCCACCATCGATTACATCCGCTCGCACTACCCCGAGGCACGCCGATTGTATCTGCTCGGTACGCCCTCGATGATTGGCGAGTTCGAGCGCGCGGGCTTCGAGGCCACTACCGATTCGGCCGACGATAGGCCCGATGTTGTTGTGGTGGCTTTCGACAAGACGTTGGAGTACTCGCGCCTCTGCCGCGCCGCTTGGTGGGTGCAGCAGGGCCTGCCCTACATCGCCACCAACCCCGATCGCGTATGCCCGACCGATCAGCCCACCGTGCTGGTCGATTGCGGCTCGATCTGCAAGTGCATCGAACACGCCACGGGCCGCCAGCCCGACATCGTGCTGGGCAAACCCGACCCGAATATGCTGACGGGTGTGCAGTCGCGCTATGGCGTGCGTCCCGACGAGGTAGCGATGGTGGGTGATCGCATCTACACCGACATTGAGATGGCCCACAACGCAGGCGCCTTCGGTGTGCTGGTACTCTCGGGTGAGACTACGCTGAAGATTGCCGACGAGGCTCCGCGCCAGCCCGACCTGATTGCCGATAGCATCGAGGTGCTGGGCGAGTTGCTTGTCCAGAGCAGAGAAAAGTAAAAAGAAAAAGAAGAAAATGGATTATCTATTGTTAGTACTCGGATTGGTGATCCTCACCGTAGGCGCCGATCTTTTGACTAAGGGTTGCGTAGGTATGGCAGCCCGCTTCCGTGTTCCCGAATTTATTGTAGGTCTGACGGTTATGGCCGTCGGAACATCTATGCCCGAGTTTACCGTCAGCGCTATGTCAGCCCTTAAGGGTAGCACCGATATGGCTATCGGTAACGTGACGGGCTCGAATATCTTTAACATCCTGATCATCTTGGGTATCTGTGCCGTAGTGCGCCCGATGGTCTTCACGCGCGAGAACATCCGCCGCGACATCCCCATCTGCATCGCTGCTTCGGCGCTGCTGCTCGTGCTGGCGCTCTACGTCGGCCAGCCGTTGGGTATCAGCCGCTGGGAGGGTGCATTGATGTTGGCGATGTATGTGGCCGTTATCTGGTACTCAATCCGCTCGGCCAAGCGCGATATGCCCGATCAGGAGGCAGGCACGACCGACGGTAAGGAGTCGGAGGTGACGATGGCGTGGGGACGCGTCATAATCTATATCATCGTCGGCCTTGCAGGTTTGATCTTTGGTGGAAATATGTGTTTGGAGTCGGCCACCGCCATTGCGCGTGCGTGGGGCGTGAGTGAGGCCGTCATCGCCATCACGATCGTTGCGGCAGGTACGTCGTTGCCCGAGTTGGCATCGAGCCTTTCGGCTGTAGCGAGCGGCAAGCTCTCGCTGGCGTTGGGTAATATCATCGGCTCGAACGTTGCCAACATCCTGCTTATTCTGGGTACGAGCGGTCTGATCAAGCCCCTGACGATGGGCGGTATCACCACCCTCGACATCTGGATGGTGCTGGGCGTAGCCATTTTGCTGTTGCTCTCGGCCCTGGCCATCGGTCAGCGTCGCATCACGCGAGTGGAGGGCGTGGCATATCTGGCCATCTATGTTGGCTATGTGTTGCTGCTGATGAAGTAGGAAAGACCTATAAACTTATAATATTATGAAGAGAACGAACATTTTCTCGCGCTTGACCCGCCTCGCAGCTGTGGCGGCAATCGCAACATTTGTTGCTTGCGGCAACAAACTCGACTCTTACATCGGCTCTGCCGAAGAGCTGGCCCTGCAGCCCGGCACCTCGCTCGCAACGGCGGCCGACTACGAGAATTTCATCTTCCGTGGCGAGGCTCTCACCTCGGAGGGCGCCGAGGCAGCCCTGCTCTTCCACTCGGATGGCGAATCGGGCTATGAGATCACCCTGCGCAACGGCGTACAGGATGGCTCAATCAAGACGGGTAGTCTGCGCAGCGTGCGTAACCTCTACCGCTCATTGGCCCAGGATGGCGAGTGGTTCAACTTCGAGGTTGCCGTGCGTGGCAAGAACGTGGCCGTGAAGATCAACGGCGTGGATGTGGTGTGCTACACCGAGCCCGCAGCCCCCTACCGCGAGGCTGCTCACGCCAAGAAGCTCATCGGTCGTGGTGCTGTTGTGGCGAAGGGCGTTAAGGGCGATGTTCGCCTTCGTAATATGTCTATCGAGAAGCTCGCTGCCGATGCCCGCAACGAGGCCGACACCCTGCCGCCGATTGACGAGCAGACCGACCACGTCATCCGCTTCCAGCAGCGCGACTTCCCCGTTATCGACTACCACGTTCACCTGAAGGGTGGCCTGACGAAGGAGATGGCGCACGCAATGTCGATGAACTACGGTATCAACTACGGCGTTGCCCCCAACGCAGGTGAGGGCGGCGTGGGACGTATGCTGGCCGACGATAAGGAGGTGCGCTCATACTACGAGGAGGTTAAGAATCACCCCTTCCTCTTTGGTGTACAGGGCGAGGGCCGCAAGTGGACGCAGACCTTCTCGCAGGAGGCTTTGGGTATCTTCGACTACCTCTTTACCGACGCTATGACCATCATCGACCATAAGGGCCGTAACTCGCGCATCTACCGTGCCGAGGAGGTTATCCGCGACGGCGGCATCACGATGGAGCAGTATATGGATCGTATCGTTGACGAGACCGTCAAGATCCTCTCTTACGAGCCCGCCGACATCTTCGCCAACGCGACCTATATCCCCGATGATATGAACCTCGACTACGATAAGTATTGGACCGAGGAGCGCGTCGATAAGGTGCTTGACGTATTGCAGAAGCACAATATCGCCCTCGAGATCAGCGCCCGCTATAAGATCCCCAGCCTCGATATTATCCGCAAGGCCAAGGAGCGCGGCATTAAGTTCACCTTCGGTACGAACAACGTCGATGCCAACTTCGGCCGTCTGGAGTATAGCCTCGAGGCTGTCGAGAAGTGCGGTCTTACGGTTGAGGATATGTGGTTCCCGACGATGAGCGTTCGCCGCGACCGCGAGGTAGTCATCTACAACCACTTCGACGCTTCGGGCAAGCGCGCCACGCAGTCGAAGTAATCCTTGTAAGTAAATATCAAAAGGGCTGTCTAACAAGTTTTGTTGGACAGCCTTTTTTGTTGCTTGGCCGAGAGTGAATACCGAGAGAGAATCTCAAGTGTGACCCCGACTAAAACAAAAACGCGTCAGACTTTCATCTAACGCGTTTTCTGGTGCCCAGGACAAGACTCGAACTTGCACGAGCTAATGCTCACTACCCCCTCAAAGTAGCGTGTCTACCAATTTCACCACCTGGGCCTCTTCATCTTTGGCGGAAGCGCTCCGCCGAAAAGGTGTGCAAATATAGGTACATTTTTATTATCTGCAAAATTTTTTGCCGAAAATATTCTTTTTTACCCTTTTTATTCCTCTTTAGCGGTGTCGCAGCCGCCAAAATCGCTACATAAAGAGCATCACAACCAACTGCGCCACCACCACTCGCACAAACATCGACAGCGGGTACACCGTCGCATATCCCACCGAAGCGTGCTCGCCATCGATGCTCTCGTTGGCGTAGTTCAGCGCCATCGGATTGGCCATCGAGCCGCACAGCACACCGCACGTCGAGCCGAAATCGACTCCCGCCCATCGCATCGCCGCCCATCCGACAGCCACGACGGGCACCACCGTCAGCACAAATCCAAGTCCAACCCACAGCGCTCCCGTTGGGCTGAATGCCGTGGCGAAGAACTCCGCACCCGAGCTCAGGCCCAGACAGGCCAGGTAGAGCGATAGTCCGAAGGCTCGAAGCATCAGGTTGGCACTTCGTGTGGAGTAGGTAATCAGTCTGAGTCGCGGGCCGTAGGTGCCGATCAAGATTCCCACGATTATGGGGCCTCCCGCCAAGCCCAGCTTCACGGGTAGCGACACACCTGGCAACGACAGAGGCACCGAACCCAGCACGAGTCCGAGGACGATACCTATAAATATAGAGGTGAGATTTGGCTCATTGAGCTCCCGCTCGGCGTTGCCCAGCACACGCTCAACCTTCATCACGGCACGCTCGCCTCCTACCACCACCACGCAGTCGCCCATCTGAAGCGTCAGGTCGGGCGTGGCCAAAAGCGAGATGTCGCTGCGGTAGATGCGGCTGATGTTGATTCCGTAGCTGTTGCGCAGACGCAGCGAGCCGAGCTTGCGGCCATTGATTTCGGGGCGCGTGATGATGATACGACGTGAGATGAGCTGGCTGTCCAGAGCGTTCCAATCGACATTGTCGCTGTTCCAGTCAATGCTCTCGCGGCGGCCGATCAGGGCCTCGAGCGTATCCATATCCTTGCGTGATGCCACCACCAGCACGCGGTCGCCCATCTCCAGGCGGGTGGTGTTCGAGGGCAGGATCACCTTGCCTTCGCGCCACATACGCGAGATCACGAATGGGACGTGGCTCAGCTCAGCCACCGAGTGCAGGTCGCGGCCAAAGATGCCCGGATTCTCGACCTGCAGCGTCGCCAGAAAGGTGTTGCCGACGTGCTCCTCGTTCGGGCCGGCGAGATCCTGCTCGCGCACCCATACTCGTCGCATAAGGATGATGGCCAGAATCACGCCCACCACACCGAGCGGATAGCTCACCGCGCAACTCAGCGCCGGAGCCGACGAGGGGAGTCCCATCTGCTCGAGTGTCTGCTGCGAGGCTCCGAGCGCAGGGGTGTTGGTCGTAGCGCCGCACAGCACACCCACCATCTCGTCGAGCGGCACATCGAATGTAAAACTCATCGCCAGTGCCATCGCCGTGCCGAGAAAGATGACCGCGAGTCCCAGCAGATTGAGCTTCACCCCTCCCGAGCGGAAGGCACTCATAAAGCCGGGGCCGACCTGCACACCGAGCGAATAGACAAAGAGCACCAGACCGAAGTTCTGGGCAAATTGCATCATCTGCGAGTCGATGCTCAGCCCCGCGTGGCCTGCCAGGATGCCGGCGAAGAATACGAACGTGACGCCTAACGATATGCCCCATACGCGCACCTTGCCCAAGATAAGACCTACGGCACAGATGCAGCATAGCACGACTACGGCCTGCAGAGCCGAGTGGGTGAAAAGAATTGACGAAAGCATTTTTCCGATGGTTTATACTTATAAAAGGGTGCCGACCCGAAAGCCTGCACCCTCTCATTATCATTTATCGAGCCGAAGCCTACTTAAGAGTCATCTCGTCGAAGAGGTATGACGCTCCGCCGATGCGGTCGATAACGAACAGAACGTAGCGAATATCCACCGAGATGTTGCGGCAGATCGAGGGATCGAACTCCATATCGCTCATCGTCGAACGCCACGTGCGGTCGAAGTTGATACCGATCAGCTCGCCCTTGCCGTTGATTACGGGTGAGCCCGAGTTACCGCCCGAGGTGTGGTTCGTTGCGAGGAAGCAGACAGCCACCGACTTCTTGCCGTAGAGGTTCTGGCCCCAGCGGCCGTAATCCTTCGTGGCGTAGATGTCGCGCAGCACCTGCGGGATGTTGTAGTCATATACGTTGGGATCGTCCTTGGCCATAATGCCGTCGATAGTCGATACGGGGTGGTGATACTCCGCGTCGGCATACTCATAACCCGCTACCGTACCGTACGCTACACGCAACGTGAAGTTTGCATCGGGGTAGAAAGCACGCTCCTTATCCCACTCTCTGAGTGCGCGCATATAGGGACGATAGTACTGCTCGATCTGCGGAGCGTTGCTCAGGTTGCGGAAGGCGTAGTTGCGGCTATTGTTATATATTTTGTTGAAGATACGCACGAACTCCACCAGCGCATCGCCTCTAACGTCCTGCACGGTGATAGGCTCCTTGCCCAGCAGACGGCTCGAGCGGAACATCGCATCGACATACTTCTCCGCACCGCCGTAGTAGGCGATCTGCGCCTTCAGGTCGGCGGGCATACGCTCGGGCGCTACACGCTGGCAGAACTCATCAACCATACGGCGTGCGATGGCCTGGTCGATGGTCTGGTTGTAGGTCTTGAGGAAGTTCTGGTGAGCGGTCTCCACGTCGAAAGTCTTACCCTCGGCCTCGGCACGCAAAACCGATGCGTAGAGCGAACGGGCAAACGTGTAGGCGTTGATCGTGGCAATCGACTCGGTGAATAGCTCACGCATATAGTACTCGGGAATAACCTCCGCATAAGCCTTGTGCATATCGCTCATCAGCGATGCGTACTCGGGCTTCGAGGCGGCCCACTTCTCGAACTCGCGCTCGTAGGCCTGCTTCTTTGCAACCGTACCCAAGCGGTTGAGGCCCAGCACCTCACCCTGCCACTTCTTCCACGAGTTGGCGATGCCCGAATAGATGGCAGCATAGGCGATGCGCACCTCGGCGCTCTTGGCCTGCTCGGCAGCGATGATATCCAGACGCTGCGTGCGAAGCGCAATCTTCATCGGGTCAGATACCTCGGCCACATACTCCACAGCATCCGAGATAACGTACTCCTGCGTGTTGCCGGGGAAGCCGTAGATCATCGTGAAGTCGCCCTCGTCAACACCCTTGGTCGACACGGTGAAGTGGCGCTTGGGCTGGTAGGGCTTGTTATCCTTCGAGTAGGCGGCAGGCTCGTTGTTCTGGTCGGCATATACGCGCCAGATTGAGAAATCGCCCGTATGGCGGGGCCAGATCCAGTTGTCGGTCTCGCCACCGAACTTACCGATCGACGAGGGGGGCGTACCCACCAGACGAACGTCGCGGTAGGTCTGATAGACGAAGAGGAACTGCTGGTTGCCGTAGTACATCTGCTCGACCGATGCGCGGTAGCCCTTGCCCTCCTTTACGGCCTCGGCGATGATATCCTCGGCCTTCTCGCCTGCGGCGATGCGGTCGGTAACCTCCTCCATCTTAACCAAAAGGCTGACGGTAAGTCCCGGCACGGGCAACTCCTCGCCACGGGCGTGAGCCCAATAGCCGTGCGTGAGGTAGTCGTGCTCTACGGACGAGAGGCTCTGGATAGAGCCGTAGCCGCAGTGGTGGTTCGTCAGGAGCAATCCCTCAGCCGAGAGGAACTCGCCCGTACAGCCGCCACCGAACTGCACAACGGCATCCTTCAGAGATGCCTTGTTTACCGAATAGATATCCTCAGCGGTGAGCTTGAAGCCCTTGCTGCGCATATCCTTGATGCGTGAGCCGATCAGACTCGGCAACCACATACCCTCATCGGCCTGTGCCGTGAGGAACGAGAGGCACATCAGCGCGCCTACAAAGATTTTCTTTATCATAAGTTTGTGTTATTAGTTTTCGTGCGGGCAAAAATATATAAAATGTGCGAAACTGCCTAATCTATACGCTATTTCTTCTCCTCGGCAAACAGCGCGCGGGCAATACCCAGCTCCAGACCGCGCAGCTCGGCCAGACCGCGCATACGTCCGTAGCACGAGTAGCCGGGGTTGGAGCGGCGCTCCAGATCGTCGCACATCTGGTGTCCGTGGTCGGGGCGCATCGGTATCGAGCGGCCATAGCGCTGCTGAATCTCGAGCAGGGCGTGCATCACATCCCACATCGGCACGTCGCCCTCCAAGTGGTTATCCTCCTGGAAGTTACCCTCCTCGTCGCGGCGTGTCGAGCGCAGGTGAACGAAGCCCACACGCTCGCCAAACTCGCGCATCATCGCCGGAAGGTCGTTGTCGCCCCTCACGCCAAACGAACCCGTGCAGAGGCACAATCCGTTCGAGCGGTTGGGCACAGCCTCAATGAGGCGGCGGAAATCCTCGGCCGTTGACATTATGCGCGGCAGCCCCAGAATCGGGTAGGGGGGATCGTCGGGGTGGATGACCATCTCCGATCCACATTCGTCGGCTACGGGGCACACCTCGCTGAGGAAGTAGATCAGGTTCTGGCGCAGCTGCTCGGCATCAATATCCTTGTAGCGATCCAGCGCCTGCTGGAACTGCTCGACCGTGAAACTCTCCTCCGAGCCGGGCAGACCGGCAATCATATTGCGCGTCAGACGCTCGCGCTCCTCGGCCGTCATCTCGTCATAACGGGCCTTCGCCTTGGCCTGCTCCTCGGCCGAATACTCTGCCTCGGCACCCGGGCGCTTGAGAATGAAGAGGTCGAAGGCCACGAATGCCGCACGCTCGAAGCGCAGGGCGCGCGAGCCATCCTCCACCTCGAACGAAAGGTCGGTGCGAGTCCAGTCCAGCACGGGCATAAAGTTGTAGGTGATGCAGTGGATGCCACACTCGGCAAGGTTGCGAATCGACTGCTTGTAGTTGTCGATATATCGCTGGAAATCACCCGTCTGCGTCTTGATGTGTTCGTGAACGGGAACGCTCTCCACGACGCTCCACCTAAGGCCCGCCTCGGCCACCATCTGCTGTCGAGAGCGAATCTCCTCCACGGGCCACACCTCGCCATTGGGGATGTGGTGCAGGGCGTGAACGATGTCGGTAGCACCTGCCTGACGTATGTTGCTCAGCGTGACGGGGTCCGAGGGCCCGTACCAACGCCAAGATTGAGTACACAATATCATAATTCAAAATTCAAAATTCAAAATTGGTGGAATGCGTGTAAACACGTCATTCCCCGACGAGCCATAAGGCTCGGCGATGGGAATCTTCCACTCTTTAGATTGAGAAAGCGTCAAAGCCGCCATCCACAACGGTCAGCGTGCCCGTCACGAACTTCGATGCGTCCGAAGCCAGCCACTGCAACGTGCCGAGCAGCTCCTCGGGCTCGCCGAAGCGCTTGAACGGAGTGTGTGCGATGATGGTCTCGGCACGGGGTGTGAGCGAGCCATCGGGGTTGGTCAGCAGGTCGCGGTTCTGGTTGGTGAGCAGGAAGCCCGGCGCAACGGCATTTACGCGAAAACCCTCGCCAAACTTCATCGCCAGCTCGCCGCACATATACTTCGTCCAGTTTATCACGGCCGCCTTCGCCACGCCATAGCCCGCCACGCGAGTCAGGGGGCGCAGAGCCGCCTCCGAGGCGATGTTGATAATCGAGCCGCCGCCCTGCTCAACCATAGCCTTCACGAAGACCATCGTGGGCAGAATCGTACCGAAGAGGTTAAGCTCCACAACGCTGCGCACAGCCTCGATGTCCAGATCGAAGATGGTCTTATCGGGCGGAACGGTGGCGGCCGCCTGATTGCCGCCCGCGCCGTTGATCAGAACGTCGATGCGGCCGTACTTTTCCATAATAGCCTCGTAGCAACGCTCCAGCGACTCCTTACACAATACGTTGCACTCCAAGAAGATAGCCTCGCCACCCGCCTCGCGTGCCTCACGCTCCAGACGCTCGCCCGCCTCGCGGTTGCGACCCAAGATTACCACGCTCGCACCCTCATCGGCAAAGTGCTCAACCATCGACGATCCGAGAATGCCCGTAGCTCCCGTGATCACGATAACCTTTCCTTTTACGCTAAATAGATCTTTCATTTTGTATAGGTTTTATTTATATTTTTCGGTATTTCACGCCTAACCTAACAAAGATAGCTACTCTGCGGGAAAAATGCAAAATTCAAAATGCCCAATAATCAACTTTAATCATTATACTATGTATAATAATTTTGCCGTTCGGAATTTATCCCCTAACTTTACGGCACAAATTTCTCCCAAAAAGAGACCACAAGAAGAAACAACTAACATAAAATACTCAAATTATGGCAATCAACAGAAAAGAATTTCTAAAATCTCTGGGTGGACTGGCCGCGCTGACCATCATTCCGCGCCGTGTACTCGGAGGTGAGGGACACATCGCTCCCAACGACCAATTGACCAAGGGTATCATCGGTATGGGTGGCATCGGATTCAGCGAGAACCACTTCTCAAGCGACGAGAAGTGCCGTCTGGTAGCTGTGTGCGACGTCGACGACCTCCACTTGGAGAAGGGCGTGCGCCTCTCGAAGGAGCGCCTGGGCCAGACCGTCAAGGGCTACCACCTCTACCGCGATTTGATCAACGACCCCAACGTCGATGTAGTTCACATCGCAACTCCTCCCCATTGGCACGCGCTGATGGCTGTCGAGGCTGCCAAGGCCGGCAAGGATATCTGGTGCGAGAAGCCTATGACGCGTACCATCGGCGAGGGTAAGCGCGTGATGGAGGCCGTACGTCAGAATGGTCGTATCTTCCGCCTTAACACTTGGTTCCGTTTCAAGGATACCTTCTACGGCCTGGGTACTACCGTGCAGCCGCTGAAGAAGCTGGTTGACAGCGGTCTTCTGGGCTGGCCTTTGAAGGTTACCATCTCAGGCTATACGGGCTTTAACTGGAAGTTCTTCTGGGTAGGTAAGGAGAATCTTGTCGAGCAGCCCATCCCGAAGAATCTGGACTACGACCTCTGGCTCGGTCCCGCACCCTACAAGCCCTACAACGAGCACCGTACCCACCAGACCTTCCGTGGTTACTGGGACTACGATGGTGGCGGTCTGGGCGATATGGGACAGCACTATATCGACCCCGTGCAGTATATCCTCGGTAAGGATGGCACCTCGCCCGTGAAGGTCGAGGTCGATGCTCCCGAGCAGCACTGGGATGCTATCGGAACGTGGCGCAAGATTGTCTATACCTACGAGGATGGCTGCCAGATCATCCTGCAGGGCGAGCAGCACGGCGATCCCACCGCTCCCTACATCGAGGGTCCCAAGGGTAAGCTCTACCAGGGCTTCCGTTGCGAGCTGAACGGTCAGCCCGCACACAACATTATGGATATCCTCTCGGAGCTTCCCGATCCCGAGCCACAGAAC
Organism: Alistipes sp.; assembly: GCA_045650235.1. Classification (GTDB taxonomy): domain Bacteria; phylum Bacteroidota; class Bacteroidia; order Bacteroidales; family Rikenellaceae; genus Alistipes. The sequence continues at coordinate 15,733 of JAZRQX010000014.1, read as the reverse complement.
ACCGACTTCATCAAGTGTATCCACTCGCGCGAGAAGTTCGCTCTGAACGAGATCAACGGATTCCGTTCGGCAACGATCGTGAATATGGGCCTCTGCGCTCTGCGCCTGAACCGCACACTGGAGTTCGATCCCGTCAAGTTGCAGTTCATCAACGACGACGCGGCTAACGCCCTGATCGACCAGCCGATGCGCGCACCTTGGACATTTTAATTAACCCGTAAAAAGAGTGAAAACGATGAAAAAACTATTCATATTGTTCGCATTGATGGTGATGCCTCTGGTGGCCGTCAATGCACAGGATGCGCGCAACCGTGCCACCTCGACCATCATCTCGGATGCGTTGGCACAGATGCCCGCACAGACTCAGGAGATTTATAATCAGACGATGGCCGAGCTGGCTGCAACGGGTGCCGAGGGTATCGAGATGTTGGCACTTATGCTGGAGCCTATGGCCGAGGGCGTTAACAACTCGCCCGTGGAGTATGCCGTAAATGGCGTTGCATCTTACGTCTCGAAGGATGGCGCAGCACAGCGCGATGGTGTTCGCGCAGGACTGAAGGCCGCTATCGCCAAGACCACCAACAACCCCAACAAGGCTTTCCTTATGACCGCCCTGCAGATTTGTGCTACGGGCGAGGATGCTCACTTCTTTGCCGAGTATCTCAAGGATCAGTATATGGCCCCCTTTGCCGCTCGCGCATTGGCATCGGTTAAGGGTACCGACCACGCTGTCGAGCACCTGATGGCCGAGCAGGCCGAGAACGGTATCAGCAAGGTGCTGTTGGCGCAGATCGCTTCGTACAAGAGCCACTTCCACGATGGCGAGCCTATCCTCATCGAGTGGCTGGATGGCGCAACGCCCGAGCTCAAGACTCAGATCTACACCGCTCTGGGTGCTTGGGGTGGCCACGACTCAGCTAAGGTGCTGGCTGCCGCTGCCAAGGAGGCTGGCTACACCTACGAGCCTACCAACGCCTATGGCGCATATCTCCACCTGCTGGGTGGTCACCTGCTCAAGCACGACGAGAAGGTCGTAGAGAAGGCTGCCAAGCAGCTGCTGAAGGTCGAGAAGCCCAACGTGCGCATCGCAGGTCTGGATCTGTTGGCGCAGATCAAGGGCGAGGCTATTATGCCTCTGGTTGTTAAGGCTATCAAGGGCGACTGCCACGAGTATCGCTACGGTGCTATGCGCGTTGCCGAGCAGTTTGCCAACAATGCAACCTACGCAACGGTTGCCGCTCAGCTCAGCGACAAGGCCGACGCTTCGCAGACGGTTGATGTTTTGAATTGGCTCGGTGCTAACCACGCCGCATCGCAGGTTTCGGCTGTTGCTTCGTATGTTGCCTCGGCAAACGATGATGTAGCCGTTGCCGCTATCGCTGCCGCATCGAAGATGGGTGGCGACGTAGCGCTGAAGGCGCTTATCGACCGCACCGTAAATGGTAAGGATAACAAGGTTGTTGATGAGGCTCTGGTTGCAGGTCTGCTCTCATTCAACGGCTCGATTGGCTCGGAGCTGGTTCGCGTGATGGATACCAACTCTCACGCGCGTGCCATCTCGAAGCAGGTGCTGACCTCACGCCGCATCCCCGCCGCAGCATCGAAGGTGCTCGTATGGGTTGATAACGGAGGTGACGATTCGGCTATCCCCGCCCTTACGACCAACGCCGTTGAGGCCAACTTCTCGGCTCTGTGTAATCTTTTCGAGCAGGGTAAGCCTATGGGCGATGCTATCCTGAAGGCTATCCAGCTCAAGCCGGCTGCCGAGCAGGCTGCAATGATTCAGGAGCGTATGGCCAAGGCTGGCGCGAAGAAGCATATCTACTATCCCATCCTCGCAGCTACGGGTGCGAAGGAGGCTGTAGCTCCCATCGTCGAGGGTTACAAGTCATCAACGGGCGATGCACAGAAGTCGGCTTTCGAGGGCTTGTGTGCTCTGAATGACGACAGCGTTCTGCCCACTCTGCTGGAGGCTGCAAACAACCCCGCGCTCAAGGATAAGGCCGTAGCTCGCTACATCGCTCTGACCACTGCTTCTACCACTTTGAACAACGACCAGAAGTATATGAATCTGCGTCGTGCGTTGGAGACCAACCCCTCTACCGCGCTGAAGAATCGCGCCCTGAGCGCTCTCTCACCCACGCAGACCTTCCCCGCGATGATGCTCGCTGCTCAGTATATGGACGCCGAGGCAACGGCTCAGGCTGCTGCCAACACCGTTCTTGAGATCGCTACCAAACACCCCGAGTTCTACTCAGCCGAGGTTAAGGCTCTGTTGGAGAAGGTTGCAGCGACGGTGAACGATGGCGATGCGGTTTACAAGCGTAAGGATATCGAGAACTTCATCAACGAGAATAAGGATCTCGGCTCGAAGTCTATCATCACCACCCTCTCTGCCGAGGAGCAGAAGGAGGGTTTCGTGATGTTGTTCGATGGTCAGAATATGGATGCCTGGACGGGCAATATGGAGGCTTACCAGCCCGTGAACGGCTCGATGTATGTTACGGCTGCTTACGGCACTACGGGTAACCTCTACACCAAGAAGGAGTACTCGGACTTCGTTCTTCGCTTTGAGTTCTGCTTCGAGCGCGATGGCGTGAACAACGGTATCGGTATCCGCACCCCGATGGGCGTCGATGCTGCTTACCACGGTATGGAGATTCAGGTGCTGCACCACGACTCACCTATATATAAGAATCTGCGCGAGTATCAGGTACACGGCTCGGTTTACGGTATCATCCCCGCCAAGCGTATCAAGTGGGGCCCGCTGGGCGAGTGGCACCAGGAGGAGATCCGCGTCAAGGGCGACCGCATCACCGTTACGGTTGATGGCGTTGTGATTGTCGATGGCAACATCCGCACCGCCACCCGCGGCCACAACGTAGCTCCCGACGGCAGCGACAAGAACCCCTACACGGTTGATAAGCTCAACCACCCCGGCCTGTTCAACAAGAAGGGCCACATCGGACTTCTCGGTCACGGCGAGGGTCTGCGCTACCGCAACATCCGCGTGAAGGAGTTGTAGGAAAGAGAGTCCTCCGCGACTCGAAAACAATAAAAACTGTCCGGCCTTTGCGGTCGGGCAGTTTTATTATATATATAAGTAATGGGGCTGCCCGATTCACTCAGTGCAACCCCATATCTTTATGCCGACGCGCTACTGTTTCATCGCCTCCTCCATAAGGTCGATGCCTCGCAGTACCTTCTGATATGTCTCTTTATCGTCCATATTCAACTGCCACGGAGCCATCATAAAGCCCATAAGATGCTCCTTAGAGATGGTCTTGCGACCCATCTGCACCAGCTTGCCAATCACATCGTCGGCTCCTACGCCCAGCTCGCGGCGAGTCTCTCCCACCCAGTTGGTGCCACAGGGAACCTGATCGAAGCCCGCCTCGTCCAACTTGACGTAGGCCTTCAGAATTCTGACATTCGACGTGGTGTTGGTCTCGATGTCGAAACCGCCGTACTTCTCGTCGTAGAACCAGTTCTGCTGAATCACGCTCTTCGGGCAGCGCTCGTAGAAGTCCTCGTTCCACCAGCAGTAGTCGCTCCACATCCACACTCGAGCGCCGTGCGACTCCACCGTGCGGACAATGTGCAGGAAGTCCTGCCACCACACCTCGCCCTTGCGCACGCAGATGTAGTGTGACTGCTCACCCTCGAGGAAGGGAGCTCGCTCCTCGTCCATACCGATGTGGAAGAATCGGGGATGACCAAAGATCTCCACCACGTCGCTGATCACCTCCTCGCACATACGATAGTAGGGTTCAGACGATACCATATGGGTGTAGTCGCACATCCAACCGTTGTGCGTGGTCGAGAAGTTCAGCTTCGGAATGGCCTCGATGCCCAAGCTGTTCATATAGGCTATCTCCTCGCGCATCTTCTCGATGCTCCACGTGCCCTCGATGGCAAACTCGGGGTGGCTGGGGTAGAATAGGCCCTCGCCCAGGTCGATGACAATCATATTGATGCCCGCCTTTGCTGCGTAATCGACCGTCTCGCGCCACTGCGCATCGGTCCAGACAATGTTGGTGAAGGGTTTACGCACCAGGGTTTTTGATCCCTCGATGTATGTCTCGCCCATAAGCACGCTGGGGTAGTCGCACCACATATTGCGTCCCAGGTGGAGCAGTAACGAGCGGATGTCGCCTATCGGGGCATTTGCAGTTTGAGGGTTGCATTTGGGGATACTGACTTTTTTCTGCTGTGAGCAACTTGCTCCGACAGTTAGGGCAGCCAAGCCAATGGCTGTTTGGTAGATGAAATCCTTTCTTTTCATATTATAGTCAGATTAGTGGTCTGTGAGTTTTGTACGGCCGATTACCACAAATTTAGTAAAATATCGGCCGAATGGAGCATTAATTCTATGGTTAAACCGTGTTTTCTGCCGAAAATGTAATTTTTTTCACTTTTTTTTGCCGAAAAATTTGCAGAGTCCGATTTTTGCCGTATATTTGCATCATCAAAAACAACGGTGGATTCATCTAAGGGCTAGGATACATGCCTCTCACGCATGACATAGGGGTTCGAATCCCCTATCCACTACAAAAGGCGCTGTTTATCAGCGCCTTTCTCATTTCTTAGCCATTTTCTTAGCCACTTTTTGCATTTTCAACATCTTCTCCTCTTAGGATTTTTCCTTTCTTGCTCCTTTTTTTGCATCAATTCTCGTGCTTTGGGCACATTCAGTGCAATCTTTTTATGCTCTTGAACAATCGCCTCTGCATAGTAGGAATCTTTTAAGAATTTTGCGACCTTGTTTCTTCCCCACTTGAAAGCAGACATTATACCTTTGTAGCCATATACCCATTCTTGATTAGCATCTTCATCAGTTATGGGTTCATCATCAACTATGATTGATGGTTGTTCACTCTCCTGCTCTGTTGGAGTATAACCAATAGCATCAGCAAACTCATTAAGATAATACTTCTGTAAGGATACACAATCACAAATCATCTTTACAAAGTCTCGCTCCGTTCTAAGGCTTACATTGGTGTTGCCCGCTTCTATCTCACGATTCATAGATTCCAAGATAGATTCATCGGGAACATCAAAGAGCCTCTGTGATTCTGCATACTTATCAATGATATTGGCAAAACCATCTTTTGCATCCTGACTGAGCAACGGAATCTCAGCCAAAGCATCCTCATAGAAACGATGCAATCGTTTTTGAAACGCCACAGATGACTCTTCAAGGGTAATTCCATTGTACGAAAACACCTCTTTATAATCATTGAGAATCTCACACCTCCTTAGTTCCCCCAATAGTGCCTTAATTGCTTCCATATTTCAAATTTTTCTTAAAGATACGATAAAATATCAGCAACGACAAATCAAGGTGAAAATATAGGTAATTTCCCTAAAATTTTATGACCGCATACCGCCCATATTCGGGCATATTCAAAACAACCTAACGAACTTACGACAACTTTTCTCTCGTAGGTTTAGTAGGAAGGCTTTATGCTGTTGGGCGTGGAAATTTTTGGGTAAAAATTTTCCATATAAAATATCGGACTTACCATACTTTTTGGACTTTCTATACTATTTATAGTAAAACACTTAGAAATATGGAGTACAAAAGAAAACAAAGAGGTCTATCAGACATCACAAAGAAGAAAATCTCTACAGCCTTAAAGGGCAGAAGAAAGAGCTTTCAGCATTGCAGTAACATCAGCAAAGGATTGGAAAATTATTGGCAGCAAATCCCGCAACAGAACAATGGGGATACTACCAATAGTGGGATGTGACGAAAATGCCTCGACACGGAGTCGGGGCATTGTTGTTAGTAGGTATCAACCGAGAATGTTGGGTGTAATCCAAATTTCATATACACATCACGCATCACCGATTCAACCTTTTCTACATCTACCTGAGCACGGGTATCAGGAATCACAACGGCATCGTGGATGTGTACGGCAGGAATACGCTTTCTGTATAGAGATTTAAGCACCTCACGGAATATCTCAGATTCTAAGTCCATCATAATATTGGGCAGTGCTGTCTCTTGGTCTTTCGTGTATGCTTTACCATCTAACAGAACCGCCTTGTTTCGTGCAAGTAAGCAATTCTTCAAGTCATCGTGTTTCAATGGTTCTTTCCATCTTTCAATAAGACCATATACATTGGGGTATTGTGCCTTAAACTCTTTTGCAAACTCTTTCCAAGCAATCTTTGGAGTCTTAGAGTAAAATACCTCTGCAAACATCTTCTGTTTTATCTCTGCACGGTCATAACCCTCTCCTTGATGCTCGGTCAAGATGTCATCCCAAAAGAGTCCTTTGGTGGTTTTGTATATATATAACAACTCATCAGGAGTAAACTTTGCAATAATTGATTTTTCTATATTATTATTTATCAATATATTACATAGTTTTTCAATATCATAATGGTTATTAGATATAGAATAGATAAATGAATAATCTATATTAAATAAAATAGAAGAAATTAAATAAGATAATTCAATAGAAATACCTTTAGAATTAAATATAAAATAATTAAACAATAAAGGATGACTATTTTTACAATCTATGGAATATTTTATATTTATAAATTGTTTTAACTCTCTTTCTAATGAAGTAAGAATATGATATATTCTATTATTATAATCTATTGAGAATATCTTAAAATCATTCTTAAAAGACTCTTTAATAAAATTATAGTAAGATTCTTTTGTCGGTTGTATGGCTATTTGCTCATTGATGTACTTATTGAAACCATTTTCATCCTTAATCTTAAACTTATTGAGGTTCTTGATGTATGTCTCAGCAAAGAAATCTCCATACTCAGCTCTAAACTCAGGTGTTGTCATACGCTTCAGAACAGCATCTTTTAACAACTCTTTCGTTTTGTTTATATACTTCTTGATAGTATGGTTGGAGCAGTGGGTTGTGGTTATATTGTCCAAGACTTTGTAGTGCTTTGAGGATGTGCCTACAATATATTTACCATCTATTTCAATATAGCCTAATTGTTGTAGCGACCTTAGCAGTTCATAGACATCCTCACCGATGGTTCTCTGTAAAATGGCATACTGAATACTTGCTCCTTCAACATTTTCCTCTCGGTTGGTTGCTTGTCGATATGCAATCGTATGAACAAGATATATGGCTTTGTTGAGGATGCGGGTATCATCATTCAACGGCTTGCGTGGCTTTCTTACCTGAGTATATTTCGGTTCAACATTACCATAGACACTGATGCTATTGGCATCTATTTCCTTTTCACCCTCTTCGCATAGTTGGCGATACTTGGCAATCACGGCATCGAAATCAATACCTTCAATAGTGTATATTTTGAATGTTTTAGCTGCCATTTTACCTAATTCCACAATTAGTTATTTCAAGAAATTCAACCTATTTTTGGTACGTCAATTTGTTATATAATGAGTTGTATATTCTTTTGCAATTTTTTATGTGCACTTCTAAGTTATTATCGCTTCTTAACAAAAACAAAGAAGTATGAATGATACTTCCTTGCAACTTTTTGCTGTCGGGTACGGGCAAATAATCGCAGATTTGATAGTAGGATAAATTTTTCAATCAATTCAAATCCCAGCTCTTCTGCCTTCTTGATTACAAAATCAGAAATCCATACCTGTTTATTGCCGTGACAAATATCCATTGTCTTAACAACCAACAAACCTTGCTCCTTCAAGAGTCTATAAGAGCGTTCAAGCATCTCGTTATTGGCTCTGTATATCTCATCAACACTTTCAAAGTAGGTGAATCTCTCCTTGATTTTGCTCATTGCTCCCTTTGACACCAAGAAAGGTAAATCAAATACAACAGAGTTGAAAATGCAGTCATTGAGCTTATCTGCTTCGGAGAGATGTTTTATACCATCAATCTGTGGGCATACATCGTAGAGGTACTTAGGTTTGGGCAGAGACTTCCAAAAGATACATTTTGAGGCAGTCAAATCACAATCGAAAGGTTGCCTGTTGTTGTAAAGCCTCATTATCCAAGCCAAAATCTCAGTTTGGTCATAGGATATAGACTTGATGCTATTCTTATTTCTTATGTCAAAATGTGATACTTTAATCGTATCACGAAATGCCTTCTCAAGTTCCTGTTCTGATATGGATTTATACTTACGAATTGTATGTGGCGAATAACCTAATTCTTGATGAGCTTGTACCAATGTTGCAGATGGATTCAAATCAAAATAATCTTTAATTCTCCTCCATCTTACATAGTACGCATCATACCTTCTATCTGCACCTTTGTTCTTTAGATATTTACGCAATGCAGCCTCCGAACACCCAAGTCTTTGAGCATTTTCACAAATTGATAAATTCGCATCATACAGTTCGTAGGCTATGCGTTTCACCCCATCTTTATTTCTTAATCACTACCCATTTGCCGTTTCGACTGCTGCCCTCACGCTTGATAGAGCCTTCCTTCTTGAGTTTGGTTAAATGCCAATCAACTCCACGCAGAGATAGTCCGAACATCTCAGCGAGTTCCTGACGAGTAATATCAGATTTTTCAGCTATAACTTCAACTATCTTTGTTGTAGTCTTTGTCATAGTTTTAGTCATAGTCTTTGTCATAGTTTTAGTATCAATCTCCCCTTCAACCACATCATTGAGTGAAGCATCCTTGATATTTACTCCAAATGTGGTGATTCTATCAATCACAAAGTTGGCACGACCATTACCATTCTCTTCAAGCAGGGTCTGCACACGGGCTACACCACGATTAAACATATTCACATAGCCCATAGTCTTGAGTGCCTCAGCCACGATGGGGTTGCGATAGTCATTCACATTGGGGAAATTCTCAGGACGAGCATTACCATACAAACCTCCTGCATTGGTAATCTCCAAGTGGTCTGCATATTGGTACAACTTTGTGGGTGTATGTGTTTTGTAGTCTCGGTGCATTACTGCGTTCATCATCAACTCACGAACAGCCCACAGAGGATAGTTGTATTTATTCTCCTCCTTCAAGGCTGAAACAGCCACAGGGCGACTCTCGATGAGTGAGGTCTCAATGAATGTATCCAACTTTGGGAGTACGGTAGCCAATGACCCCTTGAACTCAAACTGATTGGTGATGTCAGCTGCATTATCCACGCCCTTAAAGCGCACAAACTGAATATAGTTTCCAAGCAGGAAATATTCAGGTCTCTTACCAAACAGGATGATTGCAGCATTGGTTGGATGGTCAGTCCTGAGGTCATACAAACGGAGTGCTGCCAACTGCTCCTTAAGGCTACGGGTATCCTGCACCAACACTTCGGGGTTGATGGCACGGGGTAAGTAGGTACGGGTGATTAACTCCGTATCTATATCTTCAAGAGTGGCTTCGGGGCAAGGTGTAGTGTCAAAAGTTGGGAAGTTAGCACTTCTGCGCTCCACCAAAATATCCTCTTCCTCACGAGTTGCAATATCCTTACGGGCACTGATGCGGATAAAAGTACGACCACGATAACGAACAGGTGGCAGGATAGATGGCACAACCTCCACAACAATCACATCGCCATCCTCAAACGAGATGAAATCAACCGACATAACGGGCAGAGGGAGGATGTTACCATCGGTGCGAATTGCTGATAGTTTCAGTAGCAGCTCATCTGTTGCCTTCAAGCCACAACGACTACCATCGTCATTTACCCCAATAAGCAAATAGCCCTTCTTCTTGCTATTAGGCATATCATTGGCAAAAGCACATATAGCCTCGCAAAACTTATCCATATTGGTAGTTGAGATTGTTTTCTCAACACGATAAGTCTCTGTGCTCTTCAGCAAATCTAACAACTCTTCTCGTGTTATCATAGTATTACATTTTATCAATCCTACAATTATTCTACTGATTCTTTATAATATCTTCAAATATAACGGGAAATCCTCATCTTCTCTATGTTGGGAGTAAAAATCATCTATTTTATTTCCCCATTGAAGCAAGGCATTATCAGGGTTACTCATTGCTCGTTCATTTTCCTCTCGACTTGATTGTGTATCAAATAATGCAGGAAGTGCCATATTATCTATGGTAGCAAAATATTTAAGATATTTAACAGGGACAGCCCCATTTACCATTTTCTCTACCAATAAACATTCTGTACTACAACACGAGGTTAAATATACAGCACTAATCGCATCTTGAATATTCAAAAAGTCATCTTTGTCACTCACAATGCGATATTCATTCTCCCCCTCCCAACACTTATGTTTTGTAAAAAATATATCAAGTTTGTTTTTCTTAATATAGTCTCGTACTTGTTTCTTTGTTTGAACATTAGGGTCTATCTTCTGATTCTTTCTTAGAATCTTCTTATACATTATGGGATGAGCAATACAATTCTCCGTGAGTTGCAATTTCTTAAAATCAAGCTCTATACATACACCCTTGCGTTTGTCTGCATATAATCCCCACATCATTGGAGACATACAACCCTTAAAATAAGAATCGTAGTCCATTGTAAAGCTTATCTGTTTATATGATAAGCGGACATCCTTATATGCTGCTAAAACAGGTAACCAATTGATGTTGTATGCAGAGAATGAAGATTCCGCCTCTTGAATATCATTTACATTTGGCAGAGGGCTGAATTTCAATGTTTTTGACAACCATATTCTCACAAAACTGTCGAAAGAAGTGTAGTGATATAACTTTTTATACTTCTCTTCTCCTCTAAGTTTTGTTCCAGGGTATTCACCTTGCAATGTATATATAGTCTTTCTCATTTTACTCCATTGATTTAACTTTGGATTCAATGAAGGCTATTTCCTCTGCAGTTAAACCATATTTAGCGTATAGTTGTTTATCTATATCCGCAATGGATTTGCTCCAATCAATATCTGATTCAGAGGTAAAATCCTGAAGAGGAACATATTTATATGCTCCTTGCATTGCATTTTGTGTATTCTTCAATACTGCAACTAATAAGTGGAAAAACTTTGTTTGAATATACTTCATCGCATTATTTGCTTCTGAGGTATTTTCAAATGTACCAACCACAAGATATGTTTCGTAACAACAAGATGGATTGCTAACTATAAATGGGGATAAAGAATCTTTTGAGACATTTCCTACACCCCACGCTTTAGGAATCAGAATTTTCACTTTATCAATCCATTCTTTATTGCGCTTTACAGAATCTCTTTCTACATAACCAACTCCTCTTGTCCTCCATCCGTGATAATAAAATTCCACTCCTGTCTTAAAAGGTTTCAAAGATGGTTTTACCTTTACACGGCGCATAGTACCCTCTATTCGAGTATCAAATCCAAACGGGTCATTGGGACTTACCATAGTAGAGAAACTGCTTTCTTCTGCAGTTTGCACCTTTTGGAGAATATCTAAATACTTTTGATACCTAACATAAACCTCGGTGAATTGATTTTTTAAGGTTCTTGTCTCTGATATGACTTCACTACCACTATGGATATTTACATTGCAATCTCCATTGTACTCAGTATCCCTTAGAAAATAGCATACTCCACCTTTCAATTCAACACTTTTACCAAAACAATCTTCTGCGTTATTATAGTCGTGCAAAATAGAGATATGCTTATCTTCAAGCATAGTATTTCGAAAAGTCTCTAATTTGCCACCTTGAACACCAAACCATCTTGACGGCATAATCATATTTATAAAACGTGGTGATAATGACTTTGCAACAGAAACAAAGTCATCATATATGGCTGTACCACTGCTTCTATTAAGTCCTCCGCCATTACTTTTCTGATATGGAGGATTTCCAACTATAACATCAAATTTCATATCGTTCAGTCTCTCTATTTTATCTTCGTTATTTTCTACAATCAAATCATAGGTTGTAAAACCTTCTATGATATTTTCTACGGGCATCCCCAACAACTTGTATATCTTGCGAGTAAACTCATAGCAAAGTTTAGATGTTGGCAATGAGTATATATTATTCTTAACAGCCTCATTGACAGTTGCAAATCTATTATAGATAGCATAAGCAAATTCACCCTGCTTTGATGCAATATCCAAGAACTTTACCTCCTCAATATTATCCATATCAGGCAACATATCAATCATATCTTTTGCAATGTTCTTTGGAGTCACAATCTCAGAATCGGACATTCTACCAAACTGAGTTAAGGCAACTTCTGCTCGTTTGATAGGCACCATTGACGCATCGCTAATAAGATTATTGATATTTTTAATCTTATAATCAAGTTTGCTATGGATAAAGTGAGAGCACTTACTATGCAGTGCATCTAATTTATCTCTATCGAGTCCTAAATTTCTTGCAATACGTTTATTGTCATCAGTGGCTGACAATACATCTATAATATCTCTTAAGTTATCAACTTTGGATTCAGTTAAGAATGCAAAGAACAAGATTTGGAGATAGTATGTTTGCAGCTTTTTAGCCAACTCTTTTGCTTCTTCTTGTGTAGGTTGAGCCTCTGTGCTATCTCCACCCTGTGAACCGCCAGAACCATCTGGATTATCGCCTCCATCAGAGTCCGTGTTACCTCCATCGTCAGTATCTATATCATCTTCATCTTCTTCTGTTGGTTTGAATGTAATACCCTTCTTAGAATCAATAGGAACAAGGTCTTTGATAATAGAAAGAATCTCATCGTCAGCCAAGATATTATCATCTACAGGAATATCTGTAGCCTCATCCATAACACTTCTGCTCTGCGAATATTCACGCACAGCATCCATAATATTGGCACTTGTTACCTGATGGAGTTTATCTTTATTCAAACATATAATTGGAGATATTTCCAACTCTCTATTAAGGCGAGCTTCTAATTTCTCATTACCATCAGCATCTGTATTTGCATTATAGAATTGAGATTTTAGCTCCTGCAAACGGAATAACCTATCCACATCAAAATCCACTAATAGAGTTTGAGGCTTCTTGTTATATTTAATAGTTTTGCCTTCTGCATCCTCGTATGTAACAACATATTGATTCTGCAAACGGAAAATAGCTTGGTCATACTCTTGAGGAGATGCCGTATCCTTCAGGAATATCATAGTATCCCACTCCTCGACAGTATTTCCTGTTAACATACGATTGACTGTAAGAGTAACAGTCTTTTTACCCTCACTTTCATATCGTTTAATTTTAGATTTAATGGTCTCTACTGATGGATATAATGTATTACTATCAACTCCTGCTATATTGATAATCTCATATTGAGATAGATTGTCAAACTTGTCAGAATTTTTTGTTATCAACTCCTGCATTGCATCACAAGAGGCACGATATGGTAATACAAATACCATATGATGGCACATCTCACCCTCCTTAATCTTATCGTAATTCAAGAATGAGAAGATATTTTCATCCTCTTGAGAACCATCAATAGCTCTTAATAAATCACAAACCTCTGATTCATTCTCAAATTTCTTGTAGTTACCAGCAGCGTCTTTCTCTATTGATTGAGGTCTAAGCAACGCTGAAAGAGTCGCTGTTTTACCCCACTCTTTAAGTTGTTTTATCTTTTGTAGGGATGATTCATTTGGAGTAAAGGCAAAACGAATCATTTGAGGGAATCCATAATATGGATTCTCCCACTCATCTTCGGGTTTCTCTTTTTTATTGTTGTCGTCTATCCACTTGTCTGACTCATCAATAATATCTGTGAATTGACAGAATGAAACAATATCATCTTCTGAAAATTCACTACTCATCAAGATACGATATGGAGTACCTGACAAATGAAGAGTAATCCTCGCTTTGAGGCACTTTTGAACCTCTTTGTCAATATCTTCTACAGATTCTATATCATTTTGTTTTAACTCATTTTTGATTTGAGCCTTAGTCAATCCTGCATTTTGTAGCACTTTACCATATTCTGCTGCTCTTGCACCATAATGCGTCTCATCAACAATGAGTAGGTCTATTTGACTATCAAATACTTCTTTATGCTTCTCCTTTATTTCCTCTCCCTGTAGGTCTTGTAATGTCAGGAAAATAGCAACTTTTTTACCACTCTCAATGTTAGATTTGATTATATTCTCATCTCTTGACAGCTGTCCTCCATCAAGAAATACAAAACCATCAAAGTTGGCGATCTTCTCAACAGTCTTCTTCCACTCCTCCTTCACATCAGCCTTTCCTGATACAATTACCACTATTTGGGCATCCATTGCATTAGCACAACACATTGAAGTAAAAGATTTACCAAATCGCATTACTGCATACATCAGCAAATTTGTACGACCCTTATCTTTTGCCTCCAAAAAAGCTTCAACGGCTTTTTCTTGATTGGGACGTAGATTATATGGCTCAGTGTCTCGCTCGTAATGAGGAATTTCGGGTAGATGTTGCTCGTTATATAGTTGATATATACCTCCTCCTTGTTTTACATCTTGTTCTATATGCCTAAAAGCATCTTCAAGATTATCAACATTTATATCTTTGAAAAATTCATTAGAGTAATACAAACCAGCAGGCATATCTTCCCTTTGTAAACGTTCTTTGCCCAATTCTCGCTCTAAATAACCATGAATAGCATAGTCTCTGAAGAATTTATCACCTACTTTGGCTGCACGACTGTATTCTTGCGTAAGGTCTTGGTAATGTTTACGCCATTCAGATAGACGTATTTTAACAGGGCGGACCGTATCTCCGACCTTCCAGTATTTAGGCACTGTATTAGTAGAGAAGGCATAGATATGAGGATATACTCTTCCTATTATCAAATTCTCTAATACAGCAGTATTCAAACTCGTTTTTAATTTACTAACTTCCATAAAACCTACTTGTTTAATAGAGAAACAAATTTTATAGCCTTCCCCGCTGACCAATCCATGATTTCACAATAAATTCCGTTATGCCTATGTATATCACCTTTGGCGCATCCTTCACATATCTTTTCATGGGTTGTGGAACCTCCAAACAAATCTTGTGATAAAGTTTGTTCTATTCGACAACTGTTAGGAACTATGCCTTTCAAGCCATCCATCTGCCAAACATTCCACGAAATAATCTTGGCTATACATTTAATAGATGCAGCTAACGGGCGTTTCCCGAACTTTAATTCGTAATTTTCAATGAAAGTGTACAGCATAGCCTCTCGTGCAAGCAGTAGGTTGTCGCCCTGCCACTCAAAGCCATATATGCTCTTATAGGCTTCTTGCGCTACAGTCAGCCACTCACCAGATGTATGGACATTCTCATTAATTACACGCAACTTTCGATCAAGAAGTCCTATGCGTTTTTCAACGGGGATTAGTTCGCCAGTGGTCGCATCGTAACGGCTGGTAATATACGGAGCCTCACCACATGTTATCTCCATACGGTTCTCTCTTACATAGTCTTTCCAAGTTTTGCCCTCTGGGAACACAATAGACTCAGCGGTTGGAATCCATGAATGTACGCCATTCTCTTCAACTTCAACGTTGAACACACCCTCGCGTCCAAACCATGCATTGTCAATCAGATTATTCTGAGCATTGCATACCCAAGACGGAGTAAATACCTCTGCCATATCTCTCGAACGAGCAGTCTGCTGAAGCCTATCCTTCAAGACACGAGGTATAATCTTATTGTTGTCGCAAACTTTCTCGTATGTAATCTCATCAGACTCGGCATAACCATCTCCCCATTGCTCATAATCTTTGGTCGCCCAAAATATATTGCGCTGGGTAGTGTGGTCACGAAGTAATGCATCCATAATATCCTTCGGGATGTTACCTTCAAGTATGTCGACTTTCTCTTTCTTCATAGTTTTATGCGACAAATTTCTGTGTAAATTGATAGTCCATAGTCATTGTTTCGTAAT